>NZ_JBIUWD010000003.1:237813-637638 GCF_044743285.1 Microbacterium sp. NPDC087665 | reverse complement strand
GCCGATTGACGCCGGTCGAGTTCGAGACCATCATGAACGAAGAATTGGCCCTCGCGGCCTAACCAGAACTGTCACCTGTTCCCGCATCAGACCCGTCTCAGCAGTTGATCTTGCAATTGGACAGGCGCGCACTCGGTATGAGGACGCGGTAAAGCATGAGCGAGGGTTGGTCGGTGTCGTTGCGAGGTTCCTGCGCTGGCCGCAGACACTACGCGAAGCCGTCGGGCCGAGCTGGACCCAGCGCACTGCAGCGAGCACTTTAGGCGTGGTCGGACAGATCATCGTCGGCGCGGTCGCTGCAGCTCTGGGAGCTGCGCTCGTGTGGGGCGTGGTCGAGCTCTTCCGGCTGTGGTTCTAGCCGACTCGTGCCGCCGGGCGAGGACGGGCTGCCACAACGCAAACGGCGCGAGAGGGTAAGTTGCCTCGACTGCGCCGTCCATGTGTGTGAGCGCCCAGCCCGCTGTGGTTCACGACGCTCGCAGCGCCGCCTCATCTGACCGCGCCCGACCAGGCTAGACCAAAGCGGTGCTGCTTGACCAAATACGTGAGCTCATCCCTGGCCATTCCGGGCGAAACCACGTCTAAGCGGTCGACTGTGGTCATTATCAGTCAGGACCTTCAAATCGTAGTTGGCCTTTCTAATCCGCGGGTCGTGGGTTCGAGCCCCACGGGACCCACCGCATGATTCTCACCGCTCGTTGGAAGGTGAGGACATCTCCCACTTTCCCTCACCGGTGACGATGCGCCGCGATGCGTCGAGACGAGCAGCGGCCGTCGACGGCTTGCGCGCGGCCTGCTCGGCGATCGCCGCGGCGAACTCCTCCGCGAACGAGAGACGTGGCACCCGCCCCACGACCTCCTCGATGAGCCGAACGTCCCAGAGGTGCGCATCGGCGTGCGCGACGTCGAGACTCGTCGCCGCCTCCAGCAGGAAGCCCTCCGGGTCGACATCCACATCGACGCTCACCCACATATGCCGCTGGATCACCTCGCCCAGCCGCGTGCGCCGCTCGGCCGACCAGCCCGCGCCGGCCGAGAACACCCAGGCCACCGCCGCGCCCGCATCCTCGAAAGCGAGGGTGTGGCTGTCGAATGCGGGCGAGATCCCGACGTCGTGCAGGACGGATGCCACGAAGAGCAGTTCCTCGTCGATCTCGAGGCCGAGCGTTTCGGCGAGCGCTTTCGCCCAGACCCACGAGCGCAGTGAATGGTTGAACACGGCGGGAGTGCACCACTGCTGCGCCACCTCGATCGCACGCTGCGACGCCTCCGTCGGCGGCACGAGGAGACGATCGAGATCAGAGGCGTGTGCGGGCGAGTCGGTCGACATTCTGCGAGCCTATCGGCGCCGTCTCGCACCGCTCACCGCCATCGACGATGCGGGGACTATCACCCGCACCGCCGACTGGCCACCCCCTTCCCCGCATCCGCCGCCCGGGGCAGAGTCGAGGCATCCACTTCCGCACTCCCGAAAGGACGAACCATGGCAACTCTCACCGGTAATCGAGTGGCATTCCTGGCGACCGACGGGTTCGAAGACAGCGAACTCACGAGCCCCTGGGACGCGGTGACGGCCGAGGGCGCCAGCGCCACCCTCATCGCTCCCGCTGCGGGGAAGATCACGGGCAAGAACGGTCACGAGCAGACGGTCGACCTCACCTCCGCCGACACCTCGGCGGAGGGCTTCGACGCGCTCGTGCTGCCGGGCGGCGTCGTGAACGCCGATAATCTCCGTCTCGACGACGCGTCGATCGCGCTGGCCAAGGCGTTCTTCGAGCAGCACAAGCCGGTGGGCGTCATCTGCCACGGCGCCTGGATCCTCATCGAGGCCGGCGTGGTCGAGGGGCGCACCCTCACCAGCTACCCCAGCCTGAAGACCGACCTCCGCAACGCCGGCGCCACCTGGGTCGACGAAGAGGTCGTCGTCGACGAGGGCCTCGTCTCGAGCCGCACACCCGATGATCTGCCCGCCTTCAACGCGAAGGTCGTCGAAGAGATCGGCGAGGGGAAGCACGCAGGCCAGACCGCGTAGCCTGCCCACGAACTCGAGCCCGGGACGGAGATCAGGCGCCGCCCCGGGCTCGATGCCGTCGTACGGCGGCGCGGTTCGCGCATCGCACCGAGCAGAAACGCTGCCGACCGTTGCGGGTGACGTCGGCGACGACGTTGGTGCAGGGGGATGCCTCGCATCGCCCGAGACGATTCATGCCGCGAGTGACCAGGTGCAGCGACGTACCCAGGTTGATGATCGCCCGCAGCACGTACGGCAGAGACGGCACATCGTCGCGGTAGTGGAGGTGCCACCCCTCACCGTCGTGGTTCGTGAGACGCGGGTACGCCGCCGCTCTCGCGAGCTGCTCGTTCAGCAGTTCAGCCCGAGCATCCGCGTCCGTGGCGTCGACGATCGCGAGCCAATCGTCGATCACCTCCCGTATCCGCGCATGGTCGTCGGCAGCGGGCGGGAACGTCATCGTCATGCCCATCTCGATCGTGCGTTCCTCGACGCCGGCGCGGTCGGCGGGCCAATCATTCGCGAGAGAGGTCGCCAGCAGCACCGCGTACTCGCCGTAAGGGTTGAGATGCATAAGGCCATTACATCACGCTGGTCTCATGACCTCGTTGAACACTCTCCCGATCCCCCGGCAGACCACCCCGACTCCCACCCACGAGCACGCGTGGCTCACCGAATCCCGTCACCGCACGAGCGAGGGCATCCTGTCGTACGTGCGGTGCGACGCCTGCGGTGCCCGCCGCGTCGACCTGCAAGCTCAGCCGCACCTGCCGCCCGCCGCGGTCAGCCGCGGACTCGGCGCCGCACCGTCGACTCCGCACTAGGCCGTGAGCTCGGCGAGCTTCCGCGTCGTTCGCAGATTGCGCGCCGTCCCCGCCACCCCGAGCGCCCTGTCGAGAACCGCCTTCGTGAGCTTCGAGGCGTGCACACCGGTCTCGCCGTAGTTGATCCACAGATCGTGGCCGACGAGTTCGATCTGCTCCCCCGGCACGAGTCGCTCGCGCAGCGCCTCAACCGCTCCGGACCGCGGCTCGCCCTCGAGGAACATCGCGTGCAGAAGCTTGTCGATCGGGTCGACGAACGGCTGCGATTCCAGCGCCGCCACCAGCGCCTCGTGCGTGCGATGGATCACCGGTGTATCGACCCCGAATTCATCGTGGATGAGAGCACGCACCCGGGCGGTCGCCGCTGCGGGGTCGGACGGATGCTCGCACACGATGTTGCCGCTGGCGATGTATGTCGACACGCCCTGGAGCGTGCCGGACGCGGTGAGCAGTTCACGCAGCTCGGCCATCGGCACCCGGTTGCGACCACTCACGTTCACGGCGCGCAGCAGCAGGACGCTGCCGCTCACGCCTGCGCGCTCTCGACCAGTTCTGCGCCCGCGTGCGCGAGTTCGGCCAGCGCCGCAGCGCTCGACTCAGCTCCGACACCCGCGACGAGATCCGTGAGCACCCGCACGTGCACACCGTGGGCGACGGCATCGAGAGCGGATGCCCGAACGCAGTGGTCGGTGGCGATCCCCACGACATCGGCGCTGAGCACTCCCGCTGCCGTCAGAACGGCACCGACCGTCTCCCCCGTGTCGGTCACACCCTCGAACATCGAATAGGCGGGCACACCCTGGCCCTTGCGCACATGGTGGGTGACGGCATCCGTCGCCAGCAGTGGGTCGTACTCCGCACCGGCCGTGCCCTCCACGCAGTGCGCCGGCCAGGTGTCGACGAAGTCGGGTCGGTCAGCGAAGTGCCCACCGTTGTCGTCTTCGGCATGGTGCCAGTCGCGGGAGGCGACGATCACCGCATAGTCACCCGCATGGGCCGCCAGGTAGGCCGAGACGGCCGTGGCCACCGCATCACCACCGACCACCGCGAGGGCACCGCCCTCGGTGAAGTCGTTCTGCACATCGACGATCAGAAGCGCTCTGCTCATGCCACGAGCGTACGCCGCCCGCACGGTGAAGCCGAGGGCCGAAACGCAGACGCACGCCGAACGAAGGTACCCGCAGCGGTGGGCGCTGTCTGTAGTCCGAAGAGGGGACAGACATATCGCACGGTTTGGGCTTACCTGTCCGGGGCCCGAATCGGGCTCGACCATCACGACAGGAGACGAACCCGCATGAGTCCACCACCGGAGCACGCCGATGCTCAACCCGTTTCGCGACGCACGTTCATGGCCCTCACCGGTGTCACGGTCGCGGCGACGGCTGTCACGGTCGATCTGTTCGCCTCGCCGGACCCCGCGGCCGCTGCCGTCTCGTGGGGGCACCCGTTCGCCTATCGTCAGGCGGCCGGATCTCGGTTCGGCATGAGACGCGGCAAGATGCACGCGGGTCAGGACTATCCGGCTGCGACGAACACGCCGATCCATGCCGTGGCCGACGGGGTCGTGGCCGCCAACGGCACGCTCGGCACCAATGGCGCCTACGGGAACGCGGTGTTCGTCAACCACGCCGACGGCTGGTCGACCCGCTATGCGCACATGGTCAATCGCTCGACCCTCAACGTCGGGCAGACCGTCAAGCGGGGTGCACTGATCGGCGCGGTCGGCAGCACCGGCAGGTCTTCCGGACCGCACCTGCACCTCGAGCTGCGGCAGAACGGCCGAGCAGTCGATCCGCTCCCGTACGTCCAGAACGCCCCTCTGGCCAATTCCCCGACCCCTCCCACCCTCCCCACTCCCGACCCTCGCAAGGAGAACCAGATGACCTACAGCATCAGCGTCAACGGCAATCAGTACGCGATCGCCCCGCAGTACCTCTCGCACTACGGCACCGCCGCGCAGGCCACCGTCACGCGCAACGTCACATCACCGAGCGACGAAATCCACAAACTCTCCTGGGCGCAGTTCCAAGAGCTGCTCGATGGCCTGGGCATTCCGCGGGAGGTCGTGCTGCAAAGCGGAGGAGTGTTCGACCCGCAGACCGGAACACACCGCGGAAACGGCACGTGGTCGCGCGAGCGCGAGATCCTCGCTGCACTCGCGAAACTGGCCGCCTAGACCGCGACGGCGCAGCCTAGAAAAGACGAAACCCCCGGACTCTTCAGGAGTCCGGGGGTTTCACTGAGCCGCTTGTCAGAATCGAACTGACGACCTTCTCATTACGAGTGAGATGCTCTGCCGACTGAGCTAAAGCGGCGTGCGACGGGCAAACCGGCGCGATCACCGATATTACCCTGTCTCGCGTTCGCTCGCGAATCGAGGCGGGCTCGCTCGCGTGTCACTCGCAGCGCAGGCCGTCCTCTGGCACGACGTCATCGAGCAGGAACGCCTCGACGGCATCATCGACGCAGCTGTTGCCCTTGTTGTACCCCGTGTGGCCCTCGCCGACGCGAGTGATGAGCACGCCCTCTTCGAGCTGGTCGGCAAGCGACTCCGACCACTCGTAGGGGGTGGCCGGGTCGTTGGTCGTGCCGATCACCAGGATGGGGCCGGCTCCCTCGGCGGTGATCTCACCGCGCGTGCCCGTGGGCGGGTACGGCCAGACCTCGCAGGAGTCGGGGCCGTTCCAGTACGGGGCGATGGTCGGCGCACCCTCTTCGATCTTCTGGGTGATCGCGGCCTCGGCAGCGGGGTCGTCTTCGACCGGGTAGTCCATGCAGTTGTACGCGCGGAAAGCCTCGGAGGAGTTGTCGAGGTAGGCGTTGCCCTCGCGGCCGTTGTAGAAGTCGGCGAGCACGAAGGCGGTGGTCGGGTCGCCCTGCAGCGCCTCGTCGAGGGCCTGCGTGAGGTAGGGCCAGCTGTCTTGCGAGTAGAGCGCGGCGATGATGCCCGTCATCAGGGAATCGGCCCCGAGCATGCGACCATCGCCGTTCTTCAGCGGGGTGCGGTCGACGCTGGCGAGCAGCGCGCCGAGATCGGCCATCGCATCGTCGACCGAGCCGTTGAACGGGCAGTCACCCGAGTCGAGGCAGTCCTGCATGTAGGCGCGCAGCGCCGACTCGAACCCGAGAGCCTGCGTGGCGCCGACCTCGAGCCCCGGAACCGCGGGATCGATCGCACCGTCGAGCACGAGGCGGCCGGCCTTCTCGGGGTAGAGCTTGGCATAGGTCGCACCGAGGAAGGTGCCGTACGAGTAGCCGAGGTAGTTCAGCTGCGTGTCGCCCAGCACCGCCCGGATCAGGTCCATGTCGCGGGCCGAGTTGATCGTCGTGATGTAGGGCAGGATGCCGTTGCTGTTCGCGTCGCAGGCATCGGCGAAGGCCTGGTTGCGCTCGGTGAGCTCGGCTTCCCACTCGGCGCTGCCCCGCGGCGAGGCGGGGATGCTGTACAGGTAATCGTCCATGGCGGCGGCGTCGAAACAGGTCACTGCGGTCGATTCGCCGACACCGCGCGGGTCGAACCCGATCACGTCGTAGTTCTCGATGAGCGCGGAGCCGACGGCGAAGTCGAGACTGTCGCGAATGAGTTCGACGCCACTGGCGCCCGGGCCGCCCGGATTGGTCAACAGCGAGCCCATCGGCGTCTGCTCGGCCTGGTGACGGATCACCGACAGCTCGATCTCGCCGGCGCTCGGGTTCTCCCAGTCGAGCGGCGCCGTGACCATGGTGCAGTCGAACCCGACGCTCCCGCAGGAGGTCCAGTCGAGCGTCTGCTCGTAGAACGGCAGCAGGTCGGCGGAGACACCCTCGGTGTCGGGCGCGTTCGTCGACGACGGGCGGGGCGCTGCCTCTTCGGGGATCATCGCGTAGAGGCAGCCGGATAGGGCGACCGATGCGGCGGCGAGGCCGGCGATCATCACGGCGGCGCGGCGGAGACGGGACGTCTGTCGGATGTTCACGGTGTCCTCCCGCTCGTGATGGTCACGAGCAAGCTCTCGAGGGCGAGCAATGGTGCGACGTTGCGCTCCAGCGACTGCCGGGTGTCGGCGAGGTGGTCTAGTACGACCAGCGTACGGGTCTGCGGCCAGGCCGCCGCGATCGCATCCAATTCGGGGAGCAACTCGCGGTTGATGAGCACGTCGTTGCGCCCGAACTGCAGCATGACGACGTCGCGGTACATCGACTGCAGATCGGTGAGCACCCGGTCGATGCCGTCGCGCAGGCTGCGGGTGGCGCGCTTCTTCTGGTCGTCTTCGAGCGCCGAGAGCTGGGCGCGCAGCGCCGGAGGAACCGCCTGGCCTTCGCCGACGCCGACCATGCGCAGCAGATTCGCCCGCTCCCCCGCGTCGCGTTCGGCGGTGAGGGCCTTCGCATCTTCGGTCGCGGCCTGGATGATGCGCCCGGCGACCTCGACCGCGTCGCCGACTCCCCGCACCCCGATCACCGAACGGAGGGTGTCATCGCGTCGTCGTCGTGCGGACTCATCGGTGGCGAGGCGCTGGGCCATGCCGATGTGGCGCTGCGCGTGGCGGGCGGCCTGCTCGGCCACCTCCGCGTCGACGCCCGTGCGCAGGCTGATGAGTCGCGCGACGTCGGCCACGTCGGGTTCGCGGAGTCGCAACGAGCGGACGCGGGAGCGGATCGTCGGGAGCAGATCGGCTTCGCTGGGTGCGCAGAGAATCCACACCGTGTTCTCGGGCGGCTCTTCGAGGGCCTTCAGCAGCACGTTGGAGGTGCGCTCGACCATGCGATCGGCGTCTTCGACGACGATGACGCGGTAGCGGCCCGCAGACGGGGCGAAGTACGAGCGTTCGACGAGGGCGCGCGCCTCGGCGATGGTGATGATGACCTTGTCGGTGCGCAGCGCCGTGACATCCGGGTGCGTGCCCGCGAGAACCTGACGCATCGCGGCCTCGTCATCGGGTCGGTCGGCGATCAGAGCGGCGGCGAACGCGTAGGCGAGAGTCGAGCGCCCGGAACCCGGTGGGCCGGTGATGAGCCAGGCGTGCGAGAGGGCTGCCGGGTCGGATGCCGCGGTCCGCAGCGTCTCGACCGCTGCATCTTGCCCCCAGACATCGCCCCACGGGAACGGAGCGATCACGGTCTCAGGCATGCACTCAGCCTAATCGTGACCGCCGACACGGACGGCACAGGTGCAGTCGTCATCGTCGTTCGGCGCGGGAGGGCCGGCTACGCGAGGAAGGACTCGACGCGCGCACGGATCTGCGCCGCGATCACGTCGGTCGAGGCCGAGGCGTCGACCACGAGGAACCTCTCGGGTTCCGCGTCCGCCAGGGCGAGGAAGGCATCGCGGACTCGCCCGTGGAAATCCGCCTTCTCGGCCTCGAGACGATCGAACGGCTTGTCGGCCGAGTCGAGCCGCTCGCGCGCGGTCTGCGGGTCGAGGTCGAGCAGGACCGTGAGATCGGGCAGCGCGCCCTCCGCAGCCCAGAGCGAGAGATCGCGCACCTCGGTCGCATCCAGCACACGCCCGGCACCCTGATAGGCGACCGAGGAATCGAGGTAGCGGTCCTGCAACACGATTTCGCCGCGCTCCAGCGCCGGTCGCACGACCGTGGCCACGTGGTGCGCCCGATCGGCCGCGTAGAGCAGGGCCTCGGCGCGCGGGGCGATGTCGCCGCGGTGATGGAGCACGATGTCGCGGATGAGCTGTCCGACCTCGGACCCACCGGGTTCACGGGTGCGCAGAACCGCGTTCCCGGCATCCGAGAGCCAGGATGCGAGCAGATCCGACTGCGTGGTCTTGCCCGAGCCGTCGCCGCCTTCGAGCGTGATCCAGCGGCCACGACCTGGGGTCACGAGTCCGCCTTCGCCGGAGCCTTCTTCGCCGGAGCCTTCTTCGCAGGAGCCTTCTTCGGTGCGGCGGCCTTGGTCGTCGCAGCCTTGGTCGCGGCGGCCTTCGTCGTGGTCGCCTTCTTCGCTGCTGCCGCGGTGGGCTTCTTCGCGGCGGGCTTCTTCGCAGGAGCCTTCTTCGCCGCCGTGCGCGATCCGCGCTTGGGAGCAGGGCCCTTCGCCCGCTTGTCGGCGAGCATCTGCACGGCCACCTCGAACGTGATGTCCTCCGGCTTCTGGGCCTTCGGGATCGTGACGTTGGTCTCCCCATCGGTGACGTACGGACCGAATCGGCCGTCGCGGATGCGAATCGGCTTGCCACTCACGGGGTCGGCTTCGAATTCGACGAGAGCGCTCGAGGCACGGCGCGCGCCGTACTTCGGCTGCTTGTAGATCTCGAGCGCCTGCTCGAGGGTCACATCGAAGATCTGCGACTCGTTCTCGAGCGAGCGGGAGTCTGCGCCCTTCTTCAGGTACGGACCGAACCGGCCGTTCTGCGCGGTGATCTCATCGCCCGTCTCGGGGTCGGTGCCGACCACGCGCGGCAGGCTGAGCAGCTGCAGCGCGGTGTCGAGTTCGATCTCGTCGACCGACATCGAACGGAACAGCGAGGCGGTGCGCGGCTTGGGAGCCACTTCCTTCTTCGCCCCGCGCTTCTTCGGAGCTTCGACGACCTCACCGGTCGTCTCATCGACCGCCGCGTCTTCCGATACCGGATCGTTCTCCTGCACGTAGGGGCCGAAGCGGCCGTCCTTCACGACGACGATCTTGCCGTTCTCGGGATTCTCGCCGAGAACGCGGTCACCGGCGACGGGCGCGTCGATGAGCTCCTGCGCCTTGGCGGCGGTGAGCTCGTCGGGCGCGAGGTCTTCCGGAACGTTGACGATGCGCGGCTTGGCCTCGGGGTTCTCGGGATCGGCCACCTCGAGGTACGGGCCGTACTTGCCGAAGCGCAGCGTGGCCGTGTCGGTGATGGGCGTCGAGTTGAGCGCGCGGGCATCGATCTCGCCGAGGTTGTCGACGACCTTGCGCAGACCGGCGTGCGCGTCGGAGCCGAAGTAGAACGACTTGAGCCATTCCACGCGGTTCTGCTCGCCCCGAGCGATCGTGTCGAGGTCGTCCTCGAGCGATGCGGTGAAGTCGTAGTCGACGAGCTCGGCGAAGTGCTCTTCGAGCAGGCGGACGACGCTGAACGCCAGCCAGGTCGGCACGAGCGCCTGACCGCGCTTGACGGCGTATCCGCGATCGAGGATCGTCTCGGGGATCGTGGCGAACGTCGACGGGCGACCGATGCCCTTCTCCTCGAGCACCTTCACCAGCGACGCCTCGGTGTACCGGGGCTTCGGCGTGGTGCGGTGACCCTTGGCCTCGGCATCCGACACCGCGAGCTCGTCGCCGACGGCGACGGCCGGAAGCGACTGGTTCTCGGCGGCATCCGCATCGCTGCGCTTCTCGTCGCGTCCTTCTTCGTACGCCTCGAGGAAGCCCTTGAAGGTGTAGACGGTTCCGGACGCGGTGAACTCGGCCACTTGACCTGCGGCGTCGACGGCGATCGTGACGGTGGTCGTCTCGTACTTCGCGTCGGACATCTGGCTGGCGACCGTGCGCTTCCAGATCAGGTCGTAGAGCCGCTGCTCGTCACGGTCGAGCTGCGAGGAGACGGATGCCGGGGTGCGGAAGGTCTCTCCCGACGGGCGGATCGCCTCGTGCGCCTCCTGGGCGTTCTTGCTCTTCGACTTGTAGACGCGCGGCTTCAACGGCACGGCGCGGTCGCCGTAGAGCGAGACCGCCTGGCTCCGCGCCGCCTGCACCGCCTGGGTGCTCAGCGCCGTGGAATCGGTACGCATATAGGTGATGAAACCCTTTTCGTAGAGGCGCTGGGCGACACTCATCGCCTGCTTGGCCCCCATCGAGAGCTTGCGTCCGGCCTCCTGCTGCATGGTCGAGGTCGTGAAGGGCGCGTAGGGGCTCCGTGTTCCGGGCTTGGCCTCGACCTTGGTGACCGTTCCAGCGCCGACGGATGCGACCGCCTGGGCGAGGGCGGTGGCCTTGGCCTCATCGAGGACGATGACGGCCTTCTTCAGAGAACCGGAGTCATCGAAGTCGGTTCCACGGGCCAACTGGCCGCCGTCGACACGGACCAGGCGGATGCGGAACGACGTTCCGGTCGCCGCTGCCGAGGCGTCGACGTCCCAGTACTCCGCAGAGACGAACGCCATGCGCTCGCGCTCGCGGTCGACGATCAGGCGGGTCGCGGCGGACTGCACGCGACCGGCGGAGATGCCGGTCTTGACCTTGTACCAGAGCACGGGCGAGACGTCCCACCCGTACAGGCGGTCGAGGATGCGTCGGGTCTCCTGCGCGTCGACGAGGGCGTGGTCGAGCTCACGCGTGTTTCCGACGGCGGCCTGGATCGCGTCCTTGGTGATCTCGTGGAAGACCATGCGCTTGACCGGGACCTTGGGCTTGAGCGTCTCGAGCAGGTGCCAGGCGATCGCCTCGCCTTCGCGGTCCTCATCAGTGGCGAGCAGGAGTTCGTCGGCCGTCTTCAGAGCTCGTTTGAGCTCGGCGACGGTCTTCGTCTTGCGATCCGAGACGACGTAGTACGGGTCGAACCCGTTGTCGATGTCGATCGAGTACTTCCCGTATGCCTCTTTATCGGCCGCCGGAATGTCTTTCTTGTCAGCGAGGTCGCGAATATGGCCGACGGAGCTGAGCACCTCGTAGCCGTCGCCGAGGTATCCCTGAATAGACCGCATCTTCGTCGGGGACTCGACGATGACGAGCTTCTTGCCTTCAGCCAAGGGTGCGTCCTTTCTTCGAAGCACACCATACACACCCCACTTTTCGGGTGGTTCACAGTGAGGGGGTATGTTCCGCCGTCATTCGCCCGCGGGTTGTCCGGCACGAGCTCGGGAGACGGCAGCGAGTCCAGCGTACGCCGCCTGGACCTCCACGGTCGCCACGAGGCCCGCACCGAGCGGGTCGTGCGCGCCGCGGCCATCGCCGATCTCCGCCGTCGGAGCCCCCGTCGAGCGCAACGGGAGGCCCCGACGGGGACACCGACTACCGGTCGCCGCTCACGGGTGGAGCTTCCTCCGCTTCACCCGGGCGACCCCGAGCGCCACCGCACCGAGGAGGAGCATGACGATCGCCGACGCGGAGAGGTGCACGGGCGTGGAGGCGCCGGTGTTGGCGAGCACCTGCGGAGATGCGGAGGGGGCGGTGTCCCCGCCACCATCGACAGCCAATTGGATCGCCACTGCCATGGTCGTGCCACTCGTCTGCCCGATGAAGACGAGATCGTGATCGCCGCCCTCGAGCAGCTGCAACTGGGCCGGCGTCAGGTTCAACTGCACCTGCCCGTTGACGACCGGGAAGGTACCGAGGAAGACCGGCGTCGAATACGCGTAGACATCGACATAGCTGTCCGAGCCGTCGCTCCAGGGGATCTCGCCCTGGAGGGGCTTGCTCGGGTCGAGGCTCTGAAGATCCGTGTTACCTGCCGCGCTTCCGTCAGAGGCGTTGAAGCTGCTCGGCGGGATCGTCGGAACGGCACCGCTCCGGATGTGCTCCTGCAACTGCTCCGAGTTCGTCGCGGGCGCCGGAGCCGGCTCCGGGTTCGGCACGTTCACGACAATGGTGCGAGCATCCGACACCGGGGACTCGAGGTAGTCCATCGTGTCATCCGGGGTGAACTGCGCCGTGATCGAATGCGAACCGGCGCCCAGGGTACCGAGCGCGATCGACGCCGCGCCGCCCTCGGCCACGACCGGGCCGCCCAGAGGGGCGCCGCCGTCGAAGAACTGCACGGTTCCCTGCACGGCCGGTGCGACGCTGGCGACGGCCCGCGTATTCGCGTCCCCTCGGGGCATGGTCGGCGACGAGAGGGTGAGAGACACCGATGTCGGCTGCGCAGTCATCTCCGCGCTCTTCCACCAGGGGGAGTAATTCACATCGCCGCTGACGATCGTCGAGAAGTCCGGGTTCGCGCTGCCCCAGAAGTTGTGCGTCGCGGTGATCCGGCCGCCGTTCTCGTTGTGGAGTGCGATGACGGTGCCGCTCAGATTCATACCGGTCACCACGGCTCCGGTCGTACCGCCGCCGATGATGAGGCCGATGTCGGAGCCGCTGATCTCGCCGCCGTCGAGGACGAGACCGGTCAGGGTCGCCGGGTTCGCCGCGTAGCTGCCGTCGTTCCGGGCCTGGATATCGACGGCCGCCCCGAGAGGCGCGCCCTGTCCGCCACCCGAGTTCAGCGCGGTGAGGTTGTCGAAGACGATGTCGGAGTAGTCGCCGGCCTTCAGGTTGATGCTGATGCCGTTGCCCATGGTCGCCCTGTCGTGACCGCTCCCGTTCGCCGTCACATCGGTGAAGATCGCATTCGAGAGCTTCTCGGCGTAGAACCCCTTCTCGCCATTCCGGTCGAAGGTCGCGCGGGTCATCGTCACATCATCGAGCTGAGAGTCCCCGGACGTGCTCTTGTCCGCGTACCACCCGTTCTTCGTGTTGTCGTCGAAGTGACTGTCGGAGATCTCGATATTGCGAGCGCTCGCGGCGGAGCCCAGTTTCACACCGGTCGCGTTGAAGCTGATCGTCGAATCGGTGATCCGCAGGCCGGCGTTGTCGGAGCCGCTCAGGTTGATGCCGTAGCTCGAGTTCGCCGTGCTGACCACGCGATCGAGGGTGGTGTGGCTGCCGGCGACGACACCGCTGCCGAAGCCGGTGACGCGGATGTTCTCGATCGTCACCCTTGATTCGGCGGTGCCGTTGCTCGTGGTGATGCCGTTGCCGGATGATCCCTCGATGATGGTGTCGACGGACGGATCGCCCCCGTTGCCCGCTCCGCGGAGCGTCACCGGCTTGTTCAACGCGATCCCGCCGGCGTACGTCCCTGCGGCGACCTCGATGATGTCGCCCTCCGCCGCCGCGGCGATGCCGGCCGCGATCGTCGTGTAGTCGCAGCCGTCCTGGCAGACCGCGATCGTCACCGCTTGCGCGTCGACGACGGTGATGCCGGGGATCCCGTCATCGTCGGAAGTGACGGTATAGGTCGATGCGGCCATCGCCGGCGTCGCAGTGACCAGAGCGGCGGCAACACCTGCCCCCACAACCAGAATGGCGGTATATCGGGCACGGCGGTTTAGTCTTCGCATGATCTCCCCTGCGACGTCGGAATCGGCGACCCGGGGGTCAATTCGACATCCAAGCTATCGGCGCGCGCCGCTGCCGTGCAAGCGTTCGACGCGGCGGAGTGGCGGTGACGGCCGCGCTTCACCGCCGCATCTTCCGCCATCATCCCGCCGTCATTCCGCCGCGGGTGGTCCCGCACGAGCTCGCGAGATGGCAGCGAGTCCGGCGTACCCCGCCTCGACCTCGACGGTCGCCACGAAGCCCTCGATCGCGCATGCCGTGAGCGTCGCGCCCGATGCCGCGGCGACGCGCGCGGCCGTCGTACAGGGGTCGTCGACGGCGGGCACGGCTCCACTCGCCGCGTCGGCCGCAGCCAGCGCTGCCGCATCGGCTGCCCCCGCCACGCGCTGCGCCGTGACCGCCGCTCCCCCGACGGCGGCGAGCCCGAGCGAGAGTGCGCAGGCGGCCACGAGCACGCCCGCGGCGAGCGCCGTGCCCGCCATCAGCGACCGCCGCCGAGCGCACAGCTGGATGCCTGCAACGGAATGCGCACCAGATTCCCGATCCCGAAGTCGGATCGCGCGGTGACGCAGACGAGGTCTCCGGACGGCCCCGATGACATCGTCGATCCGGGCACGGCCCGGCGCACGATGTCGGCTGCCGCTCCTCCGTCTTCGCCGCGGCCGAGCAGGCGAGCCGCATCCGCAGCGGCATCCTGCAACGCCACCTGCCGCGCCGCGGCACCCAGCGCACCGGCGCCCAGGGCGAGCGTGAGCACCACCGCGGGGAGCGCGAGCGCGAGTTCGGCCGCGACCGATCCGCGCTCGCTCCCGACACGGCGTCTCGTTCTCGTCACGACACCGTGAGTGCACGACGAACGAGATCGGTGAGGATGCCCCGCACCTCGTCGGATCGCATGATGACCACGAGCAGCCCGGCGAATGCCACGGCCGCCATCGTCGTGATGGCGTACTCCGCGGTCGCGGCACCCGAGTCGTCGGCGAACAGTGACGACGCACGGCGGCGGGTCAATCGGGGGATGGTGTTCATGGGGTTCCTTCTTTCTGTCGGGACGCGGTCGCGTCTGCGGAGGGGTCATAGCGGCAGCGGGGTCGAGGCGAGCACGCTGAGGAGCAGCGGGGCGACGCCGAGCAGCAAGAAGGCCGGCAGGGTGCACACCCCCAGCGGCAGCAGCAGTCGCGTCGAGAGCCGCGCCGCGCGCAGGCGCCCCTGGATGCGGGCACTGTGGCGCTCCTGCGCGGCCGATGCGCGCAGCAGTTCGACGGCGGGGACTCCTGCCGCGCTCGAGAGTTCGAGGACGGAGGCGATCCGGCGCTCGTCGCCCGGCGCGGCACCGGCGCTCTCGGACACGAGGCGCAACGCCCTCTCGATCGATGCGCCGCCCGAGAGCGCCACGGCGACAAGTTCGGCGCGCATGCCCGGAGTTCCGGGAGCGGGACGGGCGCGGCGCAGGAGGCGTGTCGTCCAGAAGTGTGCGAGCAGCACGAGGAGAAGACCGGCGACCACGCAGGCGGCGCCGAGCGGGTTGCGCGTGACGACGCCGATCGTGTCGAAGCCGAGTGCGAAGCCCAAGAGGAGCCCGGCGAACGGCATCCAGAGCAGCAGGCGGGCGGTTCCGGCCGGCTCGGCGAGCGCGATGCGCACATCATCGGCGGCCGAGGCGGCATCGCGGAGCGTCTCGGCGATCATGCGCAGCACCTCGGCGAGCGGCGCCCCGACCGTGCTGGCGATCTCCCACGCCGCCGCCAGATCGGTCCAGACGCCGCCCTCCGCCTCGATCGCATCGAGAAGCGGAACACCGTCGTCCAGGCGAGCGACGATCGCGATGGCGTGCCTGTCGCCCGTGTCGGCGAGATGCCTCCACGCGGTGACCGGCACCGCACCCGCCTGCAGGAGCACCGCCAGCGTCTGCACCGATGTCGCCGCGTCGGCATCGTTCGACACGGCGGAACGCCGCCGCCTCACCACGGCTGCACCTCGTCGATGCCGAGTCGGTCGCGCACCAGCGTGAAGGTGCCGGCCTGGGCGATGCGCCTGGTGCCCCCGGGAGCACGCTCGAGGTGCAGGACGATCGTGAACGCGCTGACCGTCTGACGGGCGAGCGCCGTGGCATCCATCCCCGCCAACGCGCCGAGCGCCTCCATCCGGGCGGGAACGTCTCCGAGTCCGCTCGCGTGCAGCGTTCCGGCACCGCCGTCGTGCCCGGTGTTGAGCGCCGTGAGCAGCTCGCGCACCTCCTCGCCGCGGCACTCCCCGACCACGAGTCGGTCGGGTCGCATGCGCAGCGACTCGCGCACGAGTCGGGCGAGCGTGATGCCCCCGGCGCCTTCGAGGTTGGCCTGACGCGCTTCGAGCGCGACGTGGTGCGGATGCCGCGGACGCAGTTCGGCGACGTCTTCGATCGTCACCAGCCGTTCCGACGGCCGCACCTCGGACAGCAGGGCGGAGAGCAGCGTCGTCTTGCCCGTGCCCGTTCCTCCCGTGATGAGCAGGTTGGCGCGCTCGGCGACCAGCCGCGTCAGCCAGGCCTGCTGGCGCGCGTCGAACGCGCCGAGCGCGGCCAGGGAGTCGAGATCGGCCGCACGCACCCGCGGAATGCGGATGGAGAGCGCGGTGCCAGTGGTCGACACGGGCGCGAGAACGGCATGCACGCGGATGCCCGAATCGAGGCGCACGTCAACGCAGGGAGCCTGATCGTCGAGATGCCGCCCGCCCAGGCCCACGAGCGCGACCGCGAGTTCGCGCACCTCGCGTTCGGACGCACGCCAGGCCGGGACGGGCTCGGTGCCCTGCCCCCGGTCGAGGAAGAGCCCGGCCGCGCCGTTCACGAACAGATCCGTCACGGCCTCGTCGGCGCAGTACTCCGACAGTGCTCCGAAGGTCGGATCGATGCGCAGCGGCGCCGGTGCGCTGCCCGGTATCGCGCCGGAGGCAGCACTGCCGCCCCGGGGTTGGATGATGAACGAGTCGGCCATGTCCCGACGTTAGGCAGGACGCAGTCCAACGCCGATCGGTCGCAACGGCAGCTGTGCACAACTCCGTCGGAGCGGACGCGGTGCAGAATGCACGGGCATGAGAAGGGCGGCATCTCACGGGGGGAATGAGATGCCGCCCAGGGCGAGCACCGATCGGGGGAATCGGCCTCGCCAAGGCCGGAATGAGTATTCGGCTGTCGTCGAGTGTACGCAAGGCGACCGTCCTGACAAAACCAGGCCACACTACCTACTTTCGGCAGTATGCGATCCGCCGGGGGCGCGACTAGATTCGGCCTGTCCTGGTCGCACCATGCCGGGAACATGCCCAGCCGCAAAGGAGCGTCTGCCGATGAGCAGTCAGATCGATCACCTTCTCGACGAGAACCGCCAGTTCCCGCCCTCCGAGGAGTTCGTCGCCCAGTCCATCTCCTCACCCGCCCTCTACGAGCGCGCCGAAGCCGACCGTGAAGGCTTCTGGGCAGAGCAGTCCCGCGAGCTGCTGCACTGGCACACGCCATTCACCCATGTGCTCGACTGGTCGGCCCCGCCCTTCGCGAAGTGGTTCGACGATGGCGAGCTGAACGTCGCCTACAACTGCCTCGACCGCCATGTCGAGGCCGGCAACGGCGAACGTGTCGCCCTCTACTGGGAAGGCGAGCCGGGCGATTCGCGTCGCATCACCTACGCGGAACTGACCGACGAGGTCAAGCGCACCGCGAACGTCCTCGCCGAACTCGGTGTCGGCCAGGGCGACCGCGTCGCCATCTACCTCCCCATGATTCCCGAGGCGATCGCCTCGATGCTCGCGGTCGCCCGTCTCGGCGCCATCCACTCCGTCGTGTTCGGCGGATTCAGCGCCGACAGCCTGCGCTCGCGCATCGACGACGCAGGCGCGAAGGTCGTCATCACGGCCGACGGCGGATACCGCAAGGGACGGGTCTCCGCCCTCAAGCCGGCCGTCGATCAGGCGCTCAGCGACCGCGGCGACGGCGAGCAGCTGACGGTCGAGCACGTGCTGGTCGTCCAGCGCGGCGGCAACGACGTCGACTGGGTCGAAGGGCGCGATCACTGGTGGCACGACGTGGTGCCCGCGGCATCCGCCGATCACACCGCGCAGGCGTTCCCCTCGGAGAACCCGCTCTACATCCTCTATACATCGGGCACCACGGGAAAGCCGAAGGGCATCCTGCACACGTCCGGCGGATACCTCACACAGGCCGCCTACACGCACAAGTACGTGTTCGATCTGCACCCCGAGACCGACGTGTACTGGTGCACCGCCGACATCGGGTGGGTCACCGGTCATTCGTACGTGGCCTACGGCCCGCTCGCGAACGGCGCCACCCAGGTCATGTACGAGGGGACGCCGGATGCTCCGCACGCCGGGCGCTGGTGGGAGATCATCGAGAAGTACAAGGTCTCGATCTTCTACACCGCGCCGACCGCGATCCGTTCGTTCATGAAGATCGGCCGCAGCGTGCCGCAGAAGTTCGACCTGTCGTCGCTGCGCGTGCTCGGATCGGTGGGCGAGCCCATCAACCCGGAAGCGTGGATGTGGTACCGCGAGGTCATCGGCGGAAACCGCGCCCCGATCGTCGACACGTGGTGGCAGACCGAGACCGGAGCGATCATGGTGTCCCCCCTCCCGGGCGTCACCGCGACGAAGCCGGGCTCGGCGCAAGTTCCGATCCCCGGCATCACCATCGACGTCGTCGACGAGAAGGGCGAAGACGTCGGCACCGGCAATGGCGGGCTCCTCGTCATCACCGAGCCCTGGCCCAGCATGCTGCGTGGGATCTGGGGCGACCCGGAGCGCTTCCGCGAGACGTACTGGGAGAAGTTCGAGGACAAGGGCTACTACTTCGCCGGCGACGGTGCCCGGCTCGACGACGACGGCGACCTCTGGCTGCTCGGCCGAGTCGATGACGTCATGAACGTGTCGGGCCACCGACTCTCGACCGCTGAGATCGAATCCTCGCTCGTGGCGCACGAGGCGACGGCCGAGGCCGCCGTGGTCGGAGCATCCGACGAGGCGACCGGCCAGGCCGTCGTCGCCTTCGTCATCATCAAACAGAGCTATCTCGACGCCCACGACCCGGCGGGTCTCGCCCAGCAGCTGCGGCTCTGGGTCGGCGAGCAGATCGGCGCGATCGCCCGCCCGCGCGACGTCTACATCGTCGGCGAGCTGCCGAAGACCCGCTCGGGCAAGATCATGCGTCGCCTGCTGCGTGACGTGGCCGAGGGGCGCGAGGTCGGCGATACGACGACGCTGGCCGACACCGCCGTGATGACGATCATCTCGTCGCAGGTCAAGTAGCGCAGAGACGCGAAGACGCCCCTCCCGAATCGGGAGGGGCGTATTCGATGTGGGGGGGTCAGGCGAGGAGGAAGGTAACCTCGACCTCGACCGGGCTGTCGAGCGGCAGCACCGGCACGCCCACGGCGGCGCGGGCGTGGCGACCGGCGTCGCCGAAGATCTCGCCGAGCACTTCGCTCGCGCCGTTGATGACGCCGGGCTGTCCGGTGAACTCGGGAACGGATGCCACGAATCCGCCGACCCTCAGCACACCGGCGATGCGGTCGACACCGCCCGCGGCATCCGCAGCGGCCGCCAGAGCGTTCAGAGCGCAGGTGCGCGCGTAGGACTTGGCATCGTCGGCGTCGACCGCGGCGCCCACCTTGCCGGTGGCCGGGAGCGCGCCGTCGGCGAACGGGAGCTGTCCCGAGGTGTAGATGAGACCGGCGTGGACGACGGCGGGCACGTAGGCGGCGACCGGGGCGGCCACGGCGGGCAGCTCGATACCGAGTTCGGCGAGGCGCGCGGAGATGCTCATGCCGCACCTCCGTCGAATTGGCGGGCGGCCTGCGCGGCGGCGGCGAGGCCGGTCTCGTTCGAGCCGTCCTGCGTGACGGGGCGCTTGAAGTAGGCGACGAGGCCGCCTTCCGGGCCCTGCACGACCTGCACGAGCTCCCAGCCCTGCTTGCCCCAGTTGTTGAGGATCGCGGCGGTGTTGTGGATCAGCAGCGGTGTGGTGACGTACTCCCACGTGGTCATGGCACTCCATTCGATCGGGGCGCGAGCGACGACGAAGAGACGCAGGCCCGTCAAAGGCGGTATTCAGGGAACTCCCCTACGATCAAGCGTATGCCTCAAAAGAACCGTACGGTGAAAGGCGTGCTCGGTGGTCTCCTCGGGCTCGTCGGTCTGAGCGCCGTTGCCGGCATTCTTGTCACCACCAGCGTCACTCCCGTCCTCGCCATGACCGGTATCGCCGGCAACCAGGCGATCACGATCTTCGAAGATCTCCCGGAGAACCTCGACGTCAACACGCCGATGGAGCAGTCCGTCATCTATGCGAAGGATGGCGCGGGAAACCCCGCCAAGCTCGCCTCGTTCTACGAGCAGAACCGCGTGCCGCTGACGTTCGAGCAGCTCTCGCCGACGCTGATCAACGCGATCCTGTCGAGTGAGGACAAGAACTTCTACAGCCACGGCGGCGTCAACTTCGGCGCTACGGTCAAGGCACTCGTCGACAACGTGCGCGGCACCTCGAGCCGCGGTGCGTCGACGATCACCCAGCAGTTCGTCAAGAACGTGCAGATCCAGCAGTGCGAGCAAGACGCCGACGCCACGTCGGAGACCTACGCCGACGACCTGACGACGTGCTGGCAGAAGGCCACGGATGCATCCGGCGTCGACGGCATCGAGCGCAAGCTGCAGGAGATGCGGTACGCGATCCAGATCGAGAAGAAGTCGTCGAAGAACGACATCCTCTTGGGATACCTGAACATCGCGAACTTCGGCGGCACGGTCTACGGCATCGAGGCCGCGGCCAACTACTACTTCTCGACCAGCGCGGCGAACCTCACGATCGCCCAGGCGGCGACGCTCGCCGGCATCGTGCAGAACCCGAACCGCCTGCGCATCGACAAGGTCGACGGCACCTACACCGACGCCGAGGGCGTCGCGCACAACACCGCGGCCGACGGCTTCGCAGACACCCTCGACCGCCGCGACTACGTACTCGGACGGATGCTCGCCGACGGCAAGATCACGCAGGCGGAGTACGACGAGTCCAAGGCCACGCCGATCACTCCCGCCATCACGCAGCCCACCCAGGGCTGTGCCGCAGCGGGTCGCAACGCCTACTTCTGCCAGTACGTGAAGTCGGTCGTCGAGAACGACCCCGCCTTCGGCGACACCCCCCAGGACCGTCGTGAGCTGCTGCGTCGCGGCGGCCTGCAGATCTACACCACGCTCGACCTGCGCGTGCAGGATCCGGCCTCTGCGGTGATGGCTGAGATCGTTCCCGCCAACTACGACAACCAGCACTTCGGTGCCGCGGGCACCTCGATCGAGGTGGGCACGGGGCGCATCCTCTCGATGACGCAGAACACGACATTCACCGAGACGCCGACCGACGACCTCGCCTACACCTCGCTCGTCTTCGCCGGCGACAAGGTGCACGGCAACTCGAACGGATTCCAGGTCGGCTCGACCTACAAGCTCTTCACGCTGATCGACTGGCTCGAGCAGGGGCACTCCCTGCGCGAGACGCTGAACGGCAAGGTGCAGACGAACATGAAGATCAAGGACTCCTGCACCAATGGCGGAGTCACCCACACGGTCGACACGAAGAAGATCGGTAACTTCGGCGGCGGTCAGGGCGGCACCAACACGGTGATGAACTTCACCGCGCAGTCGCTCAACAGTGGATTCTTCGCGATGGCGTCGAAGCTCGACCTCTGCGAGATCAACAAGGTGGCCGACCGCATGGGCGTCACGCTCGCGAACGGCGGCAAGACGACCGACCAGAACGTGCCTTACGACATCCTCGGGTCGAAGAACATCTCGCCGCTCGCGATGGCCAACGCCTACGCCACGGTCGCCAGCGGAGGCACGTACTGCGCGCCCATCGCGATCGACCGCGTCGTCGGTTCCGACGGTGCCGACCGCGAGATCCCGCCGATCACCTGCAAAGAGGGCGTCATCTCGCCCGAGGTCGCCGCGACCGCCGCCTACGCGCTGCAGGGCGTGATGACCGGCAGCGGCACGGGTGCCGTCGCGAACACGCGCGACGGAATCCCGCTGATCGGCAAGACCGGAACGCACGACACCTGGTCGACCATGATGATCGAGTCCAGCACCAAGGTCGCCACGGCCGTCTGGGTGGGCCGCTGGGAGGGCCAGGCGAACATCTATCGCCAGCGCGCCGGCGGATACAACTTGAACGAGATGCGCTACCCGCTCGCGCGGACGATGCAGGCCGCCGCGAACGAGTTCTACGGCGGCGGCGCCTTCCCCGAGCCCGACGGCAACCTCATCCGCCAGGTGGTCACCGACGTGCCGGCCGTCACCGGAATGACGATCGAGGATGCCACGGCCACACTCGAGGGCGCCGGATTCACCGTCTCGGTCGGCGCCGCGGTCGACAGCGACCAGGCGACGAACATCATCGTCGCGCAGGACCCCTCGGGTCAGGCCGCCGCGGGCGCCACTGTGACGATCTCGCCCAGCAACGGATTGGGTGCGACCGTGCCCGGCGACCTGATCGGGAAATCGCGCGCCGATGCCACCGCATCGCTCGTCGGAGCAGGCTTCAACAGCCTCCAGTTCGACAGCTCGTGCAACGGTCCCGGCAAGACGGTCGCCAGCACCGATCCCGCGCCAGGCAGCGCAGCGACCAAGACGACGAACGTCACCGTGGTCTGCCAGTGACGCACCGACATTCGGCGCACCCGGCCCTCATCGCGCTCGGCGCGGTGGGGGCCGTGGGCGCTGCGGCGGCGGTCTGGGGCATCGGCATCGAGCGTTACCTGTTCACGGTGCGCGAGGTCACGGCATCCGCTCTCCCGGCGGGGTCCGCTCCCCTGCGCATCCTGCACCTGTCCGACGCGCACATGGCACCGTGGCAGCATCGCAAACAGGATTGGCTGGCATCGCTCGCGCAACTGAAGCCGGATCTGATCGTCAACACGGGCGACAACCTCGGCCACCGCGACGGCCTGCAGGGCATCCGACGAGCCTTCGACCCGTTCGCCGGCATCCCCGGCGTCTTCGTGCACGGCTCGAACGATGTCACCGCCCCCTCGCCGCGCAATCCGCTGCGCTACTTCACCGGCCCGTCGAAGCGGCACGTCAAGCCAGAACTCCTCGACACCGAGGCGATGGACGACTACTTCACCGATGACCTCGGCTGGACCGATCTCAACAATCGTGCGGCCCGCATCGTCGTCGACGGTCGCGAGATCGACGTCTTCGGCGTGAACGACGCCCACCGCGACTGGGACCGTCTCGACGTGCTCCCCGCCGCGCTCGACGCCCTCGGCACCCGCACGCCCGGCACGCCCGTGCTCGGGGTCACGCACGCGCCGTACCGGCGTGTGCTCGACGAGTACGTCGACCTGGGCGCCGACGCCATCCTCGGCGGTCACACGCACGGCGGTCAGGTCTGCCTGCCCGGATACGGGGCCCTCGTCGCCAACTGCGACATCCCGTTGAAGCAGGCCAAGGGGCTGAGCACCTGGGCCCACGGCGGTCGAGCGGTGCCGTTGAACGTGAGCGCCGGGTGCGGGCATTCGATCTATGCCCCGGTGCGCTTCGCGTGCCGACCCGAGGCGACGCTGCTCACGCTGACGGCGCGCGACTGACCCGCTCGATTCGGTGCTCGGGAGATTTCCCTGTAGACTCGGAGGGTTGCAAACGGGGTGTGGCGCAGCTTGGTAGCGCGCTTCGTTCGGGACGAAGAGGTCGCAGGTTCAAATCCTGTCACCCCGACCAGTAACACCGGAAGGCCGCCCTCAGGGGCGGCCTTCTCTGTATCCGAACGGCTCACGAAGGGGACGCCATGGGCACGCTGCTTCCTCCTCCCCGGCGCCTCACGCGCGCGTGGGCGCTCGGACTCGGCATCCCCTTCGTCGTCGGCCTGGTCGCGCTCACGCTGACGCCATCGCGCGTCGAACAACGGATGCCCAATCTGCTCGATCTGGTGCTCTCCCTCGCACACCGGCTGGGCTGGTCGTCGCTCGACTTCACCCGACTCGAGGTCCTCGCGAACGTACTCGTGTTCATCCCCGTGGGCATCCTCGCGTTCCTGCTGCTCCCGCGACGGGCCTGGGGCCTCGCCTTCGTCGTCGGCCCCACGCTCTCACTGGCGATCGAAGTGTTCCAGCGCATCGCTCTCCCCCACCGCGCAGCGACCGTCTCGGATGTGATCGCCAACAGCACCGGCGCGACGGTCGGGGTGGTGCTCGCCGTGTTGTGCACAGTTCTCGCCGCGGCTCTCTCTTCCCAGCCGCGCTCTCCTAGGCTGGAGGCATCATGACCGCGCCCTCTCTCGTCGCCTTCGACCTCGATGACACGCTCGCTCCGTCCAAGGGCGCGATCAGCCCGCGCATGGCCGAACTGCTGCGCGCACTGCTGCGCACCGTCGACGTCGCCATCATCTCCGGGGGCAACGAGCAGCAGTTCCGCTCGCAGGTCGTCGCGCAGCTCGGGGGAACGGATGCCGTCGACCTCGGTCGTCTGCACCTGCTGCCCACCTGCGGCACCCGCTACCTGCGCTACGACGGCAGCGATTTCACGACGGTGTACGCGCACGACCTCAGCGACGACGAGAAGTCGGCGGCGCTCACGGCTCTGCGCGAAGAGGCGGAGCGCCTGGGCCTGTGGGAGGCCGAGCCCTGGGGCGACATCCTCGAAGACCGCGGATCGCAGATCACCTTCTCGGCACTCGGGCAACGCGCACCCGGCGAGGCGAAGCACGCCTGGGACCCCGATGGCGCCAAGCGCGCAGCCCTGCGCGACGCCGTCGCCGCGCGCGTTCCCGGACTCGAGGTGCGTTCGGGCGGCTCGACGTCGATCGACATCACCCGCGCCGGCATCGACAAGGCCTTCGGCATGACCCGACTCGCCGATCTCACCGGCATCCCGCTCACGTCCATGCTGTTCTACGGCGACCGCCTCGACGAGGGCGGCAACGATTACCCCGTGCTCGCGATCGGGGTGCCCTCGGTGGCGGTCGAGGGCTGGGAAGACACCGCCGACAGGCTCGACGCGCTCCTCCCGACGCTCTGATCCGCCACCGGGGCCGCCTCGGGTCCTAGCATGGCGTCATGGATGCTCTGCTCATCGTCGTCATCGTCGCCGCCCTCAGCAGCGTCGCGTGCTGGGTGCTGTCGCTGATCACGCGCGACACCTCGTGGGTCGATCGTGCCTGGTCGATCGTTCCCGTCGTCTACGCGTGGATCTTCGTCGCGGTGGCGTTCTCGCACGGCGACGGGTCGGCACGCCTCGTCGTGATGGGCCTGCTCGCCACGGCTTGGGGCGCTCGACTCACGTTCAACTTCGCCCGCAAGGGCGGGTATACGGGCATGGAGGACTACCGCTGGGCGATCCTGCGCGGGCGCATGCGCCACTGGCAGTTCCAGATCTTCAATGCGCTGTTCATCATCGCTTACCAGATGACTCTGCTCGTGCTCATCACGCTTCCGGCAGGGGTCGCGGCGGAGCATCCGTCTGCCCTGACCGGCTGGGACGCGCTCTTCATCGCGCTGTTCCTAGGGTTCCTGATCGGCGAGACCGTGGCCGATCAGCAGCAGTGGGCGTTCCATCAGCGCAAGAAGGCGGCCGGCGGCACGCTCTCCCCCGGCTTCGCCACCGAGGGCCTGTTCCGCTACAGCCGCCATCCCAACTTCTTCTTCGAGCAGGCGCAGTGGTGGGCGTTCTACGCGCTCGGCGCGACGGCGGCGGTCACCTCGGGCGCGGGCGTGCTCGGCGGGGCGGTGAACATCACGATCATCGGCGCCGTGCTGCTCTCGCTGCTCTTCATCGGGTCGACGATCTTCACCGAGTCGATCACCGCCGGCAAGTACCCCGCCTACGCAGAGTATCGCCGCACGACATCGATGCTCGTTCCGTTGCCGCCACGACGAAGCGCCGCCGTTCCGCAGACCTGAGGCGGAACGACGGCGCTTCCGCGCGACGTCAGGGAAAATGCCGTCAGCGGACCGCTGCCTCGGAGGCCGCACGGGCGACCGGCACGAGCCGCAGCAGCTGCGTGACGTGCCCCGGCTCGAGCTCGGCCAGCGACGAGACGCCGAGCAGCCGCATCGTGCGCTCGATCTCGCTGCGCAGGATCGCGATCGTGCGGTCTACGCCCTGGCGTCCGCCGGCCATCAGCCCGTAGAGGTACGCGCGCCCGATGAGTGTGAAGTCGGCGCCCAGGGCGACCGCGGCGACGATGTCGGCACCGTTCATGATGCCGGTGTCGATCATGACGGTGAAGTCGTCGCCCACCGCCTTGCGCACGTGCGGGAGCAGGTGGAACGGAATGGGCGCACGGTCGAGCTGACGCCCACCGTGGTTCGACAGCACGATGCCATCGACGCCGGCGTCGCGCAGACGCACCGAGTCCTCGACGTTCTGCACGCCCTTGATGACGATCTTGCCGGGCCAGATGTCGCGAATGACGGCCAGATCGTCGTAGCTGATGGTGGGGTCCATGGCCGCGTCGAGCAACTCGCCGACCGTGCCGCCCGTGGTGCTGAGCGATGCGAACTCGAGCTTCGGCGTGGTGAGGAAGTCGTACCACCACCACGGCCGCGGGATCGCGTTGATGATCGTGCCGAGCGTGAGCTGCGGTGGGATGCTGAAGCCGTTGCGCTTGTCGCGCAGACGCGCGCCGGCGACCGGGGTGTCGACCGTGAACTGCAGGGTGTCGAATCCGGCGGCGGCGGCGCGGCGCGTGAGCTCGTAGGAGATCTCCCGGTCGCGCATCACGTAGAGCTGGAACCAGTTGCGCCCGTGGGGGTTGGCTGCCTTCACCCCTTCGATCGACGTCGTGCCGAGGGTGGAGAGGGTGAAGGGGATGCCGGCTGCGGCGGCGGCGCTCGCACCGGCGACCTCGCCCTCGGTCTGCATGAGGCGCGTGAAGCCCGTGGGCGCGATGCCGAACGGGAGGGCCGACGGCCCGCCGAGGATCTCGACGCTGGTGTCGATGTTCGGCGCCGGACGCAGGATGCCGGGGTGGAACTCGACGTCCTGGAACGCCTGGCGGGCGCGCGTGAGCGACAGTTCGCCCTCGGCGGCGCCGTCGGTGTAGTCGAACGCCGCCTTCGGTGTGCGGCGCTTCGCGATCAGACGCAGATCGTCGATCGTGAGCGCTCCGTCGAGGCGGCGCTTGCGGCCGTTGAACTCGGGCTTCTTGAACTTCATCAGGTCGAGAAGCTCGGCGGGGCGGGGAACCTGGCGCTGGACCATGGTGATCCTCTCAGTTGTCGGGGGTCGGAGAGACGGTGTCGGTGTCGGTGTCTGCTGTGGGGGCGGCTGCGGCGTCGCGGGTGAGACCGGTGGCTGCGTAGTAGCCGGTGATGTGGGCGTGAACGAGCGCCCGGGCGGATGCCTCATCGCCCGCGTCGATCGCGTGGACGAGCGCCCGATGTTCCTCGCGCAGACGCGCAGACATGCGGTCCCAGTCGGGAATGGTGGCGGCGCCGGACTGCACGTAGGACTCGATCGAGGAGCGCAGGCCGGCCATCATCGCAGCGATGACGGTGTTCCCGCTCGCCTCTGCGAGGGCGAGGTGCAGTTGCGCGTCGAGGGCGAGGAACTCGGCCGAGGTGAGGCCGGTCGCATCCATGGCGTCGAGCATCCGGTGCGCCTGCCCGGTGTCGCGGTCGTGCGCGCCTGCGAGGGCGGCGACGACGGCATCCTCCAGCACGAGTCGGGTCTGCACGACGTCGGCCAGGGGAAAGCCGTGCGCGGCCACCTGCAGGCGCAGCAGCGCCGACATCCCGCCCGTGGGCGTGGCGATGACGATCGCGCCGGACTGGGGACCGGAGCCCGTGGCCGTGCGGATCAGACCCATGACCTCGAGGACGCGCAGTGCCTCGCGCACACTCGATCGTCCGACGCCGAGATCGGTGGCGAGGTCCCGCTCGGAGGCGAGGCGGTCACCGGGGCTCAGGCGTCCGTCGAGGAGGTCGCGTTCGATGTGGTCGAGGACGTGGCGCCACGCGCGCACCGGCTGCTCTGCCATCGGTTCTCCCTGATCGCGACCCTGCGTCGTTCGTTGTGGTCTGACCACACTCTACGACGTGTGGTCAGACCACGCAAACAGGGTGCACGAAACACCCGTTCCCCACAGGGAACAGCGGTGTACGGACTCTCAGCCCAGGCGTCCGCCGGACTCTTCGAGGTAGCAGGTGCCGCAGAGCGATTCATATGTCGTGACCTCGGGAGCGCCCGCCCCGTCGGCCCCCTCATCGATCGCGACCTGGTCACCGTCGAAGACGAAGCGTCCGCCGATCACTCGACCGTTGAACACCGCCTTACGACCGCAGCGGCAGATGGTCTTGAGCTCTTCGAGCGAGTGCGCGATCGCCAGCAGACGCGCAGAGCCGGGGAAGGCGTGGGTGAGGAAGTCATTGCGGATGCCGTAGGCGATCACCGGGATGCCCGCCTCCACCGCGATGCGGAACAGGTCGTCGACCTGCGCGGGGGTGAGGAACTGGGCCTCGTCGATCAGCAGACACGCGATGCCGTGGGCGGACTTCTGCCGGTGCGCCGCGAACAGCGCCCGCGCGTCGTCGTCGGGCGCGATGAGGAAGTCGACCTCGCGCGTCATGCCGAGACGACTCGCGATCTCGGAGGCGCCCTTGGTGTCGATCGCGGGCTTCGCCAACAGCACCTGCTGGCCGCGCTCCTCGTAGTTGTACGCGGCCTGCAGCAGAGCGGTGGATTTTCCCGAGTTCATCGCGCCGTAGCGGAAGTAGAGCTTCGCCACGGTGCGGACTCAGACGTTGATGCCGAGAGTCGCCGCCGTGGCTTCCGTCGACTTCTGCGCAAGAGCGGGGTCGGTGTTCAGCTGCTCGCCGAACGTCGGGATCAGCTCGCGCAGGTGCGGCTCCCAGCTCTTGTAGTCATCGGGGAAGCAGGTCTTCAGCAGGGTGAGCATGATCGGCACGGCCGTCGAGGCACCCGGCGATGCGCCGAGAAGACCCGCGATCGAGCCGTCGCCCGCGGCCACGACCTCGGTGCCGAACTGCAGGATGCCGCCCTTCTTGGCATCCTTCTTCATGACCTGCGCACGCTGGCCCGCATCGATGAGCGTCCAGTCCTCGTCCTTCGCGGTCGGCATGAACGTGCGCAGGCTGTCGACCTTCTTGCGGTGGTTCTTCATGAGCTCGCCGACGAGATAGGTGATCAGGTCGGGATTCGCGAACGCGACCCGCAGCATCGGCCACAGGTTGTGGGGCCGCACCTGGCTGACGATGTCGAACATCGAACCGTTCTTGAGGAACTTCGGGCTGAAGGTCGCGAACGGACCGAACATGAGCGAGGCCTCGCCGTCGACCACGCGGGTGTCGAGGTGCGGCACCGACATGGGCGGTGCGCCGACGGAGGCCTGCGAGTACACCTTCGCCTTGTGCTGCTCGACGATCTTCGGGTTGCTCGTCTTCAGGAACTGTCCGCCGATCGGGAAGACGCCGTAACCCTTGATCTCGGGGATGCCCGAGCGTTGCAGCAGCTTGAGCGCCCAGCCACCGGCACCGACGAACACGAACTTCGCCTTCACTTGGTTGGGGGTGTGCCCGATGCTGTTGCGGTACGTCACCAGCCAGGTGCCGTCCTTCTGCTTCTTCAGCGAGCGGACCTCGTGGTTGGTGCGCAGGTCGACCCCGGACTTCGTCAGGTGTCCGAAGAGCTGGTGGGTGAGCGCCCCGAAGTCCACGTCGGTGCCGGCTGGCACGCGCGTCGCCGCGAACGGCTCGCCCTTGCGGCGCTTCTGCATGAGCAGCGGCGCCCACTGATTGATCACGCGGGAGTCTTCGCTGTACTCGATGCCCGCGAACAGCGGCTGCTTCTTGAGCACCTCGTAGCGGTCCTTGAGGTACGCGACATCTTTCTCGCCGCGCACGAACGTCATGTGCGGGGTGGCGTTGATGAACGTCGAGGGCTCGTCGAGCACGCCCTTCTCGACGAGCGACGACCAGAACTGACGACTCTGCTGGAACTGCTCGTTGATCGAGACAGCCTTGGCAGGGTCGAGAGGGCCATTGCCCTGGGGCATGTAGTTCAGCTCGCAGAGGGCGGCGTGGCCCGTACCCGCGTTGTTCCACGGGTTCGAGCTCTCCTGGGCGACATCCGAGAGTCGCTCGAAGGCGACGATCTTCCACTCCGGCTGCAATTCATGCAGCAAAGTACCCAGGGTGGCGCTCATGATGCCACCGCCGATCAGGACGACATCGACTGTTTCGGTCACCACGACAGTCTAGTTCGCGGGCGCGACCGAGCAGACCACCGGGGCACGTCCGGTCAGACCGGATCCGCATCGCGGGGATGCGGTCCGGCTATGACTCTCCGGATATGACTCTGCAAATGCCCGTCCGGGTTCCCCTCAGGCGCCGAGGCGCTCCGCGAGGACCTCGGCGATCTGCACGGCGTTCAGCGCGGCGCCCTTGCGAAGGTTGTCGTTGCTGACGAACAGCACGAGTCCCTTGCCCTCGGGGGCGGACTGATCGGCGCGGATACGACCGACGAAGCTCGGGTCCTTGCCGGCGGCCTGCAGGGGCGTCGGCACCTCTTCGAGCACCACACCGGGTGCCGCGGAGAGTAGCTCGGTGGCACGGGCGGGTGTGATGTCACGGGCGAACTCGGCGTGGATCGAGAGCGAGTGGCCGGTGAAGACCGGCACGCGCACGCAGGTGCCGGCGACCCGGAGGTCGGGCAGTTCGAGGATCTTGCGGCTCTCGTTGCGGAGCTTCTTCTCTTCATCGGTCTCGTTGTCGCCGTCGTCGACCAGGTTGCCGGCGAAGGGGATCACGTCGAAGGCGATCGGTGCGACGTACTTCTCGGGCTCGGGGAAGTCGATCGACGAACCGTCGTGCACGAGGCGCAGGGTGTCGCCCTGGGCGAGAACGCCCTCGACCTGGCCGAGCAGCTCCTGCGCACCGGCAAGGCCGGAGCCGGAGACCGCCTGGTACGTCGAGACGATGAGTCGCTCGAGCCCGGCCTCGGCGTGCAGCGCCTTGAGCACCGGCATCGCCGCCATGGTGGTGCAGTTCGGGTTCGCGATAATGCCCTTGGGGCGATCGTCGATCGCGTGCGGGTTGACCTCGCTGACCACGAGCGGAACCTCGGGGTCCATGCGCCAAGCGCTGGAGTTGTCGACGACGACCGCACCGGCGGCGGCGAACAGCGGGGCGTAGGCACGGCTGGCGGTGGCTCCGGCGGAGAAGAGGGCGATGTCGATGCCCGCGGCGTCGGCCTTGTCGACGTCTTCGACGATGACCGTCGTGCCGCCGAACTCGATGGCCGTGCCGGCCGAGCGCGACGACGAGAACAGGCGCAGCTCGCGGATCGGGAAGGAGCGCTCCTCGAGAATCTCGCGCATCACGGTGCCCACCTGTCCGGTGGCGCCCACGATGGCGATGGAGAGTCCTGAGTCGGAGATGCGGGTCATGATGTTCCTTGGCGTCGTGCGGTACAGCGTACGAGGCGCAGGGCGCGGCGTCAGGGTGTGGATGCCACGCCTGGCGCCGATGTCAGGGTTTCGGCGAGTCTATCGCCCCGCCGAGGGGTCGGGCGCCGTCTCAGCGGCCGGTGCCGCCGTGCACGACGGCTTCGGAGTCGCCGTCGAGACCGTAGGCGGTGTGCACCGTGCGCGCGGCCTCGGCGAGGTCGCTGCCGCGCAGCACGACCGAGATGCGGATCTCGGAGGTCGAGATCATCTCGATGTTGATGCCGCCGGCCGACAGCGCCTCGAACAGCACCGCCGAGACGCCCGAGTGCGTGCGCATGCCCGCGCCCACGACCGAGAGCTTGCCGATCTGGTCGTCGTGCACGAGGTTGTGGAAGCCGACCTCGGTCTGCTCGCCGGCGAGGGCCTTCAGCGCCGCCGCCGCATCGGCCTTGGGAACCGTGAACGAGATGTCGGTGCGACCGGTGGCCGACACGTTCTGCACGATCATGTCGACGTTCGCTCCGGACTTCGCCACGATCTTGAAGATCTCGGCCGCCTTGCCCGGCACATCGGGAACACCGGCAACGGTGATCTTGGCCTGGCTGAGGTCGGTGGCGACACCGGCGACGATCGGTTCTTCCATGACTGCTCCCTCGACTTCGCGGGGGTTCTTCATACCCTCGCCCAACACATACGTACCCTCGGCCGACGAGAACGACGACCGGGCGTGGATCAGGACGCCGTGGCGGCGTGCGTATTCGACGGCGCGGATGTAGAGCACCTTCGCGCCGTTCGCGGCGAGCTCGAGCATCTCCTCGCTCGACACGTGGTCGAGCTTCTGCGCCGACGGGATCATGCGCGGGTCGGAGGTGAAGATACCGTCGACATCGCTGTAGATCTCGCAGACGTCGGCCTTGAGCGCCGCGGCGAGAGCGACCGCGGTGGTGTCGGATCCTCCACGGCCCAGCGTCGTGATGTCGCGGGTGTCGCGGTTGAAGCCCTGGAACCCGGCGACGATGACGATCGCGCCCTCGTCGAGGGCTTCGCGCAGGCGGATCGGGGTGACATCGACGATGCGCGCCGCGCCGTGCTGCGAGTCGGTGATCATGCCGGCCTGGCTGCCCGTGAACGAGCGCGCCTCGAACCCCATCGAGTGGATGGCCATCGCGAGGAGCGCCATCGAGATGCGCTCTCCGCTGGAGAGCAGCATGTCGAGCTCACGCGGCGCGGGGATCGGCGCGACCTCGTTCGCGAGGTCGAGGAGCTCATCCGTCGTGTCGCCCATCGCGCTGACCGCCACGACGACGTCGTGACCGGCACGACGCGTATCGACGATGCGCTTGGCGACGCGCTTGATGCTCTCTGCGTCGGCGACAGAGGAGCCGCCGTACTTCTGCACGATGAGGGCCACGTTCACTCCCGGGGATGTCGGGCGGATCCGCCCACCGCTCATTCTACGATCGCGCCATATGCGCCGTTGCGCATGTGACGGATGCCGGGCGTCGCGTCAGAGCGGCGCGGGCGGGGGAAGAGCGGATGCCGGGGGCCGCAGTCGCCCGCCGGTACCCGCGAACCAGCATCCGATGATCACGAGCGGGAAGCCGATCAGCAGACCCGGAGTGAGCGGCTCGGAGAGGACGATCGCGCCCAGCACGATCGCGACGATCGGGTTCACGTAGGTGAACAGCGGTGCACGCACCGGGCCCACCTCGCGGATCAGGGCGAAGAACGCGAGGAATGCCACGGCCGTGCAGATGACAGCGAGGGCCAGCAGCGCGAACATCGACGGCAGTGTGGGAACCTCGTGCTGCGTCAGCACCCCGATCGGCAGGTAGAAGATGCCGATCATCAGCAGGGAGAGGGTGATCGTGCCGAGCGAGGGCACATCGGCGAGTTTGCGCGCCACGATGAAGGGAGCGATCGCGTACAGCACCGCGACCAGCAGCACCTCGCCCGCGGCGAAGAGGCTGACCTCTCCCCCGAACAGCCCGGGGCCTGCCACCACGATCGCCACGCCCACGAAGCCCACCAGCAGTCCGATCGAACGGGCCGGTCGGAGCACTCCGCGGTCGCCACCGCTCAGGGCGATCAGCGCCGCGAACAGCGGCACCGTCGCCACGAGCAGGCCGGTCATGCCCGAAGGCAGCGTCAGCTCTGCGTGCCCGAGCAGCAGGAACGGGCCCGCCATCTCGACCGCGCCGAACGCGAGGATCCACGGCCAGTGCTTCAGCGCGGCGCGCAGAGCGCCGCTGCGGAGCGCGAACGGCAGCAGGAGAAGCGCGGCGATGAGCGTACGACCGGCGACGATGGCCGGCGGCGAGATCGATTCGACGGCGATGCTGATGAACAGGTACGGCACGCCCCACAGCAGAGCCATCGCCCCGAAGAGCAACCAGCCGCGCTTCGAGAATCCGGCGGGCGCGTTCATCGACGCATCACGGGCACGGTCACAGCACGCGCCGCCCCTCGAAGGCGCGACCGAGAGTGACCTCGTCGGCGTATTCGAGGTCGCCGCCGACGGGCAGCCCCGAGGCCAGCCGCGAGACGGTGATCTGCATGGTGGTGAGGTAGCGGCTGAGATAGCTCGCCGTCGCCTCGCCCTCGAGGTTCGGGTTCGTCGCGAGGATCACCTCTTGCACGGTGCCATCGCCGAGGCGCGTCATGAGCTGGGCGATGCGCAGATCGTCGGGGCCGATGCCGGCGATCGGGCTGATCGCGCCGCCGAGCACGTGATAGAGACCCCGGAACTCTCGAGTCCGCTCGATGGCGGCCACGTCTTTGGCGTCTTCGACGACGCAGATGAGCGCCTGGTTGCGGCGCGGGTCACGGCAGATCGCGCACTTCTCCTGCTCGGCGACGTTGCCGCAGATCTCGCAGAAGCGCACGCGCGTGCGGATGTCGCTCAGCAGCTCGGACAGACGCGCGACGTCGAACGTCGGCGTCTGGAGGATGTGGAAGGTGATGCGCTGCGCCGACTTGGGGCCGATGCCGGGAAGGCGGCCGAATTCATCGATCAGTTCTTGGACGATTCCGTCGTACATCAGGCGAACCTCGTGGGGGGCTCATAGGGCTCTTCGCGCACGAACGTCGCGCCGAGCACCTGGCGGATCACAGCTTCTCCGTAGCGCTGCACGCCTCCGACGGCGGGTGCACGCTCGGTGACACGCGGGGCGGGAGCGGCAGGTGCTCGGACGGCGGGAGCAGCCGAGGGAGCAGCGGCACGCGCTGCGGGCGCGACGGCAGCTGGGGAAGACCGCGGCGCGGGGGGCCCGGCCGGCGGTTCGTACGACGGATCGTAGGGAGGCTCGTCGTCGGGGTACGGCGCCTCGTCGTCACCCGGCAGGGGCGGCACCTCGGGGTCGATCCCCCCGTCGGACGGCGGTACCGGAGCGGATGCCGCGGCCTCGACCTCTTCGGGCTCATCGTCGACGGGCAGCGGCGACTCGGGCGCGCTCGACGCCGGCGGTTCTTCGGCCGTGGGGATCGAGGCGACCGCCCACTCCGTGACGGCCGGCGCGGATGCTCCGCGGGCCTGGGGGCGCGCCGCGGCGGGCGCCGCAGCAGTGCCGGCGCTGGCGGAACCGCCCGGCGGCGACGCGGAGGACGACGCTGCTGCTAAGGATGCCGAAGGCGCGTCGGACGCAGGACGATCGGATGCTCCGCCCGACCGCGGTGCACCGGCGGCGGGAAGCGGCGCCGGGCGGTACTTCACCCGCACGCCGACCTCGGCCTCGAGCGCGGTGCGGAGGTGGTCGGAGGGCCCGGGGCCGGGCGTCGGGCCCTTGAACTTCGCGACGTCGTGCTGGCTCGCGAATCCGATCGTGAGCACCTCGGAGTCGGTGTCGTACGCGAGCGGCTGCACCGCCGTGACGATGATCCAGGACGAACGGCTGAGGCTCTCGAGTCGCGTGAGCACCGCCGGCCAGACGGCGGTGATGCGGTCGAGAGTGACCGGGCCGGATGGCGCGGCGCTGGTGGGTTCAGATCTGGCGGGCGCGGCGCTCACCGGCTCAGAGCTGGCAGGCGCGGCGCTGGTGGGCTCAGGGCCGGCAGGCGCGGCAACCGGTTCAGCGACAGCACTCTCTGCCGTCGCCGAAGCCGCCGTAGCGGGCTCCGGCACGGCGATCGGTGTCGCAGCCGCAGGTGCAGGTGCTGCGGCTGCGGCAGGAGCTGCAGCAGGCGCAGGCTCGGCAGCCGGGCGCTGCGGCGCCTGTGCACGCTCGGCCGCAGGAGCTGCGGCGGGCGCGGCGACGGCGGCCGCGGCATCCGCTCTTCCGCCGGCCAGCACGCGCGCGATCATGAGTTCGAGGTGAAGGCGGGGAGACGTGGCTCCGGACATGTCGTCGAGGGCCGCGCTGACGATGTCCGCCGTGCGCGACAGACGGGTCGCCCCGAATGCGGCGGCCTGAGTGCGCATGCGCTCGAGCTCGTCTTCGGCGATGCCGCGGAGAACCGCCGACGCACCGTTGCCCACGGCGGCGATGACGATGAGGTCGCGCAGTCGCTCGAGCAGGTCGTCGACGAATCGTCGCGGGTCTTGCCCCGTCTGCACGACACGATCGATCGCCGGGAACGCCGTCGCGGCATCGGCGATCGCGAGCGCCTCGACGATCTCGTCGAGAAGAGTGGCGTGCGTGTAGCCGAGCAGCGCGACCGCTCGCTCGTAGGCGACCGTGACCGTCTCGGATCCGGCCGGGGACTCGCTTCCCGCGATGAGCTGGTCGAGCAGCGACAGCGTGTCACGCGGCGAGCCGCCGCCCGCGCGCACGACGAGCGGAAGCACGCCCTGCTCGACGACGACGCCCTCTTCGGTGCACAGCTTCTCGACGTACTCGAGCATGGCCGCGGGCGGCACCAGCCGGAACGGGTAGTGATGGGTGCGCGAGCGGATGGTGCCGAGCACCTTCTCGGGCTCGGTGGTCGCGAAGATGAACTTGACGTGCTCGGGCGGCTCTTCGACGAGCTTGAGCAGCGCGTTGAACCCCTGCGGGGTGACCATGTGCGCCTCGTCGAGGATGAAGATCTTGAACCGGTCGCGGCTCGGCGCGAACGTGGCGCGCTCGCGCAGGTCGCGGGCGTCGTCGACGCCGTTGTGGCTCGCGGCGTCGATCTCGACCACGTCGAGCGAGCCTCCGCCGGCGCGCGACAGCTCGACGCAGCTCGGGCAGGTGCCGCAGGGCACGTCGGTGGGGCCTTCGGCGCAGTTGAGGCAGCGGGCGAGGATGCGCGCCGACGTCGTCTTGCCGCACCCGCGCGGGCCGGAGAAGAGGTAGGCATGGCCGACGCGGTCACCGCGCAGCGCGGTCATCAGCGGGTCGGTCACCTGGGACTGCCCGATCATCTCGCCGAACGTCTCGGGGCGATAGCGGCGGTAGAGGGCTGTGGTCACCTCAACAGCCTACGGCGTGCCACGGACGTTGCGGTGGGCGCGGCGCATCCGATCGATCGGGGATGCCGAGACACCCCGACAAATGCGAGCCACCCCTCTGCGTGCGGCACCGGAGGGGTGGCTCGCCCGCGGAGGGGTGGCTCGGGGAACAGGACGCGAGGCGTCAGTCGATCGGCTCGATGATGGGGATCGACGTCGTGATCACGGGGACGGATGCCGACAACCGGGTGCCGTCTTCACGGCGGGCCTCGGCGAACTTGCGCAGCGACGGACGACCCGGGATCAGCGGTCCCTGATCGGCGAGCGGCACGACGACCTCGTCGTCGGTCGTCGCGATGAACGCCTCGCCGCGCACCGTGAACGGCACCGGCTCCCCCACGCGCACCTTCACACGCAGTTCATCGGTGGTGACGGTGATCTGCAGCGCCGAGTCCTGCCACTGCAGCGGGAACGACAGCGACGGCCAGTCGGCGGGAAGACGCGGGTCGAAGCTGAGCTCGCCCTCGTAGTCGCGCATGCCGCCGAAGCCGCAGACGAGCGCGGTCCAGACGCCACCTGCCGACGCCACGTGCACGCCGTCGGCGGCGTTGTGGTGCAGGTCGTGGAGGTCGACGAAGATCGACTGCTCGAAGTACGACAGCGCCAGATCCTGGTAGCCGACCTCGGCCGCGAGGATCGACTGCACGACCGCCGAGAGCGTCGAGTCGCCCGTGGTCAGCGGGTCGTAGTAGTCGAAGTCGGCGCGCTTCTCCTCCGGCGAGAAGTGGTTGCCCTGCAGGAACAGTGCCAGCACGACATCCGCCTGCTTCAGCACCTGGAACCGGTAGATCACCAGCGGGTGGAAGTGCAGCAGCAGCGGACGCTGCGTCGCCGGGGTGTGCGCGAGATCCCACACCTCGCGCTCGAGGAAGAGCGAGTCCTGCGGGTGGATGCCGAGGCCCTCGCTGTACGGGATGAACATCGCCTCCGCGGCGCGCTCCCACGACTCGGCCTCACCCTCGGAGAGCCCGGTGCGCTCGACGAGGTCGGCGTAGTCGGCGGGGTACTGCTCGCGGATCTCGCGGACGACCTCCGACGCGAAGCGCAGGTTGTAGCGCGCCATCACGTTCGTGTACAGGTTGTCGTTGACGACGGTCGTGTACTCGTCGGGTCCGGTGACTCCGTGGATGTGGAAGGTCTGGATGCCGTCGCCGTCACCGATCTCCTCGACCACCCGCGACGAACGCCAGAACCCGAGCGTCGCCCACAGACGTGCGGTCTCGACCGCGACGTCAGCTCCTTCGCGACGCAGGAACGCCTCGTCTCCGGTCGCCCGCACGTACTTGCCGAGGGCGAAGCTGACGTCGGCGTTGATGTGGTACTGCGCGGTGCCGGCGGCGTAGTAGGCCGAGGCCTCTTCGCCGTTGATGGTGCGCCAGGGGAACAGCGCCCCCGCCTCGTTGAGTTGCCCTGCCCGACGACGCGCGGCCGGGAGCATGAGCACGCGGGCACGGAGCGCGTTGCGCGCCCACTGCGGCGAGGTGTACGTGAGGAACGGGAGCACGTAGATCTCGGTGTCCCAGAAGTAGTGGCCGCTGTAGCCCGAACCCGAGACGCCCTTCGCGGGGACTCCGGTGCCGTCGGCGCGGGCGGATGCCTGCGCGAGCTGCAGGAGGCACCAGCGGGTCGCCTGCTGCAGGTCGTCGTGACCGCCGATCTGCACGTCGCTGCGCTCCCAGAACGCGGCGAGCCAGTCCGCCTGGCGACGGAACTGCGTCTCGACGCCCTCGACGGCCACGCGGTCGAGCGAACGGCGGCAGCGGTCGACGAGCTCCCGCGGGGGCACGCCGCGCGAGGTGTGGTAGCTGACGAGCTTGGTGACCGTGATCGGCACACCGGCCTTGGCCTGCACGCGGAACACGTTCTTCGCGATGTCGGACTCGACGAGGGCGCGCGCGCTGTACTCGTTCTCGGTCTCGACGATGTGGTCGGCGACGACGGCGACGGTCATGCCCGAGGCCGCTACACGGTACGACAGCGCGGAGCGCATGCCGTCCTGCCAGTGCTCGCCCGGCTCGAGCACCCGGTCGGCGATCTTCTCGGCCTTGCGCGGGTCGAATCCGGCCTTCTGCGCGGCGGCCGGGGTGCCCGCGTAGACGCCGGCGCCGTCCTGGCGGTTGATCATCTGGCAGCTGATCGTGACGGGGGCATCGGAGTTCTCGACGACGACCTCGAGACGGAGGATCGCCAGGTGGCGCTCCTCGAAGCTGACGATGCGCTCGTCGCGCATACGAACGCGCTTGCCCGACGGCGTCTCCCACACCACGAGACGCTCGAGCACGCCGGTTCGCATGTCGAGCGTGCGGCGGTACTCGCGCACATCCGCCTCGTCGAACGAGATCGGCTCGTCGTCGACGTAGACGCGCATGACCTTCGCGTCGGGCGCGTTGACGATCGTCTGACCTACCTCGGCGAAGCCGTACGCCTGCTCGGCATGGCGGATCGGCCAGGTCTCGTGCAGTCCGTTGATAAAGGTGCCGTGCTCGTGCGCACCGCGGCCTTCGATGTGGTTTCCCCGGAGACCCAGGTAGCCGTTGCCGACCGAGAACAGCGTCTCGCCGACGCCCTCCTCCGAGTAACGCGTCTCGATGAGACGCCAGGGGTCGACGGGGAAGCGGTCGCGATCGATCATGCGGTCTCCGAGGTGGCGGTCTGGGTGGTGGAAAGGAAGCGGTCGAGGTCGTCGACGACGACGGTGGCGCCGGCGGCGCGCAGGGCGTCTGCCCCGGTGCCCCGATCGACCCCGACGACGTGGGCGTAGCCGGCGGCGGCGGCGGATGCCGCACCCGAGGTGGCGTCTTCGACGGCGACGCTCAGCGCGGGGTCGACACCGAGGGCGATGGCGCCCTGCCGGAACATGTCGGGCGCCGGCTTCGACGCCAGTCCGTCGCGCTCGGCGACGACGCCGTCGACGACGATGCGGAAGAACGAGCGGATGCCGGCGGCGGCGAGCACCTCTTCGGCGTTCTTCGAGCTCGACACGACGCCGAGCGGAACCCCTGCGGCGTGCAAGCGCTCGACGAGCGCGAGCGATCCCGGGTACGGCGCGATCCCGTCGCGACGCAGTTCGGCGGCGAAGGCGGCGTTCTTGCGGTTGCCGATTCCGCAGATGGTCTCGGCCTCGGGCGGGTCGTCGACCGCGCCGAAGGGCACCTCGACATTGCGGTTGCGCAGCAGGCTCGCAACACCGTCGTAGCGCTTCTTGCCGTCGACGTAGTCGAAGTAGTCGGCGTCGGTGTACGCCGGCTCGATGCCCCAGCGGGTGAAGACGTCGTCGAAGACGGCTTTCCAGGCGCGCATGTGCACCTCTGCCGTGGGAGTGAGGACCCCGTCGAGGTCGAACAGCACCCCTTCTGCAGCGAGCAGATCGGGCAGGGATTCCGGCACAGAAGCCTCCAGGAGAAGGTCGAGGGTTTCGGCACTCCTCCGTGCCACCATGACAGCGTAGTGCCGCACGGCGCCGACCGGTAACCCCTCAGATTCGAGTGTCCTCAGAGCAGCGCAGCGGTCTGCCGGGCGATCTGCAATTCCTCGTTCGTGGGCACCACGAGAACGGTCACCGACGAGGCATCCGTCGAAATGGTGCGGATGCCGCGACCGCGCGCGCTGTTGCGCTCCTGGTCGATCTCGACGCCCGCGAAACCGAGCGTGGCCATCGCCTCGGACCGCACCCGGGCCGCGTTCTCGCCGACGCCCGCGGTGAACGAGATGACGTCGACGCCGCCGAGCTGGGCGATGTACGCGCCGGCGTAGCCGCGCAGGCGGTGCACGTAGACGTCGAAGGCAAGAGTGGCCGCCTCTTCGCCCGCCTCGACGCCCGCGAGGATGTCGCGCATGTCGCTGCGGCCGGCGAGACCCTTGAGGCCGCTGCGGGTGTTCAGCAACGCGTCGAGATCGTTGATCGACAGCCCCGCCCGGCGCGAGAGGTGCACGAGTGCGGCCGGATCGAGATCGCCGGAGCGGGTGCCCATCACCAGGCCCTCGAGCGGGGTGAGTCCCATCGACGTCTCGACCGAGCGCCCGCCGTCGATCGCGGTGGCCGAGGCCCCGTTGCCGAGGTGGAAGACGATCTGCCGCAGGTCGGCGATGTCCCGCCCGAGGTACGCGGCGGCGGACTCGCTGACGAACTGGTGGCTCGTGCCGTGGAACCCGTATCGGCGTACGCGGTGTTGCTTCGCCAGTTCGCTGTCGATGGCGTACGTGTAGGCGGCGGGGGGAAGCGTCTGGTGGAACGCCGTGTCGAAGACCGCGACGTGCGGCACACCGCGGAAGACGGCCTTCGCCGCGAGGATGCCGGCGAGGTTGGCGGGATTGTGCAGCGGGGCCAGCACCGAGAGCTCTTCGATCTGGCGCTCGACGTCGGGGTCGATGAGCGTCGGCGCGAAGAAGCGCGCCCCGCCGTGCACGACGCGGTGCCCGACGGCGACGGGCGGATGCTCGGCGAGCGACGGGCCGTGCTCGGCGAACTGCTCGAGCATCACGGCGAACGCCGCGTGATGATCGGCGATCTCCCGCTCATCGCTGTACGTCGCCTCGAGCATGGTGGGCACGGCATCCGCATCGGTCTGCGGGCGCACCGTGTGGCTGGCGGTGCTCATGCCCTGCCCGATGCGTTCGATGAGCCCCGCGGCCAACTCGTTCTCGTTCTCGATGTCGAGAAGGCTGTACTTCAGCGACGACGAGCCGCTGTTGATGACGAGGATCGCGCTCATTCCGCACTTCCCTGGGCTTGGATCGCGGTTATCGCGACGGTGTTGACGATGTCGTCCACCAATGCTCCCCGCGAGAGGTCGTTGATCGGCTTGTTGAGGCCCTGCAGCACCGGTCCGATGGCCACCGCGCCCGCGGAGCGCTGGACGGCCTTGTAGGTGTTGTTGCCGGTGTTCAGATCGGGGAAGACGAAGACGGTGGCGCGGCCCGCGACGGCGGAGTCGGGGAGCTTGGCCTTGGCGACCGCGGCATCGGCGGCGGCGTCGTACTGGATCGGTCCCTCGACGAGCAGCTCGGGAGCGCGTTCGCGCACGAGCGCGGTGGCCTCGCGCACCTTGTCGACGTCGGCGCCGGAGCCCGACTCCCCCGTCGAGTACGAGAGCATCGCCACGCGCGGGTCGATGCCGAACTGGCGGGCGGTGGCGGCCGACGAGATCGCGATGTCCGCCAGTTGCTCGGCGGTCGGATCGGGGATCACCGCGCAGTCGCCGTAGACGAGCACGCGATCGGCGAGCGCCATGAGGAACACGCTCGAGACGACGTTCACCCCGGGCTTCGTCTTGATGATCTCGAACGACGGGCGGATGGTGTGCGCGGTCGTGTGCGCCGCACCCGAGACCATGCCGTCGGCGAGACCGAGATGCACCATCATCGTGCCGAAGTACGACACATCCGTGACGGTGTCCGCCGCCTGGGCGACCGTGATGCCCTTGTGGGCGCGCAGGCGTGCGTATTCCTCCGCGAAGCGCGCCACGTACTCGGGGTCGGTGGGGCTGATCACCTGGGCGGCTGCGATGTCGACGCCGAGCTCCGTGGCCCGCGCGCGCACGGCGGCCTCGTCGCCGAGGATCGTCAGATCGGCCACCTCGCGGGCGAGCAGAGTCGCTGCGGCACGCAGGATGCGGTCGTCCCCTCCTTCGGGGAGGACGATGCGGCGTCGGTCGGCACGCGCCCGCTCGATCAGGCCGTACTCGAACATCAACGGCGTGACCACCCGGGATTCGGCGAGGCCGAGCTGCGTGGCGAGCTCGGTGATGTCGACGTGGGTCTGGAACAGCCCGAGCGCACGGTCGTAGCGGCGACGCGAGTCGGCGGCGATCCGGCCGCGCGCTCCCATCACGCGCACCGCCGTGTCATAAGTGCCCAGATCGGTGGCGATGATCGGCACCGTCGAGGTGAAGCCGTCGAGCAGCTGCACGATCGGCTCGGGCAGGGGGAACGGGCCGTTCAGGATGATGCCGCTCACGCGAGGGAAGGTTCCCGAGGCATCGGCGAGCAGGGTCGCCAGCAGCACCTCGGTGCGGTCGGCGGGAATGACCACGACCGACTCCTCGGTGATGCGCGGCAGAACATTGACCATCGACATGCCGGCGACGACGATCGAGAGCGCTTCGCGGGCGAGGCGGCCTTCGTCGCCCTTGATCAGTCGGCCGTCGACGGCGGCGAGGATGCCGCGGATCGACGGCGCCACGAGGGTGCGGTCTTCGGGGATGGCCCACACCGGGGTGCTCTTCTCGGGCCGCACCGCGTGCACGGCGTCGATGATGCCGTCGAGCGCATCGGGATCGGCGCGGTTCACGATCACGGCGAAGAGTTCGGCGCGTTCCTGGTCGAGCTCGGTCAGCGCGAGCGCGGCGATCTGTCCGACGGCGCCGGGAACGCGCGCGGTCGTGGTGCCGAGCTGCTCGGCCTGGCGCTGCTGGTCGCGTCCGCTGAGCACGAGCAGCACCGGGGCTCCGAGGTTCGCGGCGATCCGGGCGTTGACGCCGAGTTCGGCCGGGCTCGCGACATCGGTGTAGTCGCTGCCGATGATCACGACGGCGTCGCACTGGGCTTCGACCGCCTTGAACCGCGCGACGATCGTCGAGAGTGCGCGATCGGGGTCGTCGCGCACGTCGTCGTAGGTCACGCCGATGCAGTCGTCGTAGTCGAGGTGCACGCCATCGTGGGCGAGCAGCAGCTCGAGGATCTCGTCGCGCTCGGTCACCGAGCGCGCGATCGGCCGGAACACTCCGACGCGGGGACTCACCCGCATGAGCGCATCGAGCACGCCGAGGGCGATCGTCGATTTTCCGGTATGGCCTTCGGCCGAGGTGATGTAGATGCTCCGCGCCACGCCTTCAGCTTAGGCGTCCCTCACCTGGGAAGCCTCAGAGACGGCCGGAGGAAATCGTCAGCAGGGGGCCGAGAGCGCATCGACGACCGCGGTGGCGTCATCCGAGAAGCGCGAGTAGTACCCGGGGTCGCTGTTGATCTGCACCCGGTGGATGGCCAGCGACGCGTCGAGCGACGCCCAGTCGGGCACGCGTCCGAGGCGCTCGTAGAAGAGGCGCGCGGCCGTGGCGGGGTCCATCCGCTCCTCGACGCTCCCCCACCATTCCTGCTGCTGGAAGAGTCCGATGCTCGTCGTGCGCGACCCGTCCGGGTTGGTGAAGCCGCGCGTCTCCCAGTCGCCGTAGTCGATGTTGTGCAGGCTGCTCTCGCCCATCGCGGTCATGACGCCGAGGATCTGCCCGTCGCGGGCGAATCCGAGAGCGGATGCCGTCTGCATGATCGTGGCCGCGTTTTCGAGCTGCTCCCCGCGCCAGCCCTCGATGCCGGCACTCGGGAAGGTGCGCGGGTCACTCGCGCAGATCGCCAGGGGCTTCTCGTGCGCCAGGCCCAGCGGGATGAGCACGGCCAGCCCCACGAACACCCCCACCGCGGCGACCGAGACGAGGATGCGCTTCAGCAGGAGCATCCGCTTCTTGCGACGTGCGGCGCGGGCCCGCACGCCGGGCTTGCGTCGTTGAGCTGACGGCCTGCGCCTCTTCGTGCGCCGTTTCGGGGCCGCGCGCGATCCGGCTCGCGGCCCGCTCACTCCGATCGACCCGGGCGGGTGCCGATGAACGCGGCGAGCGCGCCGCCGACCGCACCGAACAGGTGCGCCTGCCACGAGACGCCGCTGCTCACGCCGAAGACGCCCGCGAGCATCGACCCGCCGTAGACGGCGATGACGACGAGGGCGATGACGGCGTAGAGCACACGATGCGCCACCCGGCCCGGCGCGAAGACGCGCATGACGGTGTATCCGAAGTAGCCGAAGACGAGGCCGGATGCCCCGACGGTCAGAGTGCCGGGCGCGTTGAAGATCCACGTGCCGAGCCCGCCGACGACGGCGACGATGACGGTGACGGTCCAGAAGCGACGAGTGCCCTCGACCGCGACGAGCAGTCCGAGCACCAGGAAGGGCACGGAGTTGGCGATCAGGTGCGTCCAGCTCGCGTGCAGCAAGGGGCCGAGCACGATGCCGCCGAGGCCCGCGAGATCCCACGAGCGCACGCCGAAGCCCGAGAACGAGCCGGGCAGCACGGCATCGGCGAGCTGGATGACCCACATCGCGAGCAGCAGGAGAACGGGCGAGGCGAACCGGGCGAGAGCGTGCTGACGCGGAGGAACGGCGGGGGTGGTCACGTCACGATCCTCGCAGGGCAGCCCCGGAAGAGGCTGAAAAGAAAAGTGACTCTCCGCGCACCCAGCAGAGCCCGGTTACCCTTGCTGCGTTTCCGCCCTGGGGGAATTGGCCTGGATGCCGCCACGCGGAGAGCCGTGGATCAGTCTAACCGATCCTCCGACCGTGCTTTTGACAGACTGAGGGGATCATGGCGCCGCAGACCCCTCCCACCCCTCTCGGCGCGTGGCAGTACACCGGAGCTCTGCGGACGTACCAGGCCGATGTTCTCGAGCGTCTCCCGGCGGGGCAGCCGGGGCCGCTGCACATCGTCGCGCCTCCGGGCGCCGGAAAGACCCTCCTGGGGCTTCTGCTCGCCGCACGCGAGGGGCACCGCACGCTGGTCCTCGCTCCCACCGTCACGATCCGTCAGCAGTGGGTGCGCACGGCAGCCGCCCTCGCCCCCGATGCGGGCGCGGTGTCCGATGACCCCTCCCGAATCGGCGACCTCACCGCGCTCACCTATCAACTGTTGAGCGTGACCGGCGACGGTTCGCCGTTCGACGACCTCGCCCGGGTCGTCTGGGTCGAGGAACTCGTCGCGTCGGGCCGCACCGAATCGGATGCCGCGACCTGGCTCGCGACGCTCTCTGTCGACAACGCGGAGCAGTACCGCGCGGGCATCCGCCGTCGCACCCGTCGGCTGCGCTCCCGGTTCGCGCAGCGCAATCCTGCCGAGCTCGCCCGGGTGCTGCACCCCAACGCGGTCGCGCTGATGGATCGGCTGGTCGCCGCCGGCGTGCGCACCGTCGTGCTCGACGAATGCCACCACCTGCTCGACCACTGGGCTCTGGTCGTCGCCTATCTCGCCGCGCGCATCCGCGAGACGGGGGTCGAGCCGCTGCTCATCGGCCTGACCGCCACCCTGCCCTCGCCCGACGACGAGACCGAGTTCGAGAACTACAGCCAGCTGCTCGGCGAGGTCGACTACGAGGTGCCCGCCCCCGCCGTCGTGAAAGAGGGGCATCTGGCTCCCTACCGCGATCATGTGCTCCTCGCCGAGCCCACCCCGGCCGAGGCGGGGTTCATCCGTCGTCACGAGGCGCTGCTGCACGACATGATCCTCGACGTGCTGTCGACGGCCGACGGCATCGCGTACCTCGAGGGTCAGCTGCAGCCGGCGTCCGACAGCGGCGAGGCAGCGGACGGCGCCCCCGAAGACGCGCTCGCCCGCATCGATCGGGCCTTCTCCGCCGACTTCGCCCTGACACGATCGTGCGCGGTGGTGCTCCGCGAGGTGGTGCCGGGGCATCCGCTCGTCACAGCGATCCCGCCCGTTCTGCTCGACCGCTGCACGACCGACGACCTGCTCACCGTGCTCGTGCGTTTCGCCCAGACCGTGCTGCTCCCCGACCCGTCGGCGAAGAAGCAGTGGGACTACGTGCGCCGATCGCTGGCCGACTTCGGATATCTGCTCACGGATCGGGGCCTGCGCCGCGGACGCAACCCGATCGAGACGACACTCGCGTACTCGGAGTCCAAGGACCACGCGGCCGCCGAGATCTTGCACCGCGAGCTCGCCGCCGCAGACGGCGAGCGCATCCGCGCCGTGGTCGTCACCGACTTCGTGACGCACGGCAATCGCCGTGGCGGGCGAGCGGATGCCGCGGCCGGCGCCCTGCGCACCTTCGACGTGCTCGCCACCGACCCCGTGCTGCACGCGCTGCGGCCCGTGCTGCTCACGGCCGAGCACCTGCGGGTGCGCGCCGCGGATGCCGAGACTCTCGCGGTCGCCCTCGCGGGGCTCCTCGATACGCAGGTCGACATCGACGAGCGCATCGGCGCGACGCGCGAACTGCGCGTGCGCGGCGTCGGCAGCGGGCGGATCGTCGCCGCGGTCTCGGAACTCATCCGGCGCGGAGAGGTGCGCCTGCTGATCGGCACCCGCGGCCTGCTCGGCGAGGGATGGGACTGCCCGGCGGTGAACACCCTCATCGACCTCACCGCGGTGTCGACGTCGTCGGCCACGCAGCAGCTGCGCGGACGCACGCTGCGACTCGATCCGGCCTGGCCCGAGAAGGTCGCGCACAACTGGTCGGTCGCCTGCCTGATCCCCGCCGATGTCGCTCTCGACGACGCGAGCGAACCGAACCGGCTGCGCCGCAAGCACTCGCATCTGTGGGGGCTCGACGCCGATGGACGGGGACGCATCGTGAGCGGTCTGGGTCACGTCCTGCCCATGCCCGCCGCGGACGCGTTCGAAGGGGTGCTCGACAAGGCACCGGATGCCTCGATCGGCCGGATCGACGCGATCCTCCGCGAGACCTGGCCCGCGCGCTCCACCACCCGCGCGCAGTGGCGGATCGGTGAGCCGTACGTCGCGCGCGAGCGCGACGCGATCACCGTGCGTCATACGCGGCGCTCCCCCCTGCTGCGCACCTCGCAGGCCGCGCGCACCGACGGGGCGGGCGCCGTGGCGATGGGGCTCGTCGGCACCGGCATCCTGCTCGCGGTCCTGGCCGGTCAGGGGATCACGGTGCATCCGCTCGCCGGGCTCGCCCTCGCGGCGGCGGGCGGCGCACTCGCGGGCCTGATCTCGACCGCGCCGCTGCTCGTGCGTGCTCTGCGCGACCGCGCTCGCCCCGCCGACACCTATCGCGCGGCCGCCGTGGCCGTGGCCCGCACGCTGCACGATGCCGGCCGTATCGGACCCCTCGACGAATCCGCGATCGTGGCGCGGCAGGACGCGGGCGATCCCACCCGGGTGCGGATCGAGCTCGGAGGCACGGCCCACGACCGCCGGCTCGTGACGGATGCCGTGGAGGAGATGTTCGCCGCGGTGCGCACGCCCCGGTTCCTGCTGCGGATCGACCGCGGCGGGGCCCCGCGCCTGCGGGTGTTCGAGCGGCTCGCCGACCGCCTCTCCCCCGGGCGCACCCTGCTGCCCGTCCCGCGCCTGATCGCCCGCCGTCGTGGAGACGCGGAGCGGTTGCAGCAGCACTGGCAGCAGCTGGTCGGCACCTGCACCCTGCATGAACTGCAGGGGGTTCAGGGCCTGGCGCTGCTGCGCGTCGCGCGCAGCAGCGAGGGGCGTCTGGATGCCGCCGAACCCCGCGCGCGCGTCTGGGGATGAAGCACAGACATCTGCCAGCCCGCCGCGCCAGCCCGACGGTTACGATCGAGTAACGCGCACTGCCGCGCCGACGCGAGAGGGAACGCATGTCACACACCTCCCCCCAGATCACGGCCGACCAGTTCGCCGCCCAGACCTCCGCGATCCTCGCGTCGGTCGGAGCGGTGATCGACGGGAAGCCGGATGCTGTGCGCAGCGCGCTGATCTGCCTCCTCGCTGAGGGCCACCTGCTCATCGAAGATGTTCCGGGCGTCGGCAAGACGATGCTCGCCCGGGCCCTCGCCGCCAGCGTCGACGCCACCGTGCGCCGCATCCAGTTCACGCCCGACCTGCTGCCCGGCGACGTCACCGGAGTCTCGGTGTACAACCCGGTCGATCGGGAGTTCGAGTTCAAGCGCGGCGCGATCTTCGCGCACATCGTCATCGCCGATGAGATCAACCGGTCCTCGCCCAAGACGCAGTCGGCACTGCTCGAGGCGATGGAGGAGCGACAGGTCACGGTCGACGGGGCGACGCATCCGCTCCCCGAGCCGTTCCTCGTCGTCGCCACCCAGAACCCGCTCGAGATGGAGGGCACCTACGCGCTCCCCGAAGCGCAGCGCGACCGGTTCATGATGCGCATCTCGATGGGGTATCCGGATGCCGCGGCCGAAGCCCTCATGCTCCGCCAGCGCGACACCGTGAACCCGCTGTCGGCCGTATCCGCCGTCGCGGACGCCGGCTCGATCAGCCAGCTCATCACCTGGGCGCGTTCCGTGCACGTCGCCCCGGCGCTCGAGGAGTACACCGTGGCCCTCGCGCAGGCGACGCGGTCCGACCCGAACCTGCACCTCGGAGCGAGCCCGCGGGCCACCCTGCAGCTCATCCGCGCCGCGAAGGTCTGGGCGGCGCTCGACGGACGCGACTTCGTGATCCCCGATGACGTCACGGCCCTGCTGATCCCGGTCTTCGCGCACCGACTGCTGCCCGCACGCGGTGCGCATCGTGCCGGGGCTCAGCCCGTCGAGGCGGCCCTCGCGCAGATCGTCGAGCGCGTGCGCGTTCCCGTGGCGAGCCGCGTCTGAGGCCCGCGCGCATGCGTCGCCGCCGATTCCTCACCCCGCGCGGAGCGGGCGCGCTCGTCGCGGCCCTGTGCTGCGTGATCGGCGCCAATCTGGTCGCCTCCCCGATCCTGCTGTACATCGGCCTGCTGCTGGCTCTGCTCACCGCTTTCTCGGCGGTGATGGTGCGGGTGCCGCGGCGTTCGGGCTCGGTCACACGCCAGATCTCCACCGACCTGCTCACGGTGTCGGAGACCTCCCGCGTCACCGTGAGGTTCGCGCTGCGTTCCCTGCGCATCCCCCACGCCCTCTGGCACGACGTGCTGCCCGACGCCGTGAGCGGCGACTCCGGTGGAGAGTATCCGTCCGAGACGGGGCAGCTGAGCTATCGGATCACCGGGGTGCGCCGCGGGGTCTGGCCCATCGGGCCCCTGATCCTGCGCACGGTCGATCCCTTCGGCCTCGCGCAGCGCGAGCAAGAGTTCGGCGAGACGCGCACCGTGACGGTGGTTCCCGAGGTGCTCGCCCTCGCCCCGCTCGCCGTGCGGGTGGGTGCTGCGGGCGGCACCGCGCACACCTCGTCGACCCGACTCGGTCAGGGCGCCGACAACCTGTCGCCGCGCCTGTACAACCCGGGCGACTCGATGCGGCGCATCCATTGGCGCGCGACCGCGCACCGCGGGCACCTGATGGTGCGGCAGGAAGAGGAGGAGTCGAGCCCCGACGCCGTCGTGGTGCTCGACCGCAGCGGGGCCCACTGGGCCGCCGCCCACGACGATGCCGATGACGCCTTCGAGGCGGCGGTGTCGATGTGCGCGTCCGCGGCGATCCACCTGTCGGAAGAGGGCTACGGCGTCGACGTGATCGACAGCGCCGGGATGCTGCTCGGCACGCTCCGCGGACACGAAGACGACCGCGACGGCCTGCTCGTCGCCCTGGCACTGATCTCGCCGCGCGGAGACGCCCGCGACGTCGCGACCCTGATCGGCGGCACGCCGCCCGGTCCGCTCGTGTACGTCACCGGCCACCTCGACGAAGACGACGCCTCGCGCCTGCGCCCCTCCGGTGCCGCGGCCGCGATGCTCCTGACCACCCACCCCGAGCCCGGGGCCATCGCCTCGGCCGAACGCAACGGCTGGTCGGTGGCGACGCTCGGTGACGACATCACCGCAGCCTGGGAACAGGCGCTGCCCGAGCGGATCGGGGTCGGTCATGTTCCGCTCTGAGCAGCCTCGGCGCACGCGGGGCGCCCGGGGCAGCGGTGCCTCGACGCCGATCACCTGGCACCGCGACGAGACCGTCCCACCCAAGATCGTCGCTCCCGCGGTGCTGGCGGCCGTCGCGGGCTTCGTCGCGATGTGGCCGTTCACGTCGGTGATCGAACCCGGCGCCTGGTCGTTCACGGTCATCGGGATGATCCTCGCCGTCGCCCTCAGCAGCATGGCGGCGCGTGCGCTGCTGCGGCGCCGGGCGGAGTGGGTCAGCGATGTCGTCGCCCTCGCCGCACAGCTCGTCGTCACCACGGCCGTGCTCGTGCAGCTCGTCGCGGGTGACACCGCCTTCTTCGGGATCTTCCCGACACCCGTCACAGTCGAGGTGTTCGCGTCGCTCACGGCATCCGCCTGGCAGGAGGTCGCGTACGGCGCCGCTCCCCTCGCGGCCACGTCGGGACTCGCTGCCACCATGGGCTTCGGATTCGCGCTCGTGGCGATCCTGCTCGACCAGCTCGTCGTGCACCGCGCCGCCGTTCTCCCCGCAGTGCTGACGGGCATCGTCGGTGCCGTGCCGATGATCATCACCCTGGGAGATGCGAACCTGGTGTGGTTCGTGCTGCTCGCGATCGTGACACTGCTGCTGTTCCGGTCGGCGTCGCGTCGGCATCCGCTCTCCCCGCTGCGCTCATCGACGACGCTCGCGGCCGGGATCGGCGTCGCCGCCGTGGTCACGACGCTCGCGATCGCTCCCGGGCTTCCGCTCGCAGCCGGACTCACCGGCACCGGCGCCGGCATCGCGGTCGATGCATCGCTGCGCCTCGGCGATGACCTGCGCCAGCCGAATCCCGTCGAGGTGCTCACCGTCGCCACGAAGGCCGAGACCGCCCCGTATCTGCGGCTCACCACGCTCTCGCACTTCAACGGCCAGGTGTGGGAGCCCGACCGCGGCGGCCTGCAGTCGCAGACCGAGGGATTCGGCGACCCCGATTGGGGCGACGACATCACCACGACCGAGACCACCACCTCGGTGCGCATCCTGCGCATGTCGAGCGCCTGGTTGCCGGTGCCGTATCCGGCCACCAGCATCCAGGGCGTTCCTCGCGCCTGGCGGGTGATGCCCGAGAACCGCACGCTCGTCTCGCGCAGTGCGGATGCCGTGGGTGCCGACTACACCGTCTCGTCTCTGCGCGTGAACCCCACGCTCGAACAGATCCGCGCGGTCGATGCCGCGCAGCCCGAGACCGACCCCGATGAGGAGCCCGTCGAGATCCCCTCCATCGTCGGCGATCTCGCGGTCGAGGTCACCGGGGCGGAGTCGACCGACTACGACCGCCTGATCGCCCTGCAGTCGTGGTTCCGCAACGAGTTCACGTATTCGCTCGACACCCCGGTCGACGAGGGCTTCGATGGCACCGGCGCCGAGGCGGTGGCGCGTTTCCTCGAGGTGCGCTCGGGGTATTGCGTGCACTTCGCCGGCGCCTTCGCGTTGATGGCCGAGAGCCTGGGCATGCAGACGCGCATCGTGGTCGGCTACCTGCCCGGCTCGATGACGCAGGAGAAGCGCGGCGACGAATCGATCTTCTCCGTCACGAGCGATCGCCTGCATTCCTGGCCCGAGGTGCTGTTCCCCGGCATCGGATGGGTGCCCTTCGAGCCGACCGCCTCGCTCGGCGTCCCGACCGGGTTCCGGGCAGAAACCGTGGCGGGCGGCACGACCGGCGATCCGTCGACGCCGGAACAGACGACCGCACCGCAGACCGAGCAGACGACGGCGCCGCAGGCCGAGCGCCCCGATGCCGGCGACAACAGCGGCGCTGCGGGCACGCTGCGCCAGGTCGATCCGACGCCGGTGCTGCTCGTGGCTCTCGGAGTCGTCGTGCTGCTGCTCCTTCCCGCGCTGATCCGCCGGCTCGTGCGGGCGCGGCGCATGGATCGTGCCCGCCACGGTGACGCCGGTGCCGCGTGGACCGAGGTGCACGAGACGCTGGTCGACCTCGGGCTGCCGGTGTCGGATGCCGACACTCCCCGCGTGCGTGCGGCGACCCTGGTGCGCGAGCGATCGGTCGATGCCGCGGCGATCGGTCGGCTGACGACCGCGGTCGAACGGGCGACCTATGCGCGCAGCGGTGCGGGTGCCGATGACCTCGCTGCTGCTCTCACAGACGTTCTTCGTGCGCTGCGTCAGAGCGTCGATCGCCCCGCGCGCCTGCGCGCGCTCCTGCTGCCGCGGTCGTTGTTCCTCGCGCGCCGACCGGAGGTCGTGGCCTCGGCCTGATGGAGCGCCTCGGCCTGATGGGCGCCTCGGCATGATGGGGCGCCTCGGCCTAATGTCCGACGCGGTGAGCGTCAGGCGGCGTGCTCGACGCAGGCCACCGCGTCGCAGTTCTCGCACACCACGAACTGGGTGCGGCACGAGAGATCGGGGCAGTTGGCCGTGCGCTTGGTGGGCGCACCGCATCCGACGCACTCGCCGATGACCGCCGTGTGGTCGGAGAAGTCGACGGAGCCCCGCTTGTCGAAGACGTAGAGCGATCCGTCCCACAGACCGTCGTCGCCGTACTTCTCGCCGTAGCGGACGATCCCGCCCTCGAGCTGATACACCTCGCCGAACCCGCGCGAGGTCATGAGGCTCGACAGCACCTCGCAGCGGATGCCGCCGGTGCAGTACGTCACGACCGGCTTGCCCTTGAGGTCGTCGTAGGCGCCGGAGTCGAGCAGGCGCACGAAGTCGCGCGTGGTCTCGGTGTCGGGTACGACCGCACCGCGGAATCGGCCGATCTGCGCTTCGAGGGCGTTGCGCCCGTCGAAGAACACGACGTCGTCTCCGCGCTCGTCGACGAGCGCGTGCAGCTCTTCGGGGCTCAGTCGGGTGCCCCCGCCGACGACGCCGCTCTCGTCGACCTGCAGCTCACCGGGCGCTCCGAACGACACGATCTCGTCGCGCACCTTGACGCTGAGCTTCGGGAAATCGAGGCTGAGCCCGTCGCCGTCGAGACCGGTGCCCTCGCTCCACTTGATGTCGGCGTCCTTGAACGGCGCGTAGGAGCGGAACGATCGCGCCCACTTCTTCAGCGCGGGCAGGTCGCCGCCCAGCGTGCCGTTGACGCCATCGGCCGAGATGATGAGCCGGCCACGCAATCCGAGGGCGTCGCCGATATCGCGCTGCCACACACGGATCGCCTCGGGATCGGCGAGCGGGGTGAAGGCGTAGAACAGGACGATCTTCGGGGTTGCCACCTAGGAATTTTACGTCGTCCACAGGAGCACCCGCGCCGCGCGGCGGTCCGGCCAGGATCGTCGCGTCACGGAGCACGACCCGCATCGGATAGGATGGACAGGTTGTTCCCTGGTGACGTGTCCGAGCGGCCGAAGGAGCACGCTTGGAAAGCGTGTGTTGTGCAAGCAACCGCGGGTTCGAATCCCGCCGTCACCGCCAGATGACGAAGAAGGGCCCCGCATTCGTGCGGGGCCCTTCTGTTCGTTGAGGGGATGGCAGCCGGCCTACAGCCCCAAAGATCGCCCCCAAGCTCCTCGTCGTCGGGTTTCTCGGGAGTTCTCTGAGACCACCAGACGAGACCACGATGAGCACGATTGCAGCTCAAGCCTTTGCGCTACCCGCAAAATCAACGAGCTTTCAAGCCAAGAGCCGTGCGCATTCGTCGCGCAAGCCGCAAGACACTGTTGCGACGGCCGATCGTGGAGGGCAGAGCGAGGTGTTTGCCCGTGGTGAGCTCAACCTCGATCATGCGCACGGTACCGAAGAAGGGCAGCCAGCCGACGCCCACTCCGCCCACACCGTAGTAGAGCTCCTTTTCGACGGCCGAGACGTCGCCCTCGACAAAGCGGTACGTGCGAAACCACGAAGATACGACCACCTCACCCGGTCCGACCCACACGCCAAGGAACACCGAACGGACGCAGGCTGCCACCGCAACCCCGTAAACAGGTAGTCCGATCCACCAGAAGACCGATCCCCAGCTGAGAGCGAGGAACAAGCTACTCGCCGCAGCACCCCAGAGAATGCTGCCCGTGCGAGCCCCTGTCGCAGAACCCTTCACTTTTTCCATGATCTACCAACTGCTTTGAAAGTCCTGCCCCAATTCACGCGCCACGGGGCAGCGAGAGGCTTGAGGACGTAGCTCGCGGCGCCTGCCGTGACGTTTCCGAGCGCCGTGCCCAACCACAGGTTATTTGAACGAACCTGCTGGGTAACTGCCCGAATCGTCGCTCTGTGCGGTCTCGCCGCTGCAACACCCACGTGCGCCGTCCGATTAGCTATGGAACCGGCCGCAGCCACATTCAGAGTACGAACGGCAGCACCGCCTCCGATAAAGCTGGCTGCTGCGGCGGCAGCAGACACGGTTGCCTCGCCTACGCGCCCTTGCACGAGGTAAGCAGCTGTCTCAATCACGCCGCAAGCGGCACCGATTGCTCCCGGCACGAAACCACATGCAAATGTGACCGCGTTGCCGACTGGACTATCTGTGATCCATTTAGCGGCGTCCTGCCACCATTCTTTGCCGGTTAGATCATGCCCATTGATTGGATCGCTTGGCCAGGAATAGTCATTTGCGCCGCCGCCCTCCACCGGATCGACCTGAACAAATCGACCTAGCGCAGGTACGTACAACCTTGCGCCCATCTCGACCAGAAGCGTCGAGCCAACCGACTCCGCCTGTTTGAGCGCTCCTTGATGCCATAACGTGTTGCCCGCAACCTGCGTGGCGTCCTCCGCGCTCGTAACGCCGATAGCAAAGGTGACCGGATCGACTGCCTGACCAAACGGTTCCCAGAGCAACAAACTGCCGGTTGTGGAACCACTCCGAGAAATCAGCGCGTGACCCCCCAACCCCGGGAAAGACCACGTTACGGATCCGGCCTGGTCCGTCCTGGACACTCCACCAGGAAGCTCGAGGCTACGCGTCAGACCTGCGCTGTCTTTTTGTCCCCATTGCACGTCTCCGTCCGAAGAATAGAGGTACTTCACTACGGAGGCAACGACTGAGCCTGCCGGGTCGGTCGTACGCGTTACTATCCTCCCCGTAGCATCTCGCTCAATCTGCAGGGTGCTCCCATCAGCGTACGTCGTACCAATATGCTGGTTCGCCGCATCGTATTGGAAGGTCATGTCGTCTAGCCGTGTGATGCTGCCCCGCGCATTATAAGTAAGATTCGCGGCGGGTATACCATCAGCGATGCTTGTCGCACCCGAGGGAGGCCCCGTAACCGTTGACGATGTGAGGCGATCAGCCCAGTCGTAGCAGTAAGACGTTTCCGTCGATACTGGCATCTCCCCCGGCGCCGTCCACACGTCGGTGAGACCGGTCCTATTGCCCGAATTTCCCGCTGCCGTATTCACTCCGCATTGGTTGGAGGCGTCAAAATCATAGGACAGCTGATGGCCTGGAATCGTCGCCGACACCAACCTCCCGGCCGTGTCATAGGCATACGTCGAGGAATGCGAAGTACCAGCCGTCGAACTGAATTGCTGCACTACTCGTCCCGTTTGCGACCGCACCACGTTGTCGGTCACAACTTGACCCGCGACCGACCACGTCTGCGACAACAACCTCTGCGCTTGGTCGCGACCAACGCCGGTTAGCTCGGACCCGTCCGCATACACGATCTGTTGCAAACGTTGCAGAGGGTCGTACGTCACCGAGGCGAGCTCCTGATCGTCCACAGTAACGGTCAGCACTTTACCGTCGAGGTCGTACGTATACGCGGTCACCGACGAGCTACCGCCAGCAGGGGTGGTCAAGATCTGGACAACTCGACCTGTGGCGGGATCATACGTCGGTGTAGTCACCGTGTCGAAGACGTCGACATAGCTCACCGTTCGCCCGAGAAGGTCGGTGGTGTTGGTTACTTTCGACCCATTTGGTGACCCCGACACTGCCACACCTGAGGTCGTGACCTCATACCCTCCGCTCTCAGCCGCACGAGTTGTACGCTCCGTCGTCGTCGAAATCGCTGCAGTCCCGGCTCCGCCCGCGGAAGTCGTCGACGCCACCGAGCCGCGGCTGTCATAACTCACGCAAGACCAGGCAGTGTCTCCACTTGTTCGTGTGCCGATCGTGCGACCCCAGGAATCGTAGGCGTATTCCGACGTGATCGCGTTGTTCGCTGCCGGAGCGGGGCCGGTGGTGGACCTCGGCAGGCCGAACTGACCCGTCCCCGATGGGATCCCGCACACAGCCGGCGCCACCTCAAGATCGCCGAAATAAGCCACCGTCGTCTTGGCTGTATCCGGGGCTCCTGGGGCACCTCCCGCTGGGAGGGTACGAGTGAGACGACGGAGCCACCCGGTCGCACCAGGCTGTTCAAAGGTCGAAGTAGTCCTAAGAGCAAATCCTTCCGGATCAACGGTTGACGCGGTTGCCTGACCCAGCCATGGGTGCTGATATGAGACGGAGGTAGTCATCGATGGCGCAACCGCTCCAGACGCACCCGTCGAGTCATCGCTCGTCGTCCGTGTGACGAGGCCGTAGTCGGGACGCAGCACCGCACCAGGGACCATCGCTCCGACTGTCGCCGACGACGGTGTCCGCCATTTGAGTTGCAGCGATGCACCCCACGTGTCGTCACGGTACTCGATCCTAATGCGGCGACTATCCCCGGCCTCGACAGTGATAGGGGCGCCGTAACGCTCTGCACCGCCTCCTTCCCATTTGTCGACAATGAGGGTATCCCCCACCCAGATTCGCGCGCCGTCGTCACTAAAGGTACCGAAAGTGTACTGTCCAGTTTCTGGAAAAGTGACCAGACCAGTTAGACGCAACGACCAGTTGTCGGCTGGAATTCCCGCGCCCGGAGCAGCGCCCGCCCAGTCGCGATCTACGGTTCCGCTCACCCCTCCGACCCCCAAGTCAATGAGCGCTGGCTTTCCTGCCAGGTGCGGGTTTGAATAATACGTCGCCTGTAGTCCGTGGAATTCGTCGTCATACGATGTGGATGTGTGGGCGGGAAGTATGCCACACTCGCCAGCAAGCTCGGGGTTGACTATCGGTCTGCCATCCGCCTGGAAGCAAGAGTCTGGCGCAGGGCCGTACGAGTCGGTCGCCCGGTCAGTCGCGGGATCATAGATTGTCGTTGTCTTTTGCCCAAGCGAATTAACCGCAGATAGGACGAGATCCTTCGAGGGATGCCACTGTTGGGTCACGGTGGCGCCCATCGGGCTCGTCGCGGAGACCTGACGCCACGCGGAGTCGTATGCGACAGAGGTCGCAGAACCCGCGACCCCGTCTAGCGCAACCCAACTCTCTCGCCCCGGGATGTCGTACTCAAAGTTCTTCTTCGCCCGTGGCACTGCGTCCCGTGTGGAGGGCAAGGTTACAGAACTCACGCGACCGTCACCGTAGGCTATCCGCGTGTCCACCTGGGATGCCGACGGCGGGTCAGCGGCGGAGAGGAGGTAGTCACTTGCTGCGGAGTCCTGAATCGATTCGAGAAGGCCGTCAGCGTTGTAGCGGAAGAGCGTGCGTTCCGCACCAGGGTCTTCAATCATCCACAATTGCGCACCCGAGTAATACAAGTTCGTCACCGGTGCGTTCGTTGCCGAGAGGGCAGGGTAGACGATCTTGCAAAGGACGCCAACCGGCGCCTGGGCATTTGCAGGAGGCAACGTCGGACAAAGCGACTGCGTCGCATTCTGGTAGACGAATGAGATCTTGCGAAGATAGGTTGCGCCATCTCTCGACAGAGGATCGACGATTTCTTTGACTGTGCCGTCCGAGTTATAGATTGTCACCGGGGCAGCAGGCTTTCTTCCGTCAGCGGCGGAGGTGGCAGACTCGACTGACCCATTCGCGGCGAACTGATATACAGTGCCGCTTTCGTCTGTGAAGACCACTCGCCCGGTGATGTCGAGGGAGACCACGCCATACTCACCCGCGGGCGGCGTGTAACCACCGTTGGACGTTCGCGAATAGGTGTGTGAGCCGCCAGTCGTGTCCGTGAGAATCACTGCCTGAGGTTCGATCGCGGCTTTCGCCCACGCCGTCGCATCGCCCGCGATCGGGGTCGACGAAGTCCAGCCCTCGGCGATGGTGGTGCGTTTGGTTGTAAACCAGGACGGAGGGACGATCACGGGCCCCGCCGAGTCCGCGAGGTCGTCTGCCCAGAGTTCGACGTACGCAGCCCCCGTTGCTTCGTAGTACTCCAGCAGGAGTTGTACCTCGGCAGTCGAGACGTTCTGATTTGCAGACCATTCGACGTTGCCAGAGCCTCCAGCCCACCTGTCGACGATCCGAGTGTTGTCGACCCAAAGACGGATACCATCATCGCTGCGCACACCGAAACGCCACTGGGAGGATGCGTGCGGAACGCGGATGAACCCGGCCCACTGCGCGAGATAGTGATCGTTCGCCAACGCGGGCCCCGGGGCTTCAAACCCCCAGTCAAACGATGCGGCCGAGTCGGTGCGGACCATCACCGGAGTCTTCCCAGTGGAGGAGTATCCCGCCGCGGACGTAGGTGGGTTGCCAAGCCCGTCACGTGCATCGTAGTAAGAGCCGACCAGTCCCTTCGTGGACACTCCGGCCGCGAGGGAGTTGTAGCTGAACGACATCCCCATAGGCCCGCCGAGCGTATTGATCAATGGCGAAGAAAACGACAGGTTCGCATTGCCGTTCGCGAGGTTGACAGCGACGGGGCCAGTCGAGTCGAACGGTGACGGGCCGGACGAGCCGAGGCGCATGTCAACCTTGATGCGCTTGACCCAGGCGGGCGTGGTGTTTTTCCCGACCCCGTCGGTGGGTTGCACGATCCAGGAGTAAATGTTGCCGTCGCGCAGTGTTCCCTCGGGGACGGTCCATCTGACTTTGCCGTCGGGGTCCGCGGAGAGCAGCCCGGAAGTGAACACCGCCCCGGATTTGGCGTCCGAGCCAGTTGCGATCTTGAACTCGTACTTCACCTCGGCGCCCGCTGGGATGTTGTCCGGATCGGTCACGGCATCCACCTGCAGCGTCGGTGTCAGTGTCACGATCGTCTCGGGCGCTCCAGACGCATTGCCGGGTGTCGCGGTCGCTTCCGGCGGAGTGGGTGGTGGCACTTGGGTCGTCAACGACCGCACCCCGGTCGCGACCTCCGTGGATTGGCCGGCCCAACCTGAATGCCCATCACGGATCTTGCCTTGCCAGTAGTACGTCACGCCTGGCAGGAGCTTGTTTTCAGGAACGGTGGCTTGCGTCGCGGTCGTCCACCCCGACGACCAGACGGGTGCGCTCATGTCTGCATTCGGTGACACGGTGAACGAGTACCCCAGCCCCGGCGCATGCGGGGAGTATGTGGCACCCGTCACTGACAAGGTCGGAGTCAAGGTCTGGGCTGTGACCCCGTTGGCCGGGGCCACTTGACTCACCGAGGGAAAGAACCAGTACTCGACGAACAGAGCTGTATTGACTCGCTTGTGGCTGTAGACGGCTGTCTCGTTGCCCGTGATGAACAGGCTCTGCTGGGTATGGCCGTACCCGAGGTGCTCGACTGTGCTACGCGAGATGGCCTCGCTGGATGCCCATGTGTCAGTCGCCCCGACAGTGAATGGTGACAGTTGTTGGCTGATGCAGTTGAAGCACTGATCAGTGCCGGACCAGACTCCGCCGGGCTGAGCTGTCGGTGTTCCTTCGCCGGTGAAGCCGATTCCCACTTCCGAGGCGCCGATGAAGTGCCACGCTGTCGGAGCGATGTTGAACGACGTGAAGGTTCGCCAGATTGAGTTCGTGTTGTTCTGACGCGTGTTTCCGATGTGCGCCTGTCCTGCAAAAACGGAACCATCGGACTTAAAGGACTTTGTGTACCAAGGACCGACGTTAATCGTCGGATCTACATACACCGGGTACACGCGCTCAGGGTCTTTCAACCATGCACCACTGACGGAGATGGTGTATCGCCACTCAGTTCCTTCGAGGTGTTCGATCCGCACCTTCGGGTTCATCAGTGCATCGGAGCGTTCGCCCTCGACGCCAGACGAATCCCAGGCTACCGGCCCCGGGACATGCATCGCCACGGCCCCGGCTGTATCTTTCAGCTCGAGCATTCCGTCTTCGCTCAGCACAGGCGTCAGTTCGCCGACATCGATCTTCCAGCTCCACGAGGCTGCCGCGCGCGGTTCCGCCGAGACGACGAGTGTCTCTTTCACCCCGCTCGTCTCGACCTCGAACTCAAGATCAACCCCGGGGGTCACGTTCTCATATCGGAGAACGTCCTGAACACCATCCGCCGCGTCATCCGAGGAAAGTGCTTTTGCACCTACCGACGCCGCGCGTTCGAGCGCGAAGGTGACCTCGTGATCACCTGACGTGACAGTGAGACCTTGTGCCGCATCCGCCTTCGGTGCGAAAGAAGGTGACAAGGGGTGCGCATCTACCGACCAGCCTGAGGCACCTTTGGCGAGGTCCGTAGAGATCTCCTGCCACTCGCCCTCGCGGTCGAGCACATTCAATTGCTCCGCGGACTGCTTGCTGATGAACGACCCGGACTCAGTCTCATACGTCGTCGTAAACGCGTCACGCTCAACAACGGGGAGGTCCTCGGCGCGTTCAGCAAGGCTCAGATCATCGGATTCCTTTGCGGGAGTCCAGAAAGCTAGCCGGGAGTTCCTGCTTGGGGCTGTGAAACGCTCCGCGTCGGCGAGAAGCTCGGAGAAATCACCCGAAGGCATCTCCGGCGCCGCCTCTGCCGGCGACTGCTGCTCACCGCCCAATCTCGCGATGTCTTCGGCTGTCAGCTCACCAACGCCCGGAATGTCTCGGGTATCCGTCTGTACCGCTGGCACCGCGTTCCCGGACTTGACAAGAACGTCACCCAACGCAGGGGTCTCGGGAGTGATTAGTGCAAGCACGCCAACAAGAAGACAAGCCAAACCGGCAGCAGGGAGTCGGCGCATAACCGCGGTTCCTCTCGAAGGAGTCGCGGACTTTTTGCCGCACAGCTAACTCATAGCGGACAATTCCTTGGTCTCGCAAGTATCTGCTCGAAGTATGACTGCTCAACAGCAAACCCAGAGGCACGCGAACCGCGGTTCCCTGGTGACGTGTCCGAGCGGCCGAAGGAGCACGCTTGGAAAGCGTGTGTTGTGCAAGCAACCGCGGGTTCGAATCCCGCCGTCACCGCCAGATGACGAAGAAGGGCCCCGCATTCGTGCGGGGCCCTTTCTGTTCGTGCGGGTTGAGCCTTTCAGCCCCCGAGGGTCACGCCGTAGCTCTGCCCGCCCGGGGCGCTGGGCAGCGGGGTCATGCCGAGGCGCTCGTAGAACGCGGCGGCTCCCGTGTTTGCGGGGTCCATGCCCAGGTGCAGGCCCTTCACGCCGCGGCGCGTGAGCTCGTCGAACAGGGTGCGCATGAGTTCGCGCCCCAGTCCCTGGCCCTGCGTCTCGGGGAGCAGATCGATGTGCAGGTGGGCGGGGTACTCCGCCGTGTTCGACTGAGCGCCGGGGCGACGCCCGTACGCGTAGGCGAGCATCTTCTCCTGGCGGGTCTCGGGCTCCTCCACCGCAGGGAAACGGTCGGCGAACTGCGGCCACCACTCATCGCGGAACCATGCCTCGAAAGCATCCGTGTCATCGGTCGCCACGATGTAGCCGATCACCCGCTCGTCGTCGGTCTCGACGACCCAGGCGAGGTCGGGGTGCCGCTCGACGTACGGAACCGCGAACAGCAGGCCCCAGAGCTCGTCGTCCGAGAAGACGCCGGTGGCATCTTCTCCGGCGTCGGCGGTGCGCACGCACACCTCGAACAGCGACGCACGGTCGGACGGACGGTAAGGGCGGATGCTCGACACGAAGACTCCTCAGTGAGTGGCGGTGTCGTCCAGACTATCGGCGGCCTCTTCGACCGCGCCGGGTCGCCGCACCCACGGCAGCAGCCAGGCCGCCAGCAGCAGCACCACCCCTGCGCCGAGCAGCGCCCCGCCGATGGTGTCGGTGGCCCAGTGCACCGAAAGGAAGGTGCGCGAGAGCGCCATCAGCACGATCCACAGCGCACCGGCGATGCGGATCCAGACGCTCGGGAACAGCACGGCGAAGACGAACGCGAGCGTGGCGGCATTCGCGGTGTGCCCCGAGGGGAACGAGCCGTAGTCGCTGAGCACCAGCATGTCCTCGGGGCGGGCGCGCCCGAACAGGTGCTTCAGCAGCTGCACGGCCCCGGCGCTGGCCAGGAAGCACAGCGCCGCGAACAGGCCCGACCGCCAGCGACGCGCCACGACGAACGCCACGATCACGAGCACCGGCACGAGATAGACCGCGACCCATCCCCCGCCGACCCTGTCCATCGCGTGCGCGAAGGCGATCAATTCTTCGGTGCGGAACCCCGAGACCGCTTCGTTCCACCAGGCATCCAGCGCGAACGGGTGCGCGAAGCCGAGCGTGAGCAGGGCTCCCAACGCGAACGTCAGGGCGACGCATCCAACACCCGACCACAGCAGCACGCGTCTGTTCATCGGCCCAGTCTGACGGAACATGCCTGAGAAGCCGGGCAACCGGCCCGCCAAGTCGCCGCCTCTCATCGTTCAGGACTCGTCGTTCAGGACTCGTCGTTCAGGACTCGTCGTTCAAGACTCGTCGTTCAAGACTCGTCGTTCAAGACTCGTCGTTCAGGACTCGTCGTTCGGGAGGAGATCGGCATTCGGGAGGACGCTTTCGAGAGATGCATCCTCCCGAACGCCGATCCCCTCCCGAATGATGGCGAGATCCCCTCCCGAAGGACGGCGAGAATCAGGGGGCGAGCAGGCCGACGGTGCGCGGGCGCACGATCAGCCAGAGCGAGAGGATGCCGATCACGGCGCATCCGACCATGACCGAGGCCATGGTCGTGGCGGTGATGCCGGCGTCCTTCGAGATCCACCCGACGATCGGCGAGATGAGGCCCGCGACACCGAAGTTCGTCGCTCCGAGGATCGACGCGGCGGTGCCGGCGGCCTTGCCGTGGCGGTCGAGCGCGAGCACCTGCACGTTGGGGAACGTGAAGCCGCACGCCGTCATGAACACGAAGAGCGGGATGACCGTGCCCCAGAGCCCGAGGCCGAGCTGGTCGGTGACGACGATCGCGGTCCCGGCGAGCAGAAGCACCGCGGTCGAGTACGCGAGCACCCACTGGGGGCCGAAGCGGGTGGCCAGGCGCGAAGCGGTCTGCACGCCGACGACGACGCCGAGCGAGTTCACGGCGAAGAGAAGTCCGTACTGCTGCGGGTCGAGCCCATGCGTCTGCTGGAACAGGAACGGCGACGCCGACAGGTACGAGAACAGGCCCGAGAAGGTCATGCCGCCGATGACGAGCACGCCGAGGAACACGCGGTCGGAGAGCACCGAGCGGTAGCGCTGCAGCACCGTGGCGCCGCCACGCTCCTGACGACGGGCAGCGGGCAGCGTCTCGGGGATGAAGATCACCGTCGACAGCAGCATCACGACCCCGTAGATCGCGAGCACGATGAAGATGCCCTGCCACGGCATGAAGGTCAGCAGCCACGAGCCGATGAGCGGCGCGATCACGGGCGCGACACCCGAGACGAGAGCCAGGCGCGAGAGCATCACGACGAGGCGGCGCCCGCCGAACAGATCGCGCACGATCGCCATGGCGACCACGCCACCCGCCGCAGCTCCCATGCCCATCAGAACGCGCGCACCGCTGAGCAGCTCGAGGCTGGGGGCGAAGGCCGCGGCCACGCTCGCGAGAACGTGCAGCGCGGTCACGATGATGAGCGGAAGGCGGCGGCCGATCTTGTCGCTGAGCGGTCCGACCAGCAGTTGACCGACGGCGAAGCCGATCATGGTGCCCGTCAGCGTGAGCTGGATCGCGGCCGCCGTGGTCTGGAAGTCCTCTTCCAGCACGGGGAACGCCGGCAGGTACAGGTCGATCGTGAACGGGCCGAGAGCGGTGAGCGCCCCGAGCAGGATGATGTAGAGCACCCGGCGGCGGTTCGAGATCGAATCGCCCGGGTGCAGCATGATGGGCGCGGTGGCGGGGTTGGCCCCGAGGGTGCGGATCGCTCCGGTGGCCGTCGAGGGCAGACGGATGCTGCCGGTCGCCGTGCGCTCGGGAAGAGCACCATCGGTCGGCGTGTGCGCGTGCTGCGTCGGGAGGGAATCGGTGCGAGGGGCGTCGGGCACAACGGCCTTTCGGTGCGAGGAGGAAGGTCGAATCGATTCGATTCAGCCTCCCATCCTACAGGCCGCCCGCACCCGCGCAGGGGAAACGCACGTCCGGATACTTCCCAGACGTGCGTTTCCGATCTCCCACCGCAGGTGGGGCTGCTTCAGGCGCTGATGCGACCGAGACCCTGTTCGAGGTCGGCGAGGAGGTCGCCGATGTCCTCGATGCCGACCGAGAGGCGGACGACGTTCTCCGGCACGGCCAGCTCGGTGCCTCGCACCGACGCATGCGTCATCTCGGGCGGGTAGCCGATCAGCGACTCGACGCCGCCGAGCGATTCCGCGAGCTGGAAGATGCTCGTCGACTCGGCGAAGGCGCGCGCAGCGGCGGGTCCTGCCGCGAGACCGAACGACAGCATCCCGCCGAATCCGCTCATCTGGCGTGCCGCGATCTCGTGGCCCGGATGCGATGCGAGTCCCGGGTAGTACACGCGCTCGAACTCAGGGCGGGCCTCAGCCCACTCGGCGATCGCCTGTGCGTTCTCGGTGTGCTGACGCATCCGTACCGCGAGGGTCTTGATGCCGCGGGTCGTCAACCAGGCGTCGAGCGGCGCGGAGACGGCACCCACGGCGAACTGCTGGAACTTCACGGCTTCGAAGAAGCGGTCGTCACGGAACACGACCGATCCGCCGAGCACGTCGGAGTGCCCGCCGAGGTACTTGGTGGTCGAGTGCACGACCAGATCGGCGCCGAGCGCGAGCGGCTGCTGCAGCGCCGGAGACGCAAAGGTGTTGTCGACGACCACGATGGCGCCGCCCGCATGCGCGAGCTCGACGATCTGCGCGATGTCGACGATCTTCAGCAAGGGGTTGCTGGGCGTCTCGAGCCAGACGATCTTCGTCTCCGGACGGATCGCGGCGCGGACCGCGTCGGGGTCGCCCAGCTCGACGGTCGTGGTCTCGACGCCCCACGAGGCGAACACGCGGGTGAGCAGACGGTACGTGCCGCCGTAGACGTCGTTGCCGAGCAGCACGTGGTCGCCGGGCTTCAGGATGCCGCGCAGCAGCGCGTCTTCGGCGGCCAGGCCCGAGGCGAACGACAGCGCGGCGGTGCCGCCCTCGAGCGCGGCGATCTGCGTCTCCAGCGAGGAGCGCGTCGGGTTGCCGGCGCGGTTGTACTCGTAGCCCTCGCGGAATCCGCCGATGCCGTCCTGCACGTGCGTGGAGGCCTGGTAGATCGGCGGGATGATGGCGCCGGTCCGCGGGTCGGGCTCTTGGCCGGCGTGGATGGCTCGGGTGGCAAAGGAGTGCTCGGACATGCCCCTCAGCCTACGTCCGGCCCCGAGGGGGCAGCCGATCCTGTTACGTCGCGCGTCAGTCGCCCACGGCGTCGATCAGCGCGGCCGGTCGGCAGGGCCGGGTCAGTTCGACAGGTAGGCCAGCAGATCCTGCCGGGTGAGCACCGTGTGCGGTTTGCCGCCCTCGGTCACCAGCAGGGCATCGGCATCGGCGAGCGCGGTGCGCGCCTGGGCGACCGAGGCATGGATGCCGATGAGCGGCAGCCGCTCCCCCACGTGCGCTCCGACCGCGTCGGCCGGCTGCGCCTCGCCGCGGAAGAGCAGATCGAGCAACCCCTTCTCGTCGACTGTGCCGACGACCTCGCCCATCATGACGGGCGGCTCGGCGCTCAGCACCACGAGCTGCGACACGTCGAACTCGGTCATCATGCCGATCGCCTCGAGCAGCGTGTCGGTGGGGTGCGCGTGCACGAGGTCGGGGATGCCCGCGCCCTGACGCGAGGGGCGCGCGGCGAGCACGTCGGCCACCGTCTCTCCGTCCTCGACCTCGCTGAATCCGTAGGACCGCATCCAGCCGTCGTTGAAGATCTTGCCGAGGTATCCGCGCCCGCCGTCGGGCAGGAGCACCACCATCACGGCATCCGCCGGAAGATCCTTCGCGGCGCGCAGCGCCCCCACGACGGCCATGCCGCTCGACCCGCCGACGAGGATGCCCTCTTCGCGCGCCAACCGACGGGTCATCGCGAACGACTCCGCATCGCCGACCGCGATGATCTCGTGCGGCACCTTCGGGTCGTACGAGCCCGGCCAGATGTCTTCCCCGACACCCTCCACCAGGTACGGCCGACCGGTGCCCCCGCTGTAGACGCTGCCCTCGGGGTCGATGCCGATGATGCGCACGCGGTCGTCCGAGACCTCGCGCAGATACCGCCCCGTGCCGCTGATCGTGCCGCCCGTGCCGACGCCCGCCACGAAGTGCGTGACCTGCCCGTCGGTGTCGCGCCAGATCTCGGGACCGGTCGTCTCGTAGTGGCTACGCGGGCCGTTGGGGTTCTCGTACTGGTTCGGTTTGAACGCCCCGGGGATCTCGCGAGCCAGTCGGTCACTGACGCTGTAGTACGACTCCGGGCTGTCGGCGGGCACCGACGTCGGCGTCACCACCACCTCGGCCCCATAGGCGCGCAGCACGTCGATCTTGTCATCGCCGACCTTGTCGGGCACGACGAAGACGCACGCGTAGCCGCGCTGCTGCGCGACCAGGGCCAAGCCCACACCGGTGTTGCCGCTGGTGGGTTCGACGATCGTGCCACCCGGCTTCAGATCGCCCGCTGCCTCGGCCGCATCGATGATGCGCGACGCGATGCGATCCTTCGACGACCCGCCGGGGTTGAAGTACTCGAGCTTCACCAGGACCGTGCACGCCACGCCCTCGGTGACGTGCCGGAGCTTCACGAGGGGCGTGTCGCCGACCAGGTCGACGATCGAGTCTGCATACTTCATGACCTCAGCGTAGAACGACGGATGCCGCGGCGCAGAAGTGTTGCGCCGCGGCATCCGTCGTCCTTCGTCTCGCTCCGCTCGCTCAGGAACAGGAACGAGTGACTATCAGCCCTTCGTGGCACCCGCCAGCAGGCCGCGCACGAAGAAGCGCTGCAGGGCGAAGAACACGATCAACGGCACGATGATCGAGATGAACGTTCCCGCGGACTGCAGGAACCACTTGTTCCCCCACGTTCCCGACAGCGAGTTCAACGCCTGTGTGATCGGCAGCGCCCCTGGCGAGGCGAAGATCGTCGCCACGAGCAGATCGTTCCAGACCCAGAGGAACTGGAAGATCGCGAAGGAGGCGATCGCCGGCGTCGCCAGCGGCAGGATGATCCGGAAGAACACCTGGCCGTGGCCGGCGCCATCGACGCGGGCCGCTTCGATGACCTCACCCGGGATCTCCGAGATGAAGTTGTGCAGCATGAACGTCGCCAGCGGCAGCGCGAAGATCGCGTGCGCGATCCAAACGCGGGCGAAGCTGTACTGCACGTCGTTGAGGCCGAAGCCCGGGAAAATCGGCACGTCGTTGATCGTCAGGCCGTCGGAGAACAGGCTGAGCAGCGGCACGAGGGCCATCTGGATCGGCACGATCTGCAGCGCGAAGACGAACACGAAGAGCATGTTGCGGCCCTTGAAGTCGATCCAGGCGAACGCGTACGCGGCGAGTGACGCGAGCACGATCGGGATGACGGTGGCCGGCAACGTGATCGCGAGCGAGTTGATGAACGCGGAGCCCAGGGTCGTCGACGTGCCACCGGAGCTCAGCGCCTCGATGTAGTTGTCGAGGGTGAACTTCGGGTCGGAGAAGACCGTCCACCAGCCGGACGACTGGGTGTCTGAACCCGGACGGAACGACGTGACGAAGAGACCGAAGGTCGGGATCGTCCAGAAGATGGCGATGATCACGGCGGTGATCGTCGCGCCCTTCGACGTCAGCTTCTTGTGGGCGATCGCCTCGTTGCGGCGGGTGTCCCGCTCGACCTGCCGCTTGGTGCGGTTGTCGGGTGTGACGACGAGTTGTGTGGCGCTCATCAGCGGATCTCCCTCTGCTTGGCCATCGATCGGGCGTTGTAGATAATCAGCGGCAGCACGAACAGGAACAGCACCACGGCGAGTGCCGAGGAGTGTCCGTAGCTCTGGAAGCGCTGCTGCTGGTTGACCATCTCGAAGCCGAGCACGCTGGTCTCGTCGCGACCACCGGTCATGACGGCGACGATGTCGTACACCTTCAGCGAGGCGATCGTGACGGTCGTGAGCACCACGATCAGGGATCCGCGGATGCCGGGAACGGTGACGTTGCGGAACCGCTGCCACGCGTTGGTTCCGTCGAGTTCGGCGGCCTCCATCTGCTCGATCGGGACCGCCTTGATCGCAGCGGAGAGGATCACCATCGCGAATCCGGTCTGCATCCAGATGAAGACGACGAGGAGCATGAGCGTGTTGATGATCGGCTTCACGGCCAGCCACTGCACGGGGTCGCCGCCGAAAGCGGTGACGATCGCGTTGAGCAGACCGATCTGGTCGCCCTGGCGCGCGTCGTACATGAACTTCCAGATGATGCCGCCACCGACGAACGAGATCGCCACGGGCATGAACACCAGCACTTTGAGGAACTTCTCGCCGCGCGCCCGGTCGATGAAGACCGCGTACGCGAGTCCGATCGCGACCGAGATCGTCGGAGCGAGCAGCGCCCAGAGGATCGTGTTGATGACCGACGAGGTCCCGACCGGGTTGGTGAAGACCCAGACATAGTTCTCCATGCCGACGAACTCGTCGCCCTTCTTGTTGAAGAACGACTTGAAGATGGTAGAGATCGCCGGGTAGATGAGCCCGAGGATCAGCATGATCGCGGCCGGGGCCATGAACAGCGTGAGCTGGAACAGGTATCCGGCGCCCTGGCGCGAGCGGTAGTCGGCGAAGAAGAGCAGCGCACCGACGAGCAGCGCGATCGCGACGACGTAGAGCACGGCATTCGCGTAGGGGCGCAGTAGCAGGAAGGCCAGCACCGGGATCGCGAGGCATGCGACGAGACGCATGATGTAGTAGCCGCGCCCGGAACGGGGTGCGTACTCGATGAGCACCAGGATGATCCCGACGACCAGGCCGAAGGCCAGGATGACGATGGGGATCTGCACGAGGGGATTCATCCCGCCGAGCCAGACGAAGAAGCTATTCAGCGAAAAGCCGATCGTGACGCGAGCGGATTCCTCGTTGGAAGTGGTGAAGACGAGAAGCAGCGCGATCGCGATGAGGAGGACGAAACCGACGGCGAGGACGATGCGAGTGATCGCCCGCCCCTTCGCATCGACACCGTGCGTCGTGACGGGAGCGTCGGCCTTGACAGGCGTGTCGACGGTCAATTGCGACATGGGTTCCCCTTCTGAGTACGGCAACGTACCCGAGCGGTATGGATGGGAGGAACGGGGTCGGGCTGAGGCCCGACCCCGTTCAGGTCAACTCTGCGCGGTCAACGAGATCAGTTCTCGTAACCGGCCTGGATGTCGGAGAGCACCGTGTCGGTGTCCTTGCCGTCGATCCAGTCGACCATGCCCTTCCAGAACGAACCGTTTCCGACCGTCGAAGGCATCAGGTCAGAGGCGTCGAAGCGGAAGACCGTCGAGTCGTCCTGCATGATCAGCATGGCTTCCTTGAGGAACTCGCTCGAGGCGAGGTTGGCGTCAGCGTTCTTGTTGGCAGAGATCACGCCGCCCGCCTCGACACTGGCGTCTGCGAACTCGGCCGATGCCATGTACTCGAGAACCTTCACGGTGGACTCGTCGTCGTTGAAGGCAGCAACGAACTCGCCACCGCCCTCGACCTGGAGCTCGCCCTCTTCGATGCCCGGAAGGATGAACGCGTACACGTCGCCGTCAGGTGCCACGACAGGCTCATTGCCCTCGGCCGTCTGGACATCGCGGAAGTTGACCTCGAGGAACGAGGCCTGATGCGTCAACGCGCAGCTGCCGTCGGCGACAGCCGCAGCGACATCGCCGAACGCCGTGGAGTTGATGCTCTTGACGTCGCCGTAGCCGGCGTTGACGTACTCCGGGTTGAGCAGGACCTCGCCGACGGCGTCGAAAGCGTCCTTGATCTCCGGGTCGGTGAACTTGACGTCACCGGCGACCCACTTGTCGTAGACCTCCGGGCCGGACTGACGGAGCACGAGGTCTTCGATCCAGTCGGTGCCCGGCCAGCCGGACGCGGCCTCGGACGAGAACCCAGCGCACCAGGCGGGCGTGCCGGTCTTCTCGACGATGGTGTCGGTGAGGGCGAGCATCTCGTCCCACGTCTTCGGCACCTCGACACCCCACTCGGCGAACTGCTTCGGCGAGTACCAGACGTAGCCCTTGAGATTGGCGAGCATCGGCGCCGCGTAGAACGTGTCGTCGAATGTGCCGTACTTCTTCCAGTCTTCCGACCAGTTCTCGTCGACCGCCTTCTCGACGCCCTCCGGGGCGGCAATGACCTTGCCGGTGTCGACGAGGGTCTTGAGCAGACCCGGCTGGGGGACGACGGCGATGTCGGGAGCGTCGCCACCGGTGACCTTGGTCACGATGTTGCCCTCGAAGCCCTTGTCGCCGGTGTACTCGACCTTGATCCCGGTTTCTTCGGTGAAGGAATCGAAGGCGTTGTTGAGGTCATCGGCCTGGGGGCCGGTGATGCCGCCCGAGATGCGGACGGTCTCCTTGGCGTCTCCGCCGCCGTCGCCGCTTCCCCCTTCAGCGCAACCCGAGAGCGCGAGAGCCGCGACTCCGACGAGTGCGATGGGGGCGAGAAGGCGGTATCGCTGTGACAAAGCCATGTGTTTTTCTCCTCTGAGGTAGATCATCCGTTCGCCCAGGGGAGCAATCGCCGCAACCATTGGGGAACCGATTCCAGGTAAACCTACTTGGCTTCCCCGCCCCGGCACAACTGGGGAATGTCACAACATCGCATCCTTTCCTGGCATATCGGGATGCGGAATGGGAGCGCTCTCATCTCGAACGTGTGGAACCGGTTCCTTTTCGACCCCGGTTGCTACTACGCTGACATCGGCGCATCCCCCGCGCGCTGCATGGATTGGTCGAGGAGGACCGATGAGCAAGATCGCCGACGTCGCAGCACGCGCCGGCGTCTCGAAAGCCACGGCGAGCCGGGCCCTGAGCGGTCGCGGATACGTGTCGAACGACACCAGGAGCCGTGTCGTGGCCGCCGCCCAGGAACTCTCGTACGTCGCGCACTCCTCCGCCACGAGCCTCGCCACGGGCCGCACGCAGACCGTCGGCGTGGTCATGCCGCCCGTCGACCGCTGGTTCTTCTCCGAGCTGCTCTCGGGCATCCAGGAATCGCTCTTCGCGCTCGACTACGACCTCTCGCTGTACGGGGTGCCCGAAGGATCGCACACGCGAGAGCATCTGTTCGAGAACGTGTTGTCGCGCCGCCGGTTCGACGGCATCATCGCCGTCGGCATCCAGCCCAGCGCCCACGAACTGGAACGACTCCGCGACACCGGGCGCCCCCTCGTCAGCGTCGGCCCCTACAGCGAAGGATCGAGCGCGGTGTCGATCGACGACGCCGCCGCTGCGCGCATCGCGACCGAGCACCTGATCGAGCTCGGTCACACGTCGATCGCCTTCGTCGGCGGCACGACCGACGCCGCGGCCCTGAGCTTCGGAGACGAACGTCGGATCGACGGGTACCTCGCGGCGCTCGGCACCGCGGGGCTCGCCGATCAGGCCAGAGTCGCCGGCGCCGCCCCGACGCTGTCGGACGGCTACGCCGCGGCGGTGAGCCTGCTCGGCGACCGACGCCATCGCCCCACCGCGATCGTCGGCGTATGCGACGAGGCGGCCATCGGAGCGGTGATCGCGGCTCGTCGCCTCGGAATCGCCGTCCCGACCGAACTCAGTGTCGTCGGCATCGACGACCACGAGCACGCTGAACTGTTCGCCCTCACGACGATCCACCAGTCTCCGCGCGAGCAAGGACACGACGCCGTGCGGTTGCTGCGGCAGCGGATGGACGACCCGGAGGCTCCGCTCGAACAGGTGGCCGCGGCATCCGCTCTCGTCGTGCGCGGTTCCACCGCCGCTCCCCGCTGATCGTCGCCGGCGATCTCGGGCTGTGGAGAGATCGGTCGCGCACGAGCCCTCCGCATGTATGCTGCTGGGACGCTGGGGGCGTCGAAGCATATTCGGAGCAGCAATGAGACCGTAGGGGACCCGCATGGAGCAACGACGCCGTCATCGCGAGCAAGATCAGCACGTATCCGTTTACGAGGGATCGCCCTCGTCGCCCCGCCGCCGATGGGCGGCCCACCTCTGGTGGATCTGCGCCGTCATCGGATGCGCTGTCTTCATCGCGACTTCGCTCCTGGCACCGAGCGGCAGAGAGGACAACACGCTCCTCTCGTTCGTCGTCAAGCTCTTCGCCTACGTCGCGCTCACACTCGCGATCGCACTCTTCCCGGTGCGTTCCCGAACTGCGTATCTTCTGCTCCTCCTCCCGTTCGCGGTGATCACGGGCTACCTCGTGCCACGGATCAGCGGCCTCTATTTCACCGATACGGCACGGGTCGAGGGAGACACGTTCTACCTCTTCCTCTACAACCTCCTCTTCCCGCTCATTCTCCTGACGACGGCCGCGGCGTACCGTTTCGGCGGAGGCACATCGGGGCGAGTCGTGAAGATCTCGCTCTCCGGCGCGATCCTGCTCTTCTCCGGGTTCCTCGACATCATGTGGTGGGTGGTCAATCCGGTCGACCTCCCCACCGTCATCGACGCCCCGCATATCAATGCGATAACCGGCGGGCCGATCCCGTTCGGGTGGACCATCGTCTTCGCGCTCGCGCACGTGCCGCTGCTGATCGGCGTGAACCTTCTGCCGCTCGACCGATGGCTTGCCAGCATCACCGGCACCGAAGACGGCTCGCGGTCATGAACAGGGCGCTCTCGTTGTCCGTCGTCTCACCGGCCTATAACGAGGAAGCCGCCCTCGCCGCGACCCTCGAAGAGTGGGCCACCTACCTCTCGGAGCACAAGGAGATCGATGATTGGGAGATCGTCGTGTGCGATGACGGAAGCTCGGACGCCACACCCGCTGTGCTCTCCGTCTGGGCATCGCGGTACCCCCAGCTCACCGTCGTGACCCACGATCACAACCGCGGTGCCGGTGTCGCGATCGCCACCGCGATCGCGGCCAGCCGACTGGACTGGGTGGCCATCATCGACTCCGACGGCCAGTTCCCGATAGCGAACCTCGATCGCTTCTTTCCCCTCATGCACCGAGGCTCGGCGGACGCGCTCAGCGGTTGGCGGACGAAGAAAGCGGACACCCTCTTCCTGCGTCTGGGTTCGTGGTCGAGCGGTGCCGTCGCCAACTTCCTGCACAGGACGCATTATCACGACTACAACTCAATCTTCAAGGTCGCGCGCGGACCCCTCCTCCGATCACTTCGTCTGGAATCGAGGGGCATGAACTGCTCCACAGAACTCACCGCGCGCCTGGGTGAGATCGGAGCCGTGTGGCACGAGATCCCCATCGAGCACCGGCCACGACCCTCCGGCACTCGCGGCTGGCGCGTGTGGAAGGGCGCCCGCGACCGTGCGCTCTTCGTCGGATATCTCGGGTATCGCCGGCTTCTCCTCAAGCTCGGCGTGCTCAGAAGCACCTCTCTGCGGCAAGAAGACGAGAGGGTCGCTCGATGATCGGGGTCGAATCGCCGCGGATCGCTCTGTTCTGCGGGGGCCGAGGGAGCGCCACCATCGCCGAAGCCCTCCTCGGCCTCTGTCCTGAGTCGCTCACCCTCATCGTCAACGGCTATGACAACGGGCTGTCGACGGGCCGGATCCGCAGACTGCTTCCGGGGATGCTCGGCCCCTCCGATTTCCGCAAGGGACTCGTCCATCACCTCCAGGGCGGGTCCCCCGCGGACGCCGCCGCGCTCCATCTCCTCGAGCATCGTCTCGCGGAGGGGAGCACCGTGGCAGACCTGTCCGCCATCCGCGATCTCGTCGCCTATCCCATCGCTTCTGTCGAATGGTCCACCCATCTCGACCGCGATGTCGCGAAACGGGTCCTCCCCGAACTCGACGCGATCATCGCCCATCTCCGCCGCCCCGACGTCGTCTTCGCTCTCGACGACTGCTCACTCGGCAATCTCGTCTTCGCGGGAGCGTACCTGCGCAGGGGCCGCGACTTCAACGCGGCGATCACGAGGACGACCCGCGCCTTCGGCTCTCCCCTCACGCTCGCGAACGTCACGAACGGCGAGAACGCGTACCTCGTCGCATTGAAGGAGTCGGGCGAGATCCTCCACGACGAGGCGGACATCGTCGAACCGCAGTCCCCCTCGCCCATCCGTCGGATCTTCCTCATCGATTCGCCGATGAGCCCCGAAGAGTTGGACTCGCTGACCTCGTTGACCGCCGATGCGAAGGCGGATCGACTTACCGCTCGACAGGCACAGCTCCGCCTCGGCGACGAAGCCCGCGAAGCGATCGCGAACGCGGACCTCATCGTCTACGGCCCCGGCACCCCTCATTCCTCCCTCCTGCCGTCGTACCTCACGCCGGGAGTCGGGGAAGCGATCTTCGCCAACAGGGGTGCGAGAAAGGTCCTCGTCACGAACCTGTCCGCAGATCACGATATCCGCGGATACGACGCGACCATGCTCGCCTCACGCACCCTCGAGTATCTCGGCGACCCGAAGAACACGAACCGTTCCCTCGTCACGCATGTCCTCGCGCATCGCCCCTCGGAAGAGCACGGCCGCCCCCACCCGCCGCTTCCCGGGCGACCGCTCGGCCACGACGGGCCTTGGCGAGGAGCGACCTGGATCGACGCCGATCTCCAGCATCCTTCCCGGCTCGGCGTGCACGACGGCGCTCGTGCGGCCGACCTGCTGATCGGCCTCCTGACCCCGGCCGTAAGCGAGAGCATCGCATGAGTACAGCGCTGGCCGCGGCGATCGCACGTCCCCGGTGGATGATCGACCTCGACGACACCCTGATCGATTCCACCGAGGCGCACCGCAAGGCCTTCGAGGCCGTACTCTCTCGCATGGCGCCGACGACGATCCGGCTCTTCGACTATGCGAGCGTGCGCGGAATGTCCACGCGCACCGCTCTGCGAGCGCTCGGCATCGAGGACACGACCCTGGTCGACACGATTCTGCGCACGAAGCAGGCGCTGTACCGACAGGCTGTCGACGATGGCGAGGTCGTCGCTCTGCCCGGGGCACGGCGCCTCCTCTCCACTCTCCATGACGAAGGGCGCCCCGCGATGATCGTCACCAGCGGCAGCCGGTCCTCCGCCGCAGCGGCACTGTCGGCGACGGGCCTCATTCCGTTCATCGCAGGTCTCGTGACGGCCGAGGATGCGGAACGATCCAAGCCGGCGGGCGATCCGTACGTCGTCGCATGCGAGCGAAGCGGCTGCCGCCCCGAGGAGGCAGTCGCGGTGGAGGACTCGGCCAATGGGATCGTCTCGGCGTTGAGCGCGGGCCTGGCGGTCATCGGCGTCGGCGGTCACCGACCCGCACACGTCCCCGGCCTGCCGTCGATCGCAGACCTCGCTGCCCTTCTCGAAGCGTCGATCCGGATGACGGCCGACGCATGAGGGTGCGCGCCGTGGTCCCCGCCGCTGGACGAGGCACCCGTCTGGGGGCCGACCTGCCGAAGATCCTCGTCCCCGTCGCACGCGGACACCGTGTCTGGCATCTGCTCCATGAATCGCTGTCGACTGTGGCGGATCATGTGCATGTCGTCCTCTCCCCCGACGGCGAGACTCTCTTCCGGGACCTCGCCATGAGCGAGATCGCCTCCGGGCTCGTCTCCACGGGAGTGCAGCCGATCCCGATCGGCATGGGCGACGCCGTCTTCCGCGACGCCGAATCCTGGTCCGCCGACGACGACATCCTGGTCGTCTGGGGCGACCAGGTGAATCTGCGTGCGACGACACTGGTGAGGACTGTCGAGGCGCATCGCGACGGTACCGGGCCACGGCTCACGATGCCGGTCGTCCGTCCCGCCGCTCCCTACGTCGAGTATGTGTTCCACGACTCCTCGCTCGTCGCCGTGAAGCAGTCGAGGGAAGGCGACAGTTGCCGCCCGGGCGGCATCTCTGATGTGGGTGCGTTCCTGCTCACCGCCGAGGGGTTGAAAGAAGCGTGGCAGACCTATCTCGACCGCATACGAGACGACGAGCTCGGGCAGCTCACCGGCGAGGTGAACTTCCTCCCGTTCCTCGCGTACCTCTCGAGGGATCTGGGCTGGGCCGTCACAACGGTCGAGGCTGTCGACCAGGTCGAAGCCCGCGGCGTGAACACTCCAGAAGATCTCGAGTTCGCCCGTCGTTCCCTGATATGACCGAGCTGATGCGGGTCGCGTGGGTGTGCACCGAGCTGCCACCTGCCGTGTTGGGCGGACTCGGGCGATACGTCGAACGCATCCTCCCGCCGCTCCGCCGCTCGGGAGCTGCGGTGGTGGCGGTGGGGTTCGGGTCTTCCGACCGCCAACGCCTACCCGACGGAACCCGCGCGCGACTCTACGGCCGACGGGTGGAAGATCGGCACGGCACTGCCAGGGCGGCGGATCTCGTCGCCTTCACGTTTCGCGCGACAATGCGCCTGGCGAGATCCAGTGCGGGGAGACGGGGCTCCGTCATCGCCGTGCACGACTGGAGCTCCGCCGGGGTCGGGCTCCTGCTGGCCACGATCGGCCGACGGGTCGTCTTTCATATTCACACCTCTGAAGCGACGACGACAGTGACCGGTCAACGGCCGATCGTCGGCAGGATCATCCGTCTGCTCGAGGACCTGCTCTCTCGGCGTGCTCGTGCAATCGTCGTGCCGAGCACGCGGATGCGGGCACAGCTCGTGTCGCGAGGATGGCTCGAGGAGAAGATCGCCGTGATCCCTCACGGGGTGCGCTCCCCCACCCTCGACGACTTCCTCTCCCAACCGGTCGAGCAGCGCCTGGAGATCCGAGACAGGGTGAGAAGGACGCTCGGGGTGAATGGCCCGATGGTGCTGTTCGTCGGACGCCTCGCGGAGCATAAGGGCGCCGGAACACTGGTGGCGGCCGCTCCCGAACTGCTCTCCCGACACCCCGACGCGACAATCGTGATCGTCGGCCGTGGCTCAGCCCACGGCACAGAGACGGAGACGTTCGAACGGGCACTCACCCGGTCGCCGTCTTCCACGTCGATCGTGTGGATCGACGACTTCCTGGATGAGGCGGCCGTCTACGAGCACTTCCTCGCCGCAGACGTCTGCGTCTTCCCTTCGCGCTACGAGCCCTTCGGACTCGCCGCTGTCGAGGCGATCGCCCTGGGCGTCTGCACGGTGCTGGGCACCGGCTTCTCCGATGAGGTCGCCGCAGCAGGGCACCGCGTCCTGGACGACACCCCCGGCTCGCTCGCATCCATGATCGGCTCCCTCCTCGTGTCTCCTTCCCCGCAGACCGCCGCCGATGTCGCGCTGCAACGGTTCGATTGGGAGCACGCTGCCGAGCGCACCGTCGAGCTGTATCGACGGGCGAGCAGGTGATGGCAGCGCGGGATCGCCTTCTCCCGGGACGAGGGCATTTGCTGGCGACAGGGGCGAGTGTCTTCTCCAGCGCGCTCACCGCCGCGAACGCCTTTGCCATCGCCGCCCTCGCCGGCTCGGACTCCTTCGGGCTCTTCACGGTCGTCATTACGGTCGCGGGCATCCTCGGCGTCCCCCTCCTGGCGAACGTGCACTTCGTGCTCTACCAGGAACTCCCTCGGGCGGATGCCGACGAACGGCCCACGATTGTGGGGTCAGCGCTGGCGACCGGGGCGCTCTTCATCGCGGCGGGCACGGCGGTGTTCGCCGCCTGCGCTCCCCTGCTCTCCATTCTCTCGGGGCTATCGCACGAGGACTCCCTGCTGTCCGTGCTCGTCGCGGCCTGCCTGAGCACGATGATCCTGACCGAGGCCGTCTTACGCGGATCGAGACGCCTCGTGACGTTGCTGACGATCAAGACCGTCATCGCCGCCGTGACGTTGGCTATCACCCTGTGGATGCTGCTCGATGGTGTACGCGACCCGCAACCTTTCCTGCTGGTCGTATCCGCGACGGCCCTCGCCTTCGCAGTCGCCGCGGTCATCGCCTCGCCGATCCGCCATCCCCGCTGGTCGACGGAAACCGCCAGACGCATCCTCCGGCTCGGTGCGTTGCTGACGCTGTCGTCCGCCCTGACCACGATCGTCTTCGGCGCGGACAGCCTCATGCTCAACCTGTGGGCGACTCCTCACGAGGTGGGGGTATACGCGCTGTACAACGGATTCCCGAAGCGATTACTCGGAGTCGTCGTCACCGAGGGCGCCGGCCTGGTGCTCCTCCCCCTCCTCGCCGTATCGAACACGCGGACGCTGCTCCGCCGCATGCTCAAGCTCACCCCTCTGATCGCGGCGGCGACGGCCGCCGTCTCCTTCGCCGCGAGCGCCACCGTCTTCTGGTTCCTCCGCGCCGAGTACCCCTACGACATCGCCCTCTTCGTGCTCGCAGCGATAGGAATCGCCATCCACACCGTCTTCAATCTCTTCTTCTTCATACTGTCCATGGACGGCGTGCGCGGGTCCAGGGCGTTCGCGTACATCATGCTCGCAGGAACGCCGCTCGTGCTCGCCACGCAGGCGATTGCAATCAGCGGCTGGCAGCTGGAGGGTGCGCTGGTTGCATTCATCCTCACCAATCTCCTCCTCGTCGTTCTCGTCATCCTCGTCGCTCGCCACCGATACCGAGACCCGAAGGCCACCTCATGAGAGTCGCATTCGTGATCAACCAGTTCCCTCCGTATATAACGAGCGGCCTGGGTCGTTACGCGGAACACATCCACGCTCCCCTCGCGGAGCTCGTGGACCTCGAGGTGTTCAGCCTCAACGACGGCGGTCTCCCCCGCCACTCCTCCACGCCTCAGGGCACGCCTGTGCACCGCCCCGTCGGCCGGATCTTCAGGCGTCTCCTCGATCATGATGTCAACCGCACCCGCCGACGTGACTTCGTCCTCTTGACTGCGCACGTCATCGTCAGCAACCTGCGCTACGTCGCACAAATCGCCATCCGCCGCGAAGCACGACCCGACATCGTCGCCGTGCACGATTCGACGAACTTCGTCTGCGCGCTCCTCCTCAGGCTCGCGTTCCGCGTTCCTCTCGTGTTCCATGTCCACACGACGGAGTACGGCGTCGCGAGCAGGAAGACCATTCGAGATCCGCTCGGTCTCTTCGCAGCCATCGAACGCACGATCGCGCGCTTGTCCGAAAGCGTCATCGTCGCGACACCGGAGGTGCGCGCGCAGCTCGAAGAAGCTGGCTGGCCGAAGGGGCGTACAGAGGTGGTACCGCTCGGCGGCACCTTCGAACGGGAAGTACCGACGATGGCTGGGGACCTCGCTGCGGCCCGTCGACGAGCCGCAGACCTCAGGCTCCGCCTGGGCATCTCTCCCGCCACGCGCATGCTGCTCTTCGTCGGGCGTCTGGAGGAGCAGAAGGGCGTCATCCCTCTCGTGCGCGCGCTGCCCCTGGTGCGCACTGCCATCCCCGACGTGATCGTCGTCTTCCTCGGGCAGGGAGATGCGGCCGGTGTGCAGAAGGAGGCCCGCCTGTTGGATGTGTCGGACGGCATCGTTCACGTGGGCGGGTTCGTCGAGGGCGAGGAGTTGATGGCGTACTACCAGGCGGCGGACCTCTGCGTGTTCCCCTCTCTGTTCGAGCCGTTCGGGCTCGTGGCGGCGGAAGCGATGTCGCTCGGCGTCCCGACGATCCTCGGCGATGGCTTCTCCCGCATCTTCTCCGGCGATCCGGACGCATCCGCCGTACGAAGGGTTGAGAGCCGGTCTTCCCGTTCGATCGCCGCCGCGATCATTGCGCTGCTCCTCGATGACGAAGAGCGCCAGAGGCTGGGGGCAGCGGGCGCGTCCCTTGCCGCCGCCGCATTCAGTTGGCCACGAGCAGCGGCACGGACTGCCGAGATCTATCGCGAGGCGGCGTCCTCCCGCCGCGCGTGGCCGCGCACTCGCCGCGGAAGATCTGCGCACTCAAGCGCTCCATGACGCGCGAAAGCCCCGGGCGGACCCGGGGCTTTCGCGGAAGTGCGGTGACGCTGATTACTTGAGGGTAACCGTGGCGCCTGCCTCTTCGAGAGCAGCCTTTGCCTTCTCGGCGGCTTCCTTGTTCGCGCCTTCGAGGACGGCCTTCGGTGCACCGTCGACGACAGCCTTGGCCTCGCCGAGGCCGAGCGAGGTGAGCTCGCGGACCGTCTTGATGACCTGGATCTTCTTCTCGCCAGCGGACTCGAGGATGACGTCGAAGGAGTCCTTCTCTTCCTCGGCCTCGGCAGCGCCTGCGCCACCCGCAGCGCCGGCAACGGCGACGGGTGCAGCAGCGGTGACCTCGAACTTCTCCTCGAACGCCTTCACGAAGTCGTTGAGCTCGATGAGGGTCAGGCCGGCGAACTGCTCGAGCAGCTCCTCGGTGGAAAGCTTCGCCATGATGTATCTCCTAGATAGATGGGGTTTGTAGACGAGATCGCCGGACGCTTACGCGGCCTCTGCGGTCTCCAGCTTTTCGCGAAGCGCGTCGATGGTGGCCGCAGCCTTGCCCATCGTCGCCTTCATCATGCCCGCAGCCTTCGACAGCAGAACCTCACGGCTCTCCAGCGCGGCGTACTTGTTGACCTCGTCGGCAGAGAGGGCGTTGCCCTCGAAGATGCCGGACTTGATCACGAGAAGCGGGTTGGCCTTGGCGAAGTCACGCAGAGCCTTGGCAGTGGCGACGAAGTCACCGTGCACGAAAGCGACAGCCGACGGACCCTTGAGGTCGTCGTCGAGCGACGTGATCCCCACGTTGTTCGCGGCGATCTTGGTCAGCGTGTTCTTCACCACGGCGTACTCAGCGTCCTGACGGATGCTGTTGCGCAGCTCCTTGAGCTGGGCAACCGTCAGACCGCGGTACTCGGTCAGCAGGACGGCGGACGAGTTCTCGAATGACTTCGTGAGCTCGGCGACCGATGCATCCTTCTGCGCCATGGTCACTCCTTGGTGTGTACGAGGCGCCGCACGGTGGTGGGGCGCCGACCTCGACCACCTGCAAAAAACAGAAAAGCTCCGGCGCAAGCGCACGGAGCTTTGAAAGTTCGTGACACCTGCGCGGGACCCTGCTGTGCAGAGCTTCGATCGTCTCGTGCTTGCGCACACGACGATGACCAGCGGTCTTCGGTTGAGACAACTGTACCCCACGGCATCCCGCTCCCCAAATTGGCGCTCGGGGTCGAGGAGCGGGCGCGCGGCGTGTGCGGGCGAGGACGTCGGAGGGCGGGGTTAGGCTCGGTGGGTGACTCCCGAACTCGCCGCACGCATCGTCGCGGACTCGCGTGACCGCGTCGCGTGGATGCGGGCCCGGTCCCGGGGGATCACGGCGACCGATGTCGCCGGACTCACGAGCGAGAAGTCGATCGCGCGCGCCGCGGACTCCAAGCTCGGCGGCGGGCCGCGCTTCGGCGGCAACGCCTACACCGACCACGGTCGGCGCCGCGAACCCGAGATCGCCGCCTGGGTGGCGGCGACCCACGGCATCCTGCCTTCGTCGGCCCTGTTCCGGGCCGAGGTCGAGCACCGGCATCTCGCCACCCCCGACGGCGTGGGGGTGGATGCCGACGGCCGCGTGAAGCTCGCCGAGATCAAGACGACCAACAAGGCGTGGCGCGGAATCCCGCGCACGTACCTGCGCCAGGTGTGGTGGCAGCAGCATGTGCTCGGCGCCGAGCGCACCCTCTTCGTCTGGGAGGAGCACGTCGACTTCGCGCCGATCCACGACGAGCCCCGCTGCGTGTGGATCGACCGCGACGACCGCGAGATCGCGAAGCTCGTCGGCCTCGCCACCAACCTCATCGACGAGCTCTACCGCCGCACGACCGGCCAGCAGGTGCCGTCGGCCGCAGTCGAGGCCGCCGTCGAAGCAGCCGCGAGCCGCCGCCAGCAGCTGCGCGAGCGCGACGCCTTCCGGGCGTTGGCGCTGGCCGACTGACCCGGCCCACCTCACGGCTCAGGTGCCGTTGACCGGCGCCGAGCAGGTCGGATTGATGAGGGCATTCGTCAACGTCACCTTCGACGCCCCCGTCGACACCCAGTTCGTGCCGACCTTCGTGCGCACCTGGAACGTCATCGTTCCCCCGAGCAGAAGGCTGAGCAGGTCGTTGATCACACCGGTGTTGAAGGTGGTGCGGTAGACCCCCGCCGACGGGCTGGTCGTGGTGACCGCCTGCCAGTTGGTGCCCGCCGAGTTGAACGCCCACTGCACGTTGTTCGCGGGAGTGAACCCTGTGTAGGCCGCGCCCACCGGCATGGTCCAGTCCAGGGTGACGCCGTTGGCAAGGCCGAGCCCGAGCAGACCCGAGCAGTTCACCACCGCGGTGATCTGCGGCGGCGCCAGCTTGAGCGCCGTGAAGGTCGACGAGGCCACCTCCTCCGTGTCGAGGAAGCGGGCTTCGGTCGTCTGCACCGCCGGCGCAGCGGCTACGCCGGCCAGGATCGACACACCCAGGATGCCCGCGAGCATCCGTCTCTTCATTGCTCGCGCGCGCGAGCGCGAGGCGCGGTCTCCCGTCGCGCCGCTCACACGTCACCCCCTCGCGCCTGCGCCGAGCGATCGGCCCGTTTCCCGGCGAGCGCGACACCCGCCACCGCGAGCACCGCGCCCGCGCCGATCACCCACGGGGCGACCGCCCCTCCGGTCGCGGCGAGCGGGCCGTCCGGCCCGACCACGACGCTCTCCCCCACGCCCCGCGCATGCACGCGCACCTCGGTGACGCCCTCCCCGTCGTCGGAGCTCAGGGTGATCCACAGTCGCAGGTGACCGACATCCGTCGCGGCGAAGTCGGCGAGCGCGACCTCCGCTCCATCGAGCGGGATGCTCCATGCCGACCGAAGCACGCTCGCCCCGCCGGGGCATCCGCTCTGCTCCCACTGCTGCATGCAGAGCGAGGCGTCGACGAGAAGGGCCGCGTCACCCTGCGCGCTCAGGGAGAGCGTCACGGTGCCGGGCTCGGCGGCTTCGGCGCTCACCGCCACATCCCACTGCATGGGCTGCCCGGGGAGCATGGTCGATGCGGACGCCCAGTCGGCGACGGAGACGAGCCGCAGCACCCGGCCCTGCACGATCTCCGTGGTCGACGCGGCCCAGGCCGGCGCGGCAGCGAGCGCCCCGGAGATCACGATCGCCGGGCCGACCAGGGCCAGCGCGCGCTTCATGAGCTGCCCATCGTGCGACGTGACGCCGGGCTGCGCGGCCAGAACGCCCATACGACCAGGAGCGCCGCCGCGACGGTGATGCCACCCAGCACGACCGGGTCGCCCATCGCGACGATGAGCGTCGCGATCCCGGGTACGGCGAACAGCACGGTGCGCACCGATGTCACCGTGTAGGGGAACGGATCGTCGGATGCGTTCGCGTCGCCGCGCATCGTGATGACCCGCTCCTCCGCGGACGCCCCCTCGGAGACCGACGTGATGCGGTGCGTGATCGGGAGCTCGTCGACGCGATCGACGGTGACGACGTCGCCCACACGGATGTCGGATGCCGGGACCCGCTGCACCACGGCGACGGATCCCGCCGGGATCGTCGGGGACATCGATCCGGTCGAGAACATGATGAGCGTGATCTGGGCGGTCAGGGCGAGCACGACCAGCACGATGCAGACGACCCCGCCGAGGGCCGCGATCCAGAGCACGACGTCGCCGAGCATCCCCCCGACCCCGCGCCGGGGTTCACCGGCGCGGGGGGTCGACGCAGATGCCGGTGCGTGCACCTGGGCGGACGTGGCCTGCTCGCGCAGGCTCCGTCTCGTCATCGGCATGCTCATCGGTTTCCCTGAGCCCTTCCGCTGTCGGCGACAGCTAGGACGACGTCCCCTGGATCTGCCAGGTCTGGGTCATGTTCAGCCCCTGCGCCCCGTTTCCCGCCGCCGTGGGCAGGGTGACGGCGAAGCAGTAGTTCAGCTGGTTGCCGCCGTTGGCCGTCACCGCCTGCGGCACGGTCGCCGTGGCGGCGCCGTTCACGGTGAGCGCCGACCCGTCTGCGACGACGACGGTCGCTGCAGCGGATGCCGCGGCGTACGTCGCGGCCGTGCAGGACTGGCTCGCCGTGGCCGCGGTGGGCACCAGCCGCACCCCGTAGGTGAGGTACGCGGAGAGCCCGGTCCCTGCCGGAACCCCGGCGGTGAGCTGCAGCGTGCCGGCGACCGACGGGTTCGCCGTCTTCACGCTGAACAGCGCGTAGGTGGTGTTGCCCGGTGCCATCGCCGTCGGCGCCACGACGAAGCTCAGCGTGGCCGCCGTGCCCGTCGTCGCATGACCGGTGAATGTCGCCCCGTCGGTCGCCCCGACGAGATCGAACTTGCCGGCCGTGAAGGTCGCCGTTCCGAACTCCGAGTCGTTCCATGCGGCGAGAGTGGCTGTCGCGCCCAGTCCGAGCACGAGCCCTCCGGCGAGGAGCGCTCGTATTCGTCGGGAACGCAGACGCTTCCCCTCCCGCACGGAGCTGCGGGTGTGCATCGTGCACTCAGTTCGTCGACGTGGCCGTGAACTTCCAGGTCGCCACCGTCGCGACGGTCGGTTTGAGAGTCGCGTCGGCCGTCACCTTGAAGCAGAGCTGAACCGCGGTGCCGGGCGTGGCGGCGTCGGCGCCTTTCGTCAGCGCGATGGGTGTGACCCCCGTCTGCGCGTCGAGCGTCGCTCCGGTCGCCACGGGTGTGCCCGTGGCGCTGGCGGCGTTGCAGGTCGCGCCGGGCGCCAATTGGTACACCTGGTAGGCGAGGTGCCCCGAGTTCGAGGTCGCCGCCGCATCGGCGGTCGTTCCGGCGGCTGACAGATTGGCTCCGGTCGTCGTGCCCGGCGCGAGTCGCACCCAGAACCCGGCGTACACCGAGTCACCGGGAGACATGTTGCTGACGATGCCGGTGGGCAGAGTGAATGCAAGAGTCGCGGCGGTGCCGCCGGTGTCGACGTTGTGATCGCCGTAGCTGGCGTTCACATCGCCGGCGGTGGAGCCCTGCAGATCGAACGTGCCGGCGGTGAAGGTACCGGTCGCGAATTCGGAGTCGTTCCAGGCGGCGAGTACCGCCGCGGTCCCGACGCCGAGCACCAGCCCTCCCGCCAGTCATGCCAGAATCTTGCGCTGTCTGATCGTTGTAGCCATGTCGCAATTCCCCCTCAGGAATCTGGTTGAGTTCCGCGCGGGTACGACGATGGCCACCCCTCAGTAGCCCGCACCGTTGCGTTGCCCACATCGTTCCCCACCATCGACCGATATACAAGGCCTATTCACAGGAACCAGCACTCCGTTGCCGCTTCGAGATGGTTGACGAACATCAACGATCGCTCTATAGTTGACGAAGTTCAACCAAATTCGCGCGCGCCAGAGCTGTCGCAGCATCCACTCTCCGACTGCGAAAGGTCCTGCATGTCCACGGACTCCGCCCCCATCAAGATGACGCACCGCCAAGTGCTCGAAGCCCTCACCGGGCTGCTGCTCGGCATGTTCGTCTCGATGATCGCCACCACGGTGGTCTCGACCTCCATGCCGGTGATCGTGCACGACCTCGGCGGCGATCAGTCCGCCTACACCTGGGTCATCACCGCGACCCTGCTCACCACCGCGATCTCCACGCCGATCTGGGGCAAGCTCGCCGACCTGTTCAACCGCAAGCTGCTCATCCAGCTCGCGATCGTCATCTTCGTGGGAGCGACCGCTGCCGCCGGATTCGCGCAGGACACGAACACGCTGATCGCGTTCCGCGCCATCCAGGGCATCGGTGGCGGTGGGCTCGCCGCCCTCAGCCAGGTCATCATGGCCGACATCATCAGCCCCCGCGAGCGCGGCCGGTACATGGGCCTGTTCGGTGCAGTCATGGCCGTCGCGACCGTCGGCGGCCCCCTGCTCGGCGGCTGGATCACCGACACCGCCAACTGGCGCTGGAACTTCTTCGTCGCGCTCCCCTTCGCCGTCGCCGCGCTGATCATCCTGCAGAAGACGCTGCACATCAGCACCGAACGCACCCGCAAGGCGTCGATCGACTACGTCGGCATCGTGCTGCTCTCGGCAGCCGTCTCACTGATCCTCATCTGGATCACCAACGCCGGCTCCACCTTCGAGTGGTGGAGCACCGAGACCGTGCTCATGGTCGGCGGAGCGATCGTCGCGGCCATCGCGTTCATCATCGTCGAACTCAAGGTGCGCGAACCGCTCATCCCGCTCACCCTGTTCCGCGGCCGCACGTTCACCCTCTCGGTCATCGCGTCGATCTCGATCGGCGTCGCGATGTTCGGCACCTCGGTCTACCTCGCGCAGTACATGCAGCTCTCCCGCGGCGCCACCCCGACCGAGGCCGGGCTCATGACGCTGCCGATGATGGCCGGCCTGCTGATCTCGTCGATGGTGGTCGGCCAGCTGGTCACCCGCTTCGGCAAGTGGAAGGGCTACCTGATCCTCGGTGCCGTGCTGCTGACCGCCGGATCCACGCTGCTGTCGACGCTGCACTACGACACGAACTTCGTGCTCGTCTCGGTGTACATGTTCCTCATGGGCGCCGGCGTCGGCATGACCATGCAGAACCTCGTGCTCATCGTGCAGAACGTCGCCAAGCCCACCGAGATGGGCGTCGCGAGCTCGGGCGTGACCTTCTTCCGCAGCCTCGGCGGCACCGTCGGCGTCTCGGTCATGGGCGCGGTGCTCGCGAACTCGCTCACCGGACTGTTCACCGATGGCAAGGAACGCCTCGGCGCGGCGATCGCCCAGCTCGGCGAGAAAGGGGCCGACGTCGCGGCGCAGCTCACGAGCGGCACGCTTCCCGAGGTGCGTCTGATTCCGGAGCCCGTACGCTCGATCGTCGAGGACTTCTACGCCCAGGCGATCTCGCACGCGTTCCTCATCGGCATCCCGCTCGCCGTCATCAGCCTGATCGCGATCCTGTTCCTTCCGAACCGGCCGCTCACGACGATGACGACCAGCGAGCGCGCCTCGGCGGATGCTGCGGCCGAGAACGCTGGAGAGACGGCGATCTCCAACTCCGTCGCCCTCGCCGGCGCCCCCACCACGGGCACCGTGACGGTCACCGACGGTCGAGGTGGCGAGGCCGGAGCTGCATCCGATGCCCGACGCTGAAACCATCCTCGACGCCTCGGAGGCGCGGGCCGATGCGGTCCGCGCCCTCGAGGGCGAGTTCGGCGAGCTGATCACGCACTTCCGGCGTCTGATCCTCGAGAACGCCAACCGGGTGAGCCCCGGAATGCTCCCCGGGGCGTACAAGGCCTTCACCACGATCGCACGATGCGAGCAGGTGACGGTCTCCGCGCTGGCGGAACGGATGCTCATGGACAAGGGGCAGGCCAGCCGCACCGTGCGCGAGCTGGAGGAGCTCGACCTGGTCGAACGCACATCGGACCCGACCGACCGGCGCTCGTCGCTCCTGCGACTCACGGGGCACGGCAGCGAACGCCTCGCGCTGGCGCGCCGGCCGCAGGAGGGGATGCTGATGCAGACGCTCTCCGAGTGGAGCGTCTCCGACATCGACAATCTGACCCACCTGCTGCACGCACTCGCCTCGGGCGGCACGCCGGGGATGCCTCGGCTCGACCGGACAGCCGAGACGGGAACGGACGCTCAGGGCTGAAGAACGGCGCGCGCCTCGGCGGCGATCTCGGTGGCGATCGTGTCGAGCAGGGCCGAGCGCAGGTTCCACTGCTGCCAGAACAGCGCGACCCGCAGCGGTGGACCGCCAAGATCGACCAGACCGTCGGTGCGCTGCAGCCGCGGCACCATCCCCCACCCGAGGCCGAGTTCGACCGCGAGCGCATAGTCGTGCGATGCGGGCACGTAGTGGCGGGGAATGCCCTGCGGCGCGAGGCCCTGCATACGCAGCCACTCGTGCTGCAGGGTGTCGCGCCGATCGAAGTCGACGAAAGGCGCGGATGCCAGCGCCTCTTCGGTCACCCCCTCGGGGAACCATCTCTGCACGTACTCCGCAGACGCCGCCGCGCGATACTCCAAGACGCCGAGCGGTGAGACGGAGCATCCTGCCACCGGTGCGTGCTCGCTCGTGACCGCGGCCATCACCGTGCCGGATTCGAGCAGGCGGGCGGTGAAGTTCTGGTCGTCGCGGTGCAGATCGAAATCGACGCCGTGCTGTGCGGACAGTCGCGCGAGCGGGGGCAGGAACCAGGTCGCCATCGAGTCGGCGTTGACCGCCAGCGGGATCACGGGCCGCTGCGGCAGGCTCGCGTCATCGATGCCGAGTCCCGCGAGCGCGTCCTGCTCCAGCAGAGCGATCTGGCGGGCCAGTCGCACGACCGACTCCCCCGCCGCCGTCAGCTGCGCGGGCTTCGAGCGCACCACCAGCACGCGCCCGAGCTGCTGCTCGAGAGTACGCAGACGCTGGCTGACGGCCGACGGAGTGATCTGCAGGCGACGGGATGCCGCGTCGAGCGTGCCCTCGTCGGCGACGGCCGCGAGCGTGGCGGCGAGTTCGGGGTCGATTCTCACATTAGCCAGGCTAATGGTTCGGTAGGAATCTTCGCTGGTGCTGTACATGCGGAGTTTCTACGCTGAGAACATGCTCTCCGTGCTCTCCGGCCTCGGCCTCGGCCTTTCGCTCATCGTCGCGATCGGCGCTCAGAACGTCTTCGTGCTGCGCCAGGGCATCCGTCGTGAGCATGTGCTCGTCGTGGTCGTCATCTGCGCGCTCTCGGATGCCGCGCTCATCATCGCCGGCGTCGCAGGACTCGGCTTCGTGATCGCGGCCGCCCCCTGGCTCGTGGTCGTCGCGCGGTGGGCGGGCGCGCTGTTCCTGCTCGCCTACGGTCTGCTCGCCGCCCGCCGGGCCCGGCGCGGCGAGGGACAGGCGCTCGATGCCTCCGAACCCTCGCCCGGCACCGCGACCGACACACGCGGAGCGGGCACCGCCACGGTCTCCCGCACCGCACTCGCACCCGTCGTGCTCACCGTGCTCGCCCTCACCTGGCTGAACCCGCACGTCTACCTCGACACGGTGCTCATGCTCGGCTCGATCGCCGCGACGCACGGTGAGGAGCGCTGGCTGTTCGCCGCCGGAGCGGTGGCGGCGAGCATCCTGTGGTTCACCGCCCTCGGCTTCGGGGCGCGCTACCTCGGACGGTGGCTGCGCACGCCGCGCTCCTGGCGCATCCTGGATGCCCTCATCGCCGTCGTGATGATCTCGCTCGCCGTCAGCCTGGTGCTGCCGGTGCTGGGCGGCTGAATCGCACGGAGACGGTCAGATGCCGTCCATCGGCCGCATGATGCGCGTGAGGAACCGCTGCGTGCGCTCGTGCTGCGGGGCGCTGAACAGCTGCGCGGGCGCGCCCTGCTCGATGACGACTCCCCCGTCCATGAAGAGCACGTGGTCGGCCGCCTCACGGGCGAAGCTCAACTCGTGCGTGACGACCGCCATGGTCCATCCCTCGTCGGCGAGCTCCTTGATGACCAGGAGCACCTCGCCCACGAGTTCGGGATCGAGGGCGCTCGTCGGCTCGTCGAACAGCAGCAGGTCGGGCTTCAACGCCAGGGCGCGAACGATGCCGACACGCTGCTGCTGACCACCCGAGAGCTGATGCGGACGAGCATCCGCCTTGTCGCTCAGGCCCACCCGATCGAGGAGCACGAGAGCGTCGGCGACGACCTCGTCCTTGGGGCGACCCTGAACGCGCCACGGACCCTCGATGACGTTCTCGAGCACGGTGAGGTGCGGGAACAGGTTGTGGTGCTGGAACACCATCGCCGAACGATCCCGCAGGGCGAGGCGCTTCTGCTTCCGGATGCTCGGCTTCGTCGTCGCCGCCTGGGCGAAGTCGATGTCCGGACCGCCCTCGACGACGATCGTGCCGGCATCCGGCGTCTCGAGCCCGTTGAGTGCACGCAGCACCGTCGTCTTGCCCGAGCCGCTCGGTCCGATCAGCACGACGACCTCCCCGCGGTGGAGCGTCAGGTCGATGCCGCGCAGCACCTCGTTGTCTCCGAAGCTCTTGCGCAGGCCGCGGGCGGTGAGAAGAGCCTCCGCCGCCGGGGGTGCTGCGAGGGGGTCAGTGAGCGACACGGCTGTCGAGTCTCCTCTCGAGGGCGCCCTGCCCCAGGGACAGCACCAGGCACAACACCCAGTAGACCAGCGCTGCCGCCAGGTAGAGCACCATGAACTCGTAGGTGGTGGACGCGATCTGCTGCGCCACCTTGAACAGCTCCGTGACCAGGATCAACGAAGCGAGCGACGTGTCCTTCACGAGCGAGATGAACGTGTTCGACAGCGGCGGCACCGACACCCGCGCGGCCTGCGGCAGGATGATGCGCGTCAACGTGCGGGTGCGGTTCATGCCCACCGTGTACGCGGCCTCCCACTGCCCCTGCGGCACCGACAGGATCGCCGCACGCACCACCTCGGCGCCGTAACCGCCCACGTTGAGCGAGAGCGCGATGATCGCACTCGGCCACGGGTCGATGATGATGCCGATCGACGGCATGCCGTAGAAGATCACGAACAGCTGCACGAGCAGCGGAGTGCCGCGGATCACCGAGATGTAGAACCGGGCGATCCCCGACAGGAGCGGGTTCACCGAGATCCGCATCAGGGCGATCCCGACCGCGATCAACAACCCCAGCGCGAACGATGCCAGCGCGAGCGGTACCGTAGCCGTCAGACCCGCCAGGGCGATGGGCCCGAGCGAATCGAGGAACAGCTGCCAGGGGTTCTCCATCGGCTACTGCGAGACGTCTTCGCCGAAGTACTTCTCGCTGATCTCGGCGAGGGTGCCGTCGGCGCGCAACTCTTCGAGTGCGGCATCCACGGCCTCGACGAGCGATTCCTTGTCCGTGGTGAACGCGAACGCCTGCTCGCCGGCGTCGTCGGTCTCGGCGGCGATCTTCAGACCCGTGGGGCTGTTCGTCGTCTCGTAATCGAGGAAGGTGAGCTTGTCGTTGATCGTCGCGTCGACGCGTCCCTGACGCAGCAGCTCGACGGCCTGCGCCCATCCCTCGACGCCTTCGACCTTCGCGCCCGACTCGGTGGCGAGGTCGTTCCAGTTGCTGGTGAGCGACTGCGCCGTGGTCTTGCCGTCGAGGTCGGCGAACGACGAGATCGAGTCGTCGTCTTCCGCCACCACGATCACACCGGGCGAGACGGTGTACGCGTCACTGAAGAGGTACTTCTCCTCGCGCTCGTCGTTGATGGTCACCTGGTTCGCGATGACATCGAAGCGACCGGCATCCAGACCCGCGAAGATCGCGTCCCACTGCGTCTCTTCGAACTGCACCTCGAGGCCGAGCTTGTCGGCTACGGCCTCGATGATCTCGACGTCGTAGCCGGTCAGCTCGCCCGCGCCGTTGTCGGCGTGGAAGCTGAAGGGGCGGTACGTGCCCTCGGTGCCGACCGTGAGCGTGCCGTCCTTGACGAGACCGAAGTCGGATACCTCGGAGCTCTCGCCGCTGCCTGCGGAGTTCTCCGGTGCGCTCGTCCCGCTGCAGGCGGTGAGCGCTGCGGCTGCGACGACGAGTGCGGTGACGGCGATGAAGCGACGAGACATGAAGACCCTCCTGGGGTGAAAGCGTGCGGGGCGATTTTACGCGACCGCCGCGGGAACTCCCCCACAGTAAGCGGCGCGGGCGTGGCGACAGCATCCGATGACGCCGCATTTCGTTCGGTATATCGCGGGTGCAGAGCCGCTCCCGTCGCACTTTCTGTCGGAAAGAACCCTCCAAGCCGACAGAAAGTGCGACCGGAGCGGCAGTCAGCGGCCCCGAAGTACTGCCCGGATGCGACGCACCAGCGCTCCCTCGTCGCGAAGAGACTCTGCCGTGACCTCGATGATCGTCCATCCAGCAGCGCGAAGGCGAGCCATCCGCTCGACATCCTTCGCATACGTGGCAGCGTGCAGGAGCCCGTGATATTCGACGCCTGCCTTCTGCTCCGGAAACGCGAGGTCGAGACATCCCAAGAAGCTGCCCTCGTCATCGAAGACATCGATGTTGAGGCTCGGTTCGGGCAGACCGTAGTCATGAAGGATGCATCGCACGAGACTCTCGCGCGGCGACCAGGAGTCCTCCCTCACCATCGTCAACGCTTGCCGCAAGCGCCGGATGCCGACGCGGCGGCCGGCCGCGATCGACGCGGCGAGCTCGTCGCGAGTCGCAAGGGGCTCGCGACCGGCATCCGGACGACCTCTGCCCATGCGCCACACCCGACAGAGGTAGTCACCGATCGCCACGACATCGTAAAGCGGCAGTGTTCCGAGCGACGCCCACGTCGTCGCGGGAGACGACACCGGAACGCCGCCGAGTACACGCACCGTCGACGTCTCGACGCGCGCGCGGTGCGCGATGACGCCGCGGACGCGAGGCAACGGCGCATCCCCGAAGACACTCACATGAACCGGCGCTGCGCCTTCTCGGTCGCCCGGGGTCGGAAGCGGCGCGCCCCACAGAGCGGCTGCCGTCTCATGACTGAAGAATTGCCCGGGACGGAGCCTCGGCGCGTATGCGAGCGCGCCCATCCGGAACTCGTGGGAGCGTCGTGCGAAGTCATCATGGTGCGTGGCCAGAGCGGCGGGTGCACTGTCGCGGACGCGGACGCGGACGCGGACGCCGGCGAACGGGCGCACGAGATCCGCACGCCGCATCCGCTCCAGACTGACGCCCTGGGCTGCGGCTTCCGCGATGTGAAAGACGGTGCCGAGCGAGGCCGGGAGGTCGCGTGGTGAGAGCATCCGCTCACTGTTCCGGATTCGAGCAGCCGTCGTCGGCGTTATCCACAGCCCTGCCCACTGTCCGCTCCCGTCGCACTTTCTGTCGGAAAGATCACCCCAGACCGACAGAAAATGCTACCGGAGCGGATGGGCACGCACCCCGGCGGACGCAGAAACGCCCCCGGGCGGACCCGGGGGCGTTTCAGAGAGTCACACTCAGATGGCGTTGACGTCCAGCGGGATGCCGGGGCCGAACGTGGTCGACACCGCACCCTTCTGGATGTAGCGGCCCTTGGAGCTGGACGGCTTGAGACGCACGATCTCTTCGAGCGCTGCATCGATGTTCTCGTTGAGCTGCTCGGCAGAGAACGAGGCCTTGCCGACGACGAAGTGCACGTTGGCGTGCTTGTCGACGCGGAACTCGATCTTTCCGCCCTTGATCTCCTCGACGGCCTTGGCCGTGTTGGGGGTCACGGTGCCGGTCTTCGGGTTCGGCATCAGGCCACGCGGACCCAGGACCTTACCGAGACGACCGACCTGGCCCATGAGCTCCGGGGTGGAGACGGCCGCGTCGAACGCGGTCCAGCCGGCGGCGACCTTCTCGATGAGCTCGGCGCCGCCGACCTCATCGGCACCTGCGGCGATCGCAGCCTCGGCCGCGGGGCCGGTGGCGAACACGATGACGCGGGCGGTCTTACCGGTGCCGTGGGGCAGGATGACGGTGCCGCGCACCATCTGGTCTGCCTTGCGGGGGTCGACAGCGAGCTTCAGCGCGACCTCGACGGTCGAGTCGAACTTCGCGGAGCCGGTCTCCTTCGCCAGGGCGACAGCCTCAGCGGGAGTGTAGAAACGGTCTGCCTCGATCTTCTCGACGGCAGCCTTGTAAGCCTTGGACTTAGCCATGATTATTCTCCTCAGCCCTCGACCGTGATGCCCATGGAACGGGCGGTGCCGGCGATGATCTTCGAGGCAGCCTCGATGTCGTTCGCGTTCAGGTCGGCCTGCTTGGTCTCGGCGATCTGACGGACCTGGTCCTTGGTGATCTTCGCAACCTTGACCGTGTGCGGCGTCGACGAGCCCTTGGGCACGCCGGCAGCCTTCTTGATGAGCTCCGCAGCGGGCGGGGTCTTCAGGATGAACGTGAAGCTGCGGTCCTCGTAGACGGTGATCTCGACGGGGATGACGTTGCCGCGCTGCGACTCGGTCGCGGCGTTGTAAGCCTTGCAGAACTCCATGATGTTGACGCCATGCTGACCGAGCGCGGGGCCGATCGGCGGCGCCGGGTTGGCTGCACCAGCGTTGATCTGAAGCTTGATCAGGCCGGTCACCTTCTTCTTCGGTGCCATATCCTCTTCCTTTCCTCGAACGGATGCCGGATGCATCCGCTCTCCCGCGATCCGGCTATTCCGGACAGCGGTGCTGTTCGCGCGCACGCAGAAACGGCGCACAAACCATATGAGTCTACCGGATGGATGCCGCCGCCCGCACCTCCGGCGGATCGCGGGCATTCTCAGGCAGATGTCGGAACCGGATGGCAGGGTGAAAGGGTCTGGCTGCCGAGCCGCGACACGAGAAGGAGAGCACGAATGGGACTGTTCCGCCGCAAGCCGAAGACCCCGACTCCCCCACCCGCGCCCCGGGTGGAAGCGGCGCCGCCGACGACGGCGATGTCGATCATCCGTGGCACCGACCTCGAGGCCGAACTCGCGGCCGAGATCGCCGGGACGGATGCATCTCGCGGTTCGATCCCTGGTGAGACGGATGCTCCGCGCGGCCCGGCCTTCTCCGGCCGCGGACTGCGGTTGCAGCATCCACCCGAGGTCGATTACGCCGCAGCGCACGCGCAGACCTTCGTCGATGCGGTGCAGAACATCGACGGCATCACTCTCGACTACACCGTCGAGAGCTTGGCTGCCGTCGACGGCGTGCTGAGCAACTTCGAGGAGCCCGGCAGCGACGCCGTCGCCGAGACCGTGCTCACCGCTGGGTTCTACGTCGGCGAGGTCATGGTGCGGAAGCACGGATACCGCTGGACGACCAAGCCCGAAGACGTTCCGCTCTGGAGCCCGTTCGACCTGCTCGTCGTCGGGCCGAAGGGCGACTACTCCAACCCCCTCGGCAAGGCGTTCAAGCGCGTCGAGAACGGCCCGGAAGACAGCGTCGCCTTCTTCGTGAAGGCCATGGTCGCCTCCGCCGAGCGCGACTGAGTTCGCCTGCACGCTCCCCCTAAACACAGAACGCCCCGCCGGACGAACCGGCGGGGCGTTCTTTCTGCGAAGTTCTGGGTCAGACCATCTTCGTGACCTGGTCGAACGAGAGCTCGACCGGGGTCTCGCGCTCGAAGAGCGAGACGAGGACGGTGAGCTTGCCGCTCTCCGGCTTGATCTCACTGATCGAACCGGGAAGGCCCGCGAACGAACCCTCCTTGATCGTGATGGTCTCGCCGACCTCGAAGTCGACCTCGGCCGGCAGCGGACGAGCGACGGCCAGTCCACCCTTCGACGCGATGTTCTTCGCGGTCGGGATGTCCTTGACCTCGACGAGCGACTTCAGCATGTTGAAGGCCTCTTCGAAGCGCAGCGGCGTGGGGTTGTGGGCGTTGCCCACGAAGCCCGTGACACCCGGGGTGTGACGCACGACGGACCAGGTGTCTTCCGTGAGCTCCATGCGCACCAGCACGTAGCCGGGGATGCGCACGCGGGTGACCATCTTGCGCTGGCCGTTCTTGATCTCGACGACATCTTCCATCGGGACCTCGATCTGGTAGATCTCGTCCTCGACCTCGAGCGTCGACTTGCGCTGCTCGATGTTCGCCTTGACCTTGCGCTCGAAGCCCGCGTAGGAGTGGATGACGTACCACTTGCCCGGGAGCATGCGCAGGTCGAGGCGGAAAGCCTCGTAGGGGTCTTCCTCGGCGTCTTCGTCGGAAGCCTCTTCGTCGGACTCGGAGTCCGCATCGACGTCGGCGGCCGGACGGTCTTCGTCGCCGTTCACGTCGGGACCGTCGTAGGGGGCGACCTCGTCGGCCGCGGCAGCCTGCTGCTCGGCGGTCTCTTCGGCCACGGAGTCGTTGAGAACCTCGGCGGCGGCTTCGGCCTCTGCCGCCTCGTCCAGGTTGAGAGCGTCGTTCACGATGGCGTCTGCCTCCGGGTCTTCGATTTCGATGTCGTCGTCTGCGTCTGCGGACTCGTCATCGCCGTCTTCGTCTTCGACGTGCAGAGCCACGTGCTCGGCCGGCGTCGATGCGAGTTCTTCTCCCGCGAGGACGTTGCCCTCCTGGGCTTCGTCTTCCTCGCTGGACTGCTCTGCGGCGGGCGCCCAGTCGGCGTCGTCGGAATATCTTTCAGACACGTTACTTCTTTCCATTTCACTGCGGCGCGAGCCGCGGAGACGAATAAGTCAGACTGCGGCGCGTGCCGCGGAGACGTATAAGTCAGACCGCGTGCGAGCCGCGGAGACGTATCGGTCGGGCTGCGGCGCGAACTGCGGAGAGGTCATCAGTCAGGGATTCCGAATACCCAGTGCGTCACGAACGCGAACAGAGTGTCCAAGCCGTAGACGATGCCCATGACGATCAGAACGAAGACGAGCACCACCGCGGTGAACTTGAACAGCTCCTTGCGGGTCGGCGTGACGACCTTGCGCAGTTCGGAGATGACCTGGCGGATGAACAGGGCGATGCCCCCGAAGAACCTGGAGAAGGCATTGCCGCTCTTCTCGCGAGTAGCGCCAGTCGCGATGACTTCGCCGCGCGGTTCGTCCTGACTCATCCTGAATGTACCTTTCGTGTGTCAGCGTGCGCTGACGCGCAGGGCGGACAGGAATCGAACCTGCAACCTGCGGTTTTGGAGACCGCTGCTCTGCCAATTGAGCTACCGCCCTAGAGACCGGAAGGTCTCGGGGTGCTCTCTCCATCCTGTCACGGAACGGCGTTCGGGAGACCCGAGGCACGGCGAAAGAATGCAGAGAACAAACTGCTCACCCAGTGTACGGCATCCGTCGCCGCTGATCGAACCGGGCCGACCCCGCGTGCTCTTGTAGGCTTCGGTGCGGGGATTCTCTGGGAGGGGCGTCGATGTCGGTAGATGTGCAGCAGTTCCAGGTCGATCTGCGCGGCGTCGTCGACCTGCTCAGCCGACACATCTACTCCAGCCCCCGCGTCTATCTGCGCGAGCTGCTCCAGAACGCCCGCGATGCCATCACGGCCCGCCGCGAGGTCGACGGCGGCGGAGGGCACATCCGCATCACGCCGCTGACCGCCGAGAACGGCGAGTTTGTGCTGCGCGACGACGGCGTGGGTCTCACCGCCTCCGAGGTCGCCGATCTGCTGGCGACGGTCGGTCGCAGCTCGAAGCGCGACATCTTCGATCTGCCGCGCAGCGATTACCTCGGCCAGTTCGGCATCGGGTTGCTCAGCTGCTTCATGGTGGCCGACACGATCGTGATCCGCTCCCGCAGCGCCAAGGGTGGCGCATCCGTCGAGTGGACGGGCAGCTCCGACGGCACTTTCCAGGTCGCCGAGATCGACGAAGAGCTGCCGATCGGCACCAGCGTGCACCTCGTTCCCCGCTTCGACGCCGGCGATCTGCTCCGCCCGGCCGCCGTGCGCGAACTCGCGACCGCCTTCGGCGAGTTCCTCCCCGTGCGAGTGACCATCGACAGCGGGGCGGGCGACGACGACATCACCCACGAGGCCCCCTTCCTCGACGGCACCCCCAAGACGGCCGTGCAGTACGGACGCGAGCTGCTCGGTGCGAGCCCCCTCGACGTGATCGAACTGCACGAGCCCGCCACCGGCACCCGCGGACTCGCCTACGTGCTCCCCTACGCGCCGCCGCCCGGCGCGCGGCAGGCGACGCGCATGTATCTGGGACGGATGCTGCTCTCCGAACGAGCCTCGGATGTGCTCCCCGAATGGGCGTTCTTCGTGCGCGCGGTGATCGACTCGACCGGACTCGCGCCGACCGCGAGCCGGGAATCGCTCGTCGAGGATGCCGCGCTCGAACGCGTGCGCGAACAGCTCGGCGCGGGCATCCGTCGGTGGATCCTCGAGCTGGGTCTGCGCGAGCCGCACCGCCTCGCCCAGTTCGTCGCGATCCACGAGCTGGGATTGAAGTCGCTCGTGCGCCACGACGAAGAGCTGGCGCAGTTCATCACCCGCTGGCTGAGCGTCGAGACCTCGCACGGCACGATGCGCATCGGCGACCTCGTCGAGCGCTATCCGCACATCCGCTACGCGCAGTCCGTCGACGAGTTCCGCCAGGTCGCGGGCATCTCCCCCGCATCCGAAGTGCTCGTCAACGGCGGATACCTCTACGACGCCGACCTCATCCGGATGCTGCCCGAGCTGCACCCCGAGGTGACCGTCGAGAAGGTCGATGTCACGAGCGAGCTCGACCGCCTCGACCCGCCACCCCTCGACGACCGCGATGCGGCCGTGGCACTCGAGGCGCGCGCGAGCGCCGTGCTCGCGGCATCCGGATGCTCCGTCGTCGTGCGCTCGATCGACCGCCCGGCGCTCACGGGGCTCTACGTCGCCGACCCCGAGGTGCTGCGCGCGATCGATCGCGGCCGCACGAAGGGCATCACGGGGTCGCTCTGGGGCGGCGTGCTCGACAAGATCGATCAGTCGTTCTCGGCTTCTCGCGATGACGACCTCAGCGCGAAGCTCTGCCTGAACTGGTCGAATCGCGTGGTGCGGGCGCTCGTGCGCGTGCACGACGATGCGGTGTTCGCACGCACCCTGCAGCTTCTCTACATCCAGGCCCTTCTCGCCGGCCACCACCCGCTCACCGACGCCGACCGGGCGTTGATGACCACAGCCCTCAGCGATCTCGTGTCGCTCTCCGCCGGCCTCGAAGAGGACACCCTCCCCTTCGGCGGCCCCGCGGACGAGTCCCCGCGCTGATCCACTGACCGACCCCTGACGAAGGGAACGCCATGGCACGTTCGAAGAAGCGCTTCCAGCAGTTGCTCGAAGAGATCGATCGCACCCCCTGGGGTCCGGCGGAGCAGGCCCTCGTCGCCGAGGCCGTCACCCTGTCTCTCGAGCTCGGCGACGAGCGGCTCGAGTACGAAGCCCGCATGCGGCAGACGGCCTCGGCGAACATGGGCGGCGCCACCGACGTGATGCTGAACTCGTTCGCCTGGTGCCTGGCCCGCCACGACGCCGACCCGCAGCGCTTCCCCGCCGACCTCGACTACGGCGGCGCCGACCTGATGTGGCAGTTCAAGTGGATGGCGTCGTCGCTGCGCTCGTCACCCGCGTTCTCGCAGGAGCAGATCGCCGCCGTACTCGACGACATGGAGGCGCACTATCGCACGGGCGGCCTCGGCCTGAGCGGCGTGCTGACGGCCCGCTTCGAGGATGCCTGGGACGCCGGTCGCCTCGACGACGCCGAAGCGCTGCGCGTGCAGTTGGAGGCGACGCCCCGCGATGACCACAGCCACTGCGACGCCTGCGGGCGCAGCCAGTTCGCCGGCTTCTTCGCCGAGACGGAGCGGGATGCCGATGCCATCCGCCTCGTCGAAGAGATGATCGAGGGCGGCTTCTCGTGCGGTGAGGAGCCGGAGCACGCCCTGTCGCGCGTGCTCGTGCCCTACCTGCGCAGCGGCCGCGGTGACGAGGCCAAGACGGCGCACCTGCGCAGCTACCGCCTCGCGAAGGACAACCCCGATAACCTGCGCATCGTCGCCAACAACATCGTGTTCACCGCGATCACCGGCAATGAGGCCCGCGCCCTGGCCCTCGTCGAGCGCCACATCGCCTGGCTCGCGCACGACGGGCTCAACGTCGACGCGCACTTCGCGGCGCTGTCGGCGTTCGCCGTCGCACTCGACCGCGTCACCGCCGCGGGCCACGGCGACACCCCCGTGCGCGGGGCCGACTCCGCGGAGCTCGCCCCGTTCTTCGGTGCGCACGAGGGCGTCTGGAACGCCGCCGATCTCGCCGCCTCCGCCTGGGCATCCGCCGAGCGTCTCGCCGCTGAATTCGACCAGCGCGACGGCACCGACGGTCATGCGCGCAGCCTCGAGCGCATGCGCGCGGTCGGCCGCGAGAGTTACGACGTGCCCATCCGGTCGGATGCCTTCGTCGCCCAGCCCTCCCCATCGACCCCGACGGATGCCGAGGGCTGGTACCAGCGGGCGATGGAACTCGCCCAGTACGGCTCCGAGCACGACACGCTCGATGCCCTGCCCCGCGCACTCGAGGTCGAGGACCCGGCGAAGCGCGCACAGGTCATGTCGATGCGCCTCGGCATCCTCATCGCCCTCGACCGCGTCGATGAGGCCCGCGCGCTGCTGCCCGAGCGCATCGCCGCTCTCCGTGCCGCCGGCAAGACCGAGCAGGCCGACCTCGAAGAGCGCCTGGGGCTGGCCACCTTCGGCCTGAACACCCCCGAAGACGCTGCCGCACTCGACCGCGAACTCGCCGCTGCCGGGGGTCTTCCCGCGTGGTCGCGCGGCGACCTCGCCCTCAGCCGCGCCTCGCTGCATCTGCAGGCCGATCAGGTGGATGCCGCGCTCGACCTCGCCGAGAAGGCGGCCCGTGCCTTCGCCGAGGCCGACGACGTGCGCCTGTCGAACACGACCACCCTCGTCGCCATCTCGGCCCTGCTGCACAGGAACGACACCGAGGCGGCATCCGTCCTGCTCGACCGATTCCTCGCGCAGGACGACCTCAGCATCGGGCACCGTGCTCACGCGCTCGAGACGCGCGCACGCATTCGCGGCGGGAGCGAGCAGTTCGCCGAGGGAGCGGCCGACGCCGACGAGGTGTGCCGCCTGATCGCCGGCCTCGGCGCCACGCGAGCCCTCGGCTCGGCGCACCTGCTCGCCGGGTCGCTGTGGGAAGACGCGGGCGACCCTGAGAAGGCGGTGACACGCTTCCGCGTGCTGTCGCGGATGGTCGCGCAGGACGGCGGTGACGCGACCGCCGTCGACTTCCGCCTCGCCCGGGCCATGCTCTCGGCGGGAGACGCGGAAGAAGCCGCCGAGCTGTTCGGCACCGTGCTCGAACGCGAGGAGAAGGCCGAGGTCGCGCCCGCATCGCGCGCCGCCACCGCCATGCTGCTCGCGCGCTCGCTCGGCGCCGCCGGCGAGTACGGCCAGTCGGTCGGAGCCTTCGGCTACGCGGCCGACCTCTTCGGGCAGGACGAGGAGCACGCCGACCAGGCGAGCGCGATGAGCGAGCAGGCGAAGATCCTCGCGCGGTTCGACGAGAACGACGACGCGATCGCGCTGCTCGAATCGGCGGCCGAGATCGTGCGTCGCGCTCCGGATGCCGTCGGCGTACTGGTCGACGTGCTGCACAACCTCGGCCAGGCCTACGGCGGCCGTCAGGACGAACGAGCCTTCGCCCTCTTCGACGAGGTCGCCGCTCTCGCCACCGAGCACGAGGCCGGCTGGCTGCTCGCCGATGTCACCGACTCGCGCGGTCGGGCGCTCGCACAGCTCGGACGCGTCGATGAGGCCGTCGCCGCGGCTCTCACCGCCGCCGACGGCTTCGCAGCGCTCGGCGATCTCGGCTCCGCCGGCGGCTCCGAGCTCTTCGCGGCACGGGTGCTCAACGGCGACGGGCGTGCCGAAGACGCCGTCGCCGTCTACCGCAGCGCCCTCGAGCACAGCGGCGAGTTCCCCCCACTGCGACAGGTCGCCGCCCTCGAACTCGGCGACGTGCTGGAGAGTCTCGGCCGACACGGCGAGGCCGCCGAGGTGCGCGCACTCATCGAGAGCTGAGCGGGCCCTTCGTCTCGTCGCTGCGCTCCTCGCTCAGGAACCGAAGGCCGGTCCCTGAGCGAGCGCAGCGAGACGAACGCCGGTCGCTGAGCGAGCGCAGCGAGACGAAGAGTCAGAACAGCTGACGCCAGTTCGCCCTGGCGAGGTCGAGCAGTTCGTCACCGCGGCCCGACATCACCGTGCGGATTGCGTACAGCGCGAAGCCCTTCACCTGGGCCGCCTCGATCGCCGGGGGCATCGACAGCTCCTGGCGTTCGGTGACGACGTCGAGCAGTGCGGGGCCATCGTGCGCGAGCACCTCGGCCACGGCATCCGGCAGGTCTTCGCTGTTCTCGACCCGGCGGGCGAAGATGCCCATCGCCTCGGCGATCGCCGCGAAGCTCGGGTTCTTCAGGTCAGTGCCGTAGGTGACGAAACCGGCCGCCTTCATCTCGAGCTCGACGAAGTTGAGCGACGAGTTGTTCACCACGATCGTCTTCACGGGGAGGTCGTTCTGGGTGAGCGTGATCAGCTCGCCCAGCATCATCGCCAGCCCGCCGTCTCCGGCGAGCGCGACGACCTGCCTGCCGGGATGCGCGACCTGGGCGCCGATGCCGTGCAGCAGCGCGTTCGCCATGGAACCGTGAGTGAATGATCCGATGAGACGGCGTTTCTCGGTCATGTGCAGGTACCGGGCGGCCCACACGGTCGGCGAGCCCACGTCGGCAGTGAAGATCGCATCGTCGGCGGCCTGGTCGTTCAGCAGCTTGGCAAGGTACTGCGGGTGGATCGGACGGCCCGCCTTGGTCGGCACCGCGAGGTCGTCGAGCTTCGCCCGCGTCTTGCGATAGTGCGTGAGCGCGTCGTCGAGGTGGCCGCGGTCGTCCTTGCGCGCGATACGCGGGAGCAGAGCATCCGCCGTGGCCCGCACGTCGCCGACGAGACCCAGGTCGAGCGGATGCCGTTTGCCGAGCTGCGAACCGCGGATGTCGACCTGGATGGTCGTCGCCTTCTCGGGATAGAACTGCTCGTACGGGAAGTCGCTGCCGAGAACCAGCAGGGTGTCTGCGGCCTCCATCGCCCGGAAACCCGATGCGAAGCCCAGCAGGCCCGTCATGCCCACGTCGAAGGGGTTGTCGTACTCGATGAACTCCTTGCCGCGGAGCGCGTGCACGATCGGCGCTCCGAGCGCGTCGGCGAGGGCGATGACCTCGTCATGCGCATCTTCGACACCGGCGCCCGCGAGGATCGTGACCTTCTTCGCCGCGTTCAGCAGCGTCGCGGCCTTCTCGAGCTCGTCGCCGCTGGGCACGATCACCGGGCGGGTGCGCTCGATCACGACGTGGCGATCATCGGCGATGTCGGAGAGCGCCACGTCGCCCGGGATCACGAGCACGGCCACGCCGCGCTGCTCGATCGCCGCGCGCATCGCGATCTCCATCAGACGCGGCATCTGCGAGGCATCGGCCACGTACTCGACGTAGACGCTGCACTCCCGGAACAGCTCCTGCGGATGCGTCTCCTGGAAGTACCCCGTACCGATCTCGTTCGTGGGGATGTGCGCGGCGATCGCCAGCACGGGCACGCGCGAACGGTTGGCGTCGTAGAGGCCGTTGATCAGGTGCAGGTTGCCCGGGCCGCACGATCCGGCGACGACCGCGAGGTCACCCGTGGTGGCGGCATCCGCAGCCGCGGCGAAGGCCGCCGCCTCTTCATGTCGCACGTGCACCCAGCGGATCGTGCCGTCTTTGCGCAGGGCGTCGGTGAATCCGTTGAGCGAATCGCCCGGGAGTCCGTAGACCCGGTCGATCCCGTTGGCGTGGAGTGTCTTGACGATGTTCTCAGCGACATTGGCCATGCTTCGACCCTACGCCCGCGGCCGTGTGCGTGGCCTGGATCAAATGTCGAATGTTGGGCGCGCATGAGACCGCGAGGGGTCAGGACACGCCGCATTCACCCGCGGCCGAACGGCGTGTCTTGACCTCTCACGAGATCTCGCCCGGAGAGCCCGGTGTGAGGGGTCAGCACACGCCGCCTCCCGAGCCGTGATGGGGCGTGTTGTGACCCTTCAGATCAGGAGGAGGCGGCGAGCAACCGTCGGATGCGACGGACGAGTGCCGCGGGATCATCGAAGTCTCGGCGTGTGACGGTCACGTAGCGATAGCCGAGGGCTTCGAGTTCTGCCCGACGGATCTGATCTCGACTCCACTGATCGGGGTCTCGATGATGGTCGCCGTCGTATTCGATGATCAGGCGCGCCTCGGGATAGAGCATGTCGACACGGGCGACAAACCGGCGCCCGTCACGAATCTCGACGTTGCATTGGGGGCTCGGCAGACCAGCGTCGATCAGGATCAGCCGCACCATCGACTCGCGCGGCGACTCGGCTCGGTCGTCGGCCAGTTCTAGAGCGCGTTCCCTCGCCTTCGCACCGCGGGCACCAGCGAACTGCTCGCGAATGACCATCAGCTCATCGAAAGTGGCGAGCGGATGCCGGCGACTGATGATCGCGTCGGTGAGCGCGAGAAGGCGCGGCAGCGACAGAACTCGCGAGACATCGATCCACACTCGCGCAGGCGCCAAGACCCGAATCCCGTCGATGACGACGACATCATCCTCACCGACGTCGAGCCGATGCCCCGATGCGCCGGCGCGACGAATCCGCGTCTCGTGCCGGGCGACGCCGACCCGCGGGCGTGCCCGCGCATCCGCCTCATCCGCCCGCGGTAACGGCAGCTCCCAGAGAAGCGCCGCTGTGGTCCCACACACGAAGGCGTGCGCGGGGAGTGCCTCGAGGAGGAGACGCAGCCGCTCTTCGTCGTCGAGCGCGATGCGCGCCCGAGTCCCGTGAAACGGCGCGCTGAGGTCCTTCGCGCGCAGCCGCTTACACGTGATGCCGAGAGCCAGCCCCGCGGAAACCGTGAACGCGGCAGGTGTTCCGATCGGGAGCGGCGATGGATGCATCCGCCGATCATGACTTCGCTTCCCTCGAGCGGGGCGCCGCAAGGTCGATCAACCCCATGCGTCGTGCATAACCCCGACAGAAACAACACGGTGCAGGAGCCGTGAGGGGTCACGACATGCCGCGTCCTGCCCCTTCTCAGCGGCGTGTCTCGACCCCTCATCTTCACGGGAAATCACCCGCACGCCCCCGCCCCGCGTCTCGCGCCATCGCGAGGGGTCGAGACACGCCACGTTCGCAGCTCACGCAGCGGCATGTCCTGACCCCTCAGCGGGAGCGGCCACGCTCCGACACCCGTGAGGAGTCGGAAAACGCCGCCTCCCGGGGCGGAAGGCGGCGTTTCCTGACCCCTCAGCGAGAGCGAGAGGAGCAGACGCTCAGCCGATGCGGATGAGCTTCTTGTTGACGAACTCGTCGGCGGCGAGGTGTCCGAGCTCGCGCGAGGTACCGCTGCGCTTCACTCCCCCGAACGGCAGCTCGGGGCTGTCGGCGAGCACGAGGTTGACGTAGACCATTCCGGCCTCGATCTTGTCGGCGACGCGTTCGGCCTGCTCGGCGTCGGTCGTGTAGACGTACGAGCCGAGACCGAAGGTCGTGTCGTTCGCCAGATCGACGGCCGCATCCTCATCGGCCACGCGGTACACGACCGCGGCCGGGCCGAAGAGCTCTTCGCGGTACACGTTCATGGCGGGCGTCACGTCGGCGAGCACGGTCGGAGCGAAGAACGCGCCGTCGCGGGTGCCGCCGGTCAGCAGCGTCGCACCCTGCTCGACGGCCTGATCGATCTGCTTCTGCAGGTTCTCGGCCGCCGTCTGCGAGGCCACCGGGCCCAGCACCGTGTCGTCGAGGGTCGGATCGGATGCCTCGACCGCCGCCATCGCCGCCGTGAACTTCTCGACGAAGGCGTCGTAGAGCGCATCGACGATGATGAAGCGCTTCGCGCCGTTGCAAGCCTGCCCGTTGTTGTCGAGACGTGCGTCGACGCCGGCCTGCACGGTCGCGTCGAGGTCGTCGGTCGACAGCAGGATGAACGGGTCGGATCCGCCGAGCTCGAGCGCGACCTTCTTGAGGTTGCGTCCGGCGATCTCGGCGACCGCCGCACCCGCCCGCTCGGAGCCGGTGAGCGAGACGCCCTGCACACGCCAATCGGCGATCATCGTCGCGATCTGATCGTTCGTGGCGAGCACGTTCTGGTAGGCGCCCTTCGGGAACCCGGCGTCGTGGTAGATCGCCTCGATCGCGGTCGACGACTCGGGGCACTGCGGGGCCGGCTTCAGCAGGATCGTGTTGCCGACGATCAGGTTCGGAGCCGCGAAACGCACGATCTGGTAGGCCGGGAAGTTCCACGGCATGATGCCCACGAGAGGCCCGAGCGAGGAGCGGCGGATGATCGCCGACCCGTCGCCGAGGATCGCGATCGGCTGGTCGGCCATGATCGACTCCGCCTGGTCGGCGTAGTACTTGGCGATATCGGCGGCGAAGTCGACCTCGCCGAGCGCGGCTTCACGCGGCTTGCCCATCTCGCGCACGAAGATGTCGGCGAGCTGCTCACGTCGCTCGCGGTGCAGTTCGGCGGCGCGACGCAGCAGCGCGGCGCGCTCGGCGACGGTGGAGCTGCGCGACCACTCGCGGTGCGCCTCGTCGGCGGCGACGAGCGCCTGCTCGATCTGCGCATCCGTGAAGGTGTCGAAAGACGCCAGCGTCTCTCCGGTGGCGGGGTTGATGACGGCGTAGTCGGTCATGTCGAGTCCTCTCGGTTGGATGGCGTGGGGCCCTTCGACGAGCTCAGGGACCCACGCCGAGTGTCAGGAGACCGGGATCAGCGTGTACTTGGTGGACAGGTATTCGTGGATGCCCTCGAAACCGCCCTCGCGGCCGACACCCGACTGCTTGACGCCTCCGAAGGGGGCGGCCGCGTTCGAGACGACGCCCACGTTGAGACCCATCATGCCGGTCTCGAGGCCGTCGATCATGCGCTGCCCGCGCTGCAGGTTCTCGGTGAAGACGTACGACACCAGGCCGTACTCGGTGTCGTTGGCGAGGCGCACGGCCTCGTCTTCGGTGGAGAACGTCGAGATCGCGAGCACCGGTCCGAAGATCTCCTCACGGAGGATGGCGCTGCCGGGCACGACATCGGTGAGCACGGTGGGCTCGTAGAACGTGCCCGTACCCTCGAGGGCGTTGCCGCCGGCGAGAAGCTTCGCACCGCGCTCGACGGCATCGCCGACGAGCTCTTCGGCCTTCGCGACGGCATCCGCATCGATGAGCGGTCCGATCGCGACGCCGTCTTCGGTACCGCGGCCGATCTTCATGGCCTCGACGCGCTCGGCGATGCGACGCGCGAACTCGTCGGCGACGTCCTCATGCACGATGAAGCGGTTCGCCGCCGTGCAGGCCTGGCCGATGTTGCGGAACTTCGCCAGCAGCGCGCCCTCCACGGCCTTGTCGAGGTCGGCATCTTCGAAGACGACGAACGGGGCGTTGCCACCCAGCTCCATCGACACCCGCAGCACGCCCTCGGCGGCCTGCGCGATGAGCTTGCGGCCGACCTCGGTCGAGCCCGTGAACGACAGCTTGCGCAGGCGCGGGTCGGCGATGATCGGGGCCGACAGAGCGCTCGACTTCGACGTCTGCACGACGTTGACGACGCCCTTGGGCAGCCCTGCCTCTTCGAGCAGCTTCGTGAAGAAGATGGTCGTGAGCGGCGTGAGGGCCGGGGGCTTGATGACCACGGTGCACCCGGCGGCGAGGGCGGGGGCGATCTTGCGCGTCGCCATGGCGAACGGGAAGTTCCACGGCGTCACGAAGAACGACGGGCCCACGGGGCGCTGCGAGACGACCATGTGGCCGGTGCCCTCGGGGTTGATGCCGTAGCGGCCGCTGATGCGCACGGCCTCCTCGCTGAACCAGCGCAGGAACTCGCCACCGTAGACGACCTCGCCGCGCGCCTCGGCGAGCGGCTTGCCCATCTCGAGCGTCATCAGCAGCGCCAGGTCTTCCTTGTGCTGCTGCACGAGGTCGAACGCCCGGCGCAGGATCTCGCTGCGCACGCGCGGTGCCGTCGCCGCCCACGACTCCTGTGCGGCGACCGCCGCATCCAGGGCGCGGATGCCGTCGGCCGGCGTCGCGTCCGCGATCGTGCGGATGACCGCTCCGGTCGAGGGGTCGGTCACATCGAAGGTGCCGCCGGTCTCGGCATCCGTCCACTGTCCGTCGATGAAGAGGCCGGTGGGGATGCTGTCGAGCAGCGCCTGCTCAGCGGGTGCGATCTGCGAGGTCATGATTCTCTTTCTCTGAGGAGGGCGGGGTTCAGCGACGGCGGAGGCTGGCCGGGGCGTCCATGCTGAGCGTCTGGCCGCGGAAGAAGGCCGGACGCTTGATGGCGTTCCAGATCATCACGGCGATGCCGACGACGATGATCAGCATGCCGAGGATGAAGACGATGCCGAGGCCACCGATCTGCGCACCCGAGCCGTAGGCCGGGTCCATCGAGTCGATCAGCGTGGTGACGAACAGCACGGCCAGGATGAGCCCGCCGATGAGCGGGAACAGGAAGGTGAAGAACACGTTGCGCACCGAGTCGAACCACTGCTTGCGGAAATACCAGACGCAGGCGAACGCGGTGATGCCGTAGTAGAAGCAGATCATCATGCCGAGCGTGAGGATCGTGTCCCACAGGGTGTTCTCGCTGACGACGCGCATCACGGCGTAGAACGCCGAGGCGACGATGGCCGAGGCGATGGTGGCGTAGCCCGGGGTGAAGAACCGCGGGCTGACCTTCGCGAACGACTTCGGCAGCGCGCCGTAGTGCCCCATGGCGAGGAGCGTGCGCGCCGGGCCCACGAACGTCGACTGCAGCGACGACGCGGAGCTGGTGAGCACGGCGAGCGAGACGAGGAAGGCGAGCGGTCCGAGGATGGGGCCGGAGAGGTGGAAGAACACGTTCTCCTGGATGTTCTCGTTGCCGAGACCCAGCTCTCCCGTGCCGACGCCGGCGAACATGATCATCGCGACCGCGAGCAGCAGGTACAGCGTGACGATGGTGATGACTGTGGCCGTGGCCGCACGGCCCGGTGTCTTCTCGGGATCCTTGGTCTCCTCGTTCATCGTGAGGGTGACGTCCCACCCCCAGAAGATGAAGATCGAGAGCGAGAGTCCGGCGGCGACCGCGCTGAACGACGAGATCGCGAACGGGTTGAACCAGTTCAGGTCGAACGGCTGGTAGTCGAAGCCGTTGCCGCTGACCGCCTGCACGATCGCCGCACCGGCGAAGAACACCAGCACGAGGATCTGGAAGCTCACGAGCCAGTACTGCAGCTTCTGCGTGGTCTGCATGTCGCGGTACGAGATCATCGTCGCCGCCAGCATGAAGAGCAGGCAGACGCCGATGTTGATCCAGGTGACGCTGGCGAGTTCGGCGATGTCGGGGTTGTTGGTGATCTGCGAGATGAGCAGGAACAGGAAGTCGACGGCGATGCCGGCGAGATTCGAGAGCACCAGGATCGTCGCGACGACGAGTCCCCACCCGGCCATCCAGCCGATCCAGGGGCCGAACGCCCGGGTCGCCCAGGTGAACGACGTGCCCGAGTCGGGCATGCGGTTGTTGAGCTCGCGGTATCCGAAGGCGACGAGCAGCATCGGGATGAAGCCGACGAGGATGATCGCGGGGATCTGCGGGCCGACGGTGGATGCCGTGGGGCCGACCGCCGCGGTGAACGTGTACGCCGGGGCGATGCAAGAGATGCCGATGACGATCGCGCCGAGCAGTCCAATCGTTCCGGCGCTCAGACCCTTGCTGGAAATGCCGGTGGTTACGGCTTCGGGCTCCGTCGCCCGATCGGTGCTGCTCATCAGCGGTCTCCTGCTTCACCGCGCGTGCGCGGGACGACGATCATGGGAACGGGCAGCACGTGCAGCATCTTCGCTGCGGTGGAGCCCAGGAAGAGGCGTCGCGGCTGTGCGAGCCTGCTGGAGCCGACGAGAATGACCTCGCCCGGGAGCCAGGAGAGGTTCGACACGGCGTCTTCGACGCTTTCGCCCGGAGCCTCTTCGACGATGGCGCCGAGGCCGTCGGGAAGGAGTTCCTTGGCGACGGCGAGCACGTCGTGGGCGTGCGCGTTGCCCACCACGCGGATGGCGCCGGTGTCGAGACCCGGTGGCACGTCGAAGGGCACCAGCGACACCAGTCGCAGATCGACCCGGCTCTCGGCGGCGAGAGCGGATGCTTCGTCGAGGAGAGCCTCGGCGCCGGGCCGCTGGCCCACCGCGACGGTCACCCGCGGGATGACGTGGTCGTCTTGCGTGGCGGAGCCCGCCGGAGCGAGGGCGACCGGGATCGTCGAGTAGTGCAGCAACTCGGAGGCGACGCTGCCGAGGCGGTGACGGCCGAAGATGCTGTCGCCGGCGGCACCGACGACGATCAGGCGGGCGTCGAACTCCTCACCCGCAGCGAGCAGCCCTTCGGCGAACGACTCGGCGATGCGCACGTGACCGCGGCTGGGGAGGTCGTGCGGAAGACGCAGGATCGCGTCTTCGAGCCACTTCTTCGCCTGCGCCCGAATGTGGTCCTCGTAGGCGCGCTCCGGCGGCACCACCGGGCTGCGCGTCCCCTCGGCGGGGAGCACGATCACCAGGTGGAGGGTCGCCCCGATGCTGCGTGCGATGCGCGCCCCGAGGGCCGCGGCATCCGCACCGGCATCCGTCGCCGTGTAGCCGACGACGATAGCGGAGGTCATGCGCCGCTCGCTGCCGTGGCGGCCCGACCGGCGTCGATGATGTTCGTCGCGACCAGGTGTCCCATGCGGATGGCGCCGTCGACGTGCTGGTAGCCGGCTCCCGCCATGTCGCTGCACGCGACGTGGATCGGGCCGACGGCCGCACGCAGGTCTGCGCCGTAGCGGTGCAGGCCACCCATATCGAAGCTTGCCGCGTACGCGCCGCGGGTCCACTCCTCGGTGCCCCAGTCGCTCTCGTAGTAGACGACCGGGTTCTTCGCCTCGGGACCGTAGTAGTGCGAGAGCGATTCGAGGATGCGCTCCTTGCGCTCCTCCGCCGAGAGCTCGAACACGCCGTCGGCGTTCGCGTCGGAGACGAAGCCCACCAGGGTGCCGCGCTCGTCACCATGGTTGGTGTTGTCGTAGGCCTCGTGCGAGAGCTCGTAGGGGCTGAAGGCGGTGCCGCTGAGACCCTGCTCGCGCCAGAACGGACGGTCGTAGACGGCGTGCACCTTGATCACGAAGCCCATCGACAGGTGCTGGTGCAGCTGGTGCTGGCGACGCGGCAGCGGCGGCACGAACGAGATGCGGCTGTAGAGCACCGGGGCGTGCGCGAGGATCGCGAAGCGGGCGCTGACGGTGAGGTCGTCGGTCGTCGCGACCACACCGGTGTCGCCCCATTCGAGCGAGCGCACGGGCTGGTTGAGGAAGACATCGTCGCCCAGGCGCTCGGCGAGCAGGATCGGCACGCGCTGCAGGCCACCCACGACGCGCTTGTCGAGGATGAAGTCGGCGTCGACCAGGTGCGAATACGAACCGGCGGATGCCGCCATCAGCAGCGACTGCAGAAGAGAGAAGGAGTGCGTCGGCTTGGTGAGCATGGCGGAACCCGTGGCGAAGGCCAGGTTGCGCACGGCCTCGTCGTCGTCGGTCTGCTGCCGCAGCCAGGCATCCCACGTGACGATGTCCCACTCGGCCGCCTTCGGGTGCTCCCAGGGGCGATCCGGGTCGATCTCGGCGACCATCGCGTCGAGACGCTCGGTGATGTCGGCGATCGTCTTCTCGGTCTCGGCCGACACGGGGAACATCTCGCCGGTGAAGCGGGAGGTCTTCCCGTCGGGGCCGACGTACACGCTGTCGCCCTCGCGGTAGCGGCTGTACGTCTCGAGCCCGAGCTCGTCGATCGTGTCGATGAGGGCCTGCTGGTCGGGCGAGACCCACTGGCCGCCGAGCTCGAGCATGGCGCCGTCGATGACGTCGGTCCACAGGCGTCCGCCCACACGGTCGCGCGCCTCGAGGACGGCGACGGAGAGCCCCGCCTTGCGCAGGTCGTTCGCCGCCGTGAGCCCTGCAGCTCCGGCACCGATGATCAGGACGTCACGAGTGATCTCAGCCATGTACAACTCCTTTGTTGGAAGTGCCGGTCGCGACCTGTAATCCCCCGATCAAGGTCGCGACCGGACGTGGTGGTCCGGTCGCGCGAAAGCGCGACCGCGAACTACGCCGCCGCGGCGAGAGCCGCAGCGACGACGTCGAGGCCTTCGTTCAGCAGGTCGTCGCCGATCGAGAGCGGCGGCAGGAAGCGGATGACGTTGCCGTAGGTGCCGCAGGTGAGCACGATGACGCCCTGGGCGATGGCGGCCTTGGCGACCGCGGCGGTGAGCGCGGCATCCGGAGCCTTGGTCTCGGGGTCGACGAACTCGGCGGCGATCATCGCGCCGTGTCCACGCACGTCGCCGATCCGCGGGTCGTTCTGCTGCAGTGCGGTGAGGCGATCGGTGAGGAGGGTTCCGATCTCGCGGGCACGCTCGATCACCCCGTCGTTCTCGAACACGTCGATCGAGGCGAGGGCTGCGGCGCAGGCGATCGGGTTGCCGCCGTACGTGCCGCCGAGGCCGCCCGCGTGCGAGGCGTCCATGATCTCGGCCCGGCCGCTGACGGCGGCGAGCGGAAGGCCGCCGGCGATGCCCTTGGCGGTGGTGATCAGGTCGGGCTCGATGCCGAAGATCTCGCTCGCGAACATGTGCCCGGTGCGGGCGAAGCCGGTCTGCACCTCGTCGGCGATGAAGACGACGCCGTTCGCGCGGCACCAGTCGGCGATCGCGGGGAGGAAGCCCTCGGCGGGGACGATGAAGCCGCCCTCACCCTGGATGGGCTCGATGATGACGGCGGCGAGGTTGTCGGCGCCGATCTGCTTCTCGAGCTGGAGGATGACGCGGGCTGCGGCCTCGCCACCCTCGAGTCCGTCGCGGAACGGGTACGACATGGGGGCGCGGTAGACCTCGGGAGCGAAGGGACCGAAGCCGCTCTTGTACGGCATCGACTTGGCCGTGAGCGCCATGGTCAGGTTGGTGCGGCCGTGGTAGCCGTGGTCGAAGGCGACGACGGCCTGACGGCCGGTGAACTTGCGGGCGATCTTGATCGCGTTCTCGACCGCCTCGGCGCCCGAATTGAACAGGGCGCTCTTCTTCGCGAAGTCACCCGGGGTGATGCGGTTGAGCGCCTCGGCGACGCCGACGTACGACTCGTACGGCGAGATCATGAAGCAGGTGTGCGTGAACTGCGCGGCCTGGGCGGCGACGGCCGCGGCGACCTTCGGGTGCGCGTTGCCGACCGAGGTCACGGCGATGCCCGATCCGAGATCGATCAGCGAGTTGCCGTCGGCGTCGACGACCACTCCCCCTCCGGCGGCGACGGCGGCGATCGGCACGGTGTGTCCGACGCCCGCAGCCACGGCATCCGCCTTGCGTGCCAGGATCTCGGCCGACCGCGGGCCGGGAAGTTCGGTGACCAGACGACGCTCCTGGGGGAGCTCGGGTCCTCCGAGAGGAACGACGGGGGATGCGGTGTCGAGGAGTGCCATGTCGCGAGCGTACGACCGGGTCGATGACGGATGCATTCGCCGACGCGTACAATCTGAACACCGACTTCGCCGTTCTGTACAAACCCTTGCAGGAGCATCCGTGGCCGCCGACCAACCCACACTGCGCACACTGCTGCGCCGCCGCGACCTCGGGCTGCACCTGGTCTCGACCGACGAAGAGCTTCCGGCCGAGTCTCTCGAACGCCCGCTGCGCTGGGTGCACAGCTCCGACCTCGCCGACCCGACCCCGTTCCTGGCCGAAGATCTCGCGCTTCTCACCACGGGCACGCAGTTCGACGACACGGCCGACATCGACGCGTACGTCGCCCGCCTCGCCGACCGCGGGGTGCTCGGCCTCGGCTTCGGCACCGATGTCTATCGCGCCGGCGTTCCCGACGAACTGGTCACCGCCTGCGCGGCACGTGGAATGCCGCTGTTCGAAGTGCCGTACCGCACACCGTTCATCGCCGTGGCGCGCGCCCACTCCGAAGCCATCGCCGCCCAGGTGTACGCCCGCCGGTCGTGGGCGCTCGACGCGCAGCGCGCTCTCGCCCTCGCCGCCCTGCGCCCGCACGGACTCGACGCGATCCTCACCGAGCTCGCCCGCCGCCTGGGGGTCTGGACCGGGATGTTCGACGCCGCCGGGTCACTGATGCACGGGCATCCGCGGGACGCCATCGGCCCCGCGTCGCTCGAACGCCTCGCCGACCGCGTGGGCGACGTGCTCACGCGCGGACTCGAGACGGGCCAGTCGCTCACGCTCGACGACCGCACGTTCATGCTGTTCACGGTCGGTCGCGGCGGCAACCTGCGCGGCGTGATCGCCCTGGCCAGCGACACGCTCGATCCCGAAGCGCGCTCGGTGGTCACCTCGGTGATCGCCATGGCCGGTCTCGCGCTCGAACAGAGCGAACAGCTCGCCCGCAGTCGTCGCCGCCTGCACGCCCAGCTGCTGCGCTCCCTTCTCGCAGACGACCCGACCCTGCCCCGCCGGGTGCTCGGGTCGCTCCCGCCCGCACCGATCGTGGTGGCGGTGGCGGGCGATGCGCCCGCCGGCCCGCTCGCGGACTGGTGGGAGCGTCATCGCGTCGAGCACGGCACGGCCGTCTTCCTCGCCGAGTCCGACGATGGGGTGACGATGTGCGTCTCGGCGTCGGACGAAGAGCTGCTCGACGAGGCGGCCGAACGCTTCGGCATCCGCATCGGCGTGTCCGCCCCCGAGACGTACGCCGCCTTCTCTCGCGCCCACGCGCAGGCGCAGACGGCGTTGCGCCAGCAGAGCGCCGCAGGAACCGCGCGCTATGCGGATGCCGTGGGCACGAGCATCCTCGCCGCCCTCGCCACCGACGAAGCGCGCCTGGTCGCCGAATCGCGCCTCGCTCCCCTGCGCGAGCACGACCTGCAGACCGGAGGCCAGCTCGAGACCTCGGTGCGGGTCTGGCTGGAGCACGATGCCCGCGCCGAGGCCGCCGCGGAATCACTGGGGGTGCACCGCCACACCCTGCGGTCACGGATCACCCAGGCCGGTGGACTGCTGGGCATCGACCTGTCGTCGTTCCCGGCGCGCGCCGAACTGTGGGCACTGCTGCAGACGGCGCGGGACTGAAGTGCGACGGGAGCGGGCCTAACCGCCGAACAGCACCCGGACGGTGCTCAGGAGTTGAAGCTGATCCACAGCGGCCATTCGCCGGACTCCCCGAACAGCGCCGCCCCCTTGCGATATGTCACCTCGGCCGTACGGGGGACTCGATCGGCGCCGAACACGTGCCAGTCAGAGGGGTCTGCGAGGGAGACGACGAATGACCCGTGGATCGGCTCCTCCGGCCGGAAGCCGAACTCGTACACGGCGACCACACTGTTGGAAAAGGTCTGCTTGGCGTATGCCATAAAGCCCATGTGCCATCTCTCGTCGAGGGCTCTACGACGTCGCCCATCATTTCCCGTGATTTCGACAGATCATAGCCTCCGGCCTTCGCGCTCCGCGGAACCGAGCGCACTTGCCCCGAGCAGCACCCGGCAGCGCTCGACGTCGTCCGCCGTCTGCGCGATCAGCTCGGGCACATCGGCGAACCGCAGCGTCGGGCGCAAATGCGCGACGAGCTGCACCTGCAGCCGCCGGCCGTACAGGTCGATGTCGGCGTCGTGCAGGTGCACCTCCACGCGGCGTTCTCGGTCGCCCGCGAAGGTGGGGTTGGCGCCGACACTGACGCTGGCCGCCCAGGGGTGCGCATCATCGTCGATGCGCACCCACGCGGCGTAGATGCCGTCGGCAGGCAGGATGCCGTCGTCGAGCGCGAGGTTGGCCGTGGGGAATCCGAGGTCGCGTCCCCGCCCGTCGCCGGGCACGACCACGCCCCCGATCACCGCCGACGGCGGCACCGTCATTCCGTCTCGAAGGGCGAGATGGCGCGATACCGGCTCTGCTGGAAGACCAGCGGCTCGACATCGTCGAACACCGTGATGTCGGCGATCTCATAGAGCGCGACCTCGTGGTCGCCGCCGTCGAAGGTGCTGTGCAGCCGGCAGGTCAGCCAGAGCGCGGCATCCTGCACGAGCACGGCGCCCTGCTCGCTGCGGTGCCAGCCGTGCGTGCCGAAGCGGTCGTCCTCGCGCGACGAGAGCAGGCGGCTCAGCGGTTCGTGATGAGCGGCGAGCACGCTCATGCCGAGCTCGGGAACGGCGCGGAGCACCGGCCAGGTCTTCGAGGTGCGGGCCGCGCTGATGGCGACGAGAGCCGGTTCCAACGAGATGGAGGTGAAGGAGTTGACGGCCATCCCGACCGCGCGTCCGTCGACCTCGGCGGCGAGGGCGACGACGCCCGTGGGGTAGACGGAGAACGCTCGGCGCAGGGCGCGGTCCCGGGGAAGGGCATCGGTCACGGCAGTCGACATTTCGGTGTCCTTTCGTTAGTCAACTTTGACTAGTTCTGATCATAAGCATTTTTGACCATGCAAACAACAGGCAATTCGCGCACCAGCCGTTAGCATGAGGGGCATGTCGACCACCCGCCTCGTCGTCCTCGGTGCCGTCAAGCAGTTCCAGCCGGTGCACGGCTACTTCCTGCGCCGAGAACTCATGACCTGGCACGTCGACGAGTGGGCCCACATCCAGCCCGGCTCGATCTACAACGCGCTGCGCGCCCTCGAGGTCGACGGCTACATCGCCGAGAGCGGCACCGAGACCGAGGGCAAGCGCCCCGCCCGCACGACCTACCGCATCACCCCCGCCGGCGAGGTGGAACTGCAGCGGATGCTGCGCGAGAACCTCTGGAACGTCGCCGCCTTCGACACCCAGGCCATCATGACCGTCGCGTCGTTCATGTTCGTGCTGAGCCGGCAGGAGGTGATCGCCGGCCTCGAGCACCGCCTCATCAAGAGCGACGCGATCATCACCCAGAACGGCTTCGATGTGCAGGACACCCTGCGCTCCGAGACGACACCGAAGTACGTGCGCGAGATCTTCGACCTGTCGACCGCCCGCCTCACCGCCGAGAAGCAGTGGCTGCTCGATCTGCTCGCCCGCCTCAACGACGGCGAGTACGTGTTCGCCGGCGAGACGGTGCCCGAAGAGCCCGCCACCGAATAGTGCGAACCGCCCGCCCGATGGGCGAACGGCGAGCTCAGCGCGTCGCGACGAGCGTCGCGACCGCCTCGGGAGTGAGCGCCGCGGTGTTCGCCCCGTGGTGGCGGGCGACGATGGCCCCCGCCGCGCAGGCGACGACCAGCGCGCGCTCGATCCGCTCCCCCGCGGCGAGCGCTGCCGCGAGCGCCCCGCAGAACGCATCTCCGGCGCCGGTCGTGTCGACGGGGTCGATCGGGAACGCCGCGACCTGCACCGTGTCGCGGTGCGGACGGTGCAGGCTCACAACCTCACCTCCGCGCGTGAGCACGACGGCATCCGCCCCCGCACCGAGCAGACGTTCGACGCCCCCGAGCTCGGCGCACTCGGTCTCGTTCACGATCAGGTAGTCGACGTCATCGAGCAGGGCGATCGCCGATTCCGTCGCCGGGGCCGCGTTCAACAGCGTGACCGCGCCGGCATCCGCCGCGGTCCGCAGCGCCGCGGCGACGCTCCCGACCGGGATCTCCAGCTGGGCGAGCACGACCGCCGCGCCCGCGACACCGGTCACCGCATCGGCCACGCCCAGTTCCGCATTGGCACCGGCCGCGACGATGATGCTGTTGTCGCCGCCGTCGAGCGCGAGCACGTGCGCGACGCCGGTGGGGGCGGCGGCGGAGCGGCGAAGGATGCCGGTGACTCCGGCATCCGTCAGGGTGCGCTGCAGCAGCGTGCCGGCCTCGTCGTCGCCGACGACCGCGCAGAACCGGGTGGCCGCGCCGCTGCGCGCGGCGGCCACCGCCTGGTTGAGGCCCTTGCCACCGGGGAAGCGTCCGGCGGCCGTACCGAGCAGCGTCTCGCCGACGCGGGGAGGGCGCGAGACCGCGACCACGAGGTCGAGGTTCGCGCTCCCCACGACGGCGACACCGGTGAGGGTGTCAGACACGCGTCATCGTCCGGCGATACTGCGCGCCGGGGTGCGAGTCGGCCAGTGCTGGGGTGGGCGTACCGATCAGACGTTCGCGCAGGGTCTGCGGCTCGTCGGGCTGCGGAGCGATCACGCCGCGCTCCTTGAGGATCGGCATCACGTGCTCGATGAAGTCGACCGTGGAGGCGGGCGGGATGACCGGTGCGAACAGGTAGCCGTCGAGGTCGGCGCCGTCGGCGAGCTCGACCATGCGGTCGGCGATCTGCTCGGGCGTTCCGACGAGCGGGCGCGCACCCACGCCGTGCGCGTGCCAGTCCCCCAGCACGTCGCCCACGGTCTTGTCGGCGAAGCGGGCGACCTGCGTCTGAGACAGCTCGGTGCTCAGCTCCGACATGGGGGTGTCGGTGGGGTACGCCGAGAGGTCGAGCCCCGTGAACCAGGCGTACGAGGCGACGGTCACCTCGGGGTTCTGCGCATCCGCCACCTCGGCGTACTTGCGCCGGGCCTCTTCCTCGGTGCTGCCGACCACGGCGGCGAAGGCAGACATGATCTTCACGTCGTTCGCCTCTCGGCCGTTCTTCACGGCCTCCTCGCGGATCGCGGTGGAGTGCGCACGCAGCTGCTCGACCGAGCCACTGCCGACGAAGATCGCTTCGCCGTGCTTGCCGCCGAACTCACGCCCTGCGGGCGACGCACCCGCCTGGAACAGCACCGGCGTGCCCTGCGGCGTGCGGGCGGTGTTGCCGTAACCGTGCGAGCGGAAGTACGGGCCGTCGTGCTCGATGCGGTGCACCTTGCCCGGGTCGGCGAAGCGACCGGCCTTGTCGCGTTCGAGCGCGCCCTCCTCCCACGCCTGCTCCCACAGCTTGTAGACGACCTGCATGAAGTCGTCGGCCATCAGGTAGCGCTCGTCGTGGCCGACCATCGGCACACCGAAGCCCTGCACCGCGGTGTCGGCGGTGCCGGTCGTGACGACGTTCCAGCCGATGCGCCCGCCCGAGAGGATGTCGAGAGTCGCCAGGCGACGGGCGAACGAGTAGGGCGGTTCGAGCAGCGTCGATCCGGTGGCGACGAGACCGAGGCGCGTGGTCTCGGGGATGAGCGCGGCGAGGATGATCGCCGGATCGAGACGCGGCAGGTCGAGGCCTTCTACCGAGCAGATGTCGGGGCGCTCACCGGCGACGTCGGCCCAGCCCCAGGCATCCGCGAGGAACAGGAAGTCGAACCCGGCGTCCTCGACGAGATGCGCGGTGTCGCGCCAGTACTCGAACTTGTCGAAGAGGTAGCGCTTGTTGTCGGGGTGACGCCACGTCGCCGTGCCGGAGTCGTTGGCCTGTGCGTTCTCGAAGAGGCCGAGACGCAGCTGCTTGACGCTGTTCTGATCGCTCATGTGCGGGTGCCTTCCTTGTGGGTGGTTCATGTCGTTGTCCGGGCGCGCCGGAGGAACCCCGGGGCGGGAGGGGGGAATCCCGCCCCGGGATCGAATGCCGCGTCAGCCCTTGGCCGTGACCTCGCCGTCGCTCCACCACAGCACGCGCTTGCGCACCAGGGCGAGGACGATGATCAGGAGCACGCCGAGCAGGCAGAGCAGGGCGATGCTCGCCCAGGTGACGGGCAGGTTGGCCTGAGCGGCCGAGGTGGTCACGAGCGAGCCGAGGCCCGCCTGCTGACCGGCCGCGACGAACTCGGCGACCGCCGCACCGACCACCGCGAGCGGCAGGGCGATGCGGAGTCCCGCGAACACGTACGGCATGCTGCCGGGGAATCGCAGCTCGCGGAAGATCTCCCACCGCGAGGCGTGCAGCGTCTTGAAGACGTCGAGTGCGCGATGGTCGACGTCACGGAGTCCCGCGAGCGAGTTCACCAGCATCGGGAAGAACACCACGAGCCCGGTCACGATGAACTTCGGCACCATGCCGAAGCCGAACGCGACGACCAAGGCCGGGGCGATCGCCACGATCGGGGTCACCATCACGATGATCACGAGGGGCATCACGGCCCGCTCGATGATCTGGAACTCGGCCATCACCACCGCCAGCAGGAATCCGGCGAGGATGCCGGCGGATGCTCCGACGACGACCTCGAGCAGGGTGACGAGGAAGTTCGACCAGTACATGCCCGCATCGTCGACGAGGCTGCCGCCGATCGCTTCGAGCGTGGGGAGCACGTACGGGTTGGTCCAGGCCACGACCTGCCAGAGCAGGGCCGCGATGACGAACGTGATGAGCGTCGGCACCCAGGAGCCCCAGCGCAGCCACGGCGGAACGCCACCGCGGGGCTTCGTGGCGCGCAGGCGTGCGGTCGCGATCGTCGCCGTCGTGTCTCTCATCGTCAACTCAGACATGGGTCTTCTCCGTCTGCCTCTCGGTCTGGGCGCGCAGCGCCCCGCGCACGACCGCTTCGAGCTCGCGGAACTCGTCGGTGGCGTAGGCCTGCTCGTTGCGCGGGCGTGGAAGGTTCACATCGATCACCTGCGCGATCCGGCCGGGGTGCGCCGCCATCACCACGATGCGGTCGGAGAGCATGATCGCCTCCGGCACCGAGTGCGTGACGAACATGACGGCCTTGCGATTGGACTGCCAGAACTCCAGCAGCGCGATGCGCTGCAGATCGCGGTTCATCTCGTCGAGCGCCGAGAACGGTTCGTCCATGAGCATGATGGCCGGGTCGAACACGAACGCCCGGGCGATCGCCGCGCGCTGCTGCATGCCGCCGGACAGCTGCCCGGGGTACTTCGACATCGCCGCGCCCAGCCCGAAGGTCGACAGCAGTTCCGCCGGGTCACGCAGAACGCGCCCCGCGTTCGCCTTGCCGTTGATGCGCACGGGCAGTTCGACGTTCTCCCGCACGGTCTTCCAGGGAAGGAGCGCCGGGGACTGCGGAACGAGACCGATCTTCTTGTCGCGGGATGCCGCCGACACGCTCTCGCCGTCGATCGTCACCGTTCCGGAGTCGGCGTCCAAGAGGCCGGCGACCACTTTGAGCAGCGTCGACTTGCCGCATCCGCTCGGTCCGATCACCGAGACGAACTCGCCCATGCCGATCGTGAGGCTCACGTCGTCGAGCACGGTGACCCGCGAGCCGTCGACCCCGAAGGTCTTGGTGACCCCGGTGACCTCGACGCCCGCGCCCTGCGCGACCGCCACCGCTTCGCCGGCCATCACTTCGCCGGCCAGATGAGGGTGTCGCCGTCGTACAGGTCGGCGACGAGGTCGGCGTCCATCATGTCTTCGATGGCGGGCACGTTCTTGACGTCGCCGTACTTTTCGACGAGCTCGTACTCGGGCTCCCACATGGCCGCGGTCTGCACGCCCGGGTTGCCGCCGGCGCTCTCGCGCACCCAGGCGGATTCCACCTCCCAGGTGCGGGCGAGCTGGTCGCGCGGGAACGCGGCGCCCTGTCCGCTGTCCTCGGCGAGCTGGGCGAGCATGTCGATGCACTCCTCGGACTCGTCGAGGCAGAACTGCAGCGCCTTGAGCGTCGCACGCATGAAGTCGGCGGCGACCTCACGGTTCTCGGCGAGGAACTGCGAGTTCACCTCCATCACGTTGTACGTGCCCTCGACCCCGAGGTCGGAGGGGAGGAACTCGCTGAACGGCATGTCCTGCGCCTTGAGCGACTGCGGCTGGTTCGACGCGTATCCGACGATCGCGTCGACCTGGTCGCGCACGACGACGGTGGGGTCGTAGTTGGTCATCTTCACCATCTCAACCTTCGAGACGTCGACGCCGGCCTCGTCGAGCATGGCCGAGGCGACCGGGGTGAGGTTGATGAAGTAGCCGAGCGTTCCGCCCTCGAGGTCCTTCAGGCTCTCGAGCTTCTCGTTGCCGAAGATCGAGAACGGCGGGGTGGTGCCGTAGGTGGCGACGGCGGTGAGGTTCTTGCTGTTGGCGGCGGCGAGCATGACGTCGGATGCCGAGCCGAGAGCGGTGAACTGCGCCTGGCCGGAGGCGACGAGCTGCTGCCCGTTCGCGCCGGATGCGTTGATTTCGACGTCGAGGCAGAGCTCGTCGAAGTAGCCGAGTTCCTCGGCGAGGAAGACGTCGATCTGCCCGGCGCTGGCCGAGTATCCGTATCCGGAGATGTAGGTGATGGTGCCGGCATCCTGATTCCGCGTGCAGCTGTCGTCGTCGACAGCGGCGTTCGTGGGGGCGGTATCGCCGCCGGGCGTCTGCGCGGAGCATGCTCCGAGCGTCAGCGTGGCGGCGAGAACGCACGTCAGGGTGGCAGCGGTGCGGAATCGGGTTTCCGCGGTGAGAGTAGCCATGAGGGTCCCTTCTCGGCCGTTCGTCATTGATGGCTCGTTGAAAGTAACATAGTCAAGATTGACTAAGCAAGAAGAAACCAATTGTCGACGGATCGGCGTGGTCACAGAGCGGCGCACGGACTCGGTGAAGAGTCCGTGCGCCGCTCTTACCTCTTCATGGCGGGCCGACCGGAGGTCAGCCCTCGCAGCCGTCGCCTCCCTCTCCCCACGACGAACCGAAGTGCTGCTGTCGCATCGCGGGCCGCAAGCGCTCCCTCATGTCGGAATCCACGAAGTAGTCCTTGAGGGAGTCTCCAGTGAGCTCGTTGCCGATCGCGGCCATGATCATCGACTGATCGAGCGAGAGGTACTGCTCGGAGATCGTGCCGCTCCGCACGGCGACCGCGTCGTAGAACCCGCCGAGACCATAGCCGCCGAGGTCGTCCTCGATCCCCCGGAGGTTGCTCAGCACGCCCGCTCGGTCGTAGGGCAAGGCGAGGAACGACGCGTGCGGCGTCACCACGCCGTCGCCGAACTCGGGCGCGGGGTTCGCACCCGCCGCACAGCCGGTCCGGTCGATATCGACGTCGGTCCGCTCGACGTCGGAGGTGTAGCCGTCGGAACGTATCCCCGCGACGTCAACGCCGTACTCCGCGTATCCGCCGAACGGGTTGCTCGCGGGCGAGAAGCCCCAGTATCCGTATCCAGCCTCATCGAGTCCGTGCTGCTCCTGCACGGCGACCGTGATCGGATGGTTGAGCCCCCACGACGTCGGCCCCCAACTCGTCTCCGGGACCAGGAGGTCGGGCATCAGCGACTCGAACATGCTGCCGCCCCAGCTCGGGACGAATGACATCCCCGCGTAGCGGTATGCGCCCTCCCACACGTCGACGCCGTCGTAGGTCCGGTACTCTCCCTGCGGCACCTGCTCCTGCCAGGCCCAATCGCAGCCCGGCGGCATGGTGCGGCGCGTACCGTACAGCGCCGTGGCCGGGATCTGGCCGTTGGCGATGCCGAGGTACGTCGCGATGCGACTCTCGCTCACGGTCGTGTCGTAGTGATGGCACGTGTAGTGGGCGATCTCGCCCGAGCCGTTGTACATCGGTGCCGCGACACTGCACTCGGGCGGCGCCGTCTCCCAGAAACCCCCGCGATTCGTGCCGGCGGCCAGGCCCGCGGCTCCCGCGGGGTCGAAGAAGGCCGCGAAGTCCATCGAGTCGTAGAGGGCGTCGGCCTCGTCAGCGAGCTGGGGCTCCGCCTCCCGCACGATCCGGAGCGCGGCAGCGAGCCATCCGTTGTCCACCGTGCTGAGGAACGGGTGCACAGGGTCGCCGGAACCCGGCCAGCTCGTCAGCTTCTCGCCCGTCGTCGGCGAGTACCAGTTGTAGAACATCCCGCTGGCGTCATTGCGCTCGAGCCCGGCGAGCGTGTCGAGCGTCGTCGACATGCGGTCGCGCGCTTCGTCCGTGCCGATGATCCCGAGATCACGCGCCGTCACCGTCGACCACAGATAGCCGCCGATGTTGGTCGGCGAGGTGTACGCGCTGGAGGTCTCCAGATCACCTGAGATGTGATCCGCCGGAAGCCCGGTGCCCTCGTCGGTCATCGCCGCCAACGACTGCCAGGTGTCTCGCGCCCACCGATTCAGGTCCTGCGAGACCTCTCCCCCGCCGCCCGCGCCCGGTCCCATTGCGCCCGGGCTCACGAGGGACAGGCCCGAGAGGACCACTCCGATCGTTACTGCCGCGCTCATCCATCGCTTCATCGGTTCTCCCTCGAGAATGTGTCGCGACCCTCGTCTCCCAGTAGACGAAAATTAACACGCGCGGGGCGAATGTCCCATACGCCCTCGAAGCGAGCGCGACGTCAGTCCGGGGCGTGCGCCTCCAGGAACTCGTAGACGTCGGTCGTGTCGACACCGGGGAACGCGCCCGTCGGCAGTGTCGCCAAAAGGGTGCGCGGGGTCTTCACGTTGGGCCACGAGTTCTCGCGCCAGCGCTCCTCGAGGTCGGCGGGAGCGCGGCGGCAGCACACCTCGACCGAGTGCTTCGAGACACCGCGGTGCGGGGTGTCCCGCCCGACGAACCACTTCGTGTCGTCGAAGCGCACCCCCACGCTCACCGAGTGCAGTCCCTCGCTCGACGCCTCGACCCTCGCCGTGCACCAGTACGTGCCGTTGCCCGTGTCGGTGTACTGGTAGTACGGGTTGAAGCGGTCGTCCTCGTCGAACACGACCCGACTCGTCCACTTGCGGCAGCACATCTGCCCCTCGATCGCCCCGAGGCGGTCGGCCGGGAAGTTCACGTCATCGTTCTCGTAGGCCTTGGTGATGGTTCCCGATTCGTGCACCTTGAGGAAGTGCACCGGGATGTCGAGGTGCCGGGTCGCCAGGTTCGTGAATCGGTGCGCCGCCGTCTCGTACGACACGGAATAGGTGTCGCGCAGATCTTCGATCGAGATCGAGCGGCGCGCCTTGGCATCGACGAGTGCCGGCACGACATGCGCCTCGGGGATCAGCAGCGCCCCGGTGAGGTAGTTCGTCTCGACCCGCTGCCGCAGGAACTCGGCGTAACTGCGCGGTTCGGAGTGTCCGAGCATCCGGCTCGACAGCGCCTGCAGCACGGCGGTGCGGGCATCGCCCTTCGCGGGCACCCGGCTCGACAGGTACAGCCGCCCGTGCGCCAGGTCGGCGACGCTGCGGGTGGTCTGCGGCAGGTCGGGCGCATAGTGCAGGGTGAAGCCGAGATAGGCGGCGATCTCGGATGCCGTGCGCTGCGTGAGCGGTCCGCCCGGATGCCCGACGGCGCTGAGGATCTCGGCGGCCTTCGCCTCGAGGTCGGCGAAGTGGTTGTCTTGCCGTCGCATCAGGTGGCGCAGCTCGACGTTCGCCCGTCGCGCCTCTTCCGGGGTCGCCGCCCGCTCGTCGCGCAATCGGTCGATCTCGCCGTGCAGGGCGAGCAGGGCCTTGAGCGCATCCGTCGGCAGGGTCTTGGCGATACGGAACGGTTCGATGCCGAGCGCCTGGAACGTCTGCCCCTTCATCGCGCGTTCGAGGGCGATCTCGATCGCGCTGCGCTCATCGAGCGGCTCGCCTTCGAGCAGTGCGTCGAGCGTGACGCCGAGGGCGCGGGCGATCGCCTGCAGCTGGGTGAGCTTGGGCTCGCGCTTGCCGGTCTCGATCATCGACAGCTGACTCGGCGCACGATCGACGGCGGTCGCGAGGTCGTCGAGCGTCATCCCCCGCGCGGTGCGCAGACGACGGATGCGCCGGCCGATCGTGAGGGCGTCGGTCTCTTCTGCGATCTCGGCATGGGTCCCTGAGCCTGTCGAAGGGTTCATGGCCGTGATTCTGTCACGAAAGCAGAATTTCCGCTGAACTTCACACGCCATCCGGCCGTGAACCGTCGGAATCTTCACCCACAGTGGAAACACGCCACCCGGCACCGCCGCCGGACCGACCGAAGGAGACACCATGACGACGAACGCACCCCGCCCCGCAGGTCTGCGAGCAGGCGACCAGGTTCAGACCGCCGCCGAGCTCCGGGCGATCTGGGAGACCGATCCCCGCTGGGACGGCGTCGAGCGCACCTACTCGGCCGATGACGTCATCCGCATCCGCGGCTCGGTCCGCGAGGAGTCCACGCTCGCCCACCGCGGCGCCGAGAACCTCTGGAACCTGCTCCACACCGAGGACTACATCCGCGCACTGGGCGCCTACACGGGCGGCCAGGCCGTGCAGCAGGTGCGCGCCGGGCTCAAGGCCATCTACCTCTCAGGCTGGCAGGTCGCCGCCGACGGCAACCTCGCCGGCCAGACCTACCCCGACCAGTCGCTCTACCCGGCGAACTCGGTGCCCGCCGTCGTGCGCCGCATCAACAACGCGCTGCTGCGCCAGGACCAGCTCGAGCACGCCGAGGCCGTGGCGGGCGAGGGCGAGATCACGCAGGACTGGCTGGCGCCGATCGTCGCCGATGCCGAGGCCGGCTTCGGCGGGCCGCTCAACGCCTACGAGCTCGCGCAGTCGCTCATCCAGGCCGGCGCCGCCGCGATCCACTGGGAAGACCAGCTCGCCAGCGAGAAGAAGTGCGGCCACCTCGGCGGCAAGGTGCTCGTGCCGACGCAGCAGCACATCCGAACGCTGAACGCCGCCCGACTCGCTGCCGACGTCGCGGGCGTTCCGACCGTCATCATCGCGCGGACGGATGCTCTCGCCGCCGACCTGCTCACCAGCGATGTCGACGAGCGCGACCAGGCGTTCACCACCGGCGAGCGCACCCCCGAGGGCTTCTACCGGATCCGCCCGGGCATCGACTCGGTCATCAGCCGCGGTCTCGCCTTCGCCCCCTACGCCGATCTGCTCTGGGTCGAGACGGGCGAGCCCGACATCGAACTGGCACGCTCGTTCGCCGCGGCGATCCACGCCGAGTTCCCGGGCAAGCTGCTCGCGTACAACTGCTCGCCGAGCTTCAACTGGAAGCGTCACCTCTCGGATGCCGAGATCGCGACGTTCCAGCAGGAGCTGGCCGACCTGGGCTACAAGTTCCAGTTCATCACCCTGGCGGGCTTCCACGCCCTGAACTACTCGATGTTCGACCTCGCCCGCGGCTACGCCGATCGCGCCATGAGCGCGTACGTCGAGCTGCAGGAGGCCGAGTTCGCCGCCGAGGCCGACGGCTACACCGCCACCAAGCACCAGCGCGAGGCGGGCACCGGCTACTTCGACGTGATCTCCACGGCGCTCAACCCCGACAGCGCCACGCTCGCCCTCGCCGGCTCCACCGAGACCGCGCAGTTCCACTGATCCTCCCTCTTCGAAGGAATGAACTCATGACCACTCCGACCACCACCCGCTCCATTCCCACCCCGACGCACCAGGGGCCGGCGATCGAGATCACCGGCACGCTGCGCGATCGCTACGACGAGATCCTCACGCCGGGCGCGATCGCCTTCCTCACCGAGCTGCACCACCGCTTCGCGTCGCGCCGCCACGATCGCCTCGCCGACCGCATGCGCCGCCGCTTCGAGATCGGCAACGGCCACGATCCGCGGTTCCGTGACGACACCGCGCACATCCGCGACGACGCCGACTGGCGCGTCGCGGGCGCCGGGCCCGGCCTCGAAGACCGCCGGGTCGAGATCACGGGCCCGACCGATCCGAAGATGACGATCAACGCGCTCAACTCGGGCGCGCGGGTCTGGCTCGCCGACCAGGAGGATGCCACGAGCCCCACCTGGAAGAACGTGATCGAGGGCCAGTTGTCGCTGCGCGACGCGATCCGCGGCGAACTCTCGTTCACGGGGCCCGCCACCGATGGGGCCCCGGGCAAGGAGTACCGCGTCACCGCCGAGCGCACCCCCACGATCGTGATGCGTCCGCGCGGATGGCACCTGCCCGAGAAGCACATCGACTTCATCGATCGCGCGGGGCGCCGCACGACCGCATCCGGCTCCCTGGTCGATTTCGGCCTGTACTTCCTGCACAACGCGCAGGCGCTGATCGACGGCGGACGCGGACCGTACTTCTATATCGCCAAGCTCGAGTCCAGCGAAGAGGCGAAGCTGTGGGACGACGTCTTCTCGTTCAGCGAGGAGTACATCGGCATCCCGCACGGCACGATCCGCGCGACCGTGCTGATCGAGACGCTGCCCGCGGCCTTCGAGATGGACGAGATCCTCTACGAGCTGCGCGACCACTGCGCGGGCCTGAACGCCGGACGCTGGGACTACATCTTCTCGATCATCAAGAACTACCGCGGCCGCGGAGCGCGCTTCGTGCTCCCCGACCGCAGCGAGGTCACCATGACGGTGCCGTTCATGCGGGCCTACACCGAGCTACTCGTGCAGACCTGCCACAAGCGGGGCGCGTTCGCGATCGGCGGCATGAGCGCCTTCATCCCCAACCGCCGCGACCCCGAGGTGACGGCGCGCGCGATCGAGAAGGTCACCGCCGACAAGAAGCGCGAGGCCGGCGACGGCTTCGACGGCACGTGGGTGGCCCACCCCGACCTGATCCCGACCGCGCAGGCCGAGTTCGACGCGGTGCTCGGCGACCGGCCGAACCAGCTCGACCGTCAGCGCGACGACGTGCACGTTCAGCCCGCCGATCTGCTCGATCTGCACATCGGTCGCCCGATCACGGCGCAGGGCGTGCGCGGCAACGTGTCGGTCGCGATCCGCTACCTCGAAGCGTGGCTGCGCGGTCTCGGCGCCGTCGCGATCGACAACCTAATGGAGGATGCCGCGACCGCCGAGATCAGCCGCTCGCAGGTGTGGCAGTGGATCCACCAGGACCGCAGCACCGCCGACGGCACGGCCATCACGGCGGAGTACGTCGAGGGTCTGATCGCGGAGGTGCTCTCCGAGGCGCCTCGGGCCGAGGGCGACCGGTTCGACGACGCGGCGGAGATCTTCCGCGAGGTCGCGCTGCAGGAGGAGTTCCCCACCTTCCTGACGCTGGGCGCCTACGCCCGCTACCTCGGCGAGGACTGACGCCGCCCTCCCGTCGCGCCTCTCCGTCGACCGGTTCAGCCGCGAGACGAAAGGCGCGACGGGAGCGGCCGTGCGCGATTCATGCCGGCAGCCGTTTGCCCGCTGTGTCAGGCTGTGACGATGAGCGACGCCTCCGAAGCCCGGCCCGCCTCCTCACCGTTCGCTCCGCCCCCGGCGAAGCGCCTTCCGGTGCCCGCGTCACACGCGCCTGCGCGGGGAGCACGTTACTTCGGCGCACTGGTGGTCGCCTGGCTCTCATTCGGCACCTGGATTCTCGCGCTGCTCCTGGTCGTCCTCGCGCTCCTCGCCGGCGGCGGCTACGCGCTCTTCCTCCCGATGCTCTTCGTCTGGACCTCCTGGATCTGGAGCCTGGTGGGAGTGATCGCGCTGCTGCTGACCATCGGCATCCCGCAGTGCACCCGCGTCCGCACCCTCGCGTCGTTCGGCATCGCCCTGCACGTGCTGTCGTTCGTCACCTTCCTCTTGCTCTACGGCTGATCCGCCCTTCATCCGCTCACGGGCGTAGCCTGATCTCATGACCGAGTTCTGGAGCGAGATCGCCGGCGAATTCCTGCACCTGTACCCGACCGGCGGGCGACTGCTCGCGGTCGCGGGAGCGGATGCCGATCGCTCGCGACGTGCGGCCGACGACCTGGCCGCCGCGCTCACCGCCGCGGCGCAGAAGGTCGAGCGCGCGCACTCCGCCGACGGCGACGAAGGGGCGTTGCGTGCCGACGTGATCGCGCCGTTCCGTGCGGACAGGAGCGACCGGGTGCTGGTCGTCTCGGGCCCGGCCGCGCTCGTCAGCGCCAGCGCCCGCGGCCTCTGGAACTACACGGTCTGGCAGCTCGCCGGCGACGAGCAGCCGCACACTGCGGCATCCGTCATCGTCGACGTGACCGATCCGGATGCCCCCACCCGCCGCTTCGCCGACTACTGCGCGCTGCCCAGCGCCTTCGGCGCCTGATCTCCTCTTCGCTCCCATCGCACTTTCTGTCGTTCTGACCGGCTCAGACCGACAGAAAGTGCGACGGGAGCGGATGCTGTGGACAACGCGAGCGCGCCCTCGACCGGATGTGGCAAGCTGTGCCGATCATGAGCGACCAGCCCGACACTCCTCGCCTATCGCCGCTCGCCGCCTACGTTCGTGACAATCCGCTGTCGCGCTACGCGCCGTATCGCCGGACCGGTCGGCACATCACCGCGCTGGTCCTCGCGTGGATCTCGTTCGGGGCACCACTGGGCATCTCTGCGCTCTCGATCGCCACGTATCCGTTCGTCGGTCTCGTGGCGATCATGGTGCCGATGCTCTTCCTCTTCACGTTCTGGTTCTGGGGACTGATCGGTGCGCTCGCGCTGCTGCTGTCCCGCGGCGTCCGGTTGTGCGGCGGCACGCGGCTTGTTGCCATCCTCGGCATCCTCGAGGCCGTGATCATCTTCGGCATCCTGGTGGCCGTGACCTGACCCGCCGACACCCGACGCGGCTCCTCGCGAACTCTCGCTGGACGCGTCGCGTAGCCTTGCGGCGTGATGGATAGTCAACGTCCCTTGCTCCTCCGCGCGGACACCCTGTATGTCTCGGCCCCGGCAAAAGAAAGTGAGCTCGGCCGGTTAGAGCGGGCTCTCGAATTCCGGCTACCTGCCGCTTATCGGTCCTTTCTTTTGGCCAGTGACGGATATGACGGTCCGGTCGGCGCCCGAGGTGCGGACATCTCCCTCTGGCCTGTCGCCGACATCCTGCGTGGTGGGTACGAAGGGCCAGAAGAGGCTGGTGTGGTTCTCCTAGGTTCCAACGGCGGCCCGACCGGATTCGGCATCCTGCGGACTGACTCGAGCCGCTTCGTCTCGATACCACTCGCATCGTCTGACGCCGCCGAGATCCGCCCCCTCGGCGACTCATTCGAGCATTTCCTTGAGGCCATCGCTAACGGCGAGGGCTGGTAGGCACCGACGCGGCTCAGGTGAACGACGCGGCGACCGAATTGCGGTGGTAGTCGAACACGATGCTGGTGCGCGTCGAAGCGACGCTGCTCTGCGCTGAGAGGTGCTCGAGCACGAACTCGCGCATCTCCGACGAGTCGGCGACCGCGATGTGCAGCAGGAAGTCGTCGTCGCCGCCGAGGAAGAACACCTGGATCACCTGCGGGAGCACGCGCACGCGGTCCGCGAACTCGACGATGCTCTCGCGCCGCCCGCTCGGTCGCAGAGTCACACCGATGATCGCCTGCAGCCCCGCGCCGAGCATCCGTTCGTCGACGCTCGCGTGGAATCCGGTGATGACGCCGCGTTCGATCAGCGAACGCAGGCGCGCGTGGGCCGTCGACGGGGCGACGCCGAGGGTGGTCGCGAGTTCGGCGTTGGTCATGCGGCCGTCGTCGGTGAGCAGCGCGACGATGCGCTGATCGATCGGATCGAGCGCCGGCGCCCGAAGAGTGTTCGGTCGATCGGGCCCGGTTGACGTCTCCATGTGAATCATTATTCAGGATTTTGTCGATCTGCGAATCATCTTCGCGGAATCTGTTGCTTGGCCGATGTTTCTGCGATCCTGATCTGCATCAACGCAGCACCGAGCTCAGGAGAATCGATGAAGATCGGCGTGCCCACAGAGGTCAAGAACAACGAGAACCGCGTCGCACTCACCCCCGCGGGTGCCGACCGCCTCGTACGCGAGGGCCACCGCGTGCTCGTGCAGTCCGGCGCGGGCCTCGGCTCACGCATCGACGACGAGGCGTACCGCACGGCGGGTGCCGAGATCGTCGACTCCGCCGACGAGGTCTGGGGCGCGGCCGACCTGCTGATCAAGGTCAAGGAGCCCATCGCCTCGGAGTACGGATTCCTGCGCCCCGATCTGACGCTCTTCACGTACCTGCATCTCGCTGCCGACCGCGCGCTGACCACCGCTCTCGTCGACGCCGGCACGACCGCAGTCGCGTACGAGACGGTGCAGCTGCCCGATCGCAGCCTGCCCCTGCTCGTGCCGATGAGCGAGATCGCCGGGCGCCTCTCGGTGACGATGGGCTCCTACTCGCTGCTGCGTTCGAACGGAGGACGCGGCACCCTGCTCGGTGGCATCGCGGGCACCCCGCGCGCCAAGACCGTCGTCATCGGCGGCGGTGTCGCCGGCGAGCACGCGGCCGCGAACGCCCTGGGCCTCGGCTCGCAGGTCACCGTCGTCGACATCTCGCTCCCCCGACTGCGCGAGCTCGAGCACCGCTACGGCGGGGCCCTGCAGACTCGTGCTTCCAGCCGGTACGACATCGCCGAAGAGCTCGCGACGGCCGACCTCGTGATCGGCTCGGTACTCATTCCGGGCGCGGCTGCCCCGAAGCTCGTGACCGACGACATGGTCGCGGGCATGAAGCCGGGTTCGGTGCTCGTCGACATCGCGATCGATCAGGGCGGATGCTTCGAGGGCTCGCGCCCCACGACCCACGACGACCCCACGTTCGCGGTGCACGACTCCATCTACTACTGCGTGGCGAACATGCCCGGCGCCGTGCCCGAGACGGCGACCCGCGCCCTCACGAACGCGACCCTCCCCTACGTCTCGGCGATCGCCGGCAAGGGCTGGGCGCAGGCCGCGGCATCCGACCCCGCGCTCGCGAAGGGCCTGAACGTGCAGGACGGACGCATCACGCTCGACGCGGTCGCCCGCGCGCACGGCCTCTGAGGGCCGAAGAACTCCGAGCCCTTAAGAACTCAGGATCTTCATGACGTTGCGGCCCGCACAACGCCCGCGCCCCCGAGTACGCTCGTAGTCGTGACCGAACGCGCTCCCCTCTCCCGCAAACTGTCCGCGATCGCCGAGTCCGCGACCCTCAAGGTCGACGCGAAGGCCAAGGCGTTGAAGGCCGAAGGCAAGGCGATCATCTCGTACGCCGCCGGCGAGCCCGACTTCGCGACGCCGCAGTTCATCGTGGATGCTGCGGCCGAAGCCCTCGCCGATCCCGCGAGCTACCGCTACACCCCGGCCGCGGGTCTTCCGGCGCTGCGCGAAGCGGTCGCCGCCAAGACGCTGCGCGACTCGGGTCTCGAGGTCTCGCCGAGCCAGGTCATCGTGACCAACGGCGGCAAGCAGTCGGTGTACCAGGCGTTCCAGGCCGTGGTGAACCCGGGCGACGAGGTGCTGCTCCCCGCCCCGTACTGGACCACCTACCCCGAGGCGATCCGCCTCGCCGACGGCACCCCCGTCGAGGTGTTCGCCGGAGCCGACCAGGACTACAAGGTCACCGTCGAGCAGCTCGAAGCTGCGCGCACCCCGCGCACCACCGCTCTCGTCTTCGTGTCGCCGTCGAACCCGACGGGCTCGGTCTACACCGCCGACGAGACCAAGGCCATCGGCGAGTGGGCTCTCGAGCACGGCATCTGGGTGATCAGCGACGAGATCTACCAGAACCTCACCTACGAGGGCGTCAAAGCGGTCTCGATCGTCGAAGCGGTTCCCGAGGTGGCGGGTCAGACGATCCTCGTCAACGGCGTCGCGAAGACCTATGCCATGACCGGCTGGCGCGTGGGTTGGATGGTGGGCCCCGCCGATGCGATCAAGATCGCCGGCAACCTGCAGTCGCACCTGTCGAGCAACGTCAACAACGTCGCCCAGAAGGCCGCGATCGCCGCCCTCAACGGCCCCCAGACCGAGGCCGAGCAGATGCGCGAGGCCTTCGATCGTCGTCGCAAGCTCATCGTCTCGGAGCTGTCGAAGATCGACGGGCTCGTCGTGCCGAACCCGCTCGGCGCGTTCTACGTGTACCCCGACGTGCAGGGTCTGCTCGGGCGCACCTGGGGCGGCGTCACCCCGACGTCGTCGCTCGAGCTCGCCGACCTCATCCTCGAACAGGCCGAGGTGGCCGTGGTTCCCGGCGAGGCCTTCGGCCCGAGCGGCTACCTGCGCCTGTCGTACGCGCTCGGCGACGACGCGCTGCTCGAGGGCGTGCAGCGCCTGCAGCGCCTGTTCGCCTCCTGAGCATCCGTCCGTCCGGGGCATGCCGCCCCGGCTGACGACCGAAGCCCCCAACCGCACTGCGCGGGTGGGGGCTTCGTCGTGCTCAGGCGTCGATACGGGCGAACGCCGCGGCACCCGCTGCGCGAAGCACGGCGTTCACGCTCGCCGTGAGCACGGAGCGATCGCGCCCGGCCGCCCATGCGGTCGCCTCGCCATCGCGGTACTCGATGACGGTGAGTGCATCGCCGTCCGCGCCCGCGGTGAGCGCCGTCTGATGCAGCGACAGGATCTCGATGGGCGCTCCGTTCTCGCGCAGCAGCGCCGTGACCGCCTCGACCGGACCGAGTTCGTCGTAGGTGCCGTGGTGTTCGACCCCTCCGATGCGGATGCCGACGTGCGTGCGCGTCGTCTCCGAGGAGCCCTCCGCCTGGCTCTCGACGCGAAGATCGACCAGTACGGCATCCCCGGTATCGGTGGCCAGGTAGCTGCGCTCGAACAGGGCGAGCAGCTGCGATGCGTCGATCTCGATCCCGGTGCTGTCGGTGTGGTTCTGCACCCGGCGGGCGAAGTCGATCTGCAGCCGGCGGGGCAGCTCGATGCCGTAGTCGGCTTCGAGCAGGTATGCGATCCCGCCCTTGCCCGACTGGGAGTTGACGCGGATCACGGCGTCGTAGCTGCGGCCGATGTCGGCCGGATCGATCGGCAGGTACGGCACTCGCCAGTCGATCTCGCTCTCGGCGCGCCCCTCGGCGATCGCGCGGGCCCGATGCTCGGCGAATCCCTTCTTGATGGCGTCTTGATGAGTGCCGCTGAAGGCCGTGTGCACGAGATCCCCGACGTAGGGATGGCGAGGATGCACCTCGATGCGGTTGCTGTACTCGACGGTGCGACGGATCTCATCGATGTCCGAGAAGTCGATCATCGGGTCGATGCCCTGCGCATGCAGGTTCAGGGCCAGGGTCGCGAGATCGACGTTGCCCGTCCGTTCGCCGTTTCCGAAGATGCATCCCTCCACCCGCTGCGCTCCCGCCAGCACGGCGAGTTCCGCACAGGCGATCCCGGTGCCGCGATCGTTGTGCGGGTGCACCGACAGGATCACGGCATCGCGTCGTGCCAGGTTCTCGTGCATGTACTCGATCTGGTCGGCGTACACGTTGGGGGTGGCGATCTCCACCGTCGCGGGCAGGTTCAGGATGACCGGTCGCTCGGGGGTCGCCTGCCACAGTTCGGTCATGGCATCGCACACCTCGAGCACGAAGTCGGGTTCGGTGAGGTTGAAGACCTCGGGCGAGAATTCGAAGCGCACATTCGGCAGATGCCCGGCGAGCGCGAGCACGTCGCGTCCGCCCTGGAGGATCAGCTCCCGCAGCTCGTCGCGATCCTTCGACAGCACGACCTCCCTCCAGGTGGGGGCGGTGGCGGTGTACAGGTGGATGACGACGGGATTGCGGATGCCGGCGATCGATGCGACCGTGCGCTCGATCAGGTCGCGCCGCGCCGGGGTGAACACGACGATGGTCACGTCGTCGGGCGCGGTGTCGCTCTCGACGATCAGGCGGACGAAGTCGTAGTCGGTCTGCGACGCCGAGGGGTATCCGACTTCGATCTCCTTGTACCCCATCTGCACCATCAGCTCGAAGAACCGGCGTTTGCGCTCCGGATCCATCGGCTCGGCGAGCGCCTGGTTACCGTCGCGCAGATCGACGGGAACCCACAGGGGCGCTTCGGTGAGGCGGCGAGACGGCCACTCCCGATGGGTGAGGGGAACGTCGACGCGCGCGTAGACGTCGCGATAGCGATGGGAGGGCATCTGCGAGTGGCGCTGTCGGTTCCAGGCGGGAGCGTGATCGGGGACGGCGCCGGCCGGAGAGGAGATGCGGGATCGGGGAACGGTGGTCATGCGAGGGGTCCTTCTGCGGTCGTGGAGGAGATGACCGGCGCGTGCATCGGCTCCACGTCGGGGAGCCGGTCAGGCTAGGCCCCGCCGTGGCGGCGAAGGAGAAGGAGGCGGATGAGCACGCGTTCACGCTAGCACAACTCCTCAGACAAGTAGAGGACTTTTGGATCATCGACGATAATGGACGCATGACCCGATTGCGCCGCGAGCCGCTCGCCGAACAGGCTGCGGATGCCCTCCTCGCACGCATCCGCGCGGGCGAATGGGCGCTCGGCCAGAAGCTGCCCGGCGAGACCACGCTCGCCCCCCAGCTCGGTGTCGGACGATCCACGATCCGCGAAGCGATCCGGCAGCTCGCCGGTCGCGGCGTGCTCGCGACGCGACAGGGGTCAGGGGTGTTCGTCACCGCGCTCGACGTGACGGAGGACTGGGCGCAGGTGCTCCTCCGCGCCGACATCGATGCCGTCGTCGAGGCTCGCATCGCGGTCGAGGTGGAAGCCTCCGCTCTCGCCGCCGTTCGACGCACGCCCGCCGAACTGCGGGCGATCCACCGTGCCGCCGCGGCGCGCGACGCCCACCGCGACGATGTCGAAGGGCATGTCGACGCGGATATGGCTCTGCATCGAGCCATCGTCGCGGCCGCCCACAACCCGCTGCTGACCGAGCTGTTCGACGGCTTCGCGCCGCGCAGCAGACAGGCGATGATCGAGTTGCTCCGCCTGCGCGGCACGCACGGCAGCGATGCCGATCAGCTCGTGCATCAACGGATCATCGATGCGATCGCGGCTCACGACGCCGAATCGGCCGCAGCGCTCAGCCGCAGCCACCTCCTGACGCTGAAGACGTCTGCCTGAAGCGGCTACTCGGGGTGGAACCCGATCAGCCAGCGGATGCCGTAGCGATCCACCACCATGCCGTCGACGTCGCCCCACGGACGCGTCTCCAGGGCACTGAGCACACGCCCCTGCGCGGCGAGCGCGTCGAACCATCGGGTGAGGGTCGCAGCATCCGCCGTTCCCAGCAGCGAGAGGAACATCCCGCTCATCTGCACGGCATCGTCATCGGCGCCGGCGTCGGCACCCGAGAGCTCGACGATTCCCTGCAGCATGCCGTGGCCGATCGCATCGCCGGGGCCGTCTTCGCGCCCGAGCTGGGCGTAGTCGAACAGCTGGACCTCGCCGCCGAAGACGCTGCGGTAGTGCGCGAACGCCTCGGCCGCATTGCCGGGGAAGAGGAGGTACGGGACGAGTCCGCTCATCCCGCGAGTGTACGCCCCGGGTCGTCGACGCTGCTGCGGTAGCGACGCGGTTTGCCCTCGCCGAGGTCGACGACGCGCGGCACGGCGGTCACGGTGATCGGCACACCGAGCAGCGCTGCGAGCGCCGCCTCGACGGCTTCCGCGTCGGCACCCGCCACCGTGGCGTGCACGACGAGGTCGTCGCCCTGCACGACCGACCATCCCTCGGCGCCGTGCGCCTGCAGGTGCTGCGTGAGGTCGACGCACGCGATGAGCGATCCGTCGCCTGCGCGGAAGCGGGTGTTCTCGCGCCCCTCGAGGTCGGCGATGCCCACCGTGCCGTCAGCCAGCCGCACGAGTCGCCCGTAGTCGCCCGTGCGATAGCGCACGAGCGGCAGCAGCGGATTCTCGCCCGCGGTCACGGTGATCTCCCCGACCTCGCCGTCGGGCACCGGCACGTCGTCGCGCGGATCGAGCACCTCGACGTGCACCCGCCGGTCGAGCACGCGGAACGGCCCGTCGTCGGCGCGGGCTGCGATCGGCCGCGTCTCGTGCAGCCCGTAGACGTCGATCACGGGGCATCCGAACGCACTCTCCAGGCGTGCCCGCAACGGCGCGGAGAGCGCCATCGCGCCCGAGAAGACGACCGACGGATGCAGCACCCGGTCGAGCCCGGAATCGACGAGCTCTGCGAGGCTGGTCGGATGCCCGCTGAGGATCTGCGGGTCGGCGTCTGCCAGGAAACGACGGCGGGCCTCGGCATCCGTCCACGCGGAGACGTGCAGGTTGATCCGCGCCATCGCGCGCTGCGCGAAGCTGCTGATCACGGAGACGTAGGTGAACGCCTGCCGCTGGAAGACGAGGTTCGCCACGGCCAGTCGGTCGCCGTCGGGCGTCACCGTCGCGCCGGCCGCACGGGCGAGCGCCACGAGCAGGTGGAAGCCGCGCGCGACCTCCTCGATGTCATCGGGGATGAGCAGCGCGGCGCCGGTCGATCCCGAACTCGTGCCGTGCAGCATCCGCCCCAGGTCCGCATCGAGCGGCACGTGCGCGCCGAGATCGGCGACGAGGTCGACCCGGCGCGTGGTCGGGTAGTCCGCCGGCATCCCCCGGTGACGCAGCGTGCGCCGCACCGCTGCCAGATGGTCGTCGAGCCAACCCTCCGTCGGAAGCGGATGCCGCACCCGCTCGACCTGCGCGGCCGTCAGCCTGTCGCCGGTCGCATGCGTCCACTGCGGGGCGTCGGGATGGTCGCGCCACCGCGCGAGGCGGGTCGCTCCGGCATCGTCGAGGGTGGGCCAGCGTTCGGCGTCTGTGAGCACGGCCGCCGCGCCGGGCGCGTATTCCGGGAGCGCGAGCGGATCGACGGCATCCGGGTCGGCACCGACCCCGCCCTGGTCACTCACTGGAGTACCGCGCCGCCGCCTCCTTGCGGCGGGCCTCCTGCAGTTTGCGGGCGATCTCGGCCCGGTGCCGATGCCCCTCGTAGGCCTCGGCGAGAGCCTGGTCGCGCGCGAGCGAATCGACGGCCGCGAGCAGCGACATCGCGGTCGAGGCGTCTTCGCCGGCCGGCAGGAACCCGCTCCAGAGCAGGAAGGTGCGCGCGGCCTCGGTGCGGCGTTCGTCGTCGGAGATCCAGAGCGCCGGGTCGGCGATCGGGGCCAGGCGCAGGGCGAGGGCGTCGACCGCGAGCGCCGGCGACCCCGATCGCAGCGAGACGGCGAACGGTTCGACGAGCTCTTCGCTCGCGACGACCCACAGCGCGATGGCCGCTCCCTGACGCACACGCGGGTCATCGTCGAAGGCCACGCAGGCGAGCGACGAGCCGACGATGTCACCGGCGAGCGCGCGCACCGAGACGCGGTCGTCGAGGAAAGAATGCGGAACGGCCGAGAGCCGGCTCGCGATCGCCTCGAGCGCAGGACCGGGTCGTGCGCGCCCCCAAGCCTCGGCCTCGCCGCCAGAGCGCTCGCTCCAGGCCTCGAGCAGCGCCTCGGTCTCAGCCATGCATTCTCTCCGCCAGTTCCGCGCAGGCTGCCGGGGCGTCGTCCATGCTCGTCAGGTACACCACGTCGTAGCCGTCTCGCCGGGCGAGGTCCGAGACGCGGTGCTGGCGATCCATGAGCACGAGCGTACCGGTGGTCAGCTTCTCTCTGACGGCGCGCGCGACGCCGGCGAACGGCTCGTTGCCCACACCGAACATCGAGACGAGGCCGTCGTCGGAGAGCACGACGACGTGACGCTGCCGCTCCGCCGTCACCCGCGGCAGCCCGGCGTAGCGCGACCCGTACAGGTCGAGGGGGAACGATGTACCGCCGCCGAAGAAGACGCAGAGCGCCGCGACGATCTCCACCGGATCGCGTGTGAACCGCTGCATGCCGGCGACCTGCCCCGCCGCGGAGAAGCTCGTCACGCGCACCCGACCGCCGCCGCGCAACACCGACAGCGCGAGGATCGTGCCGGCGAGCACCGCGGGCGACCCTGCGCGGGGATGACGCATCGACCCCGAGGAGTCGATGTAGAGATCGATCTCGATGCTGGTCTCGCGCACCACCGGCTCGTCGTCGAGCTCGGAGCGCCGCCTGGTCGTCACACCGGGAATCACGGGTCCGCCCCGCAGCGTGGCCGCCCAGTCGATGTCCGAGAGCGCATCGCCGGTCTCCCACAGCTCGAGGGGGCCGGGCATTCCGCCGCTCGGTCGCGCGGGCGCGCGACGCGTGTACGGGCGCACCCAGCTCGCCGCCTCGTTGCGATACCAGGCGGCGAGCACGTCGGCCTGGTCGAGATCGGAGTAGAGCTGCAGGGTGCGGGCGACATCGAGGCGCTGCCCTGCCTGCGCCGAACCCTCGTCGTCACCGTCGACGGCCTCGGGCTCCGCGGCCGCCCCGGGGTGGGCGGGCAGGTCGCCGCGCACGCGCTGATCGGCGAGGATGCGCCCCAGCTCGTCGGCGCTCGGCCCCTCCTCGTCGGCGGCGCAGCCGACGCCCCCGAGGCGCGTCGACTCGTCCACGGCATCCTGTCGTTCGGCGATGTACGGCGCGGCGATCACCCCGAAGCGCACGGCCCCCGACACCGGGTCGGTGCCGAACGTGCGCACCGTCTCGGCGACGAGCGCGGCATCGACCACGGGATTCGTCGTGCGGGCGCCCGCGAGCTCGGCAGCGATGCGCGCGCTCTCGGCCTTGCGCTCGCGCAGGATGCGCTCTTTCTCGCGGTGCCTTTCGGGGATCGTGTCGAGCGGCGGCAGCTGCTCGTGCGCGATCGCGGGCGGCGGAGCCGGCGGAGCGGCGACCGAGCAGAGGGTCGCCGCGGGCAGTCGCCAGAGGATCTCGTAGGCGCGGCAGTACACCCACCAGAGCCGGTCGCCGCTCTCGGCCGGTGCCGGATAGAGCACCCGCCCGAGACGGATGATGCCGGGCTCGCCCACGCCCCCGACCTCGGCCCGTTGCAGGTGCGCGAGCCGGGTGTTGACGAGCAGGTCGTTCCACAGGTTGGCGAGCATGCCGATATCGGATGCCGCGGGCGGGCGCACCGACAACGCGGCGAGCGCTCGCGCCATCTGATGCCGCACCTTCAGCGCGTCGATGCGGGTGCTCGGGGCGAGCACGTGGTGGCCGATCTCGTGCGCGAACATGCTCCACAGTTCGTCGTCGAGACCGCGCTCGACGAGGTAGTCGGGGTCGATGGTCACCGACGGCGGGAACGTGAACCAGGCGGGAGCGCCCGCCTTCGCGTGCGCGCCGGGCAGCACGACGGGGTCGTTCAACCGCACACCCCAGAGCGCGAGCGCACGCTCCCAGGCCGCGTGCTGCGGCTCGGTCACCGGAACGCGGGGAACCTTGCCCGTCCTCACGCGTCGTCCCGCACGTGCACCCAGGCGAGGTGCGTGTCGGGACCGATCACCACGCTCACCCCGTCGTCCGTGGCCGGTGCCGGATCGGGCGCGACGGATGCCGTGAGCCGCGCACCCCACACGTCGACGTCGAGCCGCCACCACTCTCCCGCCACGAGGAAGGCGAACGCCCCGGCATCCGCCAGGCGCACGACACGATCGGGCGGCCGGATCCACGCCCCGCCGACCCCGCGGAACCCGCCGGCCGCGAGTACGTAGCCCCGCTCGTCGGCACGACCGGGCCACCAGTAGCGATCGGTGCGCTGTCTGCGCAGGAAGGTCTCGAGCAGATCGACGCCGAGCCCGAGTACGACCGCTGCGGCGCGACGGTCGTCCGGCGCATCGATCCCCTCCAGACGTCGCAGGGCGTCGGCGCGCAGAGCCAGGGCGCCCGAGCGCCACGCCGCGATCGCCACGAGGTCGAGCACGCGCTCCCTGTCGCCGAGCACGTCGGTGTCTTCGGCGAGCCCCCCGGCGAGCGCCCTCACGAAGATGCCCACGTCGCCATGCGACCGGCGCACGCCCTCGATGGCCGCAGCGGTGTCGAGGCCCGCGTCCGAGAGGTCGGGCGGCGACGCCGGCGGGAACGCATCCCGCGCGTTCGCGAGCTGCAGCGGGCGGCGGATCACCCGCGCGTCTCCTGCCACCGGGCGAAGGCCGTGTACCGCTGATGCAGATACTTGAGCGCGATCACGTCGTCGAAGTCGCGCCCGTAGAGCTTGCCGATTCCGGCGATGCGCCGCAGCTGCGCCTCGACAGCGGTGATGCGTCGCGACACGTCGAGCACCGAGACGCCGTCGAGGCCCCGGTCGAGTTCGGCGAGCATCGCGGCGACCGGGTCGTCGGCATCGCGGCCGAGCATGTCGTACTGGCGGCAGGACTGCACGAACAGGTCGTTCAGCCAGCTGACCGTGTCGGTCGCGAGCTCGCTCTCGGCGCCGACGTCGAAGCGCGGGTGCGTGTCGTTCGGCAGCAGCTTGCCGCGCAGCACGAAGGGCAGGATCGCGCCGATGTCGGCGAGTTCGACCGCTGCAGCTCCCCTAAACCAGGCCATCGCCTTCGCGTACAGGATGAGCGTCTGCAGCGCGCGCACCGAGAGTCCGTTGCGGGTCTGCGCGCCGAGATCGACCTCGAGATCAGCACCGCTGTTGGCATCGATCACCTCGCCGACGCTGCCTCCCGCGGTGGTGACGACGTCTTTCGTGCGGTACTCGAACCGGCGTCCGCCGTGCTGCACGAACTCGAAGTGGCTGAGGAAGAACCGCAGGCGGTGGCGCACGCCCTCGGGGATGGGCACCGCGCGGATCATCGCGCGCATGCGCTGCTGCTCCGCCGCGTCGAAGCGCAGCTCGACCGGCACGTGCTCCTCGGGCTTCTCCCCCGCCTCGACGCGGGTGATGAGCTCGTCGAGGAATCGGCTGTTGAACCCCGCCGCCTGCACCGTGACGTCCATGCGGTCGCGGAGCGCCTGGATCACCGGGAACGTGCCGCCGCCGGCATCGTCGTTCGCCGTGAAGAACCAGCTCTCCACTCCCCCACCGGGTGCGGTGCGGCGCATCTGGTCGTGGCTCTCGACGTACCCCTCGGCGACCATCGTGAGCAGCGCCGACTGCGTCTTGGTGGGGATGCGGTTGTACTCGTCGATGATCTTCACGGGAAGTGCGAGCCAGTCGCGCCACGCGATGCGGATGTCACTGAGCTTCTCGGCCTCGACGAGGTCGCGCGGCAGCGGGATGCCCACCAGGTCGCTGACCGTGAGCTGCGGCTGGCCCTGCTGCACGCCGCGCCGCACGTCGTCGGCCGAGGTGCCGGCGAGCACGCCCATCAGCACGGCGACGGTGGTCTTGCCGCGGCCGGGGCCACCGATCAGCAGGCACTTGCCCCCCACCGCGAACGTGAGCAGCGGCAGCAGCACGTTCGACGAGAAGGAGGCCTGAGTCGGCAGCGACACCCGCGCATCCGCGTCGCCGAGCGCGATCGTGAGCGGATCACCGTGCGAGAACTCGATGTCGTAGTACGGCGAGATGACCGCTCGGTTGACCATCCAGTAGTACGCCTGCCGCAGCTTCTCGTCGAGGGGCACCGCCGCCGCGGCCGGAGCCGCGCGGAAGAGGTCTTCGGCGGTCACCTGCTCGACACCGTGATCGGCACCCGGATTCGTGGGCGATGCGGACACTCGGCTCCAGCGATCGGACATGCGATCATCCTACGGGCGGCGACTCACGCCTCTCCCGCGGCCTCCCGCTCGGATCGGAGCTGCAGCGCACGCTGCTCGTGCATCGGACGCGCCTCGAGCGGGATGGCGAAACGCAGGTGATCGGCCAGGAGCGGAGACAGGGCGGATGCCGCGGCCTGCACCCGCGCGGGCACGTCACCGCGCACCTCGAGCCACGGCACCGGCTGCCCGGCGAGCACGTCGCGGAACCGCTGCTGCATGTCGTGGCGGATGTGCTCGCCATCGCGCATGCCGTCTTGCACGAAGGGGATCTCGTCGCCGGTGAGCACGTACAGCAGAGGACGGTGTGCCGCGGCTGCACGGTGCAGCCGATCGGCGACCGTACCCACATAGCGTTCGTGCCAGAGCGCCGTCGCGAGCACATCGGTGTCGCACACCAGCACCGGTTTCGGGGCACGGCGCAGCGCCTGCTCCTCGAAGGCGATCTGGCGGTCGACGATCAGGTCGAACTCGTCGCTCCGCCACGGTGCGGTCAGCCCGCCCTCGCGGATCTCGGAGTGCTCGCGGCCGTACTCGGGAATCCAGAGGGTGCCGAGGTGCGCGGCCAGCGCCTCGGCGAGCGTCGTCGATCCGGTCGACTCGGCGCCGAGCACCACCACACGCGCGGTGAGAGAAGCCCGCACCGCCGGGGCGAGCTCGTGCCAGAGTGCCGCGGGATCGGCGCGGATCGCCGTGCCCGAGACGGGGTTGATCCGCCGTCCCTCGTCGATCTGCACCCACCGCGCGCCGAGACGCTGCGCGAGTTCCCCACCGTAGGCGTCGCACGAGTAGACGGTGTCGACGGGTTCGTCGAGCAGCGACTCGATCACGGCGAGGTGCTCGCGCCACGCGGCATCCGATCCGAAGTCCACCGGCGCGTCGTCCATCGCCGCCGCGACGCGCACGCCCGGGTGCGACTCGCGGATCCAGTCGGCCCGGGTCGCGAGCGGGATCGACTCGACGGATGCCCCCAGCACCTGCACCGTGACCCGCGCGCTCGTGCGCTGCGCCTCGCGGATCAGGTGCGAGTGCCCGCTGTGGAACGGGTAGAACTTGCCGATGACGAGCCCGTGACCGTGTCGTCCGGTCACGCCATGTCGCTCAGTCATGCCGTGTTGCTCGGTCACGCCGGCGCCTCGACCCGCGACCGTTCTTCGACCGCGACCCGCCGCCACGAGGTGTAGCCGAAGACGCACAGGCCGATGAACAGCACGTACAGCGCGGCGATGACCCAGAGCCCGGCGGCGATCGACAGCCCGACGAAGACGATGTCGACGCCGATCCACACGAACCAGTTCTGGATCCACTTGCGGTTGAGCATGTACTGAGCGACGAGGCTGGCCGCCGTGGTCGCCGCATCCGCCCACGCGAGCTCGGAGTCGGTGAACGTCAGCAGCACCCAGACGAGCACCGCCGTGCCGACGAGGCCCGCGAGCACCAACCAGGGCCAGGCGCGCCGCGGAGCGTCGGCGATGTAGGTGCGGCTCTGCTCGACGCCGCGCGTCCACCGCCACCAGCCGTGCACGCCCATCACGAGGTAGACGATCTGCAACCCCGCGGCGGCGTAGACCCCGGCGCCGATGAAGACGATGAACAGCACCACGTTGTTGGCGATGCCGATCGGGTAGGTCCAGACGTTGCGCAGGCCGGCGAGCAGCACGCAGATCGCCCCTGTCACGAACCCGAGCACCTGCGGCCACTCGGTGATCAGCCAGTCGAGCACGCCGTCTGCCTAGAGTTCGACGCCGACGAGCACCGGCTCGGGCTGCAGCACGAGACCGAATTCGGCGTGCACGCGGCTCTGGATGAACCGGGCGAGCTCGGCGACCTCTGCGGCCGTCGCACCCCCGCGATTGGTGAGAGCGAGCGCGTGCTTGGTCGAGACGGATGCCCGCGACCGGGGCAGCTTGAACCCCTTGCCGATGCCGGCCTGCTCGATGAGCCAGGCGGCGCTCACCTTGACGTCGGGAGCCTCGCGCCGGGGAACGGGAACCATGCCGCCGTAGGAGGCGAGCGGGATCACCGTGACCGCGTCGAGGTCGGGCGAGACCGGCCAGCGCGGGCATGCGGGCGGCAGCGCGCGCGCCACCGCCTCCGACACGATCGCGTTCTGGAAGAACGACCCGACACCGTGCGTGTCGGGGTCGTCGGCGTTCCACAGCATCCCCTTCGACGCGCGCGTGGCGAGGATGCGCTCGCGCACCCACGCCAGCGGCACGGGGTCGTCGCCACTGAGGGCGAGGGCGCGACGCAGCTGCTCGCCGCGCACGACGCGTTCGCTCGCCACGAGCAGATCGACCGTGATCGAGAGGATGACGGCGCGACGCCGCGGCTCGCTGCCGTAATGGCGCTTGAGCACGGACGTGCGGAATCCGAGTTCGAGATCGGCGGCCGACACGGTCGAGATCTCGCCGGTCGCGGCATCGATCAGCTCGACCTCGACCAGCGTCTCCTGGATCTCCTGGCCGTAGGCGCCGATGTTCTGCACCGGGGCGGCGCCGACCGTGCCGGGAATGCCGCTCATCGCCTCGAGGCCCGCGAAGCCGTGCTCCACGGCGTAGGCGACCAGCTCGTCCCAGCCCTGACCCGCCTGCACGCGCAGGCGGACGCGCCCCTCGTGCGGCGACGGCAGTTCGTCGATCCCACGCGTGAGCACGCGGATGACGGTGCCCTCGAACGTCTCGTCGCCGATGAAGAGGTTCGACCCTCCACCGAGCACGAACCACTCGTCTCCGCGGGACCAGGTGTCGCGCAGAGCGTCGACGAGGCCCGCGGTCGTCGTGGCCTCGAGCATCCGCTCCGGTGCACCACCGGTGCGCAGCGTCGTGAGTCCCGCGAGACGGACGGGAGTGATCTCCTGCATGTCGGTGCCCACCATCAGAGGGCGATGCGCAGCTGCGCCTTGACGAGCACCGTGGCGTCGCCGAAGATGACCTTCAGGTCGATGCGCGCCGTGGTCTCGTCGACCGCTCCGACCGTCGCGAGCACGTGCACGTCGGCACCGTCGACGGCGTCGACGACGACCGGCTTGGTGAAGCGCACGCCGTAGTCGACGATGCGGGTCTGCGGGTCGAGCGCGGCGACCACCACGGACGAGGCGATGCCCATGGTCAGCATGCCGTGCGCGAGGACGCCGGGAAGGCCCACGGATGCCGCGATGTCATCGCGGTAGTGGATGGGATTGAAGTCTCCGGATGCTCCGGCGTACCGCACCAGCGACTCGCGCGTGAGGTGCACGGTGCGCTCGGCGATGACATCTCCGATCGCGTAGGCCATCACTCCCCCTCTCCGACCAGCAGAACGCCGGTCGCCGTCACGACGTGGTCGCCCGCGGCATCGGTGATCTCGGCTTCGCTGGTGATGAGCGCGTTGCCCGCCATCATGCGGATGCCGGTGACCCGCAGCTGCGCGGTGAGCTCGTCGCCCGCCACGATGGGGCGCGTGTAGGCGAAGCGCTGCTCGGCGTGGATCGTGCGGGACAGCACGATGCCGGAGTCGGGTTCGTTCAGCAGCTGCTGCACGGTGAGGTCTTGCACGACCATCGCGAAGGTCGGCGGCGCGACGACGTCGGTGAAGCCGGCCGCGCGGGCCGCCTCGACGTCGGTGTGCTGCGGGGCTTCGGCGAAGACGGCGCGGGCGAACTCGCGAACCTTCTCGCGGCCGACGAGGTACGGGGGCGTCGGCGGGAACTCCCGGCCGACCAATTCACTGTTCACTGCCACCCCTCGATCCTACCGAGGTGCACCGACGTTGCCCGGCTCAGCCCTTGTTGCGCCCTCGGATCGCCTTGAGCGCCATCTGCACGGCGATGACGACGAGATATGCCGCGAAGAGAATGTTGCCGACGCCGGGTTCGATCAGCGTCGCGAGCCAGGCCCCGAGCGCGGTCGTGGTGCAGGCGGCGACACCGATGAGCGCGGCGGCGAGCAGGTCGACGTTGCGATTGCGCAGGTTGCCGATCGTGCCCGAGATGGCGGTAGGGATCATCATGAGGAGCGAGGTCCCCTTGGCGACGAGGTCGCTGGTGCCGAAGGCGAGCATCAGCACGGGCACGACGATCACTCCGCCGCCGACGCCGATCAGACCCGCCAGGACGCCGGTGCCGACGCCCACCGCCACGAGGGCGATGCCGGAACCCCACGAGAGCACGAACTCCGCGTCGCGCGACGGGATCACGAGGAAGAGGGTGACGATGACGACGACGAGGAATCCGACGAAGCCCCACCGCAGTGCGGTCTGGGAGATGCGCGGGAGCAGGCGCGTGCCGATCTGCGCCCCCACCACGGCGCCGGCCGCGAGGATCAGCGCGGGGATCCACGCCACGGAGCCGGAGGCCGCATACGAGATCACACCGACGCCGGCCGTCGGCACGATCGCCGCCAGCGAGGTTCCCGCCGCGAGCCGCTGGTCGAAGTGCAGGAAGAGCACGAGGAGCGGGACGATGACGGTGCCCCCACCCACGCCGAAGAGGCCGGAGAGGAGGCCGGCGAGGAGGCCGATCCCGATGAAGGTCGTATAGGCCCGCGGTCCTCGATATCGGCTCGTCTCCACCTCGTGCACGGTCATCCTTCCCACGCGGGCCTGGGAGTTGGCCGCAACTCCGCCAGCCTACTCCCGCACCGTCCGCGCGCCGTGCCTCGGCACGGAGATGCGGATGCCTCTGGGACGCAGTGTCCTCCTGTGCGACACTTGATGCCATCGCCGACGACGCCGCCGTGGTCGGCCGGATCGAAGGAGATCTCATGGTTCGCAGCACCTTCCCCGACGTCGCGATCCCGGCGGTCTCCGTCTTCGACTTCCTGTTCGGCGATCTCGACGAGGCGCGGCTCGATTCGACCGCCCTCATCGATGGCACGAGCGGAGCCGAGACGAGCTACCGGCAGCTGATCGGCCAGATCGAGCTCTTCGCCGGAGCCCTCGCCGCCCGCGGGGTCGGTGTCGGTACACGCATCGGGGTGCTGTGCCCGAACATCCCCGCGTTCGCGACCGTCTTCCACGGCATCCTGCGCGCCGGCGCCACCGCCACCACGATCAACTCGCTCTACACCCCCGAGGAGATCGCCAACCAGCTCACCGACGCCGAGGCCGAGTGGCTGATCACGGTGTCACCCCTGCTTCCGAACGCCGCTGCGGCCGCCGCACAGGTCGGCATCGACGCCGACCACCTCATCGTCCTCGACGGCGTCGAGGGGCATCCCTCTCTGCCGGCGCTCCTCGGCGAAGGGCAACCCGCCCCAATCGTCTCGTTCGACCCCGCCGAGCATCTCGCGGTGCTGCCCTACTCCTCGGGCACGACCGGACGCCCCAAAGGCGTCATGCTCACCCACCGCAACCTCATCGCCAATGTGAGCCAATGCCGGTCGACGATCTCGCTGGCCGATGACGACCGCGTCCTCGCCGTGCTCCCCTTCTTCCACATCTACGGCATGACCGTGCTGCTCAACTTCGCCCTGCGCCAGCGCGCGGCGCTCGTGACGATGCCGAAGTTCGACCTCGTCGACTTCCTCCGCGTCGTCGCCGAGCACCGTACGACGTGGGTGTTCATCGCCCCGCCGATCGCGGTGGCCCTGGCGAAGCATCCGCTCGTCGACGACTACGATCTCTCCGCCGTCAAAGTGATCTTCTCGGGAGCGGCCCCGCTCGACGGGTCGCTCGCCGCCGCCGTGGCCAGCCGTCTGGACTGCACGGTCTGCCAGGGTTACGGCATGACCGAGACCAGTCCGGTCACGCACGCGATCCCGTACGACCGCGACGACATCGACCGCGCGAGCGTCGGGCTGCTGCTCAGCGGCACGGAAGCGCGACTGCGCGACTCGGAGACGGGCCGCGATGTCGAGTTGCCGTCCGAGGGAGCGAGCGAACCGGGTGAGCTGCTCATCCGCGGACCGCAGGTGATGAAGGGCTATCTGAATCGTCCGGATGCCACGGCCGACATGCTCGATGCCGAGGGCTGGCTGCACACGGGCGATGTTGCGACCGTGACCCACGACGGAATCTTCCGCATCGTCGACCGCCTGAAGGAGCTCATCAAGTACAAGGGCTACCAGGTGGCTCCGGCGGTGCTCGAGGCCGTGCTGCTGGAGCACCCGGCGATCGCGGATGCCGCGGTGATCGGCGCCCCCGATGGCGACGGCCAGGAGGTTCCGAAGGCGTTCGTCGTCGTTCAGCAGGGTGCCGAGATCGATGCGGATGCCGTGATGGCGCACGTGACCGCGCGGGTCGCCCCGCACGAGAAGGTGCGTCAGGTGGAGTTCATCGACGCGATCCCGAAGTCCGCGTCGGGGAAGATCCTGCGGAAGGATCTCCGGTCGCGCTGACCCCGACGGGAGCCGCGTCAGGCGATGGTGATCGGCGTGCCCAGGGGCAGGATGCCGGCCAGCATCGTGATGTCGTCGTTGCTGAGGCGGATGCATCCGTGGCTCGCCGCCTGGCCGATGCTGTCGGCATCGTCGGTGCCGTGCATGCCGATCTGGCCGGGGCCGCCGCCGAAGCTGTTCAGCACGTCGGAGAACGCCGAGATCCCGTAGGCGAAGGGGCCGTACCCCTGGTTGGTGGGCGCCAGCAGCTCGGTCAGATAGAAGTCGCCCAGCGGGGTCGGGGTGTCGCCCGTTCCGATGGCCGCTGCGAATGTCTGCACCACCTCGGCGCCCTTGAGGAGGGTGACCGTGCGGTCGGCGGTCGAGACCTCGAGGCGGTATTCGAGCGAAGCCACGGTGACGTCGGATGCTCGCACCCAGCCGACCGAGCCGTTCGGGCGCATCGGCAGCTTGACCTGCAGCCACGCACCCTCGGTCGCCTCGACCAGGAAGACGAGCGGCGCCCCGGAAGCGTTCGGGTTCGCGAAGGTGGTGAGCTGCGCACCGTCGACGGCGTCGTAGACCGCGACCTCGGCGTTGATCGCCGTCGCCACCTCGCCGACCGTGGTGCTCACGGGTTCCGGAGCGTGCGTCGGCTCGGCCGACGGCACCGCAGCCGTGGGCGTGGGCTCCGGGGCGGGGGTGCATCCCGTCATCACCGCGGCGACGAGCACGACGGCGGCGAGCAGGGCGGGCATCTTCACGTTCATGGGTGCTTCTCTTTCAGCTCGACACAGCGGTGTGCCCCGCCCGACGAACGGGCGAGGCACACCGTGATGACGCGGGTCGATCAGCCCGTGAAGTTGGCGTTCGTCGCGATCGGCGTCGGAACCGGTGCCGGAGCGGTGGCTGCGACATCGAAGTTGTACGTGTTGCCGCCGAAGCTGATGCTGCGCACCAGTGCGGTCTGGCCCGGGTCGACGAAGACGCCCACCGCGAGCACCTCGGGCGCGGCGCCGAGTTCGAGCGCGAGTCCGAACGCGTCGACGACCTCTTCCCACGTGTGCTCGCCCTGCGAGAGCACGAGGGTCTCACCGATGGTGACGTTCTGGCTCGAGAACCAGGTGCCACCGGTCTGCGGGGTGCCGGCCGGGAGCGGACGGATGGTCGCGAAACCGAGGTTGCCGTCGCTGGCCGAGTTGAAGAAGACCGGGTACTGGAAGGTCGCGATGCCGTCGACGTCGACGGCGGATCCGTCGACCAGCACGACGAAGTCCATGGAGTCAGCGATCGGGATGATGCCGCCGTAGAGGAACTGCGTGGCACCCGTCAGAGTGATGCCGGAGGCGTTGTCGACCGGAGCCGTCGTCGGCTGCGGGTCACCGGTGAACCAGCCGTTGGGGTAGCTGTCACCCTCAGCGCCGTAGGAGTTGTCGGGAACGTCGATCTCCGCGGCCATCGCGGGTACGGCGAGGGCGAACGAGCCGACGACGAGCGCCAGTGCGGCGCCGACGGCGGGGAGGCGGTGCTTCTTCATGAATGCTCCTGAGGAAAGGGCGCCCGGGGCGGCGCCGCGTGACGCACGGGGGTACGGCACGACTTCTCGCAATATATCGGCATTCTGACAGCGCGGTCAATTAACGATGACATCACGGGTCCGGCCCGCCCACCGCAGGGCGAAGAACGCGGAAAGACGAAGAAGCCCGCCACCCCGAAGGGATGGCGGGCTTCTTCACGAACGAGTGATTACTCGGACTTCTCCTCGGCGGGCGCCTCGGTGGTCTCCTCGACGGGAGCCTCCTCGACGGGAGCCTCCTCGGCGGCAGCCTCGGCCTCGGCCGGCTTCTCAGCGGGCTTCTCGGCCTTCTCTGCCTGGGGGGCGGCAGCGGCGGTCTTCTTGGCCGACTTCGCCTTCGGCGTGACGGGCTCGAGGACGAGCTCGATCACGACCATCGGGGCGTTGTCGCCCTTGCGGTTGCCGATCTTGGTGATGCGCGTGTAGCCACCCTCACGGTCAGCGACCAGCGGAGCGATCTCGGCGAAGAGCGTGTGCACGACGCTCTTGTCGCCGATGACCGACAGCACGCGACGGCGTGCGTGCAGGTCACCGCGCTTGGCGAACGTGATGAGACGCTCAGCGAGCGGACGAAGACGCTTGGCCTTGGTCTCGGTCGTCTTGATCGACTTGTGGGTGTACAGCGCAGCCGCGAGGTTGGCAAGCAGCAGGCGCTCGTGTGCGGGGCCGCCTCCGAGGCGGGGACCCTTAGTGGGCTTGGGCATAATCGTCTAGCTCCTGGTCAGAAAGGTCGGGTATCAGAAGGACTCGTCTTCGCTGCCGCCGTAGAAGTGGGCGCCGTCGAAACCGGGCACCGAATCCTTGAGCGACAGACCGAGCGAGATGAGCTTGTCGCGCACCTCGTCGACCGACTTCTGGCCGAAATTACGGATGTTCATGAGCTGCGTCTCCGACAGGGCGACGAGCTCAGAAACGGTGTTGATGCCCTCACGCTTCAGGCAGTTGTACGAGCGGACCGACAGGTCGAGGTCCTCGATCGGCATCGACAGCTCGCTGGAGTTCACTGCCTCCACCGGCGCCGGGCCGATCTCGATGCCCTCGGCCTCGACGTTCAGCTCGCGGGCGAGACCGAACAGCTCGGTGAGCGTCTTCGCAGCCGAAGCGACAGCGTCGCGGGGGCTGATGGACGACTTCGACTCGACGTCGAGGATGAGCTTGTCGAAGTCGGTGCGCTCTCCGGCACGAGTCGCCTCGACGCGGTAGCTGACCTTCAGGACCGGCGAGTAGATCGAGTCGATCGGAATCTGACCGGCCTCGGCGTACTCGTTGCGGTTCTGCGTCGCCGAGACGTAGCCACGGCCACGCTCGATCGTCAGCTCGAGCTCGAACTTCGCGGTGTCGTTGAGCGTCGCGATGACGAGCTCGGGGTTGTGCACCTCGACACCGGCCGGAGCCGAGATGTCTGCGGCGGTCACTTCGCCCGCACCGGTCTTGCGCAGGTAGGCCGTGATCGGCTCGTCGCGCTCCGACGAGACGACGAGCTGCTTGATGTTGAGGATGATCTCGGTGACATCCTCCTTCACGCCCGGGATGGTGCTGAACTCGTGCAGCACGCCGTCGAGACGGACGCTGGTGACAGCGGCACCGGGGATCGACGAGAGCAGGCTGCGACGAAGCGCGTTACCGATCGTGTATCCGAAGCCGGGCTCCAGAGGCTCGATGATGAACCGGCTCCGGTTCTCGACGATCTTTTCCTCGGTGAGTGTGGGACGCTGTGCAATAAGCACTCTGTGTTCCTTTCGATCACATGACCGCTATATGACATGTGGTGGGTGAGGTTTTGAGTTGTGGAAGTCGATGCCCGCATGCGGGCGTGAGAGCCGCTCGGCCCTCGCCGGCTCAGAGAGCGTGGAGAGACGAGCGGCTCACGAGCCGGATCAGACGCGGCGGCGCTTCGGCGGGCGGCATCCGTTGTGCGCCTGCGGGGTGACGTCCTGAATCGAGCCGACCTCGAGGCCAGCGGCCTGGAGAGAGCGGATCGCGGTCTCGCGGCCGGAGCCCGGACCCTTCACGAAGACGTCGACCTTCTTGACGCCGTGCTCCTGCGCCTGACGGGCGGCCGACTCGGCGGCCAGTCCTGCAGCGTAGGGAGTCGACTTGCGCGAGCCCTTGAAGCCCACGCCACCCGACGATGCCCAGCTGATGACAGCGCCGGACGGGTCGGTGATCGAAACGATCGTGTTGTTGAACGTCGACTTGATGTGGGCCTGGCCCAGCGCGATGTTCTTCTTTTCCTTGCGGCGCGGCTTGCGCGCGGCGGCCTTGGGTGCAGCCATGAAAGTGTTCTCCTAGTCCCTGGGGCCGCTGCTTAGCGGGCCTTCTTCTTGCCTGCGACGGTGCGCTTCGGGCCCTTGCGGGTACGGGCGTTGGTCTTGGTGCGCTGACCACGGACCGGGAGACCACGACGGTGGCGGATGCCCTCGTAGGAGCCGATCTCGACCTTGCGGCGGATGTCTGCGGCGACCTCGCGACGAAGGTCTCCCTCCACCTTGTAGGTCCCCTCGATGTGGTCGCGCAGGGCGATCAGCTGGTCATCGCTGAGGTCCTTGACGCGAACGCTCTCGTCGATGTCCGTCGCCTTGAGGATCTCGACCGAGCGGGTACGGCCAACGCCGTAGATGTATGTAAGGGCGATCACCACGCGCTTGTCGCGCGGGATGTCAACGCCGGCAAGACGTGCCATGCGGTTCTCCTGGGGTGTTGTGGAGGTGTGGAACAGGATCGGTGCCCGGGCCTCCGCCCGAGGTGTCCTCTCCGTCGGCGCCTGAGCTCCGACGAAGGATCTGACCCTGCCGTTTCGTATTGAGTTGTGAGATTGCGAGAGCGGTGCTCACGCAGCGGGGTCCGTCGGTGAAACCGATCGACCCGCAGGGCACTCAGCCCTGGCGCTGCTTGTGACGCGGGTTGCTCTTGCAGATCACCATGACGCGGCCGTGGCGACGGATCACCTTGCAGTGATCGCACATCGGCTTGACGCTGGGGTTGACCTTCATGATGTTTCCTGTTCGCTGTCTTCGTACCGCCCCGTCGGGGGCAGGCCGTTACTTCTCGACCGGTTAGCGGTAGCGGTAGACGATACGGCCGCGGGTGAGGTCGTAGGGGCTGAGCTCCACGACGACACGGTCCTCGGGGATGATACGGATGTAGTTCTGCCGCATCTTGCCGGAGATCGTTGCCAGGACCTTATGTCCGTTGCTGAGCTCAACGCGGAACATCGCGTTGGGCAGAGCCTCGGATATGACGCCCTCGATCTCGATGACACCGTCTTTCTTAGCCATAGCCTCGCTGACGCTTCTGCAGACCGGTCGATCTGCGGTGGGTGGGTGATTGTGATGCCGCCCTGTCGGACACGCCGAATCAGGGCACAAGGCACCAAAGATCTATGTTAGACGACGCGGCATCATCCGGCAACTTGAGAGAGCCGTGATGTGCCCGCCATGCGGGGACGACGAAGGGGCGACCCGCTGAGCGGGCCGCCCCTTCGACCGTCGCGAGTCGCTCAGGGGAGGATCTTCGCGAACTGGGTCTGGATGTCGGCGTTCTCGATCCGCTCGCCGTTGACCTCGACGGTCGGCGTGCCCTGGATCTCCTGGGCCTTCGTCTGGTCGCCGACGAAGTCCATGTAGGTGCCGTCGGCGATGCAGTCTGCGGCAGCGCCTGCGCCCACCTGCTCGGCGTATGCGGCGAGTTCTTCGTCGGTGTAGCCGGCCGTGTTCTCCTGCGGCTGGTTGGCGAACATGAAGTTGAAGAAGTCGAGGAACGAATCGGGCGCGTTCTCGGCGACGCAGTAGGCCGCGCTGGCGGCACGCGTCGAGTACTTCGTGTTCTGCGAGTAGCGATCCAGGATCGACACCGGGTGGATGTTCAGGGTGATGTCGTCGCTCGCGGCGGCGGACTGCAGCTGCTCGCCGTAGGCGTCTTCGAAGTCACCGCAGACCGGGCACATGAAGTCGACGAACACATCGACCTCGTTCTCGCCCGCACCGAAGCTGATGGCGCCGGTCTCGGTATTGACGTTGCCGCCCTCGGGAGCGACGCCGGGGGCCGTGGCCTGATTGTTCAGGAACACCACGAGTCCACCGAGCACGACCAGGACCACGACGACGGCGATGGACACCCCGATCGCGAACCAGTTGGTGTTGCTCTTCGCCGCTGCCATTTTCTTCCGTTCTGTCGGTTGCTCGCCGCGCTGGAGCGGGCGCCAAGTACTCTGTGATCTTCCTGCATCAGCCTATGCGGTTCGTGTGAGGGCAGCCTTTCCCGCACCTCACGCTTGCGTAACATCGCACGCGCCTCAGCGACGGCACGAGGCATCCGTCCTGCGGATTCTCGTGACGATGTGACGCCCCCTGAGCGTTCTAGGCGAACGGAACCGGCGTCACGCCGAAGGGCGCGAGACCCGCGGCACCGCCGTCGGGCGCCGTGAGCACCCAGACACCGCCGGCGTGCACCGCCACGCTGTGCTCCCAGTGGGAACCATCGGAACCGTCGACGGTCGAGACCGTCCAGTCGTCGTCCTCGACGAAGGTCTCTTCTCCCCCGGCGGTCACCATCGGCTCGATGGCGACCACGAGACCCGGCTTCACGTCGGCTCCCGGGTCGGGAGTGCGGTAGTTGAAGATGCTCGGCGCTTCGTGCATCTTGCGACCGATGCCGTGGCCCACGTACTCGCGGAGGATCCCGTACGTCTCACCGGAGACGGCGGAAGGACCCTGCGACTCGATGTAGCCCTGGATCGCCGCCCCGACGTCACCCAGAGTCGCGGCAGTGGCCAGTTCGGCGATACCCGCCCACATCGATCCCTCGGTCACGCGCGAGAGCTCCTCGCGATTCGCGACGAGCTCGGGGCGCGAGTCGTCGGGGATCACGACGGTGATGGCGCTGTCGCCGTTCCATCCCTCGAACTGGGCGCCGCAATCGACCGAGACGATGTCTCCGGCCTGCAGCACGAGGCCGCCGGGGATGCCGTGGACGACCTGTTCGTTCACGGATACGCAGATGGTGTGGTGGTAGCCGCGCACCAGCTGGAAGTTGGACTCCGCGCCCCGGGCGAGGATCACCCGGTTCGCCTCGGCATCGAGCTCGAGCGTCGTGACGCCGGCACGGATCAGCGGCCGCACGGCGTCGAGCGCCGCGGCGGTGATGAGCCCCGGCTCCACCATGGAACGCAGCTGCGCAGGGGTCTTGTAGATCGACCGGCGGAACATCGCCGAACCTCAGACCGCGACGCGGAGACCGCGCGCGTCGAGCGCGGCGACAATACGGTCGGTGACCTCGTCGAGGGCACCGGTGCCGTTGATACGGTCGACGATGCCCTTCTCGCTGTAGACGTCGATGATCGGCGCCGTCTCGCGCTCGTAGATGTCGAGGCGGTGCGCGATGGCATCTTCGGTGTCGTCGGAGCGCCCCTGCTCGATCGCCCGCAGGCTGAGTCGGGAGATGCTCTCTTCTCGCGGCACATCGAGAAGCAGAACGGCGTCGAGCGACTCGCCACGCGCCGACAGGAACTCTTCGAGGTGCGCGACCTGCGCGGTGTTGCGCGGATACCCGTCGAGGAGGAAGCCGTTCGACGCATCGTCCTGCGACAGACGATCGCGCACGATCTCGCTGGTCAGTTCGTCGGGGACGAGGTCTCCACGATCGAGGATCGCCGTGACCTGCTGGCCGAGCTCGGTGCCGCCCTTGATGTTGGCCCGGAAGATGTCTCCGGTCGACACGACGGGGATGCCGAAGGTCTCGGCGATGCGCACACCCTGCGTTCCCTTACCGGAGCCCTGCGGGCCGACGATCAGAAGACGTGCGGATGCCGTCATCGGAGGAGCCCTTCGTAGTGACGCTGCTGCAACTGCGCGTCGATCTGCTTGACCGTCTCGAGACCGACACCGACGATGATGAGGATCGACGCGCCACCGAACGGGAAGTTCTGGTTGGCGCCGACGGTCGCCAGAGCGATCAGCGGGATCAGCGCGATGAGACCCAGGTAGATCGATCCGGGCAGCGTGATGCGCGTCAGCACGTAGTCGAGGTACTCGGCGGTCGGACGACCCGCACGGATGCCGGGGATGAACCCGCCGTACTTCTTCATGTTGTCGGCCACCTCAACGGGGTTGAAGGTGATCGCCACGTAGAAGTACGTGAATCCGATGATCAGGAGGAAGTACGCCAGCATGTAGACCGGGTGGTTGCCGGTGGTGAAGTTGGCGCTGATCCAGGTGACCCACGGAGCCGGCGTCGAGCCGTCCTGCGGGGTGTTGAACTGCGCGATCAGAGCCGGGATGTACAGCAGCGACGACGCGAAGATCACGGGGATCACGCCGGCCATGTTGACCTTGATCGGGATGTACGTGTTGGTGCCGCCGTACGTGCGACGGCCGACCATGCGCTTCGCGTACTGCACGGGGATCCGTCGCTGGGACTGCTCAACGAAGACGACGAGACCCATCACGATGATTCCGACCAGGAGGACCAGGAGGAAGACCTCGAAGCCCTTGGTCTGCCAGATGAGGCCCATGGCGCCGGGGAACGTCGCAGCGATCGACGTGAAGATGAGGAGAGACATGCCGTTGCCGATGCCGCGCTCGGTGACGAGCTCGGCGAACCACATGATCAGACCGGTACCGGCGGTCATCGCCATGATGATGAGCAGCTGTGCCCACCACACGTCGTTCGTCAGAAGATTGTTGCAAGCGGCGAGATCGGTGGAACCGAAGAGCTGGCCGCTGCGGGCCACGGTCACGAGCGTCGTCGACTGCAGGAGCGCGAGCGCGATCGTGAGGTAGCGCGTGTACTGGGTCAGGCGGCCCTGGCCTGCCTGACCTTCTTTGTGCAGCGCCTCGAAGTGCGGGATGACCACACGCAGCAGCTGCGTGATGATGGTCGCCGTGATGTACGGCATCACACCCAGCGCGAAGATCGACAGCTGCAGCAGGGCGCCACCCGAGAACAGGTTGACGAGTCCGAGCAGACCGTCGGTACCGGAGTTCGCCGCCAGACATTCCTCGACGTTCGGGAAGTTCACGAACGGAGCGGGGACGTTGGAACCGAGTCGGTAGATGGCGATGATGGCCAGAGTGAAACCGATCTTCCGACGGAGGTCGGGAGTGCGGAAGATCCGCGCGATGGCGCTAAACAAGAACGTTCCTCCTGAAAAGGGTTGCCGCAACCGAAGGGCGGCTGAAAGACCAGAGTAACCTACACACGGTTCCCGGCATCCAAAACCACAGAAGGGGCCGGAGAATCTCCGACCCCTTCCATGCTGTGGTTACTTGACGGAACCGCCCGCAGCCACGATCTTCTGCTCGGCAGAACCCGAGACCTTGTCGACCGCGACGGTGAGCTTCACGGCGATGTCGCCGTTTCCGAGAACCTTGACCTTCTCGTTCTTGCGAACGGCACCCTTGGCGACGAGGTCGGTGATGGTGACATCTCCGCCCTTCGGGTACAGCTCCGCGAGCTTCTCCAGGTTGACGACCTGGTACTCGACGCGGAACGGGTTCTTGAACCCGCGCAGCTTCGGGGTGCGCATGTGCAGAGGCATCTGCCCACCCTCGAAACCGACGCGAACGGTGTTGCGAGCCTTGGTGCCCTTGGTTCCACGACCAGCGGTCTTACCCTTGGAACCCTCACCGCGACCGACACGGGTCTTCGCGGTGTTGGCTCCGGGGACCGGACGCAGGTGGTGCACCTTCAGCACGCCGGGGCGGGATGCCGGAGCATCCTTCTTCGGCGCAGCCTTCTTGGCAGCGGGCTTCTTGGCAGCGGAGTCGGACTTGGCGTCGGACGCAGCGGTCTTGGCCGCCGCAGTCTTGACCGGAGCCTTCTTCGCGGCGGGCTTCTTCTCGGCAGCAGCCTTGGGGGCAGCAGCCTTCTTCGGGGCCTTCTCGGCCTCGACGGCTTCGTTCTTCTCAGCCATTAGTCGATCTCCTCAACCTTGACGAGGTGGGCGACGGTCTTGACGTATCCGCGATTCTGCGCGTCGTCGGGGCGAACGGTGCTGTCACCGATGCGCTTGAGACCGAGGCTGCGCAGCGTGTCGCGCTGGTTCTGCTTCTCGCTCACCTTGGACTTGATCTGTGTGACCTTGAGCCGGGCGGCCATCAGGCACCTACCTTCTGTGCGGCGATGGCCTCAGCCTCGGCGCGGACAAGACGCGCCGGTGCCACCTGGTCGAACTCGAGGCCACGACGTGCGGCGACCGCACGAGGCTCCTCGAGCTGCTTCAGGGCAGCGACGGTCGCGTGCACGATGTTGATCGTGTTCGACGAACCGAGCGACTTCGACAGGACGTCGTGGATACCGGCGCACTCGAGCACGGCGCGAACGGGACCACCGGCGATAACACCGGTACCACCGGCCGCCGGACGCAGCAGGACCACACCAGCGGCGGCCTCACCCTGCACGGGGTGCGGGATGGTGCTGCCGACGCGCGGAACGCGGAAGAAGTTGCGCTTGGCCTCTTCGACACCCTTAGCGATCGCCAGAGGGACCTCACGGGCCTTGCCGTAGCCGACGCCGACCAGACCGTTGCCGTCACCGACGACCACGAGTGCGGTGAAGCTGAAGCGACGACCACCCTTCACGACCTTCGAGACGCGGTTGATGGTGACGACGCGCTCCAGGAACTGGTTGTCTCCACGGTCACGCGAGTTGCGGTCACGTCCGCCGCCCTGGTTGCGATCGCGACCGCCACCTCGGCGGCCCTCGCGGGCAGGCTCGGCCTGAGTCGTACCGGCAGCCGTCTCAGAGACGACCGCGGCCGCCTCGGGAGCGGCAGCAGCCGTTTCGGTCACTTCGTTCTCCTTGTTGTCACTCACAGTGCCAGACCCCCTTCACGGGCGCCATCGGCGATGGCGGCGACACGACCGGCGTAGCGGTTGCCACCGCGGTCGAAAACGACCTCGGAAACGCCGGCAGCCTTCGCACGCTCGGCGACGAGTTCGCCGACCTTGCGGGCCTTGGCGGTCTTGTCACCCTCGAGCGAACGAACGTCGTTCTCGAGCGTCGAAGCCGACGCGACGGTGTGCCCCTTGCTGTCGTCGACGAGCTGCACGAAGACGTGGCGAGCCGAACGGTTGACGACGAGACGCGGACGCGCCTCGGTGCCGACGACCTTCTTGCGAAGGCGGGCGTGGCGACGCGCGCGGGCGTCAGACTTTGACTTGAGAGCCATGATTACTTACCACTCTTTCCGGCCTTGCGACGCACGATCTCGCCGGCGTAGCGAACGCCCTTGCCCTTGTACGGCTCGGGCTTGCGGATCTTGCGGATGTTCGCAGCTGCCTCGCCGACAGCCTGCTTGTCGATGCCGCTGACGGTGAGCTTGTTGGTGCCCTCGACCGTCAGCGTGATCCCGGCGGGCGGGTCGATCAGGACCGGGTGCGAGAAGCCCAGGGCGAACTCGACCGAGCTGCCCTTCTGCTGCACGCGGTAACCGGTACCGACGACCTCGAGGCCCTTGGTGTAGCCCTCGGTCACGCCGATGATGTTGTTGTTGATGAGCGTGCGGGTCAGGCCGTGAAGCGACCGGGACGCGCGCTCGTCGTCGGGACGGGAGACCAGAACCTGGTTCTCCTCGACCGCGACCTCGATGGGGCTGGCCACCGTGAGGGTGAGTTCACCCTTGGGGCCCTTCACCGCGACCTCACGGCCGTCGACCGAGATGGTCACGCCCGCAGGAACGTCGATGGGAAGTCGTCCAATACGCGACATTTCGAATTACCACACGTAGGCGAGAACTTCTCCGCCCACGCCCTTCTGCTCAGCCTGACGGTCGGTGAGAAGACCGGAGGAGGTGGACAGGATGGCTACGCCGAGCCCGCCGAGAACACGGGGCAGCTCGGTCGACTTTGCGTACACGCGAAGCCCGGGCTTCGACACGCGCTTGATGCCAGCGATGGAGCGCTCGCGGTTCGGGCCGTACTTCAGCGTGAGCGTGAGGTTCGAGCCCACGCGAGCGTCAGAGGTCTCCCAGCCGGAGATGTAACCCTCCTGCTGAAGGATCGCGGCGATGTGCGTCTTGAGCTTGCTCGACGGCAGGGTCACAGATTCGTGGTGCGCCGAGTTCGCGTTACGCAGACGGGTCAGCAGATCTGCGACCGGGTCTGTCATTGTCATTGTTATTGTCCTTTTGTCATGAGGTTCCGGCTGCCGTTACACGACAGACGGCCTGCGATGAGCACGCAATCTTCAATTGTACGTGCACATCGACGGGCTCAGTGACACTGGTTCACTGAGCCCGTCGAGGTTGCTACGCCTTTGCGTCTTCCGAGCGGAACGGGAAGCCGAGGTGACGGAGCAGTGCCCGACCCTCGTCATCCGTCTTCGCGGTGGTGACGACGGTGATGTCGAAACCGCGAACCCGGTCGATCTTGTCCTGATCGATCTCGTGGAACACGCTCTGCTCCTGGAGACCGAAGGTGTAGTTGCCGGTGCCGTCGAACTGCTTGCCCGAGAGACCGCGGAAGTCGCGGATACGGGGCAGTGCGAGCGAGACGAGGCGGTCCACGAACTCCCACGCGCGGTCACCGCGGAGGGTGACGTGCGCGCCGATGGCCTGGCCCTCGCGCAGCTTGAACTGCGCGATGGACTTGCGAGCCTTCGTGACGATCGGCTTCTGGCCGGTGATCTTGGTGAGATCGTCGACCGCGCCATCGATCACCTTGCTGTCGCGAGCTGCCTCGCCGACACCGGTGTTCACGACGACCTTGACCAGTCCGGGGATCTGCATGACGTTCGCGTAGCCGAACTCTTCCTGCAGTGCCTTCTTGATCTCAGCGTTGTACTTCGCCTTCAGGCGGGGCTGGATCTTGCCAGCCACCGCAGCGTCGGTGGTTGCCATCAGAGGTCCTTACCTGACTTCTTCGCGAACCGCACGCGGACGGTGCGCTTGACGCCGTCCTTGGTCTGCTCCTCGACCCGGTGGCCGACCTTGGTCGGCTTCTTGGTCGAGGGGTCGACGAGTGCGACGTTCGAGATGTGGATGGGGGCTTCGACGGTCTCGATGCCTCCGGTCTTGGTGCCGCGCTGAGTCTGACCGACGCGCGTGTGCTTGGTGACGTAGTTCACGCCCTCGACGATGATGCGGTTGCGCTCGGCAGAGATCTCGAGGACCTTGCCCTGCTTACCGCGGTCGCCGCCGCGCTCGGGCTTTGCGCCCGTGATGACCTGAACGAGGTCACCCTTCTTGATCTTCGCCATGACTTAAATAACCTCCGGCGCGAGCGAGACGATCTTCATGAACTTCTTGTCGCGAAGCTCACGACCGACCGGTCCGAAGATACGGGTGCCGCGGGGCTCCCCGTCGTTCTTCAGGATGACGGCGGCGTTCTCGTCGAACTTGATGTACGAGCCGTCGGGACGGCGCGTGGACTTGACGGTACGGACGATGACCGCCTTGACGACGTCGCCCTTCTTGACGTTGCCACCCGGGATCGCGTCCTTGACGGTCGCGACGATGGTGTCGCCCACGCCGGCGTACCGGCGCTTCGATCCACCGAGGACACGGATCGTGAGCAGCTCCTTGGCGCCGGTGTTGTCGGCGACCTTGAGGCGGGACTCCTGCTGAATCACTTGGCCTTCTCCAGAATCTCCACCAGACGCCAGCGCTTCGTGGCGCTCAGCGGGCGGGTCTCGTTGATGAGGACGAGGTCGCCGATGCCGGCGGAGTTCGTCTCATCGTGAGCCTTGACCTTCGAGGTGCGGCGGATGACCTTGCCGTAAAGCGGGTGCTTCACGCGGTCCTCGACCTCGACCACGATGGTCTTGTCCATCTTGTCGCTGACGACATAGCCACGACGCGACTTGCGGTAGCCACGGGCATCCGCATCGCGGACGTCGTGCGAGACGACCTCAGCCTCGACGGCAGCTTCCTTCTTGGTGGCCATCACTCAGCCTTCCCTTCGGCGTCGTCCGAGGTTTCCTCGGTCTTCTTCGCCTTCGACTTGGTCGCCTTCTTGGCCGGAACCTCGACCGGAGCGGGCGTCGCACGGATGCCCAGCTCGCGTTCGCGGATCACGGTGTAGAGACGCGCGATGTCGCGCTTGACGGCGCGGATGCGGCCGTGGCTCTCCAGCTGGCCGGTGGCCGACTGGAAACGGAGGTTGAACAGCTCCTCCTTGGCCTTACGCAGCTCCTCAACGAGGCGCTGGTCTTCGAACGTGTCGAGCTCTGCCGGAGCGAGCTCCTTGGTGCCGATCGCCATTACGCGTCGCCCTCCTCGCGCTTGATGATGCGTGCCTTGAGCGGCAGCTTGTGAATTGCTCGGGTCAGTGCTTCACGAGCGAGTTCCTCGTTGACACCGGCGACCTCGAAGAGGACGCGGCCCGGCTTGACGTTGGCGACCCACCACTCGGGGGAACCCTTACCGGAACCCATGCGGGTTTCGGCCGGCTTCTTCGTGAGCGGACGGTCAGGGTAGATGTTGATCCACACCTTTCCACCACGCTTGATGTGACGGGTCATCGCGATACGGGCGGACTCGATCTGACGGTTCGTCACGTAAGCCGGCGTGAGCGCCTGGATACCGAATTCACCGAAGGAGACCTTCGTGCCACCGGTAGCCTGACCCGAACGACCCGGGTGGTGCTGCTTGCGGAACTTGACTTTGCGGGGAATAAGCATCAGGCAGACGCTCCTTCTGCGACGGGGGCCTCGTTACGAGGGGCACGACGACGGTCGCCACCGCGGTCATCGCGACCGCGGGACTTGGGCGCGTTTGCCTGCTCGCGAGCGAGTTCCTTGTTGGTGAGGTCGCCCTTGTAGATCCAGACCTTCACGCCGATACGGCCGAAGGTGGTCTTGGCCTCGTAGAAGCCGTAGTCGATGTTCGCACGAAGGGTGTGCAGCGGCACACGGCCCTCGCGGTAGAACTCCGACCGGCTCATCTCCGCGCCGCCGAGGCGGCCGGAGACCTGGATGCGGATGCCCTTGGCACCAGCGCGCTGAGCGCCCTGCATGCCCTTGCGCATCGCACGACGGAACGCCACGCGAGCAGAGAGCTGCTCGGCGACACCCTGTGCGACGAGCTGAGCGTCAGCCTCGGGGTTCTTGACCTCGAGGATGTTGAGCTGGATCTGCTTGCCGCTCAGCTTCTCGAGGTCGCCGCGGATGCGCTCGGCCTCGGCGCCACGACGACCGATCACGATGCCCGGACGGGCGGTGTGGATGTCGACGCGGACGCGGTCACGGGTGCGCTCGATCTCGATGTTCGAGACGCCGGCACGGTCGAGCTGCGTCTGCAGCAGACGACGGATCTTGATGTCCTCGGCGACGTAGTCGGCGTAACGCTGACCGGCCTTCGTCGAGTCCGAGAACCAGCGCGACACGTGGTCCGTGGTGATGCCGAGACGGAAGCCGTACGGGTTTACCTTCTGTCCCATTACTTGCTCGCCTTCTTGTTGCTGTCACCGGTCGCGGCCGGAGCCGCCTCCGGCGTCGAGAGCACGACCGTGATGTGGCTCGTGCGCTTCTTGATCTGGAAAGCGCGACCCTGTGCACGGGGGCGGAAACGCTTGAGCGTCGTGCCCTCATCCACGTACGCGTTAGCCACGTACAGATCCTGCTCGTCGAGGTATTCGCCGTCACGATCCGCCTTGACCTGCGCATTGGCCATGGCCGATGCAACAAGCTTGTAGATCGGCTCACTGGCGCTCTGTGCCGCGAACTTCAAGATCGCGAGAGCTTCCTGGGCCTGCTTGCCCTTGATGAGCGCGACGACACGACGAGCCTTCTGAGGGGTCACGCGGATGTGTCGCACGCGTGCGATGGACTCCACCATTTCTCTCTCCTCTATCGCCCCCGCGTCAGCGGCGGCGGCCCTTCTTGTCGTCCTTCTCATGGCCGCGGAAGGTGCGGGTGGGCGCGAACTCGCCCAGCTTGTGGCCGACCATCGACTCGGACACAAACACAGGGATGTGCTTGCGACCGTCGTGGACCGCGATCGTGTGACCCAGCATGGCCGGGATGATCATGGACCGGCGGGACCAGGTCTTGATGACGTTCTTGGTGCCGGCTTCGTTCTGCACGACCACCTTGCGAAGCAGGTGATCGTCGACGAAGGGGCCCTTCTTAAGACTGCGAGGCATCTTCTCTTACTCCTACTTACGCTTCTTGCCGGCGTTACGACGACGCACGATGTACTTGTCGCTTTCCTTGTTGGCGTGACGGGTACGACCCTCAGCCTGGCCCCACGGGGAGACGGGGTGACGACCACCAGAGGTCTTACCCTCACCACCACCGTGCGGGTGATCGACCGGGTTCATGGCGACACCACGCACGGTCGGGCGAACGCCCTTCCAGCGCATACGGCCGGCCTTTCCCCAGTTGATGTTCGACTGCTCGGCGTTGCCGACCTCGCCGATGGTCGCGCGGCAGCGCGCATCGACGTTGCGGATCTCGCCCGAGGGCAGACGCAGCTGGGCGAAGTTGCCATCCTTGGCGACCAGGCGCACGGATGCACCGGCCGAACGCGCCATCTTCGCGCCGCCACCGGGGCGGAGCTCGATCGCGTGGATGATCGTACCCGTGGGGATGTTCTTCAGCGGGAGGTTGTTGCCCGGCTTGATGTCGGCCCCGGCACCCGACTCGACGACGTCGCCCTGCTTCAGCTTCGCCGGAGCGAGGATGTAGCGCTTCTCACCGTCGAAGTAGTGCAGGAGCGCGATGCGAGCCGTGCGGTTGGGGTCGTACTCGATGTGAGCGACGCGGGCGTCGACGCCGTCCTTGTCATTGCGACGGAAGTCGATGACGCGGTACTGGCGCTTGTGGCCACCACCGATGTGACGGGTCGTGATGCGGCCCTGGTTGTTACGACCACCGGTCTTCGAGAGCGGGCGCAGCAGCGACTTCTCCGGCGTCGATCGAGTGATCTCGGCGAAGTCAGCCACCGACGAGCCGCGGCGGCCCGGGGTCGTGGGCTTGTACTTGCGAATTGCCATGATTGTCCTTATCCCCCGGATCAGCCGATTGCCGTGAAGATGTCGATGGTGCCCGACTTCAGGGTCACGATGGCGCGCTTGGTGTCCTTGCGCTTTCCCGTGCCGAAGCGGGTGCGGCGAGCCTTGCCGACGCGGTTGAGCGTGTTGACGGACGCGACCTTGACGCCGAAGATCTTCTCGATGGCGAGCTTGACCTCGGTCTTCGAAGCGCGCGGGTCGACGAGGAAGGTGTACTTGCCTTCATCGATGAGACTGTAGCTCTTCTCGGACACGACCGGCTTCAGGATGATGTCGCGCGGGTCCTTGTTCAGGGCCGTCTGGAGAACAGATGCCTGCTCGCTCATGCGGAGACCTCCTGGTTGGCGCCGGACTTGGAGGCGATGAAGCCTTCGATCGCGGCCTGGGTGAAGACGATGTCGTCGGAGACGAGCACGTCGTAGGCGTTGAGCTGGTCGAACGTCAGCACGTGGAGGTTGTCCAGGTTGCGGATGCTCTTCAGCGTCACGTCGTCGTTGCGCTCGATGACCACGAGCACGTTCTTCGACGAGGCGACGGTGGCCAGGAAGCTCACCGCGGTCTTGGTCGAAGGCGCACCGTTGATCCCGAAGGACTCGATGACGTGGATGCGGTCGCCCCGGAAGCGGTCGCTCAGTGCGCCCAGCAGGGCGGCGGCGATCATCTTCTTGGGGGTGCGCTGCGAGTAGTCGCGCGGCTTCGGGCCGTGGACGATGCCACCACCGGTCATGTGCGGCGCGCGGATCGAGCCCTGACGGGCGTTACCCGTGCCCTTCTGCTTGAAGGGCTTGCGGCCGGCACCGGAGACCTCACCGCGACGCTTGGTCGAGTGCGTTCCCTGGCGTGCCGCGGCGAGCTGCGCGACGACGACCTGGTGGATGAGCGGAATGTTCGTCTTGACGTCGAACAGCGCGGCGGGAAGCTCGATCGAGCCAGCCTTCTTGCCGTCTGCCTTGAGGACGTCGAGCGCGAGAGTCGAGTCAGCCATGATCAGGCACCCTTCACTGCGTTGCGGACGTAGACGATGCGGCCGCGAGCACCGGGGACGGCGCCCTTGACGAGCAGCAGACCCTTCTCGATGTCGATGGCGTGCACCGTGAGGTTGAGGACGGTCACGCGCTCGCCACCCATACGGCCGGCCATGCGCATGCCCTTGAAGACGCGGCTCGGGGTCGACGATGCGCCGATGGAGCCGGGCTTGCGGTGGTTGCGGTGCGAACCGTGGGATGCCGAGACGCCCTTGAAGTTGTGGCGCTTCATGACACCCGCGGTGCCCTTGCCCTTGCTCGTTCCGACGACGTCGACGAGCTGTCCGGCGTCGAACGTGCCGTCGACGGTGAGCTCCTGACCGAGTGAGTAGTCAGCAGCATCCGCCGTGCGGATCTCGGTGACGTGGCGGCGCGGCGTGACGCCGGCTGCCTCGAAGTGAGCCGTGAGGGGCTTGTTCACCTTGCGCGGGTCGATCTGGCCGTACGCGATCTGAACGGCGTTGTAGCCGTCCTTCTCGGGGGTACGAACCTGCGTGACCACGTTGGGTGCGAGTTCGATGACGGTGACGGGAACGAGCTTGCCGCTCTCGTTCCACACCTGGGTCATACCGAGCTTCGTGCCCAGCATGCCCTTGGAAATCTTTGCGTTGATGTCAGCCATGTCGAACCTCAGAGCTTGATCTCGATGTTGACATCGGCCGGGAGGTCGAGACGCATCAGCGAGTCGACAGCCTTGGGCGTCGGGTCGACGATGTCGATCAGACGCTTGTGGGTGCGCATCTCGAAGTGCTCGCGGCTGTCCTTGTACTTGTGGGGCGACCGGATGACGCACACGACGTTCTTCTCGGTCGGAAGCGGCACGGGGCCGACGACGGTCGCGCCCGCACGGGTCACGGTGTCGACGATCTTGCGTGCCGACGAGTCGATGACCTCGTGGTCATACGACTTCAGGCGAATGCGGATTTTCTGTCCCGCCATTGTCTGCTCACTCTCTTTAAGCGTCTTACCGTCCTGGGCCGGATGACCCAGGGGCATTGGACGCACGTCGGCGCTGTTCGCGCCTCGGTACTCGAACGGCTCTTGCGAGTCCGATCTGCTGCACCACTGTTCTGCTGTCATTCCGCGTGCCTTTCGGCGAGCGGATCCCGATGACTGCCGCGCACGGCAGAACCCTCATGATGAAGGCGTCGGGGGTGTGTCCTGCTACCCGCGGCCTAGAACCCTGCATCCCCCAGGAGGAGACGCCGCCTATGCACTGCCCTGGTAGTGATCCGGCGCACGCTGAGCGCACCGAAATGTCGAACCTGTCTATTCTGCCATGGGGGATTTCACTTCTGCAAACCCGGGCGTGTCGCGCTCGTCGCGAGGGCCGGACGGCGGTGGTTTCCGCCGGTCAGATGCGAGAAGAGAACGGGGCGAGGCATCCCCATGCCTCGCCCCGTTCGGGGAGGGCGTTCAGTGCGAGGGGGCACACCGAACGCGAGGAATCCGGCGTGAAGGGACGCCGAGATCCTCGATCGAGGGCGCGGCGAAGACTCCGCCGCGCGGGCGGGGTGACGAGGGCACGCAGAGTGTGCGCACGTCGCAAGATGATCCCCAAGATCGCATTCCCCAGTATGAACGCGGACGAACCGCGTGGATTCGGGAGATCGGACCCCTCCGACTCCCCGACCGCACTATCCCCAGGGCGGCCGTGACCAGTCTACGCACGGGGACGCATCCGCGCGAGGGTCGGGGCGGTATATAACGTACGACGCAGAAGGGCGGCGACCCATCCGAAGATGAGCCGCCGCCCGGGGAGTTGCGCGAGGGCCTACTCGTTGCCGATGGACTTGTCCGCGCTGTCGCGGATCTCATCGATCTTCTCCGAAGCTCCGGGTGCGATCTTCTTGGCGAAGTCCGCCACCCCGTCGAGGACCTTGTCGCTGATGTCTTCGGCCTGGTCGCTCTTGACGGCCTCAGCGATCTTGTCCTTGTTCTGCTCCAGGAAGTCCTTGCCCTTGTTCACGGCGTCTCCGACAGTGTTCTCGATGCCCATGTAGGCCCCCTTAGGTATGCGATGTGCGCTCGTGGCAACCAGCGCCCCCTCATTCTGCACGCAAGACCGCCCCGGCGGAAGATGCAGTGCGCGTAGTGACACGGAGCGACGCGAAAGGGGGCGGTCGCGGACGACCACCCCCCTTCTGCGCGTTCGCGTGCTACTCGATGACGGCACCGACACGGCGGCGCGCGGCGACGAACAGGCCGCCCGACAGCATCAGCAGCAACGCCATCAGCATCAGGCCCCACGTCACCTCGGCACCGGTGGTCGCGAGCGGATCGGCGGCCGCGACGGTGACCGTCGCATCGGCCGTGAGCTGCGCGTCTTCGGTCTGCTCGGTCGGCGACTCGACCGTGACGACGTTCGTCACCGTCGGGTACGCCGCCTCGGCGATATTCACCTTCAGCGTCAGCGTGAGCTGCTCGTCGAGAGCCAGGCCCTCGGCCAGCGTCCACGTGACAACGCGGCCGTCGACGCGCACGTCGTCGTCGGGCGAGCCGGCGAACGACAGCCCCTCGGGAAGAGCATCCGTCACCGTGACGGGACCGGGGTCGGCCGTCGGGCCGTCGTTGCGGACGACGATCTCGTACGTGCCGACCTTGCCGACCTGGAACGCACCGACCGCGGTCTTGGTGACGACGAGGGCCGACATCGGCGGAACCGTCACGGCATCCTCGACGTGGTTGTCGTCGGGGTTGCGGTCGGGGTGCTCCTCGGTGACCTCGCCCGCCGTGACGTCGGCGACGTTGACCACCTCGGAGTAGGCGGAGACCAGTACCCGAGTGGTCACGACCAGGGGCGTCGCGGTCTCGCCCGGCGCGAGCGCCGACGCGTAGCGGGCGACGATGCGCGTACCCGACTCGGCGTCTTCGGCGTCGACCGGCTCCACCGAGTCGATCGTCCAGCCCTCGCCGACCTCGTCACCGGGGACCGTGACGACCTCGAGCCCGGCGGGCACGGTGTCGGTCACGACGACGTCCGTCGCTTCCGAGGGTCCGGCGTTGCGGACCTCGAGCGTGAACGGAAGCTCGTCGCCGATGCGCACGGCATCCCTGTCGTGGGTCTTCGTGATCGAGAGGTCCACCTCGCGGGCGACCGTGAGGTCGGCGGTGTCGCTGTCGTTCTCCGGGTTCGAGTCGGGCGTCTCCGACGACACGATCGCCGAGTTCGTGAGCACCGAGTCGTGGGACACGGCCGGGTCGATCGACACCTCGAACTCGATCGCCGGTGCCGCGACACCGCTGCCGAGACCCGCGTCCTCCGGACGGAGGGTGAAGGTCACCGATTGCGGGTCGGCGTCATCGGCATCCGCCGTCCAGGCATCCGACGAGCCGTCGACGAGGCCGACGAAGCGGATGCCCGCGGGCAGCGTGTCGACGACCGTGATCGGACCGACCGCATCGCTGGTGCCGAGGTTCTCGACCTCGATGCGGTAGCGGGCGGCTTCACCGGCGACCGCGGTGGAGATCTCCTCCCCCTCGGCGTCGACGGCCGTCTTCACCAGCTGCAGGTCGGCATCGGTCGTGACGTCGATCGCGGCGTCATCGCTGTCGGAGTGCGGCGAGGTGCTGCGGCTGTCGGTCCACGACAGGTTCGCCGTGTTGGTCAGCTCGGTTCCCGTCGGCACCGCCGAGGCGATGAGGGCGACGACCGTGATCGTGCTCTCCCCCAGCGGGTGCGCGGCGCGGAGGCAGGTCTCCGCCTCGTCGTCGCACGTCCAGCCGGCGCCCGAGATCGAGACCGCGGAGAGGCCGTCGGGCAGCACATCCGCGACGGAGGCGTCGGCGACCGACGGTCCCTCGTTGGTCACGGTGAGCGTGTACGACACCTCGGTGCCCGCGATCCACGGACCGTCGGCGACGGTCTTGTCGATCGTCAGCTCGGCGAGGGTGACGATGTCGACCGCTGCCTCACTGTGGTTGTTGGTCGGGTCGGAATCCTCCGGTCCGCTCACATCCGAGGTGTTGACCAGGCGCTGCGGACGCACGTCGGGTGCGACGGCCGCCGTGACCTCGATCACGATCGTGTCACCCGCGGCGAGCGTCTCCTCGTCGGTCAGCGCCGCCCAGGCGAGCGCACGACCGGCGTCGGTGACGACGGGTTCGGCCGCTTCCGCACCGGTTCCCGCGATGTCGATCGTCGACGACACGTACGTCATGCCGGCGGGAAGCCGGTCGGACACGTCGATCGGAGCACTCGAGATGCTGGGGCCGTTGTTCGTGACCGTCAGGCGGAACCGCGTCTGCGTACCGGCCGTGACCTCGGGCTCGTCGACGGGCGCACCGTCTTCGTCGATCGCCTGCTTGACGATCGAGAGATCGGCCACACGGTCGGAGTCCGTCGTGTCGGAGTCACTCGGCTCGTTGGTCGAGTTGTCGGCCGAAGCGATCACGCGGTTGACGATGACCGAGCCCGGCGCGAGCGCGGAGTCGATCGTGTAGGTCACGATGAACGACCGCGTGTTCGAGCCCGACGCCGAGGAGAGCGTGCCGGCCACGGAGAACGTGTCATCCGCTTCCGGGCCCGCGGTGCGGGTCCAGGTGCCGTTCTCGTTCCGCATGGAGGCGTACGCGAGCATCGCCGGCACCTTGTCGGTGATCGTGACGTTCTGGGCATCCGCCGGACCGTTGTTCGTGACGATCACCCGGTAGCTGACCGTCTCGCCCGCCACGGTGGCGGGCAGAGCCGAGCCGTACTGCGAGGCATCCTTCCACACGCCGTCATCGAGCACGACGCGCGTCTTGGTGACCGCGAGCGTCGTGTCGACACCCGGCGTCACCGCGACGGAGCCCTCGTTGTTGGTCGTCACGGGGTCGGTCGTCGCGCCCGGCGTGACGGTGGCCGTGTTCACGATGTCTCCACCGGTCCACGACGAGTCGACGATGCCGGAGAGCGACAGGTCCTGAGCGGGCCCGACCGCGAGCTGCGTGCCCGTGTACGTCCACGTGATCGTGTCGCCGGCCGCGGCGGGCCAGCCGTCGGATGCCGCGACGGTCCACGCCGTGAGACCCGCGGACGGGTCCTGCACGCCGCTGATCCCGGCAGGGATCGTGTCGGTGACCGTGATCTTGTCGTCATCGGTCGCGACGGAGACGGACGGACCGTTGTTGCGCACCTTGATGCTCCACGTGATCGGACGACCCGCGTTCACCTCGGTGGTGTTCACGGACTTCTCGATCGCCAGATCCGCCGCGCTCGAGATCGGCTTCGACACCGTGGCGGTGTTGTCCTTCTCGATGTCGGCGGGACGCTCGAAGGTGCGGCCGGTGACGCTGGCCGTGTTCTTCGCCGTGCCCGTCGCCGGGGACTGGATGGTGACGTCGGCGACCAGCACGATGCGGTCGGTGCCGTCGGCCTTGAGCGTGCGCGCCCGGTCTCCCACCACGAACGGGTCGGATGCCGTGCCCGCGCCGGACAGGGTGAGAACGGTGCCGTTGGCGTCGCCCGCATTCGCGAAGTACTTGGCCGTGAACGACCCCGTCGTGACGCCGGCGGGCAACTCCGTCGTGTCGACGATGCGGAACGGACCCTTCGCCGCATCCGGCCCATGGTTGGTGACCGTGATGCGCCACTGCGGCTGCGTGTACGCGGCGCGACCGGCCTCAGCCGGGCGAGCGGTATCGCCTGCAGTCCACGCCTTCTGCGCGTCGCCGCCGATCGCTTCCTTCTCGATCGTCAAGTCGGCACGGGCGATGTTCGCGTTCGCCTGCGCATCGGGACCGGCGTATGCCGCCGTCGCGTTGCGGGTGGCACCGGTCGTGTCGGTCGCGGAACCCGCGACCGTGTTGCTGTGGTCGATCGTGAGACCCGCGCCCGCGTCGGTGACGGCATCGGCGAGAGGCTTCGACGAGAAGGTGACGAGCACCGTGCGCTGAGCATCCGTCGTACCCGTGGTGCCGGGCAGCAGGGACTGGCCCGTGGCCGAACCGATCGTCCACGTCACGGTCTGGCGTGCGCCGGACCGACCCAGCACTGGCGGCTCGGGAGCCGCCAGGGTCTGGCCACCGACGCTGATGGTCGGGGCCACCGCGGAGTCGTACTCCCAGTTCAGCGGGAGCGTGTCGGTGAGCGTGACGGTCTGCGCGGATCCCGTGCCCGTGTTGCGGGCCTGCAGGGTCCACGAGAACGCCTCGCCGACGAACGCCTCGGTGCCATCAGTCACGCGCTTCGCGAGCACGACGTTCGGGAAGAGCGGCGTGACGGTGGCATTGGCCGTCGTCGCGGGGATGATCGCTCCCCCGCCGGGACGCCTTCCCACACCCGGCTGGTACGTCCAGCCGTCGCTCGCCGCCGACGAGTACTGCGGGATGGCGACGTCGTTGCGCAGACCCGCGGCGCGCAGGCCCGAGGAGGCGACGAAGGTCGCCTGGTAGACGAAGTCCTGCGTGTTCGCGTTCGCGACGTTGCTCAGGGGTCCGGTCACCGTCCAGGTGATGGTGCCGCCGCGCCCTTCCTTCAGGGCCGTCTCGTCGGAGAAGGTCGCGGAGTCGAACACCGACTGGTCGGTGTCGATGCGGATCCCCGCGTCGACCCGATCGGTCACGACAACGCCGTACGCCGGGGCGTTGCCGCCGTTCGTCGCACGCACACGGTAGGTGAAGGACTGATCCGGGTTGCCCGTCTTCGTGGCGGCGTACGTCGTGTCGGCGGCGCCCGTGAGCTTGACCTGCTTCGCGATCGTGACGTTCGGGTTCAGGATCGTGACGTTCACGCTCGACGTCGGCGTCTTGCGATCCGCCGGAACGGTCGAGCCGTTCACCGAACTCCACGCGAAGGTGCCCGTGTTGGTCGGGACGGCCGCGACGACGCTGTTGGTGATGCGTGCCTGGAACGTCACCGTGATCGTGCGCTCGGCGTTCCACGCCAGAACGTCGTCAGAATCGATGCGCCACGTCAGCGTGCCGTTGCTCAGGGTCGGCGCACTGATCGTCGGCGCGCTGGGGTCGTTCTTCCAGTCGGCGACCTCGGTGTGCGGGCCGGTCGGCAGGTACTCGACGCCGGCGGGCAGCTTGTCGGTCAGCACGACATCGTAGAAGTTCGTGCTGGCGGGCAGCGTGGTCTTGAGCGTGTAGGTCACCGTCTCGCCGACTGCGGCGGACCCGGGGCTGACGGTCTTCAGGATGGATGCCTCGGGCATCGTAACCGTGGCATTCGCGGTGCGCGTGTACACCCCGCGGCGGTCGGCCGTATCGGTGTCGGTGCCGAGCGCGAGCGGGAGGGTGTACCCCTTCAGCTCGGCGCGGTTGACGAACGACGAACCGCCGCCGGCCTGGGCTTGGATCTTGCCCGTGTACGTCAGGGTCGGAGCGCCGGTCGGGCCGGTGCCCTGGATGACGGGGATGGTCCACTCGATGAGGGTGCCGGTGCCGGAGCCCGGCTGGATGACGTTTCCCGTGCCGATCGCGCAGCCGCCATCGAGGATGCGGGCGGTGGTGCCGGCCGAAGGAGTCAGTTCGCTCGGCGTGATCTCGCGCGGGACGCAGTCCAGCACGACCGTGTCGTACATCGCCACACGATTCGCGCCGTTGCTCGCGGTGAGCGTGTACTTCACGGTGCCGTCTGCGGCGACCTTCTGCGAGGAGGTCGTTTTGGTCAGCGCCGGAGCGGGCTCGATGAACTGCACCTGGGCGGTCGCCGTGCGGGACAGTCGCGTACCCGTCGTCGAGTTGGGGTCGAGGAAGGTCGCCGTCGCCGTGTTGGTGAGGTCCGTGCCGTCGGCGATCTGAGGGATGTTCGAGGCCGCGGCGTCATCGCGGTCCTTCACCCACGCTGAGATCTGCACGCGGAACGTCTGCGGTTCGTTCGTCCTGTTCGTGTACGAGCTCGGGAAGGTGAGGATGCCGTGCGTGTTGGTCGCATCGTCGGTCTCGTCGGTGCGGAATCCGTCCGCCTCGTCGGCGGGTTCGATCGGGTTGTCATCCGGGTCGAAGAACTTCGCGCTGCCGTCGACGTACTGATAGGTCACCGGCGCGCCGCCGGTGGTCAGCGAACCGTTGTCGGACAGCACGGCCCCGCGGATGGTGGTGCGTGCGGGGATCGTGAGCGAGTACTCGAACGTCGCGTGCTCGCCCTGAACGATCTGCGACGCGGTGTTGCGCGCTCCCGGCAGATCGACCTCGCCGAACGGCGTGCCCGTGGTCGGCCCCACCTCGGTCGAGATGAGCTTCTTAGCGACGGTGACGTCGGGCAGGTGCACTTCGGCGCTGCCGACGGTGTCGATGTCGGATGCGGCGACCTCGCCCGCCTGCGGTGTGCGGTTCGTGAGCTGCTGCCCACCGGCCTCCGCCTGCGGCACGACGGTCGTGGTCTCGGTCGCGGAGTTCTCGATGCCGTAGCTGACGATGCCGGCGTCGTTGACGTAGCTCTGGGTGAGCTGCGCGGCGGCGCCGCCGCCGGCCACGCCGGAGGGAACCGTGAGCGTGTAGCCCAAAGTGAAGCCGCGCACGGTCTCGTTCGTGTTCACGGCCGCGGCGGTCGAACCGGCGACAGAGGCACGGATGGTCCAGGCGACGACCGACCGACCGGAGAGGCCTGCGGACAGAGCGATTCCCTGCGGCAGAGTGTCGCCGGCGTCGTAGACCACGGCATCCATGTCGTCGGCGTCGATCGCCGTCGTCTGGGGCGTGGCGCCGCCGTCGTAGAGATCGGCGGTGAAGCCGCCCACATCGGCCTTCTTGACGCCGACGGGCAGCACATCCCACACGACGTAGTCGGTGGTCGGGTTCTGCGGAGCCTTCACGTCGATGCGGTAGGCGACCTTGTCGCCCTGCACGACCTGGCGCCCGGTCTCCTCGGACCCGAAGGCCGAGCCCACGGGCGTGCCGTTGATCGAACGGATGCCCTTGGTGAGGGTCGAGCCCCAGTCGAGATCGATGCCGGCGTCGTCCCGACGGAACGAGACCTCGCCCTTGACGTTGATCTGCTGGTACTTGGCCTGGTTCTTGGGACTGTCGACCTCGTCGCGCGAGGCGGACTGCGCCTGCACCTCGCCGCGGATGTACACGGTCACCGTGCTGCCGGCCGGCATGAACCGGTGCGCACTCGTGCCACGGTTCTTCGAGCCGAACTCCCACGTGAGCGAGTTGGCCGTCGTCGCGGGGTTCGGGATGAACGCCGTCGGGAAGCCCTCGGATCCGTACGCGACCGGCGTCGTCGTCGACTGCACGCCCGGGAGGCCGGTGTAGCCGTAGAGCACCTCGCGCAGTTCGACGCCCTCGGGCAGATAGTCGGTGAGCTCAGCATTGCGCGTGTCGATTCCCGGAGCGAAGGGGACCACGAGGCGGTACCAGACCGTGTCGCCGGGAGAGAACGCCTGCGTGGCATCCTTCACCCAGGAGTCGCCGGCGGGCGTGAATTCACTCCCGCGCTCGAGGACGGTCTTCGTGAGCTTCGTATCCCCGGATCCGATCGTGGCGCTCGAATCATCCGACACGTAGCGGGTACCGCCCACTCGTTCGAGCAAAGCAGGATCCGAGGCGATCGCCGTGATGGGCTCGGTCTGCGCCGTCACGGTCACCGTGTTGAGGAAGCTGTCACCGGAGCTCGTTCCGCCACCCGCGCCGGTGTAGTTCGGGCGCTGCATCGCGGAGTACTGCGCGGTGAGCGAGCCCTTGGCCGCGATGTCGTCGACAGCGAAGACCACGGTGTACGAGCCTGCGGTACGGTTGTAGTCCATCGAGACGATGGTGAGCTCGGGCGAGAGCACCGCGCCCTCGACGGTCGCAGGGTAGTTGCAGACCGCGCCGGCGATCTCGGAGTTCCACTGCTGCTGCGTGACGGAGGCGCCGTTGATCATCAGCTTCGTGCCGGGCTGCTCGACGGGGAAGGCCGGGCACAGTCCGTTGGGGATGACATCGGTGAGAAGGATGTTGCTGGCATCCACGTACTCACTGACGTCGACCTGCACCGAGTAGGTCGCGACCGACCCGGTCGTGAAGATCGTGCTGGAATCGACGCTCTTCAGCACACGCACGTCGACGGCTTCGATCTCCTCGTCGTCACGGTCGGAGCTCGCGCGAAGCGACTCGTCGTTGGCGAAGACCGGCCCCTGGTAGGTGCCGACGGCCGAGGCAACGTTGCGCATCGTCTGAGCGGTGGCCGGGGCATCCGCGTTGCCATGCCGAGTCGACGCACCGGTGTTGTTGTCGAGGTTCGCCGCCTGCGCGCCACTCTCGGGCGTCGGTGCGGAGCCCTGCGGCCACATCGCGTTGGCGAAGAGGGGCACCACTGCGCGGTACTGCAGGGTGCGCGTCTCGTTCGCGGCGAGATCGCCGAGCGGCCAGGTGACCTTCGTGTAGACACCCGCTCCGGACAGACCGAGAGCGAGGGCCTGCGCCTCGGAGAGCGAGACCGTCTCAACGGTCTCGCCGCTGGTCGTACCGCCGGCGAGACGAGGAGCGGTCGGGTATTCGGCTCCGGGAGCCGAATTGTCGGCTGTCGTTCCCGATCCGAGGTACTCGAGACCCGCGGGCAGGTAGTCCGTGACCGTCACGCCGAGCGTCGCCGCCCGCGTGGTGTTCTGCACCTTGACCGTGTACACGGTGGGCTCGCCGTGCGCGCCGCGCAGTCGTTCCATCTCGGCGCTCGGCTCGGATTTGGTGATCCGCAGCGCCTTCACCGGCACATCGTCCTGCTCAGAGGCGGGAGCCGAGGTGTGGTCGCCGGTGCGCGCGACGCTCGGCGAGCCGTCGAATGTCGGGAGCTTCGTGGGATCGTCGCTCGTGAATGCACGGATCGAGAACCCGATCTTGCTGCCGACGGGGTACACGTCGGCAGCAGGAGAGATCGTGATGGGCGAGGAGACGGTGGCGCCCTGAGGAAGGTCGTTGACGTTCGACCACACCCAGACCTGCTGCCCGGCGGGGACGGCGCAGAGGAACGGCTGCGGGGAGCCCGCGGGTGCCGCGACGAGTCCCATGTCTGCACAGGTCGGAGTGGTGGTCTGCGCGGTGCGGGTGCGGTTGGGAAGCACCTGACCCTCGGTGAAGACGGTGGGTGCGCCGAAGGCGCCGCCCCCGGCGAAGGTCACGGATGCCGGGACGATGGCCATCAGGCTGAGGTTGAACTGCTTGCCGCCGTCGGGGTTGGAGACCGACACGTCGAACGCGACGTCCTCGCCGGCGAGCACGAAGTCCTTGCCCGCTCCGGACGGATCGCCGTTCTGCACCGAGAGCGTCGGCGCCCATTCGGCTGCGGTCGCCATCTGAGCCGTGATACCGACGGCGAGACCGCCGGTGATCAGGGAGACGATGGCGGCGATGGCCGTCAGTCTCCGGGCACGCCGATTGTTCTTGAGCGCGATTGAGCGCATTGTGCTTCTCCCCTTTACCCCGCGCACCACTCCCCGATGCGCAGGCATCCCCCTCAAACACGCAGGCGCGCTGTGACCAGCGATTCGGAGAAGCTTCGGGTTTCTCTGAATCGCTGCAGCGACGATCCGACATAGGGCTCGGACACGCACCTGCGGTGCTGCGAATGCTCCACAGCAGGTTTCACCTTATCCAACACTTCATGTTTTATTCAAGACCATATATTCGAGGAGCATCCGTCTACGCGGAAAGATCGTACGGGGGCACGACAAAGGGGCCGGACCCGAAGGTCCGACCCCTTTGCGAGGAAGCAGATGCTTACTTGATGATCTTCGTGACCGTACCAGCGCCGACGGTGCGTCCACCCTCACGGATGGCGAAGCCGAGGCCCTCTTCCATGGCGATCGGCTGGATCAGCGCGACCGTCATGTCGGTGGTGTCACCAGGCATGACCATCTCGGTGCCCTCGGGCAGCGAGATGACGCCGGTGACGTCGGTGGTGCGGAAGTAGAACTGCGGGCGGTAGTTCGTGTAGAACGGGTTGTGACGGCCACCCTCGTCCTTGGAGAGGATGTACGCGGTGCCCTCGAAGTCGGTGTGCGGCGTAACCGAACCCGGCTTGACGACGACCTGGCCGCGCTCAACGTCTTCACGCTTGAGACCACGGAGCAGGAGACCACAGTTCTCGCCGGCCCATGCCTCGTCGAGCTGCTTGTGGAACATCTCGATACCCGTGACCGTGGTCTTCTGCGTCGGGCGGATGCCGACGATCTCGACCTCGGAGTTGATGGCCAGGGTGCCACGCTCGGCGCGACCCGTGACGACCGTTCCACGGCCGGTGATGGTGAAGACGTCCTCGACGGGCATGAGGAACGGCTTGTCCTTGTCGCGCACCGGGTCGGGAACGTTCGAGTCGACGGCCTCCATGAGGTCGAGGATCGACTGGACCCACTTCTCGTCGCCCTCGAGGGCCTTGAGAGCGGAGACGCGGACGACAGGAGCGTCCTCAGCGAAGCCCTGCGAGGCGAGCAGCTCGGAGACCTCGAGCTCGACGAGCTCCAGGATCTCCTCGTCGTCGACCATGTCGCTCTTGTTCAGCGCGACGAGCAGGTACGGAACGCCGACCTGCTTGGCGAGCAGGACGTGCTCGCGGGTCTGAGCCATCGGACCGTCAGTGGCGGCGACCACGAGGATCGCACCGTCCATCTGAGCGGCGCCGGTGATCATGTTCTTGATGTAGTCGGCGTGACCGGGAGCATCGACGTGAGCGTAGTGACGCTTCGGGGTCTCGTACTCGACGTGCGAGATGTTGATCGTGATGCCGCGCTGACGCTCTTCAGGAGCGGAGTCGATCGACGCGAAGTCGCGCTGGACGTTGGTCGCCGACGGGTACTTGTCAGCAAGAACCTTGGAGATCGCTGCGGTGAGCGTGGTCTTGCCGTGGTCAACGTGACCGATCGTACCGATGTTGACGTGCGGCTTGGTGCGCTCGAACTTGGCCTTAGCCACTGGGTCCTCCTCAGGACGTTCGTGTAGAGGATGCCGGGCACTGGATTGTGACCGGTTCTCTACGGGTGTGAATCTCAGTTTAGTAGAGAGGGAATGTGAAGTTGTAAGAGGCCTGGGTGCCCCGGGTGCGTCGCTGGGCTCAGCAACCCGGGGAACCCAGAAAGGGCTTACTCGCCCTTGGTCTTCTGGACGATCTCGTCGGCGACGGCCCGGGGGACCTCCGCGTAGGAGTGGAACTCCATCGAGTAGACGGCGCGACCCGAGGTCTTCGAGCGCAGGTCACCGATGTATCCGAACATCTCGGACAGCGGGACGTGTGCACGGACGACCTTGACGCCGGCAGCGTCTTCCATCGACTGGATCTGACCACGACGCGAGTTCAGGTCACCGATGACGTCACCCATGTACTCCTCAGGAGTACGCACCTCGACCGCCATCAGCGGCTCGAGGAGAACGGGGTTGGCCCGACGGAGAGCTTCCTTCATGCCCATGGATCCAGCGATCTTGAACGCCATCTCCGAGGAGTCGACGTCGTGCGCCGCACCATCGACGATGGTCGCCTTGACACCCACGATGGGGTAGCCGGCGAGCACGCCGACGTTCATCGAGTCCTGGAAACCAGCATCGATCGAGCCGATGTACTCACGAGGGATGCGACCACCGGTGACGGCGTTCACGAACTCGTAGGTCTTCTCGCCGTCGAGGTCGAGGGGCTCGATGTTGAACTGGATCTTCGCGAACTGACCCGATCCACCCGTCTGCTTCTTGTGCGTGTAGTCGTGCTTCTCGACGCCCTTGCGGATCGTCTCGCGGTACGCGACCTGCGGCTTGCCGACGTTGGCCTCGACGTTGAACTCGCGCTTCATGCGGTCGACGAGGATGTCGAGGTGCAGCTCGCCCATGCCCTTGATGGTCGTCTGACCGGTCTCGGGGTTGAGCTCCGTGCGGAAGGTCGGGTCCTCTTCAGCGAGCTTCTGGATGGCGACACCCAGCTTCTCCTGGTCGGCCTTGGTCTTCGGCTCGATGGCGACCTCGATCACCGGCTCCGGGAACGTCATCGACTCGAGGACGACCGGCGACGTCGGGTCGGTCAGGGTGTCACCGGTGGTGGTGTCCTTCAGGCCGATGACCGCGTAGATGTTGCCGGCGGTGACCGCGGGGACCGGGATCTCCTTGTTGGCGTGCATCTGGAAGATCTTCCCGATGCGCTCCTTCTTGCCCTTGGTCGAGTTGATGACCGCCGAACCCGACTCGAGCTGGCCCGAGTAGACGCGGATGTAGGTGAGGCGACCGAAGAACGGGTGCACCGCGACCTTGAACGCGAGAGCCGCGAAGGGGTCGTTCGCGTCGGGGTGACGCTCGATGATCGTGTCGTAGTCCTTGGGGTCGTGCGCCTCGATGGAACCCACGTCGAGCGGGTTCGGCAGGTAGTCGACGACCGCGTCGAGCATCGGCTGGACGCCGCGGTTCTTGAACGCGGAGCCGCACAGCACGGGGTAGATCTCGGAGGCGACGGTCAGCTTGCGGATCGCACCCTTGATCTCGGCGACGGTGAGCTCTTCGCCACCGAAGAACTTCTCGAGGAGAGCGTCGTCGGTCTCGGCGACGGTCTCGAGGAGCTGCTGACGGTACTCGTCTGCCTTCTCCTTGAGGTCGGCGGGAATCTCCTGGACCTCGTACGAGGCACCCATGGTGACGTCACCCTTGGAGTCACCGGCCCAGACCAGCGCACGCATCTCGACCAGGTCGATGACACCGACGAAGTCGTTCTCGGCACCGATCGGAAGCTGGATGACCAGCGGCTTCGCGCCCAGGCGGTTGATGATCGTGTCGACCGTGAAGTAGAAGTCGGCGCCGAGCTTGTCCATCTTGTTGACGAAGCAGATGCGCGGGACGTTGTACTTGTCGGCCTGACGCCAGACGGTCTCGGACTGGGGCTCGACGCCCTCCTTGCCGTCGAAGACGGCGACAGCACCGTCGAGGACGCGGAGCGAGCGCTCCACCTCGACCGTGAAGTCCACGTGACCGGGGGTGTCGATGATGTTGATCTGGTTCTTGTTCCAGTAGCAGGTCACGGCGGCAGACGTGATCGTGATGCCGCGCTCCTTCTCCTGCTCCATCCAGTCGGTCGTCGACGCACCATCGTGCGTCTCGCCCAGCTTGTGGTTGACACCCGTGTAGAACAGGATGCGCTCCGTCGTGGTGGTCTTGCCAGCATCGATGTGCGCCATGATGCCGATGTTGCGGACCTTGCTCAGGTCGGTGAGCACGTCTTGTGCCACGGGGGTGTCCTTTTCTTTCTGGCAGTCGTACTGCGAAGAGGGGGGTGCCCGCCCCCGACCGGGAGCCGGGGGCGGGCGAAGCTGTTTACCAGCGGTAGTGAGCGAACGCGCGGTTCGACTCGGCCATCTTGTGCGTGTCTTCGCGGCGCTTGACCGCGGCGCCCAGGCCGTTCGATGCGTCGAGGATCTCGTTCTGCAGACGCTCGGTCATCGTCTTCTCACGACGACCCTTGGCGTAGCTGACGAGCCAGCGCAGCGCGAGAGTGTTCGCACGGTGCGGCTTGACTTCGATCGGCACCTGGTAGGTCGAACCGCCGACGCGGCGGCTGCGGACCTCGAGGGTCGGGCGCACGTTGTCGAGCGCCTTCTTCAGGGTGGCGACGGCATCCTGACCGTTCTTCGCCTCGACGCCGCTGAGGGCACCGTAGACGATCGACTCGGCCAGCGACTTCTTGCCGTCGACGAGGATCTTGTTCACCAGCGAGGTGACGATCGGAGCGCCGTATACCGGGTCGTTGACGACGGGGCGCTTAGGGGCGGGACCCTTACGAGGCATCTAACTCAACCCTTCTTCGCGCCGTAGCGGGAACGAGCCTGCTTACGGTTCTTGACAGCCTGGGTGTCCAGGGCGCCGCGGACGATCTTGTAACGCACACCGGGGAGGTCCTTCACACGACCGCCACGGACGAGCACCAGGGAGTGCTCCTGCAGGTTGTGACCCTCACCGGGGATGTACGCGGTGACCTCGGCGCCGTTGCGCAGCTTCACACGAGCGACCTTGCGCATCGCCGAGTTCGGCTTCTTCGGGGTGGTGGTGTAGACGCGGGTGCATACCCCGGCCTGCTGCGGGTTCGACTTCAGGGCGGGCGTCTTGGTCTTGGTGACCTTCGGCGAGCGACCCTTGCGAACCAACTGCTGAATGGTTGGCACGTTCTCTCCTCATAGTGCTGCACGGTGACAGCGTGATGGGTTTCACATCATGCCCCACCGGCACGCCGGAATCGACGCGCTTTTGGTGTGGTGGGTATGCCGTGGGGGCGGACCGGCCATGGGGCCGGCGCCCAGCGCACACGTCGAGACGTGCACACACCTGATCAAGTGTAATGCCGCGTAACGTGACGGTCAAATGGGCGTCGGATGCTACGACAGGTCCGGATCGAAGGGCGAGTCCAGCGACTGCGTGAGTTCGGCGAGCAGCGCCTCGATCTGCGGCTCGACATGCTGCGAGATCGCCGCCTGGATGTAGATGCGGTGGCGCAGCAGCAGACCGCAGATCTCGCGGCCGACCATGTTCGCGTACTCGTCGGCGAGGGCGACCTCCTGGCGCAGCGCCACTTTGGCCTCGTCGCTCAGCGGCGGCAGCGGTGGCAGCGACGCGGTCGCGTCGTCGGCCAGCTCGGCGATCGTGAAGAGGAATGGCGCCCCGGGAACGGGATCGGGGTCGAGCGGGAGCCCGTCGAACTCCGGATCGAGGTTCTCGGCCGGCCGATAGCTGCGCGCCCTGTTGCGGGCCGTCTGCTGGTCGAGCTCGCGCTGCAGCATGGGGAGGTTGCGGGCCGTGTACTCGGCGACGGCATGATCGACGATGGTCTTGAGACGGGTCGACAGCCCGTGCTGCACCCCGTGCGGAACGTTCGCGCCGATGCCCGCCGCGGAGAGCAAGGGCGACCCCAGGCAACGGCGGCAGGGCGCGACCCGACCGCGGTGGGTGGCCGGCTCCCAGCGCGGCACCCAGCGCAACCAGGCCTCGACGGCCTGGTCGACCTGCGTCTCCAATGAGCGCTCCACCCCTTCAGGGTACGCGTGCGGGCGCCCGCCTCAGCGGCTATCCGACCGCACCGGCGCGTCACTCCTCGTCGTCGCGCTCCCAGGGCCATTGCGGATGCTGTGCGCGGGTGCGCCGCAGGGCGATCCCACTCCACGCTCCGATCGCGGCGGCGAGCAGCATCACGGCGCTCGCTCCCCCGCGCACCAGGTCACCGGCGACGGCCGTCGAGATCACCAGATCGCTCGTGCCGACGAGCACGCCGACCCAGACGGCGACGAGGTGGGCGAGCGCGGTCGCCACGGCGATCACGACGGCCGACCAGAACGACGGATGCTCCCGCCGCACGGTGAGCCAGAGCAGGAGGGCGAAGGTGACGACGGCGACGAGCATCCCTCCGACGCCGGGCAGCGGGCCCAGGCCCGGGATGGCGATGAGGTCGGAATCGGTGAGCACGCTCACTCCGCCGAGCCCGAAGACCGCGAGAGCGAAGAAGCCGACCGTCGAGAGGACCACGGCCAGGACAGGCGAAACCCCCGCGGACTCGGGTCCGCGGGGGTTGGGCGTGGTGGCGTTCGTGATTACCTCGACAGCGTCGGGCCGGCCTCGAGCGTGCGCTCGTACTCGCGCTGCGCCTCGAGGTTGAGTTCGGTCTTGCGCGCGCCGCTGCGGGCGACCCAGGCGCCGAACCAGATGGTCAGCTCGCGAGCGAACACGAATGCGGCGATGGCAAGGGGTGCGAGCAGTTGCTCGCCGACGAGCTCGCGGCCCGTGGAGGCGCTGATCTCCCAGAACGGCGCCGCGAAGAGCTGCCCGAGGATGTGACCGCCGTAGGCGATGACGCCGACGATGATGCCGAACACGACCCAGAGCCCCCAGCGGCCGCGGTTGATGACGGCGCCGAGCAGCCAGAAGCCGAGGAAGAACACCACGACCGGAGTCCAGAAGCCGGCGGTCGTCAGCGGGGCGAGCAGTGCTTCGCCGATGTTCTCGCCCGTGACGTCGCCCGCGATCGCACCCAGACCGATCGTCGCCCCCAGGTACAGGATGGCGAAGGCGAGGGTCGCGAGCAGGCCGATCGCGCCCGCCGTGCCGCGGTTGCCGCGGTCACGGGGCGGCTCGGGAGCCTGCACGAAGATCGGCTGCGGGTGCACCGGCGCCGCGGCGGCGATGATGGCGGGCTCTGCCGGGACGATGGTGGTCTCGACGTTGTCGCTCGACGGCGCATAGGCGTCGTCGGCGAGCGAGTAGTCATCGGTATCGCGCACGACCGGCGCGGTGAAGGCGGTGGTGCTCTCGGCGTCGATGCGGGCGGCATCGGCTTTCGCATCGTCGATGATCACCGCGTCGACTCGAGCGGTCTCCGCCTCGTCGGCCGCGGAAGCGGCGGCGGGCGACGAGAAGACGCCGGGGTAGTCCTTCTCGGCGGCCTCGAAGGCGGCGAGGTCGGGGTCGACCGCGGGCGCGGCGGTGGGCTCTGCCGCGACGGGTACGTCAGCACCCGCGGCAGCGGCGGCGTCGAGACCAGCGTTCGCGCTGTCGACGACGTGATCGACGTCGTTCGGCTGCTCGGGCTGGGGGACCTCGGGGTCACTCATGGGGTGCGCCTCTCATCGGAAGTGTGCAGTGCGAGGTTACCTCTGCGCACCGACACCCTCCGGGAGGCGTGCCGACGTGTCGCCATTCGCCTGGATCACGCGGCAAGACGGCCCCCTGCGACTCAGGGAAGGATCGACCGCAGAGCGTCGCCGGCGAACGCGGCGAGCACCGGCATCATCGGCATCGAGAACCAGATCAACGCGCCGATGACCGCCGTGCAGATCACACCCGCGATCCAGCTCATCGCGAGGTTGCGTCCCCCCACTCGTGCCATGGCTCCACGCTACGACCGAAGACACCCCGGCCGTCGGAGCAACGCCGATCGGCGTGATGCGTGTCGCATCAGCGCGCCGTGCGCCCCCGCATCCGCCACAGCAGCCACAGCCCCGACAGCGGGATCAGCACGACTCCGAGGACCATCAGTCCGCTCCAGAACATGTCGTAGCCGGTGGGCACGAGCGGATTGTTCACGGCCTCGGCCGGGCCGGAACCACCGGAGCCGCCACTCGATTCGCCGCCCGTCTCGAAAGCGAGGAAGCCCATGCCCGAGACGAGGATGCCGGTGGTCACCGCGAGCACGAACGGGACGACGATCGCGATGACCTTCTCCCCCGTCTTCCACAGCGGACTGAGACTCACGAGCACGGCGCCGACGAACCAGCCGACCACGGGAACCACGAATCCCCCGATGCTCAGGGTGAGGGCGGCGGCGATCGCGAATCCTCGCGTCGTCGTCGAGGACGGCCGCGGGGCGACCGGCGCGGGGAGGGAAGGCGCCGCAGCGGGGTATGCACCGGAGGGCAGTTCCTCGCGCGCCCGCCGGGCGATCTCCGCGGGGTCTCCCAGCTGGGCGATGCGCGCGGCGACGCCGTCGGGGCCCAGCCCGTGGAACTCTTCGGCGATGCCGGAACGGATGTCGGCGGCGACGCCGTGCGGAAGATCGCGCATAGCGTCGTCGAGTCGGGCGAGGTACTCCTCGCGCGGGTCGGCGCTGAAGCTCTCGGTCATGGTCGCCCCTCTCCTGTGATGCCCGTGACGACACGGGCGAACGGTGCCCACTGCGCTCGGAAGCGCTCGAGCTGCTCGATTCCCACGTCGGTGAGGCGGTAGTACCTGCGCACCGGTCCGCTGCCGGACGGCTGGTCGAAGGTGCTCACCCACCCGTTGTCGCGGAGCCTGCCCAGCAGCGGATAGAGGGTGCCGATGCTCGCGATGAGTCCGGCGCCGGTCAGCTCTTCCGACAGCTGCCAGCCGTACATCGGCTCGCGCGCCAGGAGTCCGAGCACGCAGTACTCGACGACCCCCTTGCGCATCTGCGCTCCGATATCCGCTGTCATGCGTCACAAGGTAGCATGCGATGCAGGTGAGTCCCGGGCGAAGACCCGACAGGCTCGGTACACTCCCTGTATGGCTGACAGTTCCTTTGACATCGTCTCGAAAGTGGATCACCAAGAGGCCGAGAACGCCCTCAACCAGGCTCGGAAAGAGGTCGAGCAGCGCTACGACTTCAAGGGCACCGGCGCATCGATCGCCTGGAGCGGCGAGCAGATCCTGATCATCGCCAGCACCGAGGAGCGCGCGAAGGCAGTGCTCGATGTCTTCCAGACGAAGCTCATCAAGCGCGGCATCTCGTTGAAGAGCCTCGAGTCAGGCGACCCGTTCGCCAGCGGCAAGGAGTTCCGGATCGTCTCCACGCTCAAGGACGGCATCTCGTCGGAGAACGCGAAGAAGATCGGCAAGATCATCCGCGATGAGGGTCCCAAGGGCGTCAAGAGCCAGATCCAGGGCGACGAGCTTCGCGTGCAGTCCAAGAACCGCGACGACCTCCAGGCCGTGATCGCGCTCCTCAAGAACTCCGACCTCGACCTCGACCTCCAGTTCATCAACTACCGCTGAGCCGGCCCTCCGACATCATCTCGGTGTCCTCGGGCCCCGTAGGCCCGAGGACCCGGTAGAGCCTCAACCCACCCCCGGCGGTGAAACCGCCGCGCGTCAGGAGCTCTTGACGCAACTCGTCCGACGCCATGCCCGCAACGATCGATCCCGCCGGCAGCATTGCAATCCGTTCCAAGATCGCATCCACAAGGCCAGACGAAGTACCGGGAACCTGAGCCGACGCATCGAAACTCCACCGATCGCCGCGCGGAGTCTCCCGGCCGACGTCACTGAGCACGAAATCGGTCCCGGGCGAAAGCGCGAGGACGACGAAGCCGACCAACGACATCGCGATCCATCCGCCGACGATGATTTCCGAAAGAAGTGCGATGACCGGCGCGTAGAGCAAAAGCAGGGCGTAGGGGACCATGGCGCTCACGAGGCCGACCAAGAACCAGACGACCAGAAGCAACGCTGCTCGGCCCGTGCGATGGTAAAAGGCGAACGTGCCGTTCCGATCCGCCGTGAGATGCAGCTCACCCCGAGCCATGTAGATCGCGCCGAACGCGAAGAGTGCAGGCCACATGAGGGCCCGCCAGATGCGAACGGGGCCGGGGCTCGCTTCCCAAGCGAAGACGGTGGTCGACCGAGCCAGGTCTCTGAGATTTCGCACGCGCACGGCGCCACACTATCGCCCCGTGCTCCGGTGGACGGCTACGGGCCTTCGCCGACCCGATCCAGGTCGAACACCCATTCGTTGATCGTGAGCTCAGCCTCGCGGAACGTCTCGGTCGTCGTGCCGACGAGCTCGAACCCGGCACGACGGCACACGGCGTTCGAAGCGGGATTGTCGACCGCCGGGAACGCGACGAGCATCCGTCTGTCGCCCGCATGCCCTCGGGCGTCATCGAGGAGAAGCGCGAGCGCCCGCGCCGCCACGCGGTGCCCCTGCGCCTCGGGGAGCACGAACCACCCGGCCTCGAGGGCATCGTGCTCGCGCCAGCGCACCCGCCAGTACCCGATGGATCCGACCGGATGCTCCGCGGCCAGCACCACGAACATGCGCGCCTCGCCGCTCGCGTTCAGCCGCAGGTAGCGCTCGTGCCGGGCGACGAGCTGCTCTTCGGTCTCGGAACCGTTGAGGTGTGCCGTCATCGTGGGCGCGTTCGCGCGCTGCAGGAGCGGAAGGTCACCGGACCCCCACGGCCGAAGCGAGAGTGTGTCCATCGCGCCATGTTGCCAGACGGCGCCGACACTCCGACCGTTCGCACGACACGAATGGTCGGACCACCGGAGAGATCTTGGCACCGCGAACTCCAAGGTGCATGATGTAGTTTCCTCCCGGGAGCGAATGGGGCGTTTCCGGGGAGAAGTGAAGTACAACGGAATACAACTGGGGGTCAGGTCGATGCTGAACATCGAGACCAAAAACGTCGGCGAAAGCAAACAACTCCTGGCTGATGAGGTTTTCCACCACATCGGCCAGCAGATCATAGATGGAGTCCTCGAGCCGGGGCATCGCATCCGCGATGTGATCGTCGCCGACGAACTGCACGTGTCGAGAACACCGGTACGAGAGGCGCTGCAACGCCTCGAACGACTCGGCTTGGTGACGATGTACCCGAGCCGATACACCGAAGTGACCATGGTCACCCCGGAGATCGTTCGCGAGACGCTGGAGTTCGCGGGATATCAGGCGGGGGTGTCCGCACGACTCGGCGTCCCGCGCCTGACCGCCTCGGAGCGGGAGTACCTGGCGGGCCTCGTCGAGCAGATGTACACCTCTCTCGATGACGGTCCCGTGACGTCGGAGCGGCGCTGGGCGGTGTTCTCGTATCTCAGCAATCGCAGCCAGAACTCCCAGCACGCCGGACTCGTGACCGATTCGAGCATCGCCGTGTTCCGCAACCTGCGCGGCTGGGTCGTGCCGGTAGAGGACCGCGCGCGAATGCGTCAGGTCTACGCCGACTTCCGCGATGCGGTGCTGCGCGGCGACGGCGACGACGCGGAGCGTCACGCCCGCGCCATGCACTACGTGTGACGAGTCAGTCGGCGGCTCGCCAGCCGGTCACCCAGCGATCGAGCCGCCGATAGGCCTCTTCTCGCGCGCCGTGCGCGGAGAGGAACACGTCGTGCAGAGCACCGTCGATCCGCTCGACGGTGACCGAGGGACCGAGACGCAGCGCCGCACGCGCGATGTCGTCGACCACCAGCACGGTGTCGGCCCGCGTGAGATCGTCCGACCAGCGGGCCGGTGCCGCGAACCGCGCCGAGAGCAGCACGCACACCGGCGCCGTGATGGCGAGACCGGCGGCGACGGTGCGGTGTCCCGAGAGGATCGCGTGCAACCAGCCGGCGTGCACCGCCATGGTCTGCGCGGGGCGCCACCGCAGATCGATGCCCATCGGATCGTCGGGGTCCGCCACCTCTTGCTGCGCACGCGTGTAGAACCCGAGATCGACCTGCGGGGCGACATCCAGCGGCCGCAGGCGTGCCTGCAGTTCCACCATGGGCGCGAGCGCGGCGCGGGCGGACGCCACCTGGAACTCCAGCCAGGGACTGTTCAGGATGACGGCATCCGCCGCTCCCGGATGCCGTGACGCCCACAGGCTCAGCGTCAGCCCGCCCGTGGAATGGCCCAGCAGCACCAGACGTCGGGCGGATGCCTCGCCGTCGTCTCCCTGACCCATGGCGTCGAGCGCGGCGGCGATGTCTTCGTCATAGGTCGCGAGATCGGTGATGTAGCCGGGCGTCTGTCCGTCGCGCAGGCTGCGACCGTACTTGCGCAGGTCGAGGGCGAAGAAGCGGGCGCCCCGCGCCGTCCAGAACCGCGCGAGTCGCTTCTGGAAGAAGTAGTCCGACCAGCCGTGCACGTAGAGCACGTCGACGTCGTGGAGTTCGGGAACCCACCCGCGCACGCGGTCCCACCAGCCGATCTCCTCGGGCAGCGCACGCACGAGGGTCGCCACGACCGGCCCCTGATCGTCGTCGGCGAGTTCGAGTGTCAGCTGCTCGAACTCGTCACCGAGGACATCCGGGATCCACTCGGTCCCACTCGTCCCGGCCCCGCCTGCAGCAGCCCCGCCCTCAACAGCTCCACCCTCAACAGCCATGCCGCCAGGCTAGCCGAGGCCCCGGGTTCTGCCCCGGCGCCTACCCGGCGGTGAGACTCTCCACGATCTGCGCCGCGAGCGGCCCGAGGTCCGGTGCGCCCTCACCGTCGAACGTCGTCAGGCGGATCCAGTCGGCGCCCACCTTCAGATCGAGGACGGGCCGATCGTACGAATCGACGCTCGTCCGTGCCGCTGCCGCCCCATCGACCTCGATGGGCGTCGCCTCGTCGATCCGATCGAACGCCCACGCGCCCGCCGGCAGGGCGGTGACCGTGAGGTAGTTCTGATCTCGGTAGATGTCCTGCCCCGCTGCGTACAGGCAGTACGGAGAACCGTTGGCGACGAAGTACACCTCCGCGGGAATGCTCCATCCGCCCAGCACCGACAGCTCGACGAGCTCGATATTCGTGGCCAGCTGCTCTCCGAGCGCCTCGGGCGACAGCAGCGTCGCACAGTCGATTCCCGTGATCGCGCTCGGGACGTCGGTCACGTCGTGCAGCGAATCCGCCGCCGAAGACGCCAGTGACGTCAGCTCCGTCTCGACGCGCGGGCCGTCGGCTTCGGTGAATCCCGACGCCGCGATCGAAGCGCTGAGCAACACGTCGCCGAACTGGAGGTCGGCGAAGCATCCGTAGTCGGTGCAGCGTGCTCCGACAGTCGCATCCGCTCCCTGCGCGATCGCGCCGTCGAGGAGCACCTGCGCGCCCGGCACGATCGTCACCGTCCAGTTGCGGTCCTGCCCGCCAGACGAACAGGCGATCCCGTTCGCGCGCTGCATCATGTACTGCGCCGGCCCGGGATACCAACTGGGCGACGACACGAGGCTCAACCGCTCCTCGACAGGCCCATCGGTCTCACCCACGAGTGCGGACATCACGGCGGCCACATCGGCGCACGTCACATCGAACGCGGCCTCCGGGGCGCCCGCGGGATCTGCCGTCGGGGTCGCCGACGGCGTCGGATCGGTCACCGCAGTGGGCGTGGGCGTCGGTTCGGGTTCCGGGGCGCACCCGGCGACCGAGAGCGCGACGACGGCGGCGGCGATGACGACGGACACGGAACGGAGGCGCATGCCCTCAGCCTAGGAGCGTGGCCTGCGGCACACCGGGAGCCCCGCGCAACGATCGGGTGACGGCGCTCGTCGAGAGCCTCACCCGAACGTCGTCACTCCCCGCGGGAGACGCGCACCATCTCGTCGCGCGGAACGACCTTCACGCGCGCACGCTCATGCGGGGCACCCAGCGCGACTTCGTGCTCGTCGAGACGGTGCCAGCCGTCGAGGTCGGTCCACTTCACGTCACGCTCCTGCAGCAGAGCCGGGATCGCCTCTTCCGAGGGGTCTTCCGGATGCCACCAGGAACCCTGGTCGTTGATGATGTGACGCACGGTCTCCATCGCGTCGGACTTGGTGTGACCGATGAGGCCGACCGGGCCGCGCTTGATCCATCCGGTGGCGTAGATGCCCGAGACCTGGTGGTTCGAGTCCTTCTCGAGCACCTGACCCTCGCGGTTCGGGATGACGCCGTGCTTCTTGTCGAACGGCACATCCGGCAGCGGGGAGCCGAAGTAGCCGATCGCGCGGTAGATGGCCTGGATCGGCAGCTCGCGCATCTCGCCCGTCCCCACGGCGCCGCCCTGCCCATCGGGCTGCGTGCGCTCGTAGACGATCGCCGCCACGCGACCGTTCTCGTCTTTGCGCACCTCGACCGGGCGCGCCCAGAAGTGCAGGTGCAGGCGACGCGAAGCCGTGCCGCCTGCGTTGTTGACCGAATCGCGCTTGCGCCACGACTGCAGGATGCGGTCGATGACCATGACCTGCTTGTTGCTGGCGACAGCATCCTTCGACGCCTCGTCGTAATCGAAGTCCTCGTCGTAGACGACCATGTCGACATCGCGGAGCTCACCGAGCTCACGCAGTTCGAGCGGTGTGAACTTCACCTGGGCCGGCCCGCGGCGCCCGAAGACGTGCACGTCGGTGACGGCGCTGGCCTTCATTCCCTCGTACACGTTCTCGGGAACCTCGGTGACGAGCAGGTCGTCGGCGTGCTTCGCGAGCATGCGCGAGACGTCGAGCGCGACGTTGCCGTTGCCGATGACCGCGACCGAGGCGGCATCCAGCGGCCACTCGCGCGGCACGTCGGGGTGACCGTCGAACCAGCTGACGTAGTCGGCCGCGCCGTACGAACCGATCGCGTCGACACCGGGGATGTCCATGGAGGTGTCGCGGATGGCGCCGGTGGCGAAGATCACCGCGTTGTAGTGCTTCTTGAGATCTTCGAGAGTGATGTCCTCTCCGAAGCGCACGTTGCCGAACAGACGGATGTCACCGCGGTCGAGCACATCGCGCAGGGCGTTGATGATGCCCTTGATACGCGGGTGGTCGGGCGCGACGCCATAGCGGACCAGACCATACGGTGCCGGCAGCTGCTCGAAGAGATCGATCGACACGTCGAACTTGCGCTCGGCCTTCAGCAGGATGTCGGCCGCGTAGATTCCTGCGGGGCCTGCACCGACGATGGCCAGTCTGAGCTTGGTCATGGAGGTCCTTTCGTATGCCGTCGCGTTCCCGCGCGGCCGCGTCTGTCCGGGCCCGCAGCTGTCTCAGCTGGAGCGTTCGGCGAGAGTCTCGGCGAAGCGCGTGAGCGCCTCGCGCACGGTGCCTCGCGGCAGCGGAGCGAGCGCGTCGATCGCGTCCTGCGTCCACCGGAGCGCAAGGTCGAGCGTCTGCTTCGTGGCATCGTGATCGCGCAGCTCGGCCAGCGGGCCGTCGAGGATCGCCGGGTCGGCGCCGTCGGCGATGAGCGCGACACCCTCGTCGATGCGGGCGGCGAGACCTGTGGCGTCGGCCTCGGTGCGTGCCTTCAGCAGCAGGTACGGCATGGTCGGAACCCCGGCGCGCAGATCGGTGCCGGGCACCTTTCCGGTGTCTTCGGGCTTCGCCGACAGGTCGATCACGTCGTCGAGGAGCTGGAAGGCGACGCCGATCTTCTCGCCGTAGACGCGCAGCGGCTCTTCGTACTCGGACGGAGCGTTCGAGAAGATCACACCGCCCTGCGTGGCCGCGGCGATCAGCGAGCCGGTCTTGTCGGCGAGCACCTGGATGTAGAACGCGATCGGGTCGTCGTCGGGCTGCGCACCGAGCGTTTCGTGCATCTGCCCGAGCACGAGTCGCTCGAACGTGTCGGCCTGCAGGCGGATCGCCCGCTCACCGAGGCGCGACATGAGCTGGCTCGCACGGGAGAAGAGAATGTCGCCGGTGAGGATCGCGATGTTGTTGCCCCACACCGCGTGCGCAGCGGGGACCCCGCGGCGGCGGTCGGCACCGTCCATGACGTCGTCGTGGTAGAGCGAGCCGAGATGCGTGATCTCGAGCGCCTTCGCGACATCGATCACCTCGTCGGTGTTGCCGTCGCCGAGCTGAGCGGCGAGGAGCGTGAGAACCGGGCGGATGCGCTTGCCGCCCGCCTCGTAGAGGTAGCGGCTGGCGGCATCGGCGAGCGGGTCGGCGACGCGGACGTCTTCGGCCAATCCGGTCTCGACGAGCTCGAGCCCGTCTTCGATCGCGCGCGCGACGCGCCGCGCAGCCGGGCCGATGAAGACACGGTCGCTGAAACCCAGACGGCTCGCCAGTCGCGAACCCGGGGCAACGGGGCTCGAAGTCACGGTCTCAGCCTACCTTCGTCTCGCAGGGCCATCTGCTCGGCGTTCATCACTCGGGCTTGCGTGCGCGGTGGAGGGCGACGATGCCGAAGGTGAGGTTGCGGTACGCGACGTCTGTCCAGCCCGCGTCGCGGATCCACCCCGAGAGCCGTTTCTGGTCGGGCCAGTCGCGGATCGACTCGTTCAGATAGTCGTAGGCGTCGCCGTTGGTGCCGGCCACGCGAGCCACGCGCGGCAGCACCTGCGCGTTGTAGAACCGGTAGGCACTGCGGAACAGCCCGCCCGGAGGGGTCGAGAACTCGTTGATCACGAGACGCCCGCCGGGCTTCGTCACCCGGAAGAGCTCGCGCAGAGCCTTCTTCGGGTCGTTCACGTTGCGGAGCGCATACGACATGGTCACCGCGTCGAACTCGGCATCGGCGAACGGCAGATCGGTCGCATCGGCCTGCACGAACGACAGGTTGCGCATCGCTCCGTGCCGGCGCTCGCCCTCGGCCAGCATGCCGGGCGAGAAGTCGGCAGCGACCACCTGGGCGCCGCTGCGGGCGAGGGATGCCGACGACGACGCGGTTCCGGCCCCGAGATCGAGGATGCGCTCCCCCGGCTTCGGAGCGACGGCACGTGTGGTGGCCGCGCGCCACAGCACGTCGTTGCCGAAGGTCATCGCCGTGTTGGTGCGGTCGTATCCGGCCGCGACCTGGTCGAACATGCCGCTGACGCGGTCGGGGTCCTTGCCGAGATCGGCGCGATTGGGCTCGTTCGGGGTCACCTGATCAGTGTAGGTGTCCGGTCAGACGTTCGAGGCCCAGCGCCTCGAGCCGGTCGAGCCATGCATCCGCCGTCGCGTCGTCGAACGGGGCCAGCTGCGCCCGCACCCGCCGCTCCAGATCGAGGGTGAGTTCCTCGAGGTGCGCCATCACCTCGGCCGGGTATCCGTAGCGAACGCTGTGCTCGGCCCACTCGTCGCGATCGTCGACCCACGTTCCCCGCTCGCCCTCGACGCGCACAACGTCGAGGTCCATGTCGATGCCCGTCGCGAGGAACGGATCGTCGGTCCAGCGCACGTCCCATCCGAGATCGATGTAGACGCGCACCTGCTTCGGATGCGCGCGGTTCACCGTGAGGGCGAAATCCGTCTGACGCGGGATGAGCGTGACGTTGGGCCCCGGGGCGAGGAACTCCCGGCCGGGCCGCTCGCTGCGCCATCCCGTGGGCTGCCCCACCCAGTCGCCCCACTCGTCCGCACCGAGATACACGCTCTCGTGACGCCAGTGCGGCGACCCGTCCCACTTGCGCCATTGGATGATCATCTCGCTGCCGGGGGCGGGTCGTGCGTCATTCATGCGCACAGCCTAGGACGACGCGCTGTGCGCCGTGGTGCACCGTGCACGGAGCCCCGACGTAGGCTGGTGCGGTGAGCAGCGCGCTGGTCGTGAAGACCCGAGAGATCGATCCGGTCGAAGACCTTCTGGCTGCCGCTGACCCCGCCCGACCACTGGCCTGGCTGCGTCGCGGAGACGGCATCGTCGCAGTGGGCGAACCGCTGCGCGAACTCCGGGCGAAGGCGGGCTCCCCCTCGCTGCGCAGCGCCGCCCTCGCCACGGCCTGGCGGCGCCTCGCGTCGACCGCGCAGATCGACGACACCGTCGGCCTCCCGGGCACCGGGCTCGTCGCGTTCGGTGCACTCGCCTTCGACGAACGCTCCGCCGCCGACAGTGTGCTCGTGATCCCCTCGCAGGTGATCGGCCGGCACGGCAACCGGTTCTGGCGCACGAGCATCCGCTTCGCCGGGACAGATGCTCCCGCCGACGCTGCGCTCGAAGACCATACCGACGCTGCGCTCGAAGACCATACCGACGCTGCGCTCGAAGACCAGCCCTACGGCCCCCACTGGGCCGGCACCGTCGGCCCGGGCGCGCAGAGCCCGCAGGGCTATCAGGAATCGGTGCGCCAGGCTCTCGGGCGCATCGCCCAGGGCGAGCTGAGCAAGGTCGTGCTGGCGCGCGACCTCACCGGCAGCATCCCCGCAGGGTCGGATCTGCGCCGCCTCGTGCGGGCGCTGTCGAGCGGCTACCCCGACACCTGGGCCTTTGCCGTCGACGGCCTGATCGGCGCGAGCCCCGAGACGCTCGTCACCGTGCACGAGCGCACGGTGACCGCGCGAGTGCTCGCGGGCACCGCGGGCCGTGGAGCCGACGCCGATGCCGACACCGCCGCGTCGAGCGCCCTGGCGTCGAGCCCGAAAGATCTCGACGAGCACCAGTACGCGGTGCAGAGCGTTCTCGCCTCACTGCGCCCGCACACCCGGGCACTGGCGGCGAGCGAGCAGCCGTTCCTGCTCAAGCTCCCGAACCTGTTCCATCTCGCCACCGACGTCGAGGGCGAACTCGCCGAGGGCGAATCGGCGCTCGATCTCATCGGCGCGCTGCATCCGACCGCCGCCGTCGCCGGCACCCCGACGACGATCGCGATCGGCGTGATCCGCGAGCTCGAGCCCTTCGACCGCGGGCGCTACGCGGGCCCCGTCGGGTGGGTCGACGCGGCGGGCAACGGCGAGTGGGCCATCGCGCTGCGCTGCGCGCAGTTCACCGCCACCGACGACGCGATCGCCGTCACCGCGTATGCGGGAGCGGGCATCGTCGCGGGCTCCGATCCCGAATCGGAGCTGCTCGAAACGCGCGTGAAGTTCCGCCCGCTGGTCGACGCGCTCGCCTGAGCGGCCGACAGCAGCCGGGCCGGCTCAGCTCGCCGCGAGGCGCTTCTTCTCGGCCTCGACGTCGAAGTCGGCGAGCGGCCACTGCGGATCGATGTCTTCCAACGCGGCGAGCAGCAGCTCCTGCACGGCGAGGCGCGCGTACCACTTGCGGTTCGCGGGAACCACGTGCCACGGCGCCGCCTCGGTCGAGGTGCGGTCGAAGACCGTCTGGTAGGCCTGCATGTACTCGGGCCAGACGAGGCGTTCGTCGACATCGCCGGGGTTGTACTTCCAGTGCTTGTCGGGCCTCTCGAGGCGTTCCATCAGCCGCGCCTTCTGCTCGTCGGGCGAGATGTGCAGCATGACCTTGACGATGCGGATGCCCGACGCCGCAGCATCCGCCTCGAAGGCGTTGATGGCGCCGTAGCGACGCTCGATCTCATCGGGCTCGGCCAGCGCGCGCACCCGCCCGATCAGCACGTCTTCGTAGTGCGAACGATCGAAGACGCCGATGAATCCCGGGTCGGGAAGGCGCTTCTCGATGCGCCAGAGGAAGTCGTGCGCGCGCTCTTCGGCCGTCGGTGCCTTGAATGCCGCGAGCGACACCCCCTGCGGGTCGACGCCGCCCACCACGTGCCGCACGATGCCGCCCTTGCCCGCGGAGTCCATGGCCTGCAGCACCAGCAGCACGGCATCTTTCGCGATGCCGGTGCGGCTCTCGGCGAAGAGCCGTTCCTGCAGGGTGTTCAGTGCGACGAGACCTTCGGTGAGGTCGCGGACGCCGTCAGCCTTGTGCCCGTGATACCCGGGTGTGCTGTCGGGGTCGACGTCGGCGAGACGGAATCCTTCGCCGACGCGGAGGGCCTCGGTCCACTGGTGCGCGTTCATGTGCTCATCCTGCCCACTCGCGGCCCGTTGTGCACGCATTCGCGCCGGTCAGCGTGCGAGAGGGACTTCGATCAGCTGCCGCCCACCGATCGATCGGGTGAGCACCTGCTCGAGCGCGGCGCGCGTGGTGACGCGCTGGTACTCCCAGCCGTAGGCGAGGGCGAGCTGCTCGAGACGTACCGAGTGCGGCGTGTAGAAGGCCCGGTCGAGATCGGCGGCGGGGGCCGTTCCCGCGACCTCGAGCCCGTCGAAGATCGTGCCGCCGCCGTCGTTGCCGACGATCACCTGCAGCCGGGGTTCGGTCTCGTCGGGAGGCAGCAGCAGCGCCCCGACGTCGTGCAGGAAGGCGAGGTCGCCCAGGAGCACGCGGGTGACGCCCGGGGATCCGTCGGCCTGACTCGCCACGGCGATGCCGATGGCGGTGGCGATCGTGCCGTCGATGCCCGCGAGCCCGCGATTGGCGTGCACCGGCACCTTCTTGCCGCCGAGCACCCCGTCAGCCACGCGCACGAGGCGCGACGAACCGAACATCAGGCGGTCGTGCGGCCAGGTGGCCCGCCACACCGCGTCGACCAGGAGCTGGCGGTCGAGGGTGCGTCGCACGGCGCTGAGTTCGACCTTGATCGCATCGCGGCGGGTGGCGAAGTCGGTCGACGCGAGCGCCTCAGTGTCGGGCGCCCGCTCGCTGAGGTCGATGGCCTCGGCGGCGGATGCTTCGAGCCAGGCACCGAGCCAGGCGCGATCGGGCGCGCCCTCGGCGACGGTGACGGATGCCGCGGCGCGCGTGCGGTGGTTGAGATCGAGGTCTTCACCCCCGCGGCGAACGGCGATCACATCGACGTCGGTCCGCGCGAGCAACGCGGCGACCTCGCGGCTGAGCGTCGGATGCCCGAACACGACGGCGCGCTCGACCGCGCCGCCCAGCTCATCGCGGCGCAGCAGCGCGCGATAGCCGTGCACGAGGTGGCGGCCGAACCGCGCCCCCGAGACGATCTCGGCGATGAGCGGCCAGGAACCCTCGTGCGCGAGCTCTTCGGCGGCGGGGCCGGCATCGGCTCCCGCGATCACGACGGTGCGCGGTCCCCGATCGAGAAGAAGAGGGGCGCCCGGCACGGGCAGCGGCGCATCGCCGCGGGCGATCGCGAGGGCGGGCGGCTCTCCGGACAGCGGCTCGCGGAACGGCAGGTTCAGGTGCACGGGCCCTGCGACGCCGGCGTGGCCGTGTGGAGCATCCGCGCCCATCGCGATCTCGACCGCCCGCAGCGCGAGACCCGTCCAGTCGCCCTCACCGGGCACCGGGGCGTCGATCTGCTCGCGCGCCCACGGCGCGAACATGCCGGGCTGCGTGGTGGCCTGGTTCGCACCGATGCCACGCAGCTCGGGTGGGCGATCGGCTGTCAGCAGCAGCAGCGGCACCCCCGAGTGGAAGGCCTCCATGGCGGCCGGCAGCAGGTTCGCGGCCGCCGTGCCGGAGGTGCACACCACCGCGGCGGGAACTCCGGTCTCGCGGGCGAGGCCGAGAGCGGTGAATCCGGCGACGCGCTCGTCGATGCGCACGTGCACGCGCAGGTCGCCCGTGGCCGCGAGGCGCACCGCGGCGAGCGCGAGAGCCTGCGAACGCGAACCGGGTGAGAGCACGAGGTCGCGCACGCCGTGCGCGATCAGGTCAGCGAGGAAGGATGCCGCGGCATCCGACGCCGGTGACGAGGTCACGGGCGGGGCTCGGGCGTGGCCCCGGGGTTCGGTCCTTCATCGGTCTCGTCGTCGAGGCGCGCGAGTTCTTCTTCGAGCCGGGCGATGCGGGCATCCTGCTCGGTCTTGCTGATGCCGCGCAGGAACACGGGGTCGTCGTCGGGGTGGACCTGAGGGGTCGGCCCCGGGTCGCCCGCGCGCCGCCGGCCGATCGCGAACCAGAGGATGCCGCCGATGACGGGGAGCAGCACGACGATGAGGATCCAGATGCCCTTGCGCACGCCGCGGTGCCGCGTCGCCGGCTGCAGAGCGCAGTCGACGATGCTGAACACCCAGAATGCGGCGGCAAGGACGCCGCCGATGAGCAGGAATCTCGTCACCCCTTCAGTCTATGCGGGTCGGCCGACACCCGGCCGGTCGAGCACAGAGGACGGATTGCTAGACTGCCCGCACCATGCTGCCTTCCGCGTCGAGACTCCCCTCGCGAGTGCGGCCCGAACGGATGCTGATGGCGAAGGTCATCACGGCCGTCGGCCTCGCTCTCCTGCTGGTCGTGGGGGCATGGTCGAACTCGCACGGCGAGGCCGATGTGCATGCGTCGCTGTGCCTTGCGCCGGGCGTCTCCGCCGCCGACGCCGGAGCGGGCACCGGTCACCACGACGAGGTCACCGCCGTCGACGTGCTCACATCGGATGCCGCCGTCGGCGGTTTCGCGGTGCTGTGGTTCTTCGCACTCCTGCTGCTGTTCGTGCGGATGCTGCGGCGCGATCGCGGCATCCTGCTCCCCCGCCTTCCGCTCACCGCGCAGACTCCCCGCGCCGGGCCCTCGCCCGCGCACAGCTTTCTCTCCCTCACCGAGCTCTCCGTCTTCCGCACCTGAGACGACGACGCGTCGATCGAGCCGCTCCGCGCGGCATCCCTCCCGTTTGTCGTACCCCTGTGTCTGGAGACCCCATGAAAACCTCTGTCAAGGCGACCCTGATCGCCATCGCCGTCGCCGTCGTGCTGCTGGTCGTCGGCATCGTCTTCGCCCTCACCCAACGGGCGCCCGCCCCCGATGTCGCCGACGACGGCTCGCTGCAGACCGTGCGCCCCGATTCGCACGTGCTCGACGAGGGCGGGGCGGATGCCGTGACCGTCGTCGAGTTCCTCGACTTCGAATGCGAGGCGTGCGGCGCGTTCTACCCGATCGTGGAAGACCTGCGCGCGCAGTTCTCGGGCGACATCACCTACGTCGTGCGGTACTTCCCGCTGCCCGGGCACGTGAACTCCACGCAGGCGGCGTTGGCGGCCGAGGCAGCCGCGCAGCAGGACCGCTTCGAGGACATGTACCACCGCCTGCTCGGCGCGCAGACGGAGTGGAGTCACTCCGACGTCGAGACGCCCGAGGTCTTCCGCACTTTCGCCGAGGAGCTCGGGCTCGACATGGCCGCCTACGACGCCGCGATCGCCGACCCCGCCACTCTCGCGCGCATCGAGGCGGACAAGAAGGACGGCGAGGCGCTCGGCATCACGAGCACGCCGTCGTTCTTCGTCGACGGCGTGTACGTGCAGCTCGAGAAATGGGACGACGTCGAAGAGGCCATCGCGAAGGCTGTGAACGGCTGATCCCCGCGGGGCGGGCGCGAAGAACAGGAAGACCTGGGCCGCGCCGCTCGCTACGCTGAGCGCATGCAGGCAGAGCGAACGGATACGCCACACTCCGTGCCCCACCCCGTGCTCGCCGTCGCACGGCGGATGCCGGCGACGCTGACCTTCATCGGGATCATCCTCGTCGTCGGGGTCATCTGGCAGGGGCTGTGGACCCCGTTCGAAGACACCGCGCTGTTCAAGACCGTCGCCTACGGACTCCCCCAGTTCACCGACGGCAAGTGGTGGACGCCGATCACCGGCACGTTCTTCGTCAACCAGCCGTGGGTCTACATCTTCACCATTTCGGGCTTCTGGGGCATGGGCTACCTCGAGTACCGGCGCGGCTCGCGGGTGGCCCTCGCCTATTACGCGATCGGCCAGCTGTTCGCCATCTTCGCCACCGCGCTCGTGCTGCTGCTGTTCTCGCAGGTTCCGTGGGCGTGGGCGACCGCGCAGGCGCAGGCGCTCGACGTCGGAGCATCCGGTGGGACCATGGCCTGCATCGCCGCCGCCGTCGGTCTGTTCCGTCCGCCCTGGCGGGTGCGCGGCTGGTTGATCCTGCTGGGATTCGTGTTCGTCGCGATGTTGTTCTGGGGCAAGCTCGCCGATCTCGAGCATCTGCTCGCCGTGCTGCTGATCCTCGTCGTCGATCGCACCCTGCGCGTGCGGCACACCACCGTGCGCGAACAGCGCCTCATCGCCGTGATGGCGGTGCTCGTGCTCGGCGCGGTCGAGATCATCACCGTGCTCGTACCGACCGACGGACCCTTCGGACCGACGGAACCGGCATCCGGCGGATTCATCGACCTGGCGATCGACGTCGTCGTGATCCTCGTGCTCGTCAACGGCCTGCGCCGCGGACGCCGCTGGACCTGGGTGATCGCCCTGCTGCTGGGCATCTTCAACGTGCTGGTCGCCGCCCTCGTGCTGGCGCTCATCATCCTCACCAGCCAGGCCGAGCTCGACATCCGCTGGGACGGCGAGACCGAACTCGCCCTCGCCAACGGATTCCTCTGGCTGGTCGTGCTCATCTACCTGGTGTGGGTGCGGCGCGCGTTCCGCGCGAAGCGCCGCTCGCCCCTCGGCATCTCACCCGCTCCGACCGTCGACGACGTCAAGGCCGAGTTGCGCACGCACGGCGGCGGGACGCTGTCGTGGATGACGACGTGGGACGGCAACAGCTACGCCCGCGTGCCCGGCGGGGTCGTGGCGTATCAGCGACGCAACGGGGTCGCGCTGGCGCTGGCGGACCCGATCGGACCAGCGGATGCTCGGGCCGAGGCCGTCACCGGATTCATCGCCGCGGCCGAGCACGCGGGCCTCGTACCGTGCTTCTTCAGCGCCGACGCCGCGACGCTCGCCGCCGTGCCGTCGTCGTGGCGGAGCATCGTGGTCGCCGATGACACGATCGTCGACCTGCCGGGACTCGAGTTCACCGGAAAGCGATGGAACTCGGTGCGCACCTCGCTCAACCGCGCCGGTCGCGAAGACATGACGTTCCGGATGACCCGCCTCGGCGACGAGTCGTGGGGCGTGAAGCAGCAGCTGCGTGCGATCTCGGAGGCGTGGGTCGGCGACAAAGACCTGCCGGAGATGCGCTTCACGCTCGGCACGCTCGACGAGGCCGAAGACCCCGAGGTGCGGCTCGCCCTCGCCCTCGCTCCCAACGGCGACGTCGACGGATTCCTGTCGTGGCTGCCCGTGTACGGCGACGAGGGCACGGTGCGCGGGTGGACGCTCGATCTCATGCGGCGCCGCGACGGCGGATTCGCGCCGGTGATGGAGTACCTGATCGGGCAGTCCGCGCGGCAGTTCTCCGACGAGGGCGCGCAGATCATGTCGCTCTCGGGTGCGCCCCTCGCCCACGACTACCCGCCGGACGCCGGCATGATCGCCGCGCTGAGCGACCGTCTCGCCGAAGCGCTCGAGCCGGTCTACGGGTTCGGATCGCTGCACCGCTTCAAGCAGAAGTTCCACCCGCGCTACGAGACGATGTACCTGCTGTTCCGCGACGAGAGCGACCTCACCCGCATCGGCGGAGCGCTCACCCGCGCATTCCTACCCGACGCGACGCTGCGGCAGTTCGCCGGCGCCGGGCTCGAGCTCGTGCGCGGCGGGAAGGACCGAGACGCGAGAAGACGCGGGCCGAGAATCGGCCCGCGTCTTCTGACGTCAGGGGTGCGAGGGCTCAGGCCCGGAAGAACGGGATGGCGAGCGCCGGGCGATGCACGACGCGATCGGAGACCACCGTGCCGCGGATCACCGTCACCAGCCAGTAGATGCCGATACCGAAGAGCAGGATCACCGGCACTCCGAAGAACCAGGCGGGAGAGTCGTCGCTGTAGCTGCCGTAGGAGTCGTACGCGCTGTAGGAGGGGCGAGACGTCCCGACCCCGATCATGATGAGCAGCGCGACGAGCACGATCAGGTAGAGCAGGTAGCTCATGGCCCAGTTCGCCGCCCACCGGGCGTTCTCCCGCACGATTCCGTGGGGTGAACTCTGCGCCGAGTTCCTCTGCACGAGCGCGACGATCGCGACGACCAGCGCACCCACGTACGGGATGTAGACCATGAACTGCAGCGCCCAGAACTTACGACCGCTGGGCGGTGCGAACCCGTACGGGGCGTAACCGTACGGCGCCTGTGCCGGGTAGCCGGGGGCCTGGGGGTAACCGGCCGGAGCCTGGGGGTAACCGGCCGGAGCCTGCGGGTAACCGGCCGGGGCCTGCGGGTAACCGGCCGGGGCCTGCGGGTTCCCGTACGCGCCCTGCGCGTTCGGCTGCGGGTAGCCTGCGGGAGCCGACGGTGCGGGGTAGCCGTTCGCCGCGGGGGCCTGGTACCCACCCTGGGCGGGAGGAACCGGGTACGCGCCCTGAGCGGGCGGAGCCTGATACCCACTGGGCACCTCGGGCGGCAGAGGCGGCTGGACGGCGTCGTTCGCATCGGTCATTGTGACTCCTCCGGTCGGGACCGCTCCCCCTGAGCGGACCAGCGACCATCTTGTCATGCCTCCGAGCGCCGCACCGCCGCGCTCAGTTGTCGCGCGGCCGCTGACGCAGCTGCTTCACATCGGTACGACGCTGCTTGGCCTTAAGCCGCCGCTCCTTCGAACCGCGGCTCGGTTTCGTCGCCCGGCGCGACGGTGCCGGCGGTCGCAGCGCATCGGCGACAAGGCCCGCGAGGCGCTCGCGCGCCGCCTCGCGGTTGCGCAGCTGCGCCCGATGCTCGGAGGCCGCGATCGTCAGCACACCGTTCACCAACCGGACACCCATTTGCTCCATCAGCCGCTCGCGCTGCACCGATGAAAGAGCGGCGGAGTTTGCGGCATCCCACACCAACTCCACACGGGAGTCGGCGGTGTTCACGCCCTGCCCGCCCGGTCCCGACGACCGCGAGAATCGCCACGACAGCTCGGACTCGGGGATCGTGATCCCCGAGGTCACCCGAAGACCGGGACGATGAGCGGCAGGCATGCCTCCATCATGCCCCGGTCAGCGCGAGCGGGGCATCCGTCGTGGTGTCGGCCGACTCCTTCTTGGCCGTGTTGGCGATGTGCGCTCGGGCAACGACGATCACCGCGACGACCATGAGGGCGGCGCCGAGCCAGTAGGGAGCGGCGTGGCTGACCAGGGCGTAGAGGGCACCGGCGATGAGGGGGGCGGCGGTGCCCATCGCGGCGTTGAGCGACTGCGTAGCCCCACCGAGCCAGCCCTGCTCGTCGTCGCCGACCGCATTCGACATGGCACCGTCTATCGCGGCCGTCGATGCGCCCTGACCTGCAGCGAGCATGAGCGCACCCACGATGAACACCCACGGCTGGGCGAAGACCGAGGCGACCACGGCGAGGCCGATGAGCCCGATCATCTGCGCCACGATGCCGCTGATGATCACACCGCGCTCGCCGATGCGCGGAAGCAGGATGCCCAGCAGCACGCCCTGGATGACGATGTCGATGATGCCGACGCCGGCCGTGAGCAGACCGATCTGCGTCGGTCCCCATTGGATGGCATCGAGTGCCAGCACGCTGAAGTTGTTGACGAAGAATCCGAACGGCAGGGCGAGAAGACCGAAGGCGATCAGCAGGCCCCGCAGCTCCTTGCGACCGAAGGCGTTCTTGAACACGGCGAACGGTTGGATGTCGCGCACGGCGATCTTCTCGATGCGGTTCTCGGGCTTGAGGCTCTCAGGGAGCAGGAAGATGCTGAGGATCGCGATCGTGAGACCGACGGCCGCGGTGAGGAAGACCGGCAGTTGCAGGCTGATCGCGGCGAGCAGACCGCCGATGGCCGGTCCGACCATCATGCCGATGCCGGAGAGCGCACCGAGCAGGCCGAAGCGTCGCGCACGCTGCTCGGGCGGGGTGATGTCGGCGAGGTAGGCGAAGAGGGCCGGCATGTCCCCGGCGGTGAGGCCCTGGATGACGCGGGCGAGCACGAGCACCCAGAGGGCTCCGCCGATACCGAACAGCGCCATCGAGAACGCCGCGCCGAACGCCGCCGCGATGATCACGGGGCGACGGCCGAAGCGATCGGAGAGCCGGCCGAGGAAGGGGGCCACGAGGAACGCGCAGAGGCCGTTGATCGCCTCGAGGATGCCGACCCAGATGGCGAGGTCCTTCTCTTCGGAGACGTACTGCAGCACGACGAAAGGCAGAACCGGGAGGACGACCGTCATGCCGATGACGGTCAGCATCGTCAAGACGATGAGCATGATCCAGGCGCGGTTCAGGCCGCGCACCGAGGTAATGGGTGAAGTCATACCGAAAGTGTATCCATACCAGTTTTGGTGTCAAGCCAGTTTTGTATCGAGTTCACGGTAAGCTGTTCGCATGGCGGATACGGAACCCCTCGGACGGCGCGAGCGCAAGAAGGCTGCGACCCGCAAAGCGATCTCCGACGTCGCGACGATGATGTTCCTCGAGCGCGGCTTCGACAACGTGAGCATCCGCGAGGTGGCCGATGCCGCCGACGTCTCGCCCACGACGGTCTTCGCGCACTTCCCGCAGAAGGAGGCGCTCGTCTTCGACGAAGACGACGAGCAGCGCGACCGCCTCGTCGGGGCTGTGCGCGAGCGGCCGGCGGGCGTCACGATCAATCAGGCGATCCACGACTTCTACGCCGCCGAGATCAGAGCCAACGTCGATGAACACGGCAACGACGTCACCCGCATCTTCATCCGCTTCCTCAATGAGACGCCGGCGCTGAGCGACTACGCGGCCAAGATGTGGCTGCGTCACGAAGACGCCCTGTCCGAGGCGATCGCCGACGAGCTCGGGCTGGTCGAGCCGACCGCCGAGATCCGCGTGTACTCCCGCTTCGTGCTGCAGCTGCAACTGCTCGTCAACGACAACGACGATCAGCTCGCCACGCTCGAAGCCGGGTTCGTCGTGCTCGACGGCGGGTGGGACCGCATCGAGAAGCGCCTCGCCGTCACCGAAGAGTAAGAGTGGACGCGACGGCGGGAGTCGAACCCGCAACGCCGTCAGATATGAGCTGAGGCCCGGGACCGCCCGGATCGCCGCGATGGGGATGACGTTACCCGGCCGTGATCGGCAAAGCGAGGAAATTCCTCGCAGTGACACCTCGTGTCGCCGGATGACGGCATCCGCCCCGATATGTCGGAGCGGATGCCTCACCGCCGGATCGAGTCCCGATGCGGACTGGGTTCGAGCGTGAAGTCGGTCGAGGCGTCGGCCCAGGTGCGGCCACCGATCGGGCCACCGCGCTGACGCAGCGCGAGCATCCGTGTCGCCGGCACGCCGACCGCCAGCGCCACGGCTCCGCTCAGCGAACGGTCTTCCCGACCCAGCACGCTCGCCCGGTGCCACGCCTCGTGCAGCCGCCCGCCGCGGGGAGCCGGCACCCGGCGCGCGGGCAGACCGCCCGCCCGGCGCAGTGCGACGAGCTCTTCGACCCGATCCCACCAGGTCGACTCGCGGGCGGGATGGAAGTAGTTGTCGCGCAGCCAGTCGGGGTGCGGCTGACGGAAGCGACCCGCGACGACCTCGCGTCCGCCGCCCAGCAGTCCCGACCCGACGAACACCGTGTTGAGCAGCGGCTTGGTGACCCCGAACGAATCGAGCGCGATCACCGGAACCCCCAGCGCGACCGCTTCGATCGCGGCCGTGGAACTCACCGTCACGAGTCCCGCTGCGGTCTCGAGGGCCTCGGCCATCGACGCGTACGAGACGACGAGGTTGTCGGGGCGGCGATCGCCGAGCAGCTCGGTGTAGGGGTCGTGCTCGAGGTGCGTCTCGACCTCTCCGGGGCGCGAACGCAGCTTCACGACGATGCGCCGCTGCGGGTCGACGTCTGCGGCGCGGATGAGCAGCTCCGCGATCTTCTCGCGCTCGGGGCGACCGATCGGCACCATGGCCTGCGCGGCGAAGACGACATCGGTCGCGCGCGGACGGCTGGCCGCGGGCGCCTGCGGTGCGGGCGGACGCTCGGCGACCGCGACGCTCGCGGCGGCCCCGCCACCCGACGCGCGCTCGGCAGCCGACTCGACAGTGATCCGGCGGGCGCGGTCGGGTGCGAGCATCCGCTCCCGTCCCCGGGCGAACGGCAGGGTCGCGAGGCCGGTGGGCACACTCACGCCGATGCGTCGGCCGAGCTCGGCGAACGCCCGCTGCTCACGGTGCGAGTGGACGACCAGCAGATCGGTGTGACGCCGGTAATCGAGGGCGCCGCGCTGCGCGGGGATCGCCATACCGGGCATGCCCGACACGGTGACGGGACGCTGCGGCAGCGCATCGATCACGCGCCCCATCAGCCGCACGAACGGTCCGCGCCCGGCGAGCAGCACGACGTCGGGCCGCTGCTGCGCCAGCCAACGCTCCGCATCGCGGAAAGCCACGCGCGCGACATCGTCGGGGCGGATGCCGGTGCCCGCGAGCGCCGTGCGCTCCTGCGCCGCACTCGCACTCAGCGGAGTGCGCACCAGCAGCAATCGCGGACGGATGCCGGGCACCGAGGCGAGCAAGGATGCCGCCCACTTCACGAACGAGTCGGCATCGGCGATCGCGATGACGCGGAGGCCCGTGTCGCCTCCCCCGCTCCCCACGCGCGTTGCGCTCATGCCGAGATGCGGCGCAGCTTCGCCATCGGCGCACGCTCGCTGTCGAACACGCGCTTCACGCCGTCGCCGAGAGCCGTCTCGATCACGCGGATGTCGCGCACGAGGTGCTCGAGTCCCGTCGGCTCGAGGGAGGCGGCGTGGTCGGAGCCCCACATGGTGCGGTCGAGCGTGATGTGACGTTCGACCGCGACCGCGCCGATCGCGACCGCGGCGAGCGAGATCTGCAGACCGCGCTCGTGGCCGGAGTATCCGACCGGGATTCCGGCGTAGCGGTCGCGCAGCGTGGCGATGGCGCGGAGGTTGGCCTCTTCGGGTTCGAGCGGGTAGGTGGAGGTGGCGTGCATCAGCACCACCCGGTCGGTGCCGAGCGTGTCGAGGGCTCGGTCGATCTGCGCGATCGTCGACATTCCGGTGGAGAGGATGACGGGCTTGCCGGTCTCGCGCAGAGCGATCAGCAGCTCGGTGTCGGTGAGGCTCGCGGAGGCGACCTTGTGGGCGACGACGTTCAGGTCTTCGAGGAACTCGACGCTGGGAACATCCCACGGCGACGCGAACCAGTCGAGACCCTGCATCGTGGCGTGATCGCCGATCGCGATGTACTCGTCGCGGCCGAACTCGACGCGGCGACGGTAGTCGAGGTAGCTCATGGTGCCCCACGGCGTCTCGCGCGGCACGTCGCGCATGTGCGCCGGCGTGGAGATCTCGGGCGTGCGCTTCTGGAACTTCACCGCGTCGGCCCCGGCCTTCGCCGCGACGTCGATGAGACGCTTCGCGATGTCGACGTCGCCGTTGTGGTTCAGGCCGATCTCTGCGATCACATAGGCGGGTCGACCGCCGCCGATCACCCGCGAGCCGATGCTGACAGTCATGGTTCCTCCGGTCGTCGAGCGGTGGAAAAACCCCCGCCCCTCCTGGCTACGCCCCGATCATGAACGGGGAGCGACCGGAGGGTTACCGGAGCCGGTCAGCTCGACAACACCCGTTCGATCAGCTCGCGGACGGCCCCTTTTCCGCCGGTGCGCGACAGCACGACGCGGGCCTCGTCGAGGACGAGCGGATGCGCGTCGGCGACCGCGACCGGCCAGCCGACGATGCGCATCGCCGGCAGATCGTTGACGTCGTTGCCGAGGTACGCGATGTCGTCGAGCGCCACGCCGATCTCTTCGGCCCAGCCCCGTAGCGCCGATTCCTTGTCGTCGATGCCGTGCAGCACCGGGACCCGCAGCTTCTCGGCACGCGCGCGCACGATCGGGTTGACCTCGGTCGAGAGGATGAGCATGGGCAGGCCGGCCTTGCGCAGCAGCGAGACGCCCATGCCGTCTTCGCGACTCACCCGCACCCGCTCGCGCCCGTCGGTGTCGATGATCGCGGTGTCGTCGGTGTGCACCCCGTCGAAATCGGTCACGACGGCTTTCACCACGATGGGTTCGGGCAGATCGTGCACGGCGGCGAGCGCCCGCGCGACGCGCAGCTGGTGCTCGTCGTCGATCTCGATGGCCGTCCACTCGGGAACCTCGGCGATGCGGATGCGCCCGAAGAACCGGTGCCTGCGGGCGCGGAAACCCTCGGCGCCGAACACGTAGAACGCGCCGGTCTCGAGGTGGTGCGGTGCGCGGTCCTGCCGGCGCGGCCGGTGCGCCGCGTCGTGGTTGATCGCCTCGGCGGCGCCACTGCCCTCGCCAACACCGTCATCGCCGGCGCCGTCGCTGCGGCGCCAGAGGAATCCGTAGGTCTCGTGCGCCGAGAACACGCTGTCGGCCTCGCCCGCACGCACCATGCGCACGGCGTCGGCGAGCGCGTCGCTCGGGATGAAGGGCGAGGTCGCCTGCAGGAACGCCACGACGTCGATGTTCTCGCCGCGCCGCTCGAGCTCGTCGAGGGCGTGCAGGATCGCGCTCTCCGACGACGCCTCGTCGCCAGAGATCTCCGCCGGGCGACGGATGACGAGCGCCCCGGCCGCATCGCCCACGGCGGCGATCTCGTCGTCATCGGTCGAGACGACGATCAGATCGATGCCGGCGGATGCCCGGGCGGCCCGGATCGCTCGCGCGACGAGTGCCACCCCTCCGACCCGTTGGAGGTTCTTGCGCGGCACGCCCTTCGATCCGCCGCGCGCGGGAATGATCGCCACGCACCTCGCCGCGGTCGTCGGTTCTGCGTCAGTCACAGCATCCATCGTCACTCATCCTCGTCATCATCGCTGATCTCGCGTCTGCATCATCGCCTGCCTCAGCGCCCTCTGAGCGCCCGCCAGGCGCGTGCGGCCCGGCGCCGCGCACCGAGCGCCGTGAGCCGCAACTCCTCGACACGGCCGGTGCCGCCCGCGGGGCGGAGCGCGGCCCGCAACCGGCCTTCCGCCGGGGCGCCGGGAAGGCGCAGCGCCGCGAGCCGCTCGGGCGAGAAGTACCGGTCACGTTCCTCCGCGGGCAGCGTGCGCAACAGTGCCTCGGCCCGGTGGCGCAGGTGACCGGCGATCTCGGGCTGCATCGCGTAACCGACCGCGTCGATCAGCTCTTGCAGATGGGTCGGATCGGCGTAGGGCGAATCCGGCCGGGTGAGGGCGTCGACGATCGTCAGCGGCACGCGATTGCTGTTCTCGTACGGGGCGAGCCGCGCCAGTAGCATCGCGGTTCCCGCGGCACCGATCTCGGTGCCGAACAGAGCGCGCACGGTGGGCAGGGCGGTCGAGAAGGCGGCGACCACGGCGCGCGCGTCGAGGCGCTGCGCGAGCAGTTCGGCGGCGAGCGCACCCCGGTACTCGACGAACTCGATGCCGTGCAGGAGCGCCCGCTCGCGCACGGCGTCGATCCGCAGCGGCGGGGCTGCGGGGTGCGGCTTGAAGACGATGCGCTCGGGCGACCACGCGGCCGCGCGGTCGATCAGATCGCGCTGCAGAGCGATCTCCTCGCGCTCCGAGATCAGGCCGAGGGCCGAGAGGTACTGGCCGAGCACGAGAACCGTGGGGGTGGCGTCGTCGAGGGTGCGCCCCGCCTCGTCGGCGACGGCTTCTCCCGCGTCGGTCTCGAGCAGCACGCGTCGGAAGGCCTCGGCCGGAACGGCGACGGATGCCGCACCCGGCGCGCCGACCAGAGGCACGACCCCCGGCACGACGTCGGCGTGCACGACCCGGGTGATGCGGCTCGCGACGGTGTGCCCGAGCGCCACGCGCATCGGCGAGTAGGTCATGAGTCCGTCGCCCACGATCGTGAGGCGTGCACGCGGGAAGATCGACATCAGTGTGCGCGCGGGCGCGACCTGCGGGCTCTGCACGACGAGTTCGAGGTCGTCCGCGTCGAGAGCCCAGGCCCGCACGAGCAGACGCTCCAGCACGGCACGGTCTTCGGGTGCCGGGTCCCACGCGCTCGGATGCCGCGGCCCCAGCAGCGCATCGAGATCTTCGATCCGATCGAACCGTGCCCGCAGCGCGTGCAGTGCGGGGTCGGCGGCGATCCCGACGACCGTCTCGGGGATGCGTGCCGACACGAAGGGCACGAGCAGGCTGTCGCCGTCGTGGGCGAGCAAGCCCTCGTCGATGGCCGCGACCGCGGTCGCGAGACCGTAGGCGCTGTGCAGGGCGAAGAGCTGGGTCATGCGCCGTGCCCCGACTCTCGCAGCGCCCGCGCGAGCACCCGGCGTCGGGGGCCGTCGAGGTGGCGCACCGCCGCCGCGACCTCGCCGCCGGGCAGAGCGCGCAGCAGGCCGACGATACCCGTGCGCATCTCGGCGCGGAGGGCCCGCGGCATGCGTCGGGCGCGCACCAGGTGGTGCGCGCTGAGGGCGAGAGATGACCACACTGCCTTGGGGAGGAACCGTTCGGCCTCGGCATCCGCCTCGACGATCTCGACCACCTCGCGCATGGCCCGCACGAAGTCGAGCTGGCGCCGGTCGCGCACCTGCGTGAGCGACGTCGTCACACCGCGCCGGTACAGCAGCGCGGGTGCGTCGACGACGGCGAACGACGCGGCCTGCAGGTGCAGGCGCCAGATCCAGGGGCGATCCTCGGCCGTGAAGAGCCCCGCGGGGAACTCGGCGAGGCCGCGATCGATGATCCGGCGATGGAAGATGCCCGCCCAGGCGAACGGATAGTCGACCATGGTCGTCTCGGTCGCGGGCAGGATGGCGTCGCGGGGCGACGCGACGACCTCGCGCCACGGATGCGGCGCCCGTACCAGGCTGCGCTCACCGGCCGTCACCGTCACGTGATCGGTGCGCAGGTAGTCGGCGTCGAGTTCGCGCAGTCGTCGGGCGAGCACGGCGAGCCGCTGCGGCTGCATCCAATCGTCGCCGTCGACGAAGCAGAACGCCTCGCCCTCGACGTGCGCGAGGCCCTGATTGCGCGCGCTCGCCAGCCCGCGGGGCTCGGCGTTGACGAGCACCTCGGCGTGGGGAAAGCGTGCGGCGTGACGGCGCATGAGCGCCCCGGTGTCGTCGCGCGAGCCGTCGTCGATCGCCACGAGCTTGAGGACTGCGGGGTCGTCGAACTGGCGCGCCAGGGTCTCGAGCGTCGTCGCGATGTACGCACCCGCATCCTTCGCAGGAAGGATGGCGGTGACGAGGGGACTGCGCACGGAACTCCCGGTGGTGGACGGTGCCCGCATCGTCTCAGGCGATCGTGGACGCCGGGCATCTCCGAGGTGAACGCCGGGTGTCCTGGCGCGCGACCGTCGGCGGATGGGCGACGATGGAGGAATGCTCTGGTCTCGCAGGTCGAACGGACGTCGGATGCTCCGGCGCCGCCGTGACACCCATGACGATCTGCGTTGGCTCTCGGCGCGGGCGTGGACCACGCGCTGGTATCCGCAGGGCATCGACGTCGGGATCCGCGACGGCCGTCGCACGCTCGCCGTCAGCTGGTTCCGACAGGATCCGACGGGAAAGCACCTCGCCTCGCGGGTCGTGCTGATCGATCACGACCGCGCCCGCCACATCGACATCGCCCTCGCGATCGAAGACGAGCACGGCGAGCTGATGCCGGCGCAGATCCACACCGGCGGACTCGCCTGGTTCGAGGACCGCCTGTTCGCCGCCGCCACGGGTCAGGGCATCTGGGAGTTCGATCTGTCCGACGTCCGCCGCGTGCGGGGTCGGCTCGCACGCCGGCTGCGGGGCATGAGCGGCCGCGGACTGCTGCCGCGCACCGCCCTCGTCGCCGTGCGCTCGCGCGTGCACCCGGTCGACCTGCGCTGCTCGTTCATCGGCCGCGCCTTCGACGCCGACGGCACCCCGCTGCGGCGCGTGCTCATCGGCGAGTACCTGCGCAATGACACCGGGCGCATCGGCGAGTACTCGATCCCCGAAGCATCCGACGACGTCTTCGAGCCGCACGACGTCTTCGCCCCCGGCATCCCCCGCATGCAGGGCGCCGTGCGCTGGGGCGAGCGGTTCTTCGTCTCGCAGTCGTCGCTGATGAACCCGGGGCGGCTGTGGACGGGACGTCGCGATGCGCTGACCCGTCACGCGGTGCCCCTTCCCGTCGGGTGCGAAGACCTCGCGCTCGATCCCGAGGGGCGCATGCTGTGGTCGCTCGGCGAGCACCCCCGGCATCGGGTCGTGCGGGGCATCCCGTTCGGCAGCATCGGGCTCTGAGAATCGGGCTCTGAGAATCGCCCCCGGCGAATCGCTCGTAGACTTGAGGGGTGAAGCCTGCACCCCTCTTCGTCTACTCCGTGCTGCGGTTGCTGGCGTTCCTCGTTCCCCTCGCGATCCTCTGGTTCTTCTTCCCGATCTTCCGGGAGTTCTGGTGGCTCGCCGCGATCTTCGCCGCGCTCATCGGCACCAGCATCTCGCTGCTGTTCCTGCGGCGACCGCTGTCGGAAGCATCCACGACGATCTACGAGCGCCGCCAGGAGCGCGCCTCGGCCGGCCAGGAGGATGCCGACGCCGAAGACGCCGTGATCGACGAAGCAGCCCAGGTCGACGAGGCCGCCCCGACCGACGAGGCAGCCCCGACCGACGAGACCGACGTCAAGAGCTGACCTCGGCGCGGCGGCGGCCGCACGATCCCTCACCATGAACTCCTACCGGCAGACCGATTGGGACGCGAGTCCCACGCATCCGTCGACGGTCGTCGAGCCGTACCTGATGGGCACCGGGGTCGTCACGGGCGACGATGTCGGCACCCGCCCCGTCTCCCCGCCGCACGCGCATCCGGATGCGATGCTCGCGTGGTGCTACCGCGGCACGGTCTGGGTGTATCTGGAAGAGGCGATGTGGCGCCTCTTCCCCGGGCAGGGAGTGTGGATCCCGCCGCACACCCCGCACACCAGCCGTCACGAGCGCGATTCGACCGGCTGCTACACCTACATCCCCGACCCGTCGCTGATCACCCCGATCGACAGCGTCACCCAGGTGCTCGTGCCCCGTGCCGTGCAGGAGATGCTGCTGCACCTCGGCATCAACGACATGCCCACCGACCTGCGGGTACGCATTCAGGCGGTGCTCATCGAGATGCTGCAGCAGCCGACCGCCGAAGCCGCCGACGGTTGGGGCGAAGTGCCGATGCCGACCGACGAGAGGGTGCAGCCCCTCGTGCAGGCCGTGCTCGCCGATCCGGGTGACGCGCAGAGCGCGACGCAGCTGTTCCTCGCGCACGGCCTGCACGAGCGCACGGTGCTGCGTGTGTTCCACCACGACATCGGTATGAGCTTCAGCCAGTGGCGCACCGGCGTGCGCATGACGCTGGCGGCGCGGTTGATCGTCGACGGCACCCCCATCGGCGCCGCCGCGCACCGCTGCGGCTACGCCACCACGAGCGCCTTCTCGGCGGCGTTCAAGTCCCGCTTCGGCATCACGCCGCGAGAGCACGTCGCCCGCGTGCAGGGCGACCCCGCGCACCAGCTGTACTGGCGATGACGCGCCCGAGGTTCATCGAGAACTGACGGTTTCGCGACACAAGTCGTCGGTTTCTGAACACTCGGCCTCTTGAATGCGTTCTAGCATCGATGTGTTAGGGCAGGTTTACCTAACTTCTCGCCGCGTCGACGCGGCATACCCTCCCCCCTTTCTCTGAAGGAGAATCATGTTGCACGCTCTCGCGCGCCCGAAGATCCGTCGAGGCTCCGCCCTCGTCGCCGCGGCCGTCGCCGCCGCCCTCGCCCTCGCCGGATGCGCTGCCACCGGCGAAGCATCCGAACAACCCGCCGCCGCGGGAGACGGAGTGGTCATCGAGCACGGCCACGGCTCGACCGTGATCCCCGAGAAGCCCCAGCGCATCGTCGCCCTCGGCTGGATGACGCCCGACATCGTCGCCGCCCTCGGCACCAACCCGGTCGGCATCGAAGAGGTCTGGGGCGCCGACGAGAGCGGCTACCAGCCCTGGTTCGAAGACTTCGTCACCGAGGAGTACGGCGAGACCCCCGAGATCATCCCCTTCCTCGACGACGGCCCCAACTACGAGGCCATCAAGGAACTCAAGCCCGACCTCATCCTCAGCCTCTACTCGGGAGTCTCCGACGTCGAGTACGAGCGCCTCAGCGAGATCGCACCGACGATCCCCTACATCGAGGGCCCCTGGAACCCCAGCACCTGGGAAGCGATGACCCGCACCGTGGGCGCGGCGATGTACGAAGACGACAAGGCCGAAGAGCTCATCGGCGAGACCGAAGAACTCATCACCACCCTCGCCGACGAGCACCCCGAGTTCGACGACAAGACGTTCGTCTGGGGCCTCACCCTCAACGAGGGCGGCACCGACCTCGGCGTGTACCTCGAGTACGACCCCCGCGTGCGCATCACCGAGGCTCTCGGCTTCACGTCGACCTCGGCGATGGACAGCTTCCTCGCGAGCGCCGAGGGCGACAACTGGTACACCGGCGTCAGCCTCGAACAGCTCTACGACGTCGACGCCGACCTGTTCGCCGCCTGGGGCGGCAGTGCAGAAGAGGGCGAGTACACGGTCGAGAACGCGATCGTCTCGCGCTGGAACCCCATCGCGAACGGCTCGTACGTGATCTACGCCGACGACGCCGAAGCATCCGCCATCAGCGCCCCGACCGTGCTCTCGCTGAAGTACATCCTGCCGAAGTACGTCGACGACCTCGCGGCCGCACTGCAGGGCGAGCCGACCATCGCCGGAGAGTGACCCCGGAGATGTCCCAGCCGACTTCGCTCCCCCTCCCGCGGGAGACGCAAGACGGCGACGACACCTCGGATGCCGGTGCAGGGGGTCGTCGCGACAGCGACGCCTCCCCGCACCGCACCGGTGTGCTCGCAGCCGGTCTGGTCGTGTCCGCGGTGGTGCTCGTGCTCTGCATCATCGCGTCGCTCGCGGTCGGCAACCGCGCGATCGACCCGCTCACCGTGCTGCGCTCGCTCACCGCGTACGACGACGAGAACCCCCTCCACCTGATGATCATGCAGCTGCGCGTGCCGCGCACGCTGCTCGGCATCGTCGTGGGTGCCGCTCTCGCCGTGTGCGGCGGGCTCATCCAGGCCTTCACCCGCAATCCGCTCGCCGACCCCGGCATCCTCGGGGTGAACGCGGGCGCCTCGTTCGCCGTCACCTTCGCCGTCGGCGTGCTCGGACTCACCACCCCCGGCGCCTACGTGCCCTTCGCCCTGGGTGGCGCCTTCGTGCTGACGCTGCTCGTCTACACGCTCGGCTCATTCGGAGCATCCGGCGCGACCCCCATGAAGCTCACGCTCGCCGGCGTCGCCCTGGGCGCCGCCTTCACCGGCTTCACGACCGCGATCGTGCTGCACGACACGAGCACCCTGCAGGTCATGCGCTTCTGGGGTGTGGGATCGATCGGCGGCCGCACGCTCGACCAGCTCGCCTGGGCCGCTCCCCTGATCGGACTCGGCCTCGTGATCGGCCTGCTCTGCGCCCGATCGCTCAACGCCCTCGCCCTCGGCGACGACCTCGCTCAGGCGCTCGGGGCCCGCGTCGGCGTGACCCGCATCATGGTCATCATCGCGGTCACCCTGCTCGCCGGCACCAGCGTCGCGGCCGCCGGTCCCATCGCCTTCGTCGGCCTCATGATCCCGCACATCGTGCGCTGGTTCACCGGCCCCGACCAGCGCTGGGTGCTCACCTACTCGATGATCATCGGCCCCGCGTTCCTGCTGCTCGCCGACATCCTCGGACGCATCGTGCTGCCCAGCGGCGAACTGCGCGTCGGCATCGTCACCGCGCTCCTCGGAGCGCCGATCCTCGTCGCCCTCGTGCGCCGCAAGCGGGTGAGCGGACTGTGAGCATCGATCAGCGTCGGCCGCAGCATCCGCCCGCCGTCGACCCGCCCGTCGACCTGCCCGCCGTCGACCCGACCGTCGACCTGCCGCCGGTCGATCACGGCCGTCGCCACCTGCGCATCGACACCGCCCGACTCTCGGCCCGCATCTCGGTGCGCTCGATCGTCGTGAGCGCCGTGCTCGTCGTCGTAATCATCGCCGCGGGCCTGTTCTCGATGACGATCGGCGCCTACGACGTCGACTTCGGCACCGTGCTGCGCGCACTCGTCGACCCGTCGTTCGACCCCGACATCCGCCAGGTGGTCTACGAGTGGCGACTGCCCCGCGTGCTGTTCGCCGTGCTGTGCGGTGCGGCGCTCGCCCTCGCCGGCGGCATCTTCCAGTCACTGACCCGCAACCCGCTCGGCTCGCCCGACATCATCGGCTTCGGCGTGGGTGCGCAGTTCGGCGTGACGCTGATGATGGTCGTGCTCGAGCTGAACACCTACATGTTCAAGGCCGCGGGCGCCCTCGTCGGGGGCCTGCTCACCGCCGTGCTCGTCTACGCGCTGGCGAGCAAGAACTCGATGTCGTCGTTCCGCCTGATCATCGTGGGCATCGGCGTCTCGGCCGGACTCGGATCGCTCACCTCGTGGATCCTCATCTCGGTCAGCGTCGAGAAGGCCATGATGGCGGCGACCTGGGGGGCGGGCTCGCTCGCCTCGCTCGGCTTCGACCAGCTGCTCCCCGCGACGGTCGTCTTCCTGATCGTGATGCTCGGCTCCCTGCCGCTGAACCGCACCCTCCCGGTGCTCGAGATGGGCGATGACGCGGCGACGGCACTGGGCGTCAGCCCCCGGCGCACCCGACTCGCGGCGATGGTGTTCGGCGTCGCCCTCGTCGCGCTGGTCACCGCCGCGGCCGGACCGATCTCGTTCATCGCCCTCGCCGCTCCCCAGATCTCGCAGCGCCTCACCCGCTCGAACACGCCGATGGGAACCGTGCCCGTGATGCTCACCGGCGCCGCCCTCGTCGTCGTCTCCGATGCCGTCGCGCAGCTCGTGGCCGTGCCCGTCGGCGTCGTCACGGTCTCGGTCGGCGGCATCTATCTCGCCTGGCTGCTCGCCGCGCAATACGCGCGCCGCGCCTGAAAGGAACACCCATGACCGCTTCGCTGCTCGCCCGCGACATCACCCTCGGGTACGGAGACACCCCCATCATCTCCGACCTGTCGCTGCAGGTGCCCGACGGATCGTTCACGATCATCATCGGGCCGAACGCCTGTGGGAAGTCGACCCTGCTGCGCGGATTCGCGCGGCTGCTGAAGCCGACGACGGGCACCGTGCTGCTCGACGGCGTCGAGCTGCGCACCCTCAAGTCGAAAGAGGCCGCGCGCAAGCTGGGGCTGCTGCCCCAGTCGTCGCTCGCCCCCGATGGCATCACCGTCGCCGACCTCGTGGGTCGCGGCCGGTTCCCGCATCAGAGCGCGATGCGCACCTGGAGCAGCACCGACGAGCGCGCGGTCGCCGAGGCGATGGCGGCGACCGGGGTCACCGACCTGTCGCGACGGCTCGTCGACGAGCTCTCGGGTGGTCAGCGCCAGCGCGTCTGGGTGGCGATGGCCCTCGCCCAGCAGACCAAGCACCTGCTGCTCGACGAACCGACGACCTTCCTCGACATCGCCCACCAGATCGATCTGATGGAGCTGTTCGCCGACCTGCACCGCCAGGGCACCACCCTGGTCGCCGTGCTCCATGACCTGAACCACGCCGCCCGCTACGCAACGCACCTCGTCGCGATGCGCGACGGAGCCATCGTCGCCCAGGGTGACCCCCGCGAGATCATCACGGCCGAGCTCGTCGAAGCCGTGTACGACCTGCCGTGCCGGGTGATCGTCGATCCCGTCGCCGGCACCCCGCTCGTGCTCCCGCTCGGACGGCGCAGACCATGATGGCGGCATCCGCGTCGGCGGCATCCGTGCCCACGGCATCCGTGCCCACGGCATCCCTGCCCGCCACCCCGGGGCGGCTCTTCGGCATCGCACTCGCCAGGGAAGGACGAGGTGTGGCCCTGGCCGGCGCGACGACCCTGCTCGTGGTGCACTCGCTCGCCGAGGCCGCGATCCCCGTCATCATCGGTGCGACGATCGACCACGCCGTGCTCCCCGCCGACACCCGCGCGCTCGCCCTCTGGATCGGCGTACTCATCGGCACCTTCCTCGTGCTGACCACGAGCTACCAGGCGGCCTCGCGTCTGATGGTGACGATCTACGGATACGGCGAGCAGGCGCTGCGCCACCTGACCCTCTCGCGGATGCTCCGCCCCCGCCTCTCGCAACGCTCGGTCACGCCCGGCGAGGCGTTGACGTTCGTCACCTCCGACACGTACCGGGTGGCGGGAGTGGCGTGGTCGGTGGCGCAGCAGTGCGCCACGCTCGCCGCGATCGTGGGCGCGGCGCTGGCGATGCTCGTCATCTCGCCCCTCGCGACGATCGTCGTGTTCGTGTCGACGATCGCGATGATGATCGCGATGCGGGCCGTGTCGCGACCGCTCGAACGCCGGGGCTTCGCCGAGCAGCACGCCGCGACCGAGGCCGGCGCGGTCGCAGCCGACTTCATGAGCGGGTTCCGGGTGCTGGTCGGCATCGGCGCCCGCGAAGAGGCCGTGCGACGGTACGTCGCGGCCAGCAATGTCTCGCGCATCGCGGCGACCGCGGCCGGACGCTCGCTCGCCGCATACGAGGCGGTGAGCGGCACGCTCGCGGCCGTCGCCACGACCGTTCTCGCCGGGCTCTCGGCGTGGTTCGCCTCCGAGGGGCAGATCAGCATCGGCGAGCTCGTGACCGTGCTGGGGCTGGCCCAGTTCGTGAGCGGATCGCTCGCCTACGCGGGCTCGTTCCCCTCGAACTGGATCCACAAGCTCGCGTCCGCGAAGCGGCTCGCCGAGATGATCAACACCGACGATCTGCTCGATGCACCGCACGCGGGCATCACTCTGCGCAGCAGGGCGGATGCTCCCGGTGCGGATGCTTCCGGTGCGGATGCCCCTGGCGATGTCGTGCTGACCTTCCGCGCGGGGGCCGACGACTCGGCACGCGTCGAGGTGCGGCGCGGCGAACTGCTCGGCATCCGCCCCTCCGACAGCGACGAGGCCCGCGCTCTCTCCCGTCTGCTCGGTCTGAGGTCGCGCCCCGAACCCGACCGCGTCTCGATGGTGCTCGATGGCGAGCACATCGATCTGCGCGATCTCGACCCGGTGGAGTACCGGCGCCGTGTGGTCGCGCTGCCCCATCGGCAGACGATCATCAGCGGCACTCTGCGCGAGGCGGTGCGCGGTCCCGGCGCTACCCCCGGCGCTGCGGACTCGACGGGCGCGAGCGATCCGCGCCCGGAGCTCGTCGAGATCGCCGCTCTCCACGACACCATCGACCAGGTCGGCGGGTGGGCGGCCGAGGTGGGCGAGGCCGGCCGACGCCTCTCGGGTGGACAACGGCAGCGCATCGGCATCGCCCGGGGACTGCACACCGACGCCGACGTGCTCGTGCTCGACGAGCCGACCTCGGCCGTCGACGCGATCACCGAGGCGCACATCGCCCGTGCGCTCGCGACGCACGACCGCACCACGATCGTCATCAGCACCTCGGCCGTGCTGCTCGGGGCCTGCGATCGGGTCGTCGAACTGCGCGCTCCGGAGCAGGAGGAACCCCATGTCTGACGCCTCCGTCGAGACCCCCTCGACCACGCTCCCGATCGCGACCGGCGCGCAGGTGCGCGCCGTCATGATGCGCCTGCTGCGCCGGCATCCCGGCCGAACTCTGGCGGTGGCCGTGCTGTTCCTCGCCGCCTCGGCTCTCGGCATCGTCCTGCCCGCGTGCCTGGGACGCATCGTCGATGCGGTGTCGACCGATGCCGGGTTCCCGGTCGTCGCCGGATGGGTCGGGGGCGCCGGCGCCGGTGCGATCGGCGCCGCCCTGGTGATGCTGTGGGCGATGCGGGTGCTGACCGCGCTCGTGCAGGACGCCCTCGCCGAGCTGCGCGAAGACGTGTTCGCCGCCGCGATGCGCCTCCCCGTGAGCACGGTCGACGACGGCGAGACCTCCGATCTGCTCTCCCGCGTGACCGGAGACGTCGATGCCGTGGCCGAGGCCGGTGGCAACGTCGTTCCCGGGCTCCTGTCGGCCGCCTTCGCGATCGGCGTCTCGCTGGTGGCGCTCACCGCGCTCGACCCGTGGCTCGCCCTCGCGGGCATCGCCTCCGTGCCGTTCTACGTGCTGGGCACCCGCGCCTTCCTGCGGCGCTCGCGCGTGGTGTTCCGCGAGGTGCGCGTACGCGAAGCCGCACGCAGCCAGGCCGTGCTCGAAGCGGTCGAGGGCCTCGAGACGCTCACGGCCCTCAACGAACAGGGGCACGCGCTCGCCCGGGTGCGGGTACGCGCCGAGCAGTCGATCCGCGTGCAGATCGAGGGCGTGCGGCTGCGCAACCGTCTCTTCCGCTGGATCAACGGCGGCGAGCTCGTCGGCCTGGCCGCGCTCCTCACGACCGGTTTCTTCCTGCAGTCGAACGGCGCCATCACCGTCGGCATGGTCACGACGGCGGCCCTGGTCTTCCATCGCCTGTTCGGTCCGATCGGGCAGCTCATCTTCAGCCTCGACGACATCCAGCGGGCGGCGATCGGTCTCGCACGCCTGGTCGGTGTGATCGATCTCGCCCCGACCCTGCCGCCGGTCGCGTCCGGCGGCCACGTCTCGTCGCGTGACCAGAGTGCGGCGGCGGATGCTCCGCCCCGGCGCACCGCGATCGAACTGAACGATCTCAGCTTCCACTACCCGACGACGGGTCGCGGCGTGAGTGACGTCACGCTGCGGATCGAGTCGGGCACCACGGCCGCGCTGGTCGGCGCCTCGGGATCGGGCAAGAGCACGCTCGCCCGGGTCATCGCGGGGCATCACCCGCCCACGTCGGGCACGCTCCACCTCGGAGCCGACGCCCCTGCGCCGTACTACGTCTCGCAGGAGCTGCACCAGTTCCGCGGCAGCATCGCCGACAACATGCGGTTGGTCGCGCCCGCCGCGAGCGACGACGAGATCGCCGCCGCCCTGGAGGCCGTCGGGGCGCAGTGGGCGGTCTCCGCGATGTCGGCTCCCACGGAGACACCCCTCGACGAAGGACGCATCCAGCAGCTCGCCATCGCCCGTGCTCTGCTGGCCGATCCCGAGATCGTGATCCTCGACGAGGCGACCGCCGATGTCGGCCTGCATCACCGCGATGCCGTCGAGGAGGCCATCGTGGCTCTCCGCGCCGGACGCACGACCGTGCTCATCGCGCACCGGTTGGAACCGGCATCCACCGCCGATCAGATCGTCGTCTTCGCCGATGGCCTCACGGCCCAGCAGGGCACGCACGACGATCTGGTCGGCCGCGACGGGCTGTACCGCAGCTTCTGGCTCGCCCAGGCCGACGCCCGCACGAGCGCCCCCGGCGGCACCCACCACACCGACTTTCCCGACAGCACCGAAGACATGGAGACCCCGAGATGATCCACCGCGGAATCGTCAGCAAGACCACCCCCCTCACCCCCACCCTGGTACGCATCACTCTCGGCGGCGAGGGCATCTCCGAGTTCTTGAGCACCGGCATCGGCGACGAGTACGTGCGCGTGTTCTTCCCGCACGGCGACGACCCGACCGACGTGTCGCTCCCCGTTCCCGCCGGCGACTGGTGGGAGACGCCCGAGGGCGCTCCCGAGGCGCCGATGCGCACCTACACGATCAGCGGCGTGCGGCCCGACGTCGATGAGCTCGACATCGACTTCGTGATCCATCAGGCCGGCGTCGCGGGCCCCTGGGCCGCGCGCGCCGAACCCGGCCATGTGGTCGGGCTCAACTCGCCGACGGGTCTGTACTCTCCCCCGCCCGGCATCACATGGCAGGTGCTCGTGGCCGATCTGACCGGCCTTCCCGCGGTGGCGCGCATCGCCGCAGATGCTCCGGAGAACGTGCGCACCCGCATCGTGCTGGAGGTGCCCGATGAGACGGACCGGATCGCGTTCGACTGCGGCGCGCACGTGGAGGTCACGTGGGTGACCGGAGGCAACGGCCACGGCCCCAGCGCGCTCGGGCAGCTCGTGCGCCGCATCGTCGATGAGCGGCTCCCGCTCGACGAGGGGTACGTCTGGGTCGCGGGTGAGACCGTCGCCCTGCGCGATGTGCGCAAGTACCTGCGCCGCGAGCTCGGCCTGCCCGCCACCCGCTTCAAGGTCGTCGGCTACTGGACCCCGATCGACGCCTGGGACTCGAAGTTCGCCGCGCTCCCCGCAGCGGTGCAGCGCGAACTCGATGCCATCTGGACCGAGCGTCCCGATGACGAACCCGAAGACGTGCAGGTGCGGTTCGAAGAGCGCCTCGACCAGCTCGGGCTTTGACCGCGCGCCCGCTCGCTCCTCTGCGTCAGGCGATGGTTCCTCTGCGTCAGGCGATGAACGCCCAGAACAGGGCGCCGGCGTAGAGGAGCGAGGTGAGCGAGGTGAGCGCGAGCGCGATCACCAGCTCCTTCGGTTGCCGGTACGTCCAGACGATCAGGATGGCCGGAAGGCCCGCCAGCAGCGCCAGCAGCGACAGCCACGCCACGGGGAACAGCAGGGCGATGATGACGGCGATCGCGAACGGCGCGAGCACGAACAGGGTGAACAGCACCTGCGTCGCGCGGCGGCCGATCAGCACGGTGAGGGTGCGCTTGCCGACCGCGCGATCCTGATCGATGTCGCGCAGGTTGTTGGCGAGCAGCACCGCGCAGGCGAAGAGACCCGCAGCGATCGCACCGAGCCAGGCCTGCTGCGGCAGGTCGAAGATCTGCACCCACGTGGTGCCGAGGGTCGCGACGAGACCGAAGAAGACGAAGACGAAGACCTCGCCGAGTCCGGCGTAGCCGTAGGGGCGCTTGCCGCCGGTGTAGAACCAGGCCGCGACGATGCATGCGGCGCCGACGCCGAGCATCCACCACTGCTCGGTGCGCACGACGATCGCGAGACCGACGGCCGCGGCGAGGGCGAAGAACACGAGCCCGATGATGAGCACGGTGCGCGGCTTCACCCGGCCGGAAGCCGTGAGGCGGGCAGGGCCCACGCGCACGGCATCGGTGCCCCGCACGCCGTCGCTGTAGTCGTTGGTGAAGTTCACGCCGATCTGCAGCAGCACCGCGACCGCGAGGCACGCGAGGGCGATGACCCAGTGGAACTCCGGGCTGGTGCTGCGCGCGGCGCCGGTGCCGATCAGCACGGGCGCGATGGCGAGCGGAAGAGTGCGCAGCCTCGCGGCACCGATCCAGTCGCCGAGTGTCACGGGACCGGCTTCGACGGCGGCCCGGTGGGCCGGATTGCCGGTCGCCCGCTTCGCGGGATTGCCGCTCACACGGGTCGGATTCTTCTTGCGCTTCGAGGATGCTGCCACGCAGGGAATCCTATCCGGCGCGACGATGCCCTTACGGGTTCGGGTTCGAGTCCTTGCCGTCGAGCCACAGGGTGTCGGAGGCATCTCCGTGCGCCCCGCCCTTGCCGACGTGCTTGTCGCTGATCTTCGGCCCCTTGAGGATGACGTGCACCATCGCCTGCGCGTGGCCGTGCCCGAGGCTGTATTCCTCTTTGAGCCAGTTCAGCACGACGGTCGACTTGGTGGTCTCGTCGAAGCCCTGCTCCTTCGCGAGGGCGATGAACTGCCGCGGGGTGAGGCCGGTCTGGGTCTCGACCTTGTCGAGATATGCCTGGAAGGACATGGCGTCTCCTGTTCATGATGCGACTGCCATCATGCCGCCGGCCCCCGACAATGACAATCCCCGCGAACGGGGTTTGTCGGCGAAAGTCCTCCGCGGAGTCCTAGGCGACCGGAATGATCGGCCGGTTCTCGTAGTACGTCTGCAGCACCACGGTGGTGCGGGTGCTGACGGACGCCGCATGGCGGATGTCGCGCACCAGCTCTTCGAGCGCGCGCGGAGAGGGCACGCGCACGAACAGCATGTAGCTCGCGTCGCCGGCGATCGAGTGGCACGCCTCGATCGCCTCGAGGTGCTCGAGGAGCTCGGGGGCGTTGTCGGGCTGGGCGGGATCGAGCGGAGTGATCTCGATGAACGCCGACAGCGGCGTGCCCACCTGTTCGGGGTCGAGGATCGCGCGATATCCGCTGATCACACCCCGGGTCTCGAGTCGGCGCAGACGCGACTGCACGGCCGAGACCGAGAGTCCGACGGCATCCGACAGTTGCGAGAGCGTGGCACGCCCGTCGCGAGAGATCTCGGTAAGGATCGCGCGGTCGACAGAGTCATCCATGCATGTAAGAATATCGTTAGCTTTCCGTTTCCGCAGGAAAGTTTCCTGTTGTTTCTCCGATCGGAGGTCCCGATGTCCATCATTTCCGCCAACAGTTCCGCTGTTCAGGCCATCGTCGGCGAACCCGAGGTCGTCGAGGATGCATCGACCGCAGAGGATTCCGCCGCCTGGGCGCAGCTCAAGGACGCCGCGATCGCGATCCGCGAGATGCAGATCAAGGACGGTTCGATCCCGGATGCCGGGCACCACGCCGCCGCCCGCGAACTCGTCGGTGCGATCACCGCGGGCATCCACGCCCTCGCGCCCGCCTTCCCGCACGACGCCGAGTACCTCGCCGCGGCCGTCATCGACTTCGACCGGTGGGCATCCGAAGACTTCGGCGTGCCGGACTTCCTCGACTCACTCATGACCTTCCAGCCGCAGGAGCACCGCGTCGACGGCATCCGCCACCTCGTCGTCTTCCCGATGTACACGCAGAACGGCTCGAGCGACCGCCTGGTCGAGGCCCTGATCGTCGAGGCGATCTGGCCCGAGTTCATCGCAGCCCTCGAGGCCGGCGACTACGGCAACAAGCTGTTCGTCTCGCTGCGCCTGGTCGACTTCACCCCCGGCTACGACACCAACTCGGCCGTGCTGTTCCCCGAGACGGTCGCGATGCGGGAGATCCCGTCTTTCACGTGGGGCGCGATCTTCCAGGACCGCGAGGCCGCCCGCTACCGCCGCGTCACGCGCGCGGCGGCGGAGATCACGAAGCTCGATCTGCCCGAGAACGCCGCCGAGATGCTCGACGACCAGGCACTCACCGAGCGCGTGTTCGTGATGTGGGACATCATCCACGACCGCACGCACATGCGCGGCGACCTGCCGTTCGACCCGTTCATGATCAAGCAGCGGATGCCGTTCTTCCTGTACTCGCTCGAAGAGCTGCGGTGCGACCTGACCGCGTTCCGCGAGTCCGTGAAGATCCAGCGCACCCTCTCGGCACGCGCCGAGTCGGGCGAGAAGCTCGAGCAGACCGAGCAGGAGATGCTCGATCACGCGCCGCTCGTGCAGTACGCGGTGATCTTCGACCGGATCTTCCGCTTCGCCATCACCGGCTCGCGCGTGCGCAACTACGACGGTCTCGGCGGGCAGCTGCTGTTCGCGTGGCTGCACCAGCGCGGCGTGCTGCACTGGACCGACACCGCTCTCGCCTTCGACTGGGAGGGCGTGCCCGATGCGGTCGTCGCCCTCGGCGATGCGATCGACGACCTGTACTGGCACTCGATCGACCGCCCGAAGACGGCGCACTGGCTCGCCGCCTACGACCTGGTTCGCAGCGTCGTGACGCCGCACCCGGTGTCGGCCTGGGCGCGTGGCCTGTCGGACGAGATCCTCGCCGGCGCCCCCAAGAGGTACACCGACGCGGTGCTGGACGACGAGTTCCCGCTGTCGATGTTCTTCGAGGCGCTCGACAAGAAGATGAAGACGGTCATCGAGTCGACCGTCGGCATCCGCGGCACCGACGACTGAGGCCGGCATGACGTCTCTCCTGAACGGCATCGGCGGTCGCACCGTCGTGCTCGCCGGAGCGACCAGTGCGTCCGGTCTCGCCCTCGCGCGCACCCTGCTCGATGCGGGTGCGCGCGTGGTCGCGACCGGGCGCTCTGCCGAGCGCCTGCAGGCGTTGGCGGATGCCGGGGCGCAGGTCGAGGTGGCGGATGCGACCTCGCTCGACGAGATGACCGCGCTCGCCGCCCGTCTCGCTGACGCCGACATCACCGTCGACGCCCTCGTGCCGCTCGTCGGCGGGTGGCGCGGAGGCGGCGGCCTCGCCGGGCAGTCGGACGACGACTTCGCCGCCCTGCTTCCGGCATTGCACGCCGTCCGGGCGACGAGCCGGGCGTTCGATGCCGCTCTGCGCGCGTCGACGGCCGGCCGCTTCGCGATCGTCTCGTCGACCGCCGTCGGCCGCCCGCTCGCGGGCGGTGCGAACTATGCGGCGGTCAAGGCCGCGAGCGAAGCATGGACCCGCGCCGTCGCGCAGGGGTTCGCGAAGTCGGCGCGGGATTCCGGAGAGACACTGCGCGCGGCATCCGTCGTGTTCCGCGCGAAGGCGCTCGATCCGGAGTCGTTGGCGCCCCGCATCGTCGCGTTGTGGGACGCGGATGCCGTGGACCTCAACGACCGCATCATCGACCTCGACTGACGAGGTCGGCTGCCTCGGCAATTCAGGCCTCGACTGTTCGAACCGGGGCCCGTTCAGAGCTGAGACGCGCCCGGAACGATCGGCGGCGCCTCGGGCGTCTCGGCGCCCTGGGCAGTCTCCGGGTCGGAAGCGCCATCGGGGATCTGCTGTGCCGGCGCATGCGCGTAGAGGTCGGTGAGCTTGCGGTAGGACTTCGTGAAGAAGGCCAGCGTCGCTGCGATCACCATGATGAGTCCCGCGAACAGGCAGATGAGCGCGATGCCCCGGGCCTCGCCTTCGCCGACCAGCCACCCCCACTGCTGCCGCCCCTCGTCGGTCTTCATGAAGGGGATGATCAGGAACTCGGCGATCGGGGCGATGAGGAACGCCGTGATCGGGGCGGCTGCTGCCTCCATCGCGGCGGCCACGCCGAAGACGCGTCCCTGACGCTCGAACGGGACCACCTTCTGGATCACGGTCTGCTCGGCGGCTTCGACCGGCGGCACCAGGGCCATGTACGCCCACATGCCCAGCACGTACAACCACCACCACTCGCGCAGCATGAACACCGCGCCGAGGAGCCCCATCGCGATCACGACGAGCAGCATGGTGCGCATCGGGTTCTTGCCGAGCCCGAACTTCGCCACCAGTCCTCCGCCGATGAGGAAGCCCGTCGAGGCGAACGCCAGCGCGAAGCCCCACGTCTGGGCGTCGAAGAGCGTGAGCCCGTAGGGATCCATCAATGCCATGTAGACGCCGCCGATGAGGTTGTTGAACGTCGAGAAGATGATCAGCGCGAACAGCCCGGGAGCAAGGCGGATCGCCCGCACGCTGCCGCGGAAGTCCATCGCGTTCTTCGCGTCGGGATCGGGCTCGGGCGCTCCCTCGGGGATGCGGATGAACAGCAGATGGGCGAACGTGAGCGCCATCGCGCCGATCGCGATCGCGAGCGTCCATCCCATGCCGAGGAACCCGATCGACAGCCCCGAGAACACGCTCGTGACGAGGAACGCGATGCCCTGCACCGTGCCGACGAGACCGTTGGCGTTGGCGCGCTTCTCTTCGGGCACCAGCAGCGTGACCGTGGTCGACAGCGCGATGTTGCGCAGTTGCTCGATGACCCCGCCGAACAGGATCACCCCGGAGAACAGCCAGAACCAGGGCCCGCCGAGGTCGAGCAGAGCCGTCTCGGGCTGCGAGATGTAGACGACCCCGGCCAGCAGGAACGCGACCGCGGAGATGACGCTCGAGAGCAGCATGACCGTGTGCTTGCGATTGCGGTCGACGATCGTGCCGAACATCATCGCGAAGAACGCCACGAACAGCATGTACGCACCACCGATGATGCCGGTGGCCAGCACCGACTGCGTCTCGATGTAGACCCAGAAGGTGAGCGCGAACCAGAGGAAGCTGGTCGTCACGTTGGCGATCAGCGTGTTGACGAGGACGTTGATGAACGCCGACTTCGCTGCGGTCTGCTGCATGGGTTCGAGGGTACTCAGGACCGGGGACATTGGACATAGGCTTATGCGGTGACCATCCAGCATGACCCCGCGATCCGGGGCTTCGCCAGCGACAACTATTCCGGCATCCACCCCGAGGTCCTGGCCGCCATCGCGACCGCGAACGACGGCCATCAGGGCGCCTACGGCAGCGACGCGTACACCGCCCGTCTGCAGGAGGTCGTGCAGACGCACTTCGGTGAGGGCGCCGAGGCGTTCCCCGTCTTCAACGGCACCGGCGCCAACGTCACCGGACTGCAGTCGATGCTCCCCCGCTGGGGCGCGGTGATCGCCGCGTCGACCGCGCACATCAACGTCGACGAGGGTGGTGCGCCCGAGAAGATCGGCGGGTTCAAGCTGCTCACGGTCCCCACCGACGACGGCAAGCTCACCCCCGAGCTGATCGACCGCGAGGCCTGGGGCTGGGGCGACGAGCACCGCGCGCAGCCGCTGGTGGTCTCGATCACGCAGTCGACCGAGCTGGGCACGCTGTACACGGCCGACGAGATCCGCACGATCGCCGACCACGCGCACGGGCACGGCATGAAGCTGCACCTCGACGGCGCCCGCCTCTCGAACGCGGCCGCCGCCCTCGATCTGCCCCTCGCCGCATTCACCCGCGATGCCGGCGTCGACGTGCTCAGCTTCGGCGGCACCAAGAACGGCGCCATGCTCGGTGAGGCCGTCGTGGTGCTCAACCCCGCGGCATCCGACGGGCTCGTCTACTCGCGCAAGTTCAACATGCAGCTCTCGTCGAAGATGCGTTTCGTGTCGGCGCAGCTCATCGCGCTGCTCGAGGGCGACCTGTGGCTGCGCAACGCACGTCACGCGAACGCGATGGCCGCACGTCTGCGCACCGAGATCGAGCAGGGCATCGCCGCCGGCACCATCAACGGCGTCGCGTTCACGCAGCCGACGCAGTCGAACGGCGTCTTCGCGACGGTCCCCGACGGCGTCGCCGACGCCCTGCGGGAGTCGTTCCGCTTCTACGACTGGGATGCCGCGCGCAACGAGGTGCGGTGGATGTGCAGCTTCGACACCCACGAAGACGACGTCGACGCGTTCGTCGCCGAACTCGCACGTCTGACGGCCTGAGCGCGGGCCCGGCGCCGGCCGGGCTCCGCACCTCAGCGACTCAGCGCAGCAGACCCAGGTTCGCGAGGGCGAGGCGGATGAGCGTGCCGCGGCCGCCCTCCATCTCGGCCGAGACTGCGTCGGAGGCGGCGGCCTCCGGCGAGAACCAGGTGACCTCGAGCGCGTCTTGACGCGGCTCGCAGGTGCCGGTGACCGGGATCACGAACGCGAGCGACACGGCATGCTGCCGATCGTCGTGGTACGCGCTGACACCCGGGATCGGGAAGTACTCGGCGACGGTGAACGGCAGCGGCTGCGGCGGCAGCAGCGGGAAGGCCATCGGTCCGAGGTCGTTCTCGACGTGGCGGAAGAGCGCATCGCGGATGGTCTCGCCGAAGCGGACCCGCCCCGACACGATGGTGCGCGTCATCTCACCCATCGGGGTGGAGCGCAGCAGGATGCCGATCTCGGTCACCTGACCGGAACCATCGGTGCGCACGGGGATGGCCTCGACGTAGAGCATCGGGAGGTGGCGGCGGGCCTCGGCGAGCTCGAATTCGCTCAGCCAGCCGGGGTTCGCATCAGGGGCGGGACGCTGCCCGTCATCGAAGCCGCCGATGCCGTCGTCGGGCTCGGGCTCGGGATCAGGTGTGCGAACCGCCATGTGTCCTTTCTACCAGCAGCATCCGACGTCCGATACGGGCGCACGCCGAGCCGACCGCGTGTCGGCGGCCGCTGGCAGGATGGTGGGGTGACCGAGAACCTGACCATCGACGACTCCGCCACCCTCTGGAACTCCGGCGAGCGCACCGGATTGCCGCTGCTGGTGCTCCTGCACGGCTACGGCGCCGACGAGAACGACCTCATCGGCCTTCTGCCGCACCTTCCGACCGGCATCGCCGTGGCATCCGTCGCCGCCCCGCTGACCCCGCCCTGGCCGATGCCCGGGCGCTCGTGGTACCCGATCGAGGGTCTCGACGGACGCAGTGCCGACACGGTGACCGCGGCCGCCCGCGCGGTGCTGCAGTGGCTCGATGCGGTGGCACCCGATGCTCCCTCGATCGCGCTGCTCGGGTTCTCGCAGGGCGCGGCCGTCTCGCTGCAGGCGCTCCGACTCGCTCCCGAACGCTTAGGTGCCGTCGTCGCCCTGAGCGGCTACGTCGCGACCGGCGATCTGCCCGACGACGAGGCGCTGCGCGAGCTGCGGCCGCCGGTCTTCTGGGGGCGCGGCACGCACGACGATGTCATCCCTCCCGAGCGCATCGCCTACACGGCGCAGTGGCTGCCCGACCACTCCGAGCTGTCGGGCCGGGTGTATACGGGGCTCACGCACAGCATCTCGGAAGACGAGCTCGCCGACGTGCACCAGTTCCTGACGACCTGGGTCGACGGAATCGCCCCGCAGTAGATCCCGGGGTTGCGCCCCGGCGACACGCCCGGGTATCGTCGTGGAGTCCTGTCCGCCGTGTCTGGAAGTCCTTTGATCTGATCCGTCGCCTCCGCGCCTCTCTTTCCGCGCGCTGACCCGACGATCGCCGACTCACACGGCTCGCCTCCCTCCCGTTCCGCGAGGGCGCTGCTCTCTCTTTCTCGAGCACGCTCCGCGTCGAACGTCTCCTCTTCGGAGCCGAGGGAAGGACCGGTGTCAGTGCACCCTCGCACTCGACAGGAGACACCCCATGTCATCACCCACCCTCCACGCCTCGGTCACCCTCGACCGACTCACCTTCACCTGGCCCGACGGGTCTTCCGCACTGACCGCCGTGTCGGGTTCGTTCGGCACCGGGCGCACCGGGCTCGTCGGCCGCAACGGCGCCGGCAAATCGACGCTCCTGCGCCTGATCGCCGGCGACCTCGCCCCCACCTCGGGTGTGCTCACGGTCACGGGCGAGGTCGCCTACCTCCCGCAGCAGCTCACGCTCGACGTCGATCGCCGCGTCGTCGAACTGCTCGGCGTCGCCGCACCCCTCGATGCGGTTCGAGCGATCTCCGCGGGCGACGTCGACCCGGCGCACTTCGACACGGTCGGTGACGACTGGGACATCGAGGCGCGTGCCGAGGCATCCCTCGCCGAAGCGGGCCTTTCGCCCGCGTTCCTCGACCGGCGGGTCGGCGAGCTGTCGGGCGGTGAGGCCGTGCTCGTGGCCATCGCGGGCATCCGTCTGCGCCGGGCCCCGATCACGCTCCTCGACGAACCGACCAACAACCTCGACCGCGACGCCCGGGCGAAGCTCGCCGTGATGGTCTCGAACTGGAAGGGGACGCTCGTCGTGGTCAGTCACGACGTCTCGTTGCTCGAGCTCATGGACGACACCGCCGAGCTGTTCGGTCAGACGCTGAGCGTGTTCGGGGGTCCGTACTCCGAGTGGCGTGCCTGGTTGGATGCCGAGCAGGACGCCGCGATGCAGGCCGTCCGCGATGCCGCCCAGACGGTGCGCAAGGAGAAACGCCAGCGCATCGAGGCCGAGACCAAGCTCGCCCATCGCGCGCGCACCGCGAAGAAGGCGGAGGTCGAGAAGCGGGTGCCGAAGATCGTCGCGCACGGTCGCAAGATGGCGGCCGAGGTGTCGGCGGGCAAACTGCGCATCGAGGTCGGCGCGAAGGAGGATGCGGCGCGCTCGCTGCTCGACGAGGCCGGGCGGCGGGTGCGCTCGGAGGACTCGATGAAGATCGAGCTGCCGGATCCGGGGGTCTCGCGGGCGCGCCGGATCGCCACGATCGGCGACGCGGAACGGTCGTGGGTCGTGCAGGGGCCGGAGCGCGTGGCGCTGATCGGCCGCAACGGGGCCGGCAAGACGACGCTGCTGGAGCGGTTGGTGACGGGAGCTGGCCACAACTCAGGACAGACGGAGCATCTTTCGGGCGATTCGCTCGAAATGCTCGAATCCGGCTCAGATGTCCTGAGTTGTGGTCGGGCCGCGCTCCGCGCCGAGGCGCACGTCGAGCACATCGGATACCTGCCCCAGCGCGTCGACGGGCTCGACGAGACGCGTTCGGTCTTCGCGAACATCGCCGAGCATGCGCCGCAGGTTCCCGAGAAGGAGCTGCGCAATCGGCTCGCGCGATTCCTGATCCGCGGGGCGACCGCCGACCGCGCGGTCTCAGCCCTCTCGGGCGGCGAGCGCTTCCGCGTGGCGCTGGCGACTCTGCTTCTGTCGGATCCGGCGCCGCAGCTGGTGGTGCTCGACGAGCCGACGAACAACCTCGACCTCGACACGGTCGATCAGCTCGTCGAGGCGTTGCGCGCGTATCGCGGGGCCGTGCTCGTCGTCAGTCACGACGATGCCTTCCTCGCTCGCCTCGACCTCGATCTGACACTCGAGATCGATGCCGAGGGGATGCTGCAGGAGGTGTGAGCGATCGGAGCGCGCTCAGGGGAAGGTCAGGCTGAGCGCGCTCCCGTCGATCTCGATCGTTCCGCCCGTGCCGAGTTCATCCTCGACAGTGACGGGCTCGGTCGCGCCGGGCGGCGTGTAGACGGCGCGGATGCTGCCGCCGTCGGCGTCGAACATCTCGCCGTCGAGCAGGAGCTCGACCGTCGGGTACGTCTCGATGGTCCACTGCACCTCGACGGTCCTGGCATCCAGCGGCGCATCGAACGGGCATCCCTCGGGCCGCCAGGTCGTCTGCGTCGTGCAGTCGTCGAGGAAGGCGTCGACCTGTCGCTGAACCTCGTCGGTGAAGTGCTGGTTCGGGACGAGGGAGACCTTTTCGGGCATCGTTGAGCCGCCGGTGATCACGAGCTCGTCGCGGTCGGTCTCGAAGAATGTGGGGTCAACGGCGGAGATGGGGTAGACCGCGGGATACAGCGCCAGGGGAAGGAACTCTCCCGACTCCACGGTCTGCATCTCGACGCCGCTCAGCAGGAACGGCGGGTCGCCCTGCGTGACGATGAAGAGATCGGTCATCGCCCTCCGGATCTGCCAGCTGCCGGGAGCGAGTCCCTCCCCTTCGCCGCGGACGAGCGAGAGCGAGGTCTCGTAGGTCTCACCAGCGAGCGTGTAGCTGACGTCGAAGGTCGCGAAGGTCTGCGCGTCGTCGGAACCGGATGCCGGCTCGACGACGACCCCGCTGATCCGCTCGACCGCGGCGCCGAGCACCTCGTCGGTCAGCAGCGACGGATCGCTGAGCCCTTCGGTCTCTTCCGGTTGCGCGGCGACGAGCTCCGCCGCGGCCGCGGCATCGCCGTCGGAGATGTGCGCGAGGTACTCCTCGGCGACCTCCTGCGCGGACGGACCGCGGGTGACGGTGTTCACGACGACCAGGCCACCGACGATCAGGGCGACGAGCACAGCTGCTGCCACGACGATCCAGATGACCGTGCGGCCCTTCGTCGACCGGGCAGGCGGTGCCGGCTGGGGTGGCTGCGGCTGTGATGGCCACTGCTGCGGCGGCATCGCGGGATGGAAGCCCTGGTGCGGCGCGGATGGATCGGTCATGTGCTCCCCCTGGTCGATCTTCACCCCACCGTAGCGGGCGCCCGGTCAGGCCCGCCGACCCCGCATCGCTCGCGTATGCGCGATCGCCGGGTCGGCGGCGAGCAGCGCGTACTGCTCGGAGTCGCGCGCGACCAGCGCGACCCGCCCCTCATCGTCGTGGTGCAGACCCCACCCGTAGCGCTTGCCGAGCGGCGAGGACCGCAGGCACGGTTGTCCCTTCGAGAAGAACGCGTCGCGGGCCGCGGTGTCGTCGAGGGCGACGCCGTTGCGCTGCGCGTAGGTCTCGAAGATGACGTCGTCGGAGGTGCGCGCGTACGGCTGCTCGGCGATGAGCCGGTAGTGCAGGGCCGCGATCGTGGGCTTCTCGGAGGCCGGCGGCTCGACGGCGTGGTCGGTCGGACAGTCGTCGGCGACCTCGATGAACGTGGTCAGGTAGTTCGTCGTGTGGTGCGCCATGCCACCAGCATCCACCCTGCCTCCGACATCGTCACCTCCCCGTCGTGAGACCGTCATCGGAGCCGATGTCGGTGGTCTCGACGAAGATGGACGTATGAGTGATGTGCTCGAGCGCTTCACCCCGGCCACGCAAGACTGGTTCCGGGGCGCGTTCCCCGCACCCACCCCGGCGCAGGAGGGCGCGTGGAACGCGGTCTCCGCGGGCAAGAACGCCCTCGTCGTCGCTCCCACCGGTTCCGGCAAGACGCTCTCGGCATTCCTCTATGCGATCGACAGCGTGTTCCGCGAGCGCATGGTCGAGGCGCAGCAGCTGCCCGAGAAGGCACCGACGACGCCTCCGAAGACGACGCCTCCGAAGACGACGCCTCCGAAGAACGATGCTCCGCGCACGCGCATCCTCTATATCTCGCCGTTGAAGGCGCTCGGCGTCGACGTCGAGCGCAACCTGCGGTCGCCTCTCGTGGGCATCGGCCAGTCCGCGCGACGCCTCGGGGTGCCGTCGCCCTCGGTGACGGTCGGCGTGCGGTCGGGCGACACGACGTCGAGCGACCGCCGCAAGCTCGTCTCCGACCCTCCCGACATCCTCATCACGACCCCCGAGTCGCTCTATCTCATGCTCACCAGCCGCGCCGGCGAGACGCTGCGCGGCGTGCACACCGTGATCATCGACGAGGTGCACGCGGTGGCCGCGACCAAGCGCGGCGCCCACCTCGCCGTGAGCCTGGAGCGCCTCGACGCGCTGCGTGCCGGCTACGGCGCCGAGACTCCCGCGCAGCGCATCGGTCTGTCGGCGACCGTGCGGCCGATCGACGAGGTTGCCCGCTTCCTGGGCGGCGCCGCCCCCGTCGAGATCGTGGCGCCGCCGGCATCCAAGACCTTCGAACTCGGCGTGGTAGTGCCGATGGACGACATGACCAATCCGCCGGCACCTCCGGGCGCCCCGGATCCTTCCGACGGCGATGCCGAGTACACCGAGGTGACCGGATCGGTGTGGCCGCATGTCGAAGAGGCGATCGTCGATCGGGTGCTGCAGAACAAGTCGACGATCGTCTTCGCGAACTCGCGTCGGCTGGCCGAGCGGCTCACCGGGCGGCTCAACGAGATCTACTCCGAGCGCATCGGCGCTCCTCTTCCAGACGCGACGGTGCCCGCACAGATGATGGCGCAGGCGGGAGCGACGGCGGGTGCCGACCCCGTGCTCGCGAAGGCGCATCACGGTTCCGTGTCGAAAGAGCAGCGGGCCCAGGTCGAAGAAGAGCTCAAGTCGGGCGTGCTGCGGTGCGTCGTCGCGACGAGCAGCCTCGAACTGGGCATCGACATGGGTGCCGTCGACCTCGTCATCCAGGTCGAGGCCCCGCCGTCGGCCGCCTCCGGGCTGCAGCGCGTGGGTCGTGCCGGGCACCAGGTCGGCGAGATCAGCCGGGCCGCTCTGTTCCCCAAGCACCGCGGCGATGTGCTGCACACGGCGATCGTCACCGAGCGGATGCTGGCGGGCAAGATCGAGGCGATCCAGGTGCCGCGCAACCCGCTCGACATCCTCGCCCAACAGACCGTGGCCGCGAGCGCACTCGGCGCCATCAGCGTCGAGGAGTGGTTCGAGACCGTGCGCCGCTCCGCCCCGTTCCACTCGCTGCCGCGATCGGCCTACGAGGCCACGCTCGACCTGCTCGCCGGGCGCTTCCCGTCCGATGAGTTCGCCGAGCTGCGCCCACGCCTGGTGTGGGATCGCGATGCCGGCACCCTCACCGGTCGCCCCGGCGCGCAGCGCATCGCGGTGACGAGCGGCGGCACGATCCCCGACCGCGGGCTCTTCGGCGTGTTCGTGGCGGGCGAGTCGACGGGTGCGCGCGTCGGCGAGCTCGACGAAGAGATGGTCTACGAGTCGCGAGTGGGCGACGTCTTCACGCTCGGCACCACCAGTTGGCGCATCGCCGAGATCACGCACGACCGCGTGAACGTGATCCCCGCGTACGGGCAACCCGGCAAGGTGCCGTTCTGGCACGGCGACGGCATCGGTCGACCGTTCGAACTCGGCGAGGCGCTGGGCGCCTTCTCGCGCGAGGTCTCGGCGGCGACGCCCGAGAAGGCGGCGCAGCGGCTCATCGACGCCGGGCTCGACGAGCAGGCGCGCGCCAACCTGATGGCCCACCTCACCGAGCAGCGTGAAGCCACCGGCACCCTGCCCACCGATCGCACCCTGACGGTCGAGCGTGGTCGTGACGAGGTCGGCGACTGGCGCGTCATCCTGCACTCCCCCTACGGCATGAAGGTGCACGCCCCGTGGGCACTGGCGATCAACGCCCGTGTGCGCGAGCGTCTCGGTGTCGAAGGGTCGGCGGTGGCGAGCGACGACGGCATCATCGTGCGCATCCCGGATGCCGAGGCCGAACCGCCGGGCGCCGAACTGTTCGTGTTCGACCCCGACGAGCTGGAGCACCTCGTCACCGAAGAGGTGGGCGGCTCCGCGCTGTTCGCCTCCCGGTTCCGCGAGTGTGCCGCCCGCGCGCTGCTCATGCCGCGCACCAACCCGAACCGACGCACCCCGCTCTGGCAGCAGCGGCAGAGGTCGGCGCAGCTGCTCGAGGTCGCCCGACGTCACCCGACGTTCCCGGTGATCCTCGAGACGCTGCGCGAGGTGCTGCAAGACGTCTACGACCTGCCCTCGCTGCGCCGGCTCGCGGTCTCCATCGCCGACCGGCGCATCCGCCTCGTCGAGACGCAGCCCTCGCAGCCCTCCCCGTTCGCCCGCGACCTGCTGTTCGGTTACGTCGGCGCGTTCATGTACGAGGGCGATTCCCCGCTCGCCGAGCGGCGCGCGGCCGCGCTGTCGGTCGATCCGGCGCTGCTCGGCGAACTGCTGGGCACGGTCGAGCTGCGCGAACTGCTCGATCCCGAGGTCATCGCGCAGTTCGAACGCGAAGCACAGCGGCTCGACCCCGAGCGCCGCGCGCGCGGCCTCGAGGGCGTCGCCGACCTGCTCCGGCTCCTCGGACCGCTCGACGCCGCCGAGGTCGCCGAACGACTGCAGCCCGACGACGACGTTCCCGACGCCGATCTCGTGGCCACGGCATCCGCCCATCTCGATGCGCTGGTGCTCGCGCGCCGCGCGATCCCGGTGACCATCGCCGGCACGCCCCGCATCGCTGCGATCGAAGACGCCGGCCGCCTGCGCGACGCCCTCGGCGCCGCGCTTCCCACCGGCATCCCGGTCGCGTTCCTCGAGCCCCTCGCCGATCCGCTCGGAGATCTCGTCGCGCGCTTCGCACGCACGCACGGACCCTTCACGACAGATGCCGTCGCCACGCGCTTCGGGCTCGGCGCCGCCGTCGCCCGGCACACCCTGCAACGGCTCGACACCGCCGGGCGTCTCACCAGCGGCTACTTCCTGCCCGACCCGTCGACCGGGGCGGGCAATCACCCCGGCGGTGACCTCGAATGGTGCGACACCGAGGTGCTGCGGCGGCTGCGCATGCGGTCGCTCGCCGCGATCCGCGGCAGCGTCGAACCGGTCTCGCCCGAGGCGTACGCCCGGTTCCTGCCGGAGTGGCAGCACGTGCAGCGTCCGCTCGAAGGGCTCGACGGGGTGGTCGCGGTCATCGAGCAGTTCGCCGGGGTGCCGATCCCCGCGAGCGCCTGGGAGTCGCTCGTGCTCCCCTCCCGGGTGCGCGATTATACCCCGGGGATGCTCGACGAGCTCACTTCGTCCGGCGAGGTCGTCTGGTCGGGTCACGGCACGCTCCCCGGACGCGACGGCTGGGTGTCGCTGCATCCCGCCGACCTCGCGCCCTTCACGCTGCCCGAGCCGGATGCCGAGATCGGCGCCGACTCCCTCGAGGCCCGCCTCCTCGCCGCGCTGCAACCCGGAGGCGCGTATTTCGCGGCGCAGCTGAAAGAGATGGCATCGGCCGAGAACGAGCAGTCCGTGCTCGAAGCCCTGTGGTCGCTGACCTGGTCGGGGTACGTCACCAATGACACGTTCGCCCCGATCCGATCGCTGCTCGGCGGGGGTTCGCAGGCGCACCGGGTCACGCGTCGGGCACCGCGCACCCGCACCTACCGGGGCATGTCGCTCGCCCGCACCGCTCCGCGACCCACCGCGATCGGCGGACGCTGGTCGCTGCTGCCGACGGCCGAGACCGACGCCGCCCGACGCGCCACCGTCACCGCGGGCCTCCTGCTCGACCGCTACGGCGTCGTCACCCGCGGTGCTGTGCAGGCCGAGGGTGTGCCGGGCGGTTTCGCGCAGGCGTATCGCGTTCTCGCCGGCTTCGAAGAGGCGGGGCACTGCCGCCGCGGCTACGTGATCGAGAAACTGGGGGCGGCGCAGTTCGCCGCATCCGGCACGGTCGATCGCCTGCGCACTTTCGCCGGGCTCGCCGACCCGCCCCCGCTCGCCGCCGTGACTCTCGCGGCGACCGACCCCGCGAACCCCTACGGCGCGGCGCTCGGGTGGCCGAAACGCGACGGCGTCTCGCATCGCCCGGGCCGCAAGGCCGGCGGACTCGTCGTGCTGGTCGACGGCGCCCTCGTGCTCTATCTGGAACGCGGCGGTCGCACCGTCCTCGCCTTCAGCGATGAGCCCGAGCTGCTGAAGGCCGCGGCATCCGACCTGTCGTCGACCGCCCGCGCACGGCGCCTCGACACTCTCACGGTCGAGAAGGTCAACGGCGACGGCGTCTACGGCACCCCGCTCGCCATCGCGCTGCAAGAGGCGGGCTTCGTGGCCACCCCGCGGGGCTACACCCTGCGCAAGGCGGTCTGACCGGATGCCCTCGCACCGCTTGTCCCCCCGCCTGCCCGTCCGCCACCTGGCCGCCCGCCGTCCGCCTGCTCACCTCCTCCCGCTCCCCGTACGCTGAAGCCATGATCCGAGAGTTCAGCGCCGGCGTCCGGCTCCTCTTCCGCGGCTTCGCGCTCTGGCGCACCCGCCCCGGGCTCATGAACCTCGGGCTCATCCCCGCTCTGATCACCCTGCTGGTGCTCGGCATGGCGCTGATCCCGCTCGTGCTCAACATGGGTCCGATCTCGACATGGGCGACGCCGTTCGCCGACGGATGGATCGAGCCCTGGCGCGGGCTGTTCCGCACCGCGATCGGGTTCGTGATCGTCGCCGCCGCTCTCGCGCTCGCGAGTTCGGTTTTCAGCGCTCTCACCCTCACGATCGGCGACCCGTTCTACCAGCGCATCTGGCATGCGGTGGAACTCGATCTCGGCGACGCTCCCCCGGCCGACGGCGGCAGCTTCTGGACGACGCTCGGCGAGGGCATTCGCCTCATCGTGCTCGGCATCCTGATCGCCCTCCTCGTCCTCCTCGCCGGATTCCTGCCGCTCGTCGGTGGATTCGTCGGCCCGGTGCTGGGCGTGGCCCTTTCGGGCCGTCTCCTGGCCCGCGAACTGACCGGTCGCGCGTTCGACGCGCGCGACCTGAGTCCCCTCGACCGCGCCGCCCTGTTCGGGGGCAGCCGGGCACGCGTGCTCGGATTCGGCGTCGCCACCCAGCTGTTCTTCCTGATCCCCGGCGGTGCCGTCGCCGTGATGCCGGCCGCCGTCGCCGGGTCGACCCTGCTCGCACGCAGCATGCAGGAACGTGTTCTGATGCGGACCCCCGATGCCCGAGGGTGACACCGTCTTCCGCACGGCCCGGCGTCTCGACGAGGCGCTGGCCGGGGCGACAGTCACCCGCTTCGACCTGCGGGTTCCCCGCTTCGCCACCGTCGATCTCACCGGTCAGCCGATCCACGGCGCCGCGCCGCGCGGCAAACATCTCCTGCTGCGCATCGGCGACAGCACGCTGCATTCGCACCTGCGCATGGACGGCGCCTGGTTCATCTATCGACCGGGCGAGAAATGGCGGCATCCGGCGTTCAAGGTGCGGGCGATCGTCGGTACCGCGCAGCACGAAGCCGTCGGCGTCGACCTCGCCGAGATCGAGGTCGTTCCCACCCGCGACGAAGACGAACTCGTCGGCTACCTCGGACCCGATCCGCTCGCCGCGGAGTGGGATCCCGCCGAAGCGGTGCGACGACTCGAAGCGGATGCCCGCAGCATCCACGTCGCCCTCCTCGACCAGCGCAACGTCGCCGGCTTCGGCAACGAGTACGCGGCAGAACTCCTGTTCCTGCGCGGAATCCTGCCCACGACACCGACACCGGAGGTCGATGTCGCCGCCCTTCTCGAGCTGGGCACGCGCACGATCCGCGCGAACCGCGACCGCCGCCACCGCACCTTCACCGGCATCGATCGCCCGGGGCAGGGAACCTGGGTCTACGGCCGCGCCGGGCGTCCGTGCCGGCGCTGTGGAACGCTGATCCGACGTGACACGCAGGGCGCGGATCCGACCCGCGAGCGCATCACTTTCTGGTGTCCGTCGTGCCAGCGATGAGGCCCATCCCCGCGCGGGAATGAATCCCGTACCCCCGTGGTTATTGCTATATCCGGGGAACTCCGGAGCACGGGAGGAATCGTGGGTAAGAACTACGTCGACATCGAGAACGACCAGGGCGCGACGCTGCGGTATCGCAAACACGCCAATGGTCGGGGCCTCGTCGCGCACGGCGCGAAGGTCCACCCCAAAGCGCACATCGAGGCAGGTGCGTACATCGAACCCGGTGCGCGCATCGGCGCCGGTGCGACGATCGCACGCGGCGCCTGGATCGAACCGGATGCCGTGATCGGCGACGGCGCGCACATCGATGCCCACGCACACATCGGACAGGGTGCCGCAGTCGGCGACAACGCGCACGTCGGTGTTCGTACGGATGTCGGAGCCGGGGCGCGCATCGTCCGCGGCGCTCGCATCGGCGACGACGAGACCGTCGCCGCGGGCCTCACGGTGTCGACCAACCCCAAGGGGCTCTGGCTCGCAGCCTGATGCGCGCGGGCCGCGCGGCGGGTGAAGGCTAGAGCAGCCGCCGCTCCGTGGCCCAGACCGTGAGTTCGTGGCGCGACGAGAGCTGCAGCTTGCGCAGCACGGCGGAGACATGCGTCTCGACCGTCTTGATCGAGATGAACAGCTCGGCCGCGACCTCTTTGTACGCGTAGCCGCGCGCGATCAGACGCATGACCTCCTGCTCGCGCGTCGACAGCCGGTCGAGCTCGTCGCTCGCGGTCGCGGTCTCCCCCGACACCGCGCCGAACGCATCGAGCACGAATCCGGCGAGGCGGGGCGAGAACACGGCGTCACCGTCGGCCACGGCATGCACGGCGCGGCTCACCTCGGTGCCCGACGACCCCTTGGTGATGTAGCCGCGGGCGCCCGCGCGGATCACCCGTACGACATCGGCGGCGGCATCCGACACGCTCAGCGCGAGGAATCGCGATGACGTGGGCGCGCAGCCTCGGATCACCGATTCCCCGCCCGTCGCATCCTCGCCCGATCCGCCCGGCAGATGTACATCGAGCAGGACGACATCGGGCTGGGTCTCGCGGATCATCGCGATCGCCGAGGGTACGTCGGCCGCTTCGCCGACCACATCGACGCTCGCGTCGAGGTCGGCGCGCAAGCCGGAGCGGAAGATCGAGTGGTCGTCGACGACCACCACGCGGATGCCGTCAGCCACGGGTATCTCCTGTCGTCTCGATGCTCAGCCGCACCTCGGTGCCGTTTCCGTCGCTGCGCACGGCGCCGGTGCCGCCCGCCCGGCGCATGCGGCCGATGATCGACTCCCGCACGCCGAGGCGGTCGCTCGGAACGTCGTCGAGGTCGAAGCCCGGTCCGCGATCGCGGATGAACACGTCGACGCCCGACACCCGACCCTCGATGTACACCGCGATCTCGCCGCCGGCATGGCGAGCAGCATTCAGCATCGCCTCCCGTGCCGCCGCGGCCAGGTCTCCGCTCGCGCGCTCGGTCGACAAGCCCGCCGAGACGACCTCGATGCGCACCGCGTAGTCGAGCTCGAGCGCCCCGGCGAAGTCGCGCAGGTCGGTGGGCAGGTCGCTGTCGGCCGGAGCATCTCCGTCGTACAGCCAGGCGCGCAGCTCGCGCTCCTGGGCGCGGGCCAGACGAGCTGCTTCACTCGACGCCCCGGCCCGGTTCTGGATGAGCGCGAGGGTCTGCAGCACCGAGTCGTGCAGGTGCGCGGCCATCTCGCTGCGCTGCTCCTCACGGATGCGCCGGATGCGCTCGCCCGCGAGTTCTCGCCAACGATGCACGAACGTCGAGGCGGCCACGGCCAGCGCGCCTGCGAGCGGCAGGAGCGCCAGCACGAGCCCCGACGGCCCGGCTCCGAACGACAGCAGCACCGCGAACAGCAGCGCGAGCAGCGCCACCGAGAGGATGCGGATGACGGTCGTATGACGCGGCCCCCGCGCCGTGTCGGTGCGATCGATGAGCGTCGCCCAGAGTCCGGCCTCGGTCGCGCAGACCGCGGTCACGGCGAGCACCAGGGCGCCCGGGCCCTCGAGCGCGATCGTGCCCGTGCCCCACCCGGCGTTGCTCACCACCCACGACCACACGAACAGGGTGCCGATCGCGGCGGGGACGAGCAGGATCCAGGCGACGGGAACCCGGCGCGACGGTGCGACCTCGCCCTCGGCCCACGGCGTGAAGACCCAGCACCAGGCGTAGAGGAGCACGCCCGCGCCCCCGCACAGCGTCAGCACGATGAACAGCGCCCGCACCATCCACACCGGCGCACCGAGATGACGCGCGAGGCCCGCGCTCACGCCGGAGACCAGGCAGTCGCGATCACGGACGATGGCCGGGCGCACCGACGACCCGGCGAGCGCGGCCGCGGGAGCGGGGCGCGCAGGCACGGGAACGGAGGGGGCCGAAGAAGGCATGTCGCCATCCAATCATCCGGTGGCGTGCCGAGGGGACTCCCCCGACGAAGATCAGGGTTCACTCAGGGGATCACCCCATGGCCGCTCCGCCGCGCGGTCGACAGGATCGACATATGACGATTCCGACAGCGCCTCCCTCGGTGCCCCCGACGGCACCTCCGCCTGCCGCAGGTGCGGCGACCACGCCGACGACCGCTTCGCTCCGCGCCGAGCGCTTCTTCCTCTGGGTCGCCGGCCTCGGCGTCGCGCGATCCGACGGCTGGCTCGGCGGGGTGGCGGCCGGCGTCGCCGCTCGCCTGCGCATCGATCCCTTGATCGTGCGGGGCGTTCTCGTGGTGGCCGCACTGTTCGGCCTGCCGGTGATCTTCCTCTACGCGGTCGCCTGGGCCCTGCTCCCCGACTCCGAGGGGCGCGTCCATGCCCGCGACCTGCTGAACCGCGCCTTCGATCCCGTGCAACTCGGCATCCTCGGAACGGCGATCGTGGGTCTGATCCCGACCGCACCGCTGGCAGGTCGTCTGTTCGGCCTCGGCTACGACAGCTGGTCGACGCTGTCGGCGCTGAGCTGGATCGTCGGACTGGTGCTCGCCGGCATCCTGCTCTTCCTGATCGTGCGCGCTGCACGCCGCACCCCGGGCGCCTCCGCGTCGAGGACGACGGTGGCTTCCGTCGACTCCGCCGCCCCGGGCGCGTCCGACACCCTCGGCGGTTCGGGTACCGCCGAGGGTGCGGACGTGAACTCTTCGGATGCCGCGTCCGCCGCGGCTCCGCACGACGCGGTCACCGACCCGAACTCCCTCGATCCGAACTCCCTCGACCCGAACGCCCTCGATCCGAACGCCGCCGACCCGAACGCCGTCGCGCCGCACTCGGCGCCGCCCGCACCGCCCGCCCCCCTCGCCGAGGGGCCGCACACACCGGAAGACCTCGCCGCCTGGCGCGCTCAGCATGCGGCGTGGAAGGAACAGGACCAGGCCTGGCGTCGACAGCAGCAAGACGCAGAGCGGGCCGCCCGCGACCAGTTGCGTCGGGAACGTCAGGAGGTCGCCGCCGCCTTCTCCGCCGAGGCTGCCGAGCGACGGCGCATCCGTCGGGCATCGAACCCTCGGGCGAGCTTCGCCTACGTCGCCTCGGTCATCGGACTCGCACTCGCCCTCGGCGCGTTCGTCGCCCTCGCGGGCGGCACCTCCGCAGGTGCGCTGGGCCTGCTCGTCGCCGCCCTGGTGCTCGCCGTCGGCATGATCATGGCGGGGCTGCTGCGACGTCGCAGCGGGTTCCTCGCCTTCGTCACCGCTCTCGTCCTCGCCGGGGGCGTCACAGCCGGCGGCTTCTCGGCCGTCGACGATCTCACCTTCGGGTGGACCTACCTGTCGAACGATGCGCCCGAGCACGTGCGGCAGCCGTTCGGATCACTCGCGGTCGATATGAGGACCCAGGATGGCTCTCCCCCGCCCTTCGTGATCGAGAAGGGTCAGGGAGACACCTCGATCACGGTGCAACCGGGCGTCGAACTCGACCTGCAGGCGACCGTCGGCTCGGGCACGATCACCTGGGAGCGTCGCGACCAGTCGTCCCAACGACTCATCGATTCGGGCACCTGGTCCGGCACCACCACGCCAGACGGCGGGCGCTCGGTCGCCGAGACCGCCACGGCGGAAGGTACGCCCATCATCACTCGCCAGACCGTCACGCTCACGCAAGACGACGGCGACGTCGAAATCACCATCTACGAAGCACGCGAGGAGCAGGAATGAGCACCGAGCAGAATCCCGCAGCCCTACCGGCAGCCGTCACCTCGACATTGGCCTCGGCACTCGATGAATCCGTCGACCCTGCGGCGACCGGAGCCCCTCTGGTCGCCACCCCTCTGGTCGCCACGCCTCTGGTCGCCACCCCTCCGCGCACACGCTGGGCGGCGGTCATCTGGGGGCTGCTGTTCGCCGCGATCGCCGGCGCCGGGATCTGGCTTCTCACCGACGCGCAACGCCAGTCCGGCATCGCCGACTGGGTGATGGAGCTGACACCATCGACGCTCGGGGGCCTCGCGGTACTGGTGGCAGGAGTACTCGTGCTCGCGACGGGCGCCGTCGGGCTCATCCGCCATGCGCAACGCCGGTACGCCGCCAGCCGCACGTGACAGCACCGACCGGGGCCGCTGTCAGCGAGGCATCGGTCCGGGAGGCACCGGTCCCGGAGGCATCCGTCCCGGAAGCACCGATCCCGGAGGCATCCGTCCCGGAGGCACCCGTCCCGGAGGCACCGGTCCCGGAGGCACCGGTCCCGGAGGCATCCGTCGCGGCGACCGGGGCCCGGAAAGAAACGGTCCCAGGCGATGATCCCCCGCGGCCGGGACGACGTCCTTTCGCGCGTCGCGCAGCGTCTTGATGCTCACGTAGAGCGCAAGGGCAATCGCCACGACCGCGAAGAAGACGGCGAATGTGCGGGATCCGGTGTCGACCCCGGCGACGAAGGCGGTCACGATCGCCGCTACCGCCGCCACGACGCCGACCACCGACGACAGGACGAGAATCGCCTTCGATCCGCGGATGTGCGCAATGCCGGAGAGAGCGATCGCGACGGCGTACGACAGCGCCGCCGAGATCGTCACGAAGGCGGGATAAACGACCACGCTCGGATCCCCCCGCCGACGCTTGCGGGGAATCGTGTACTCGACGTCCGCGAAGAGGTCGCCCCCGGCGAGTCCGAACGCGATCGCCGCGAACAGCAGGAAGACACCGGCCAGGATCAGCAACATGATGCCGAAGCCGACGTAGCGCTTCACAGAGGCCTCCCTTGACGACCACGCCCCAATGAGCGTCCGTGGCCATGTTCGCACCTCCGCGCAGTATCGGGCGAGAGGCGAGCGATACTCTGGATCCCATGGCTACCCCCGGGCGACGACCACAGCGACGTGCCAGCGCGGGCGGGCCCGTGCGCCGGAACACATCGGCCGCCGGCAAGAAGACCGGCCAGAACAAGACCGGCCAGGGCAAGAAGAAGAACGCGGCACCCGTCGTCTTCGATGCGGCGACTCCCGAATCCGATGAGCCGCGCACCTTCCGGCTCGGTGTGGTCGCCGGCGCGACGCCCGGACGATGGATCGATGCCTGGAAGCAGCGGATGCCGAAGGTTCCGCTCGAGATCATCCCCGTCGACGTCACCGACCAGAGCAGCGCTCTCGACGGGGTCGACGCTGCGCTCGTCCGCCTGCCGCTCGATGATTCCGCGCTCCACGTCATCCCCCTCTACGACGAGGTGCCCGTGGTCGTCGCGGCGATCGACTCCCCCCTCCTCGCGGTCGAAGAGCTCAAGATCGACGACCTCGCCGGCGAGGTCGTGCTGTCCCTCACCGACGGCGCCCTCCCCGCTTTCGATCTCCCCGGCACGGTCGCGGCGACGATCAAGCCCCTGTCGACCGCCGACGCCATCCAGACCGCGGCATCCGGTGTCGGCATCGTCATCGTCCCGATGTCCCTCGCCCGTGCGCACCACCGCAAAGACGCCGACTACCGCCCGCTGACCGACGGCCCGACCTCGACGGTCGCCCTCGTCTGGCCGCGCGAGCGCACCACACCCGACATCGAGACGTTCGTCGGCATCGTGCGCGGTCGCACCGCCAACTCCTCACGCTGACCTCTCGGCCGGCCGCGACGTCACCGACGGGCCGCACAGACCCCCCACCCAAACCACCCCACCCAAACCACCCCGCACAGAGCACCCCCGCGTTCTCGTTAGAATTTCCTGATGTCCTCGCTTCTCTACGTCTGCGTGCGGCCCGAGGTGGGGGCGGCGGATGCCGAGCACGCCTCGTTCCGCCGGGCGCTCGGCGTCGACGTCGTGGACCGCCTCGATCTGCTCGACGAGCCGCTCGACCCCGCACGCCTCGCCGGCTACCGGGGCGTGGTCGTGGGCGGCTCGCCGTTCAACGTGACCGACACCGAGAAGTCCCCCGCGCAGTTGCGTGTCGAGGCCGACCTCGAGTACCTCGCGCACCGCGCGATCGATGCCCGCATCGCCGTGTTCTTCACCTGCTTCAGCATCGGCGTCGTCACACGCATGCTGGGCGGCGCGGTCACCACCCAGACGCCGGAGTCCGCGAGCGCGACGGTGATCCGCACGACCGAGGCCGGAGCATCCGACCCGATCTTCGGCCCGAGCGCTCCCGCGCTCACCGTCTTCACCGCCCATAAGGAGAGCGCGCTCGCCCTTCCGACCGGCGCGACACTGCTGGCCACGAACGATGTCTGCCCGGTGCAGGCGTACCGCGTCGGCACGCACCTGTACACGGCGCAGTTCCACCCCGAGCCCACGCCGCGGGACTTCGCCGACCGCATGACGTTCTACCGCACGACCGGCTACTTCGATCCGGAAGAGTTCGACCTCGTGCAGGGGCAGGTGCTGTCGGCATCCGTCACCGAGGGTGCGGCGCTGCTGCACCGCTTCGCCGAGAACTTCGGCTGAGCGACAGTTCCGGCCCGCTCAGGCCGACAGCCCGCGCAGCAGATCAACCCGCTCGCGCAGGTATGCCTCCAACGGCATGTAGCCTCCGGCGGCACTCCATCGCACCGAGGGGACACCGTCGATCAGCGCCAGCGGACCGGATGCTCCGCCCGCATCGACCGCCCGCACGTCGATCTCGCTCCAGCCGACGTGCGCGACTTCGCCCTCGCCGAATCCGCCGCGCAGAGCCTCTTCGCGCCGGGTCGCCCGTTCGCGGGCGGATTCTGCGGTGTACCCGCGTCGCCCGGGGTCGGCGGCGCGCAGAACTTCGGCCGTCGCCAGCGCATGCGTCTCGGTGAGCAGCAGCACACCCAGGTGCCAGGCTTCGCCCACGCGCACGATGCGGCGCCCGCGCCAGCGCGAGTCGCGCTCTTCTCCGAGTCCCTCCTTCGGGGCCCCGGCGAGGTCGCTGACCGCCCGGTTCAGGAGATCCGCCGCCGTCGTCTGCATCCCTCCAGGCTATCGACCCGCAGCAGACCGGGCGCGGGCGATTCGCCGCCGGGGCCGGTCGCACGGCAGAATCGATGCACACCCCCGAGGAGACTCCATGTCACAGCCCGATACCGCTCGCCTTCTGATCGCGTGCGACGACCAGCCCGGCATCGTCGCGGCGGTCGCGAACGTGCTGGCCGAGCACGGTGCGAACATCATCTCCCTCGATCAGCACTCGACGGATGCCGAGGGCGGGCGCTTCTTCCAGCGCACCGTCATCCACCTCGAGGGCCTGGCCGCGGCACGCCCCGCGCTGGAGGCGAGCATCGCCGCCGTCGCCGAACGCTTCTCGATGGAGTGGTCGCTGCACGACGTGGCCCGCCGCAAGCGGGTGGCGATCTTCGTCTCGAAGTACGACCACTGCCTGATGGAGCTGCTGTGGCGCACACAGCGCGGACAGCTCGAGATCGACATCACGATGGTCATCTCCAACCACCCCGATCTCGCCGAGTCGGTGCGATCGTTCGGCGTGCCGTTCGTGCACATCCCCTCCGGCGACAAGGCGACGATGGAGGCCCGCCAGCTCGACCTGCTGCAGGGCAACGTCGACCTGGTCGTGCTCGCGCGCTACATGCAGATCCTCACCGACGACTTCATCGGCCGCCTCGGCGCCCCGGTCATCAACATCCACCACTCGTTCCTGCCCGCGTTCATCGGGGCGAACCCCTACGCCCGCGCGAAGGACCGCGGCGTGAAGCTGATCGGCGCGACCGCGCACTATGCGACGGCCGACCTCGACGAGGGACCGATCATCGAGCAGGACGTCACGCGCGTCACGCACGGCGAGTCCGCGGCCGACCTGCAGAGCCGCGGCGCCGACGTCGAACGCCTGGTGCTGGCGCGGGCGGTGAAGTGGCATGCCGAAGACCGCGTCATCGTGCACGGGCGCTCGACGGTGATCCTCTGACGACGGTGATCCTCTAGTCAGGCAGCGGGCGCCCCGGGCACTCCGGCCGCCAGTTCGGCGAACACCTCGGCCGCGGTGTCGTACCGCGCGAGCGGAGCGGCCTGCCCCATCCACAGCGACTGCAACGCGCCGAGATCCTGCTCACCGGCAGGAGTGCGGAACTTCCCCGTGAGCCAGTTCTGCATCGGGAACGGGGCGATGGTGCCGCTGGCCTCGATGGCCCGCACGGCGCGGTTGCGGGCGCCGCGCGCGAGCCTGCCGCTCATGGCCCGGGTCAGCACCGTCTCGTCGGCGGCGGTGGTGCGGATCGCCTCCCGGTGCGCCGATGTCGCGGCCGACTCGGTCGTAGCGAGGAACGCGGTACCGACCTGCACGCCCGAGGCTCCCAGTGCGAAGGCGGCTGCGACTCCACGGCGGTCGGCGATGCCCCCGGCGGCGATCACCGGTACCGACACCGCGTCGACGACCTGCGGGATCAGCGCGAAGGTTCCCACGAGCGAGTCCTCGGCGGGTCGCAGGAACGACACCCGGTGCCCCGCGGCCTCCATCCCGGTCGCGACGATCGCGTCGACGCCGCCCTCGGCGAGCGCGACGGCCTCGGCGACAGTGGTGGCGGTGCCCACCACGCGGATGCCCCGGCGATGCGCCTCGTCGATCACCGCGGCGCTCGGCACGCCGAACACGACGCTGAGCACGGCGGGCGCGACCTCCCACACCGCATCGAGCTGCTCGTCGAGCGGCGGGATGTAGCGGTCGGGGCGGGCGGGCATCTCGACGCCGACCGCCCCGTAGAAGGGCGCGAGCGCCTGCGCGAAGATCATGTGCTGCGCGTTCGGCTCGACCTCGTCGCCCGTCGGCAGCCAGATGTTGAGGGCGAACGGCTGCGAGGTGGCGGCATGCAGCTGCGCGCCGACCGCGCGGATGCGCTCGGCGTCGTAGCCGTACAGGCCGAACGACCCGAGGCCCCCGGCCTCGCTCACCGCGGCCGCGAGAGCAACGAATGACAGGCCGCCGAACGGCCCCTGCACGATCGGATGCTCGACACCGAGAAGGCCACGCAGTTCACTCATCCTCCGACCCTACGCGCGCCCGCGGCCCTGGGCTCCGGTGGTAATCTCGGCAGAAGACCGAGAGGAACGGTGCGATGGGCGAGTGGTTCGGGCAGGTGCTGAGCGTGATGCTCGCCGCGCTCGGACTCGTCTCGGTGCCGGATGCCGCGGCCCTCGGTCTCGCGATCGCCCTCGTCGCGGTCGCCACGCTGGTCGTCGCCGTGGTTCTCAGCGTGCGACCGCTGGCCGATGCCGGTTCCCCGCATCCGTTGCGGGCCATCGATGCGTCTGCACTGCTCGCGCAGAGCGATCCGGATGCGGCGGGTCACCCGCGTCCGCGAGCGCCGGGAGTCGCGATCCCCGCGTAGTCCGTCCGAGTACGGGACTGCGCGGCTTTCGCCGACCCTTCCCGACCTCTTGAACGGACCCTCATGGACATCTTCGCCTTCCCACCCCTCGCCGCACTCCTCGACGCCGCCTACGGCGCCCTCGCCGGACTCTCCACCCTGCTCGACCCCCTCGCCGGGGCATCCGCCGCCGCCCTCGCGGTGGTGCTGGTCACCCTGCTCGTGCGCTCCCTGCTCATCCCCGTCGGCTTCTCGCAGGCCAAGGCCGAGCAGACCAGAGCGCGACTCGCCCCGAAGCTGCGCGAACTGCAGCGCCGGTACAAGAAGAACCCCGAGAAGCTGCAGCGCGAGATGCTCGCGCTGTACCGCGACGAGAACACGTCGCCGTTCGCGGGCATGCTGCCGGTGCTCGCGCAGGCGCCGGTCGTCGGCCTGCTCTACACGCTGTTCATCCGCCCGGAGATCGCCGGTCATCCCAACGACCTGCTGACGCACGACCTGTTCGGGGCGCCGTTGGGCACCAGCCTGGTCTCGGCGGTGTTCGGCGGCACCGCGACGGCATCGACGTGGTGGGTGTTCGGCGCCCTGCTGCTCGTGATCATCGTCACGGCCGAGGTCACCCGGCGGGTCTTCCGCCCTGCTCCGGTCGAGGGCGACTCCCCCCTGAACTCCGCGGGCATGCAGCGGGCGTTCGGGGTACTGCACTACCTGACCGCGGTGTTCGCGGTGTTCGTGCCGCTGGCCGCCGCGCTGTATCTGACGGTCACGGTCGTCTGGACGCTCGTGCAGCGGGTGCTGCTGCGCCGCCGTTACCCGCTGCCCGCGCCGACGGGTGCGGCAGTGACGGCGACGAAGAGCCCCGCCACGACGACGACGCCCGCGGCGAAGCCCTCGAAGAAGGGCGCGGTCAGTCCGGCAGCGGGATCGGCCCGGTGAACACGCCGTCGGGTTCGTCGCGCCGGTCGTCGCGCTCGCGCCGGCTGTCGCGCTCGTTGTCACGGCGCCGCTGACGGCGGATGCCGAGGGTCGTTCCGACGCTGGCGGTGACGACCAGGGCGATCGCGAGCATGCGCAGCGGCGTCGCGTTCTGGCCGAGCACGAGCCAACCCGCGAGCGTCGCGAACGCGGGCTCGAGGCTGAGCAGCACCCCGAAGACGCGCTGCGGCAAGCGCCGGAGGGCCGCCAGTTCGAAGCTGTAGGGGATCACCGACGACAGCACGGCGGTGATCCCCGCGAGCAGTAGCAGCTGCGGATCAGCGGCGACGACCGTGGCGGTCGGGATGCCGACGGGCAGCAGCAGCACGGCGGCGACGACGAGACCCATGGCCAGGCCGCCGCTGCCGGGGATCATCGCCCCGACGCGCGCACTGGTGCGGATGTACATGGCCCAGAACCCGGCCGCGATCAGGATGAACACGACGCCGAGCGGATCGAGCGGCTCGGAGCCGACGATGCCGTCGACGAACAGCAGCGCCATGCCGAGCACGGCGACGCCCACCCACACGGCATCGGAGAGGCGCCGGGTGAGGATCGCGGCGAGCACGAGCGGACCGAGGAACTCGATCGCGACGGCCGGGCCCAACGGGATGCGGTCGATCGCGGCGTAGAAGAACCCGTTCATCGCCGCCAGCGAGAGCCCGAACAGGAGGGCGGCCACCCATTGCTCGCGCGTCCATCGCCGCGGACGCGGACGTACGATCACGACGAGCAGCAGGGCGGCGATGGCGACGCGCAGCGATGTCACACCCCACGGCCCGAGCACCGGGAACAGCTGCGCCGCGACGGCCGCGCCGAAGGGCAACGACAGGCACGAGCCGATGACGAGGGCGACGCCCACGAGGGGCCGGGACGACGCGGATTGCTGCACGTCATCCAGCGTGGGGCATCAGCACCTGCCGCGTCCACTCGGCGCGCACCGCGCGTCGCCCTGCGTCGTTCCCCGGCTCAGAGGTGCTTGCCCCCGGTGACCGCGAGAACGGTGCCCGAGGTGTACGACGACTCGTCCGAGGCGAGGTACACGTAGGCACCGGCGAGCTCCGCCGGCTGCCCGGCGCGCTCCAGCGGGGTGTCCTGCCCGAAGGTCGCGAGCCGCTCCGCATCCCACCCCGTGGCGGGGATCAGCGGCGTCCAGATGGGACCGGGGGCGACGGCGTTCACACGGATGCCACGAGCTCCGGCCTCTTCGGCGAGCGCCTGCACGAAAGCCACCTGCGCAGCCTTCGTCATCGCGTAGTCGATGAGCCCCGGCGACGGGTTGTACGCCTGGACGGATGCGGTGACGATGATGCTCGCACCGGGTTCCAGGTCGGGGTACGCGGCGCGCGCCGTGTACAGCATCCCGTCGAGGTTCGTCTCGAAGACCCGCTTGAACCGCTCGGTGCTGAGGGCGTCGAAGCTCTCGATGTCATGCTGATACGCGGCGTTGAGCACGAGGATGTCGAGTCCGCCGAGCGTGCGCCGGGTCTCGGCGACGATGGCCGTCGCGAACTCCTCGTTGCGCAGATCGCCCGCGAGGCTCAGGCCCTGCCGTCCCGCCTCGCGGACGAGGGAGATCGTGTCATCGGCATCCGCCTGTTCCTCCGGCAGGTGCGCGATCGCGACGTCGGCGCCCTCGCGGGCGAAGGCGATCGCCGCCGCACGCCCGATGCCGGAGTCGCCCCCGGTGATCAGCGCGCGGCGCCCCTCGAGTCGGCCGTGGCCGACATAGCTCTCCTCGCCGTGGTCGGGCGTGGGCGTCGTGCGGTCGGTGAGCCCGGGCTGGTCCTGCTGCTGGTCGGGGAAGCCCTCGTCGCGGTGCGCGTGACGGGGATCGGTCGTGGGGTCGCTGGTGTGGTCGGTCATCTGTCCACCTCTGTCTCGTGTCGCTGTCTCGTACCGCGATCGGATCGCGCTCGTATGGCGAGATGTCGATGGTGCCGCAGGAGACTGCGCTTCCCCAGGGGGTTGACAGGCGGATGCCCGCGTCAGGCCGGTGCGACCGAGACGATCAGTGCGGCCGAGACGGTCAGTGCCGGCGAGACGGTCAGTGCCGGCGAGACGGTCAGTGCCGGCGAGACGGTCAGGCCGGCGCGGAGACCGGCACGTCGGGAACGCCGACCGGGTCGGTGCCCTCGGCCGGCTCGGGTGCGAGGTAGAGACCGCTGGGGGCGTTCGAGGTGAAAGCGAGCGCTTCGATCCACGCGCGGTTGATCGACGGCTGACGGCTGCCGAAGTACTTGAAGACCAGCGAGCTTCCGGGGTGGATCCACACGGTCGTGCGGCCACCGCCGACGCTGGCGTCTTCACGCCAGCTGAACGGGAACGGCTCCCCTCGACGCAGCTTCGCGGTGATGACGAGCTGGAGGTGCGTGAGTGCGCGGTCCTCGATCTCGGTCTTCACTCCACCTTCGTAGATGAACTTGCCCATGCGAGTCTCCCCTCTTTCATCGCCCATGGCGCGATCGGCCCATCACCGTCGCACCCTTCGTATCGTATTCCGTCTTCGGGCGATTCACTACAACGCACGAGAGTGAAGTCAACCCCCTCTGCCGCACGCCCCCGCCGGACCTAGTGTCGGGGATCTGAGCAGCCGAGGAGGCGATGAGGAATGGACGATCAGCAGACCCCGGAGCAGGGATACACCCCCACCACCACCCACGCGGAATGGGGCGCGGGAGAACCGCGTCTGCGCATCAGCCGCGATGACGAGCGCACCGAGTTCCGGCTCGAGGCCGATGTCGTGCGCGTCGGCTCGGCCGAGGGCAATGAACTGCGCCTGAGCGACACCGATCCCGTGCACGCCACGATCACCCACGACGAGCGCGACGAGTACGTTCTCACGCTGCACGGCGAGGGTGAGATGAACGCCAGCTCGGGCGCCGACGGCACCCACCCCGGCGAGAACATGGAGACGCTGCGCACCGGCGCGCACTTCACGGCCGGTCCGTGGACCCTGGTGTTCGCCCGTGAGGAGTTCGCCGATCACGGCCGCCCCTTCGGCGGGCGCAAGGGCGGCGAGTACGACGATCAGGAGCTGCAGCCGCCGCGCCCCGACTACTCCGATGACGCGGCCGGCACCGATGCGGCGCCCGATCCTCACGTCGCGCCCGCACCGTCGGGGCCCGCAGCGGGCACCCCTGGTCCGGACGACTCCGCCCAGGAGGACACCCGGAGCGAGTCATGACGACCGCCGGGGAGATCATGACGCACGACCCCCGGTGCATCGGAGTCAACGACTCCCTGCGCATCGCGGCGTCGCTGATGGCCGACCTCGATATCGGGGTGCTGCCGATCTGCGGCGAGGACAGCAAGCTCAAGGGCATGCTCACCGATCGCGACATCGTGGTCGGAGCGGTCGCTGCGGGCATGGATCTGGAGACGACGCCGGCGAGCAGGCTCGCGCAGGGCAAGCCCGTGACGGTGAAGGCCGACGAGGAGATCAGCGTCGCGCTGGATCGGATGCAGAAGCACAACGTGCGTCGTCTGCCCGTGATGGCCAAGCGCATGCTCGTGGGCATCATCAGTCAGGGCGACATCGTGCGCGCACTGGCTCTGCAGGCCGCGCGTCCCGTGCCCAGCATCTCGCTGTGACGGCGATGAGCGACGGTCTGCAGCGCCTCAGCGAGATCGCCCGCGAACGCGGCCTGCGTCTCAGCGTCGTCGAATCGTTGACGTCGGGACGCCTGGCGAGCGCGGTCGGCGGCGGTGACGATGCGGGAAGCTGGTTCGGTGGCGGCGTGGTCGCCTACCAGTCGGCGGAGAAGGAACGCATCCTCGGCGTCACACCCGGCCTCGATCCGTGCTCCGCGGAGTGCGCGGAGCAACTCGCCGAGGGCGGCCGCCGCCTGTTCGACGCCGACCTCTGCGTCGCCACGACGGGGGTCGGCGGACCGGGCCCCGACGACAACGGCCACCCGCCCGGAACCGTCTATCTGGGCTGGGCGACGGCCGATGGCGTGGGACATCGGATGCTGTCTCTCACCGGAGACCCGATCGAGGTCATGGAGGCGACGGTCGCCGCTGCGGTGCGCATGCTCTCGCTGCATGCCGAAGAAGCGCAGCCCGCGGGGCCGCGCCGCACGAGCGTCAGCGCCTGACGGCATCCGTTCGGCTCGCCCGGGGCGTCACGTCCCGGGCTGGAGTCCGATGCGCAGCGGTGCCCCCGGAGCGGATGCCTCGGCGAGCGCCTCATCGACTGCGGCCAACGGGCGCACGCCGCCCACGGCATCCGCGAACGGATAGGCGCGCCCGCGCCCGGCGAGGAAGCCGACCGCCTCGGCCAGCTCGATGCCGGTGTAGTTGTGCACGCCCGCGACGGTCACGAGTCGCCGTACGATGCTCTCCGCGTCGAGGGGGACACGATCGGCCGGGAACACGCTGCCCACGAGCACGACGATGCCCCCGGTCGCGACGCCGTCGAGAGCATCGGCGACGGCATGGCCGGATGCCTCGATCACGACATCCGGCTCGGATGCGGGGGCGGATGCGGGTGCGGATGCGGGCGCGGGCGCGTCGCCCCTGCCGTGTCCGAGCCAGCGTGCGGCGAGCGCTCGTCGCTGCGGGTTCGGGTCGAGCACCTCGACGTGCGCGCCCTGTTCGGCGGCGATGGCCGCGGCGGAGAGACCGACCAGCCCTGCGCCGTGGACACGAACGCGCGCGCCCTCGAGATCGCGATGACGTGCGGCGCGGGCGACGGCCGCCCAGGCGGTCGCGGTCGCGCACGAGGCCGGCGCGAGCACGGATGCCGGGAGCGTCTCGGGCACCCGCACGATCGCTGTGCCCTGACGCAGCTGCATGTGGCTGCCGAAGGCGCCGGTGAGTTCACCGTGCGCGCCGATGCGGTCGTGACCGTACTTCGTGAGGGTGCGGCACTTCTGCGGCATGCCGCACAGGCAGCGGTCGCAGCTCGCGCACGACACGGTGATCGACCACACGACGCGGTCGCCGATGCGCAGAGCGCTCCCGTCGACGGCGAGCGCTCCCGCGTCACCGATCGCGATGACGCGACCGACGCTCTCATGCCCGAGCACGAGCGGCACCGGAGCCGGACGCCGCCCCTGCACGGTGTGCACGTCGGAGCCGCAGACGGTCGAAAGCTCGATCGCGACAAGCACGTCGCCGTCGGCGAGCGAGACGCCCGGGACGGCGATCATCTCGTGCGCCTGGCCTTCGCCGATGAACACCATCGCCGTGGCGGCAGGGCGCAGCGCGACGTCTCGTCGATGACCGGGCGGGCGGGTCAGCATCGTCCCCATGTCGCTCACATCCTCAGGAGATCGGGATCCCTCGTCGGGATGCTCTTCCACTGACGACTCTGTCAGGCAGCCACGGACGCGATGTTCGCCCGCGCGAGTGTTCAGCGTGTGTTCACCTCGAGTGCATGCCGCCGGACCGAATGCGACGAACCGGTCGTCGGGCGCCGTCCGTCTAGGCTGGGAGCGGTACCGCGACGGACGGGGAGGGTTCGGATGGGTGTGAGTGCGGCGTACATGTTCGTGGATGAGTCGACTCTGGATCGGCTGGTTTCTTTGTCGCCCGAGGTTCTCGTCTCGACGCTGGAGGAGCTCGAATCGTCGGGTGCCCCGACGACGCACATCGAGAAGATGTGGGACGGGCTGCACTTCCTGCTCACCGGCGTCTCGGCGGAGGCACCGCGCGAGGACGATCCGCTGAGTGAAGCCGTCGTCGGCGTGCATGTGTTCGGCGGGGACGACTTCGTCGGATGCACCGAGCACGACGAGCTGCCCGCGATCATCGACGCCCTCGATGCGGTCGATCTGCGAGCGGCGTTGGATCGCGCGGACTTCACGACGTTCACGGATGCCGGCATCTACCCGAATATCTGGGCCGACGATCCGGCACAGCTGCGCACGGAACTCGCGGATGCTTTCGCCGAAGTGCGCGCCGTGCACGAGCGCGCCGTCGAGGCCGGGCAGCACCTGCTGATCAGCATCTACTGACCGGCGCTCACTGACCGACGCGCACCCGCGCCTGCTGACCGGCACTACCGACCAGGACTCACCGACCAGGACTCGCTGACCCGCGCGCACCCGCGGCCGCGTGAGAGTTCCCACGCCTCATCGGTCGGGGTTGTCGCCATTTTCGGTGGGGGTCCCACCAGGCGGGGCCACGCACTTGGGGTATCCCGTTCTGCATGCGGATCTCCCATCCGGAGGTGTCGAGGGTGCGGTGGTGGTGCCAACACAGGGCGACACCGTTGTCGGTGCTGGTGGGTCCGCCGCGGGCGTGCTCCTCGACGTGGTGTATCTCGCACCACGCGGCGGGAACGTGGCACCCGGGGATGAGGCACTCGGCATCGCGGAGGGCGATGGCGCGGCGTTGGTGGGTGGTGAAGATGCGGTCGGTGGTGCCGATGCCGATGATCCCGCCCTCGGGGTCGAACAGCACCCGCTGGACGCTGCCACCGCAGGCGGAGTGCCGGGCGGTGGTGATCGGCACGGGTGTGTCGATTCCCTCTACGTGCGCCCACCCACGGCCGGTCGCATAATCCTCCGCCGTGACCGAGATCACGAGGGTGGGGGCCGCGCCACCGAGGCGGGGCATGTCGTCGTGGCGTGCGGCGATGTTTAGCGCGGCGGCGAGGGCGTCGTGCTGCTTCTGTGGACGGGTGCGCGTATCGATCATCTGCCCGGGGTCACCGCTGGGCAAGAACGCGTGGTCGGCGCGAGACGCGGAAACACTGTCATCGACCGCATCGACCGCATTGCTGGAGCGCTCGGAGGGCACGAATCGAACGCCGGGCAACGGTGGCCCGTCGACTTTGGGGTTGAGGTACGCGTCGCAAATGCGCTGCAGCTGCCCAGCCGCCTCGGGAAGTAGCGCACCGCGGATCGGGATGACCCCGTCCTTCGCACGCCCGAGGGTGATCCCGCGCGCCCGCATCGCCCTCTCCTCCGCCGGTTCCGCACCGTCGGGATCGAGATACGCGACGATCGCCTGCGCGAGGAATCGGAGATCCTCCGGTGTCGCCGGGGGCGCGACACCATCATCCGCATCCGCATCCGCATCCGCATCCGCATCCGCATCATCATCAACGGCGACGCAGCCGCGCGCATACCCGGCCAGTTCCGCATCCGCCCGTAGCCGGTCCGCGGCCACCACCCGTGGCCCCGCCTGGTCGATCGGCCCGGTCGCGGCCAACAACCCCGCCACCCCGATCGCCCCGCCCAGCATCGCTTCCCGCAGCGCGGGCCACCGCGCCGGCAGATGCGCGCCCGACGACAGCTCCACATCGCGGTGCACGATCTTCGCGGCCTTCACGACTCGCGCGGCCCCGGCGGCATCGGTCCGCAGCACGCGTTGGAGGAGTTCGTTCATCGTGCGGCATCCGAATCCTCCCGCGAACGTCACCTCTCCCGCCCCGACCGGACGCGAATCGACGGATGCGACCGTCTCGACGATCACCGCATCGACGCGCCGCTGCACCTCACCCGCGACACGAAGAACCCGCATCGCCTCGGCATCCGAAAACCCCGCCGACGAAGCATCCGCGCGCAGCAGCAGATCGAGGTCGGCGACGATCCGACCCAGCACATCCGCGACGTTCTTCATACCCCGAAGTCAACACGCAACCACCGACATTCCGACCTGCAAACCCCAGGTCAGAAACGATATCCCCACAAACAGTGGACAACCCCGAAACGACCCCCACCCGTGCAGAAACAGTCCAGCCCACGCCGCAAGCCCCCTCACACAGCCAGCAGCACGATCCCGCCCACGACGACCAACGATGCCGCCACCCGCCACCCCGGACGCGATTCCCGCAGCACCACCACCCCGAATAGGCTCACGAGCACCACGCTCACCTCGCGCAACGGCGCGACGAGAGCAACGGGCGCGAGCTGGATCGCCGTGAGCACGAGGATGTACGACAGCGGCGACAGCACCCCGAATGCCAGAATCCTGCGCCATTGGGTGCGCCCGAGCATCCGCACCGCCGCCCAACGATCCGAGGCACCGGCACCGAACCCGACGGCCGCCGAGTAGAACGGCACCTGCAGCAGAGTCGTCCCGACCATGAACGCCACCGGCGACAGACCCCAGGTGCGCACCGCATGGGGGTCCCAGATCGTGTAGATCGCGATCGCGATGCCCGTCAGCACTCCGAAGACCAGTCCGGGGTCGAGACGTCGCCGCGACGAACCGCCCCGCCCCCGATCCACCAACCCGATCGCGACGACACCCGCGATCACCGCGGCGACGCCGATCAGGGCCAGCATCGACGGCCGCTCGCCGAGCAGCAGCACGGCGATCAGCACTGACAGGAACGGCCCCGTGCCACGGGCCGTCGCGTAGACGGTCGAGAGGTTGCCCTCTTGATATCCGCGCTGCAGCACGAACATGTAGACGACGTGCAGCACCGCCGAGACTCCGACCCCGAGCAGGAACGACCCCACGTCCGCCCGGCCCAGCCCCCCCCCCCCCCCCCCGGTGAAGGGAATCACCCCCACCCACACGACCGTGCTGCTCACCGCGCCCCACCACAGGAACGGCATGCCCGCGCGACTGATGCCGTGGGCGATGATGTTCCACCCGGCGTGCGCGAGGGCGGCCCCCATGACGAGGGCGAAGGCGAGAGTGGACATGCGGGAACCCTTCGGTCCGACGCGGGCGCGTCGAACGGGTTCCTCCGGGCTTTTGTCCTGTCAGATGACGGCTCGCCTGCGGAGGCGGACCGTGGCGCCGCTCGGACCAGTCGGGCGAACCCCGGAACCCTAGGCGCTATCGCCTCGCACCCTACCCCCACGATGTGAACGATTGGCCACCACGCCCGGCCTAGGCTGGCGACAGCATCCGACAGAGAAAGCATCCGACAGAAGGAGCCTCCGTGTCTTCATCCGATCAGCAGGCCGCTCACGACTACCAGCCGAGCGCCGACGACCCCACGATCCCCGAACTCGAGGTCGACGAGACCATCCCGCCGCGCCCGGAGGAAGAGGCCGCCGACCTCGCGCGGGCGGAACCCGACACCGAAGACCACAGCCAACACGAAGACCACAGCCAACACGACAACCAGACGCCGCACGGCGCCCCTCCGGCAGGCTGAGCCCCGCGGCGCGGGTACGCTCGAAGGACGCCCGTCTGCAGGAAGGCCCCCATGCCCGTCACTCCGGTCGCACTCGCTCACGCCGAGGACCTCGCTGATTTCGTCGCCGTCTCCCCCTCGAGCTACCACGCCGCTGCCGAGATCGCCCGCCGCCTCGAAGACTCCGGTTTCACGCGCCTGAACGAGGAAGACGCGTGGCCTGCGCAGCCCGGTGGCCGCTACGTCGTGGTGCGCGACGGCGCCGCGATCGCATGGATCGTGCCGGCGGATGCTTCGCCCACCACTCCCGCGCACATCTTCGGCGCACACACCGACTCCCCCGGATTCAAGCTCAAGCCGCAGCCGACCACCGGTTCGCGCGGCTGGCTGCAGGCGGCCGTGGAGGTCTACGGCGGACCCCTGCTGAACTCGTGGCTCGACCGCGAGCTGCGTCTCGCCGGTCGCCTGGCGTTGACCGAGGGCCGCGTCGTCCTCGCCGACACCGGCGCACTCCTGCGGCTCCCCCAACTGGCGATCCACCTCGACCGCAACGCCAACAGCGGCCTCGCCCTCGACAAGCAGGTCGAGACGCAGCCGGTCTGGGGTCTCGGCGATCCGAGCGAGGCCGACGTGCTCGGCGAGCTCGCAGCATCCGCCGACGTCGATGCCGCCGACATCCGCGGCTACGACGTCGTGATCGCCGACACCGCGCGCGGCGCCGTCTTCGGCAAGGACGACGCGTTCTTCGCCTCGGGCCGTCTCGACGACCTCGCCTCGGTGCACGCGGGCGTCGTGGCCCTCGCCGCGCACCAGCCCGAAGCCGGCGCCCCGATCGCGGTGCTCGCCGCCTTCGACCACGAGGAACTCGGCTCGAACTCGCGATCCGGCGCCGGTGGCCCCTTCCTCGAAGACATCCTCGGCCGCATCTCCGACGGCCTGGGCGCCGACGCCTCCGAGCGCCGCCGGGCGTTCGCCTCGTCGTGGTGCCTCTCGAGCGACGTCGGCCACTCCGTGCACCCGAACTACGCGGCCAAGCACGATCCGGTCGTTCAGCCGGTGCTCGGTTCGGGCCCGATCCTCAAGCTCAACGCCAACCAGCGCTACGCCACGGATGCTCTCGGCACCGCCGCCTGGCACGCCTGGTGCGAGCGGGCCGGCGTGCGCACGCAGGAGTTCGTGTCGAACAACACCGTGCCGTGCGGCTCGACGATCGGGCCGATCACGGCGACCCGCCTCGGCATCCGCACGGTCGATGTCGGCATCCCGATCCTGTCGATGCACTCCGCACGCGAGCTCGCCGGCGTCTCGGACCTGCACGACCTGACCCGCACGGCGGAGGCGTTCTTCCGCGCCTGAGGCGTCTTTTTCCGCCCGTCCGGCGGCCGCTGGTGCCAGGATGAGGGAATGACACAGAGCAAGACCGATCTCGTCGAGCACAAGCCGGGTCTCATCGAGCGCGCTGGCATCGAGATCATCCCCGAATCCGACCGCACCGCCAAGCCGCGAGACCTGTTCTGGCCGTGGTTCGCGGCGAACGTGTCGGTGTTCGGCATGTCGTACGGGTCGTTCGTGCTGGGCTTCGGCATCTCGTTCTGGCAGGCGACTCTCGTCTCGGTCATCGGCATCGTCGTGTCGTTCCTGCTCTGCGGCCTCATCGCGATCGCTGGCAAGCGCGGATCCGCACCGACCATGGTGCTCTCACGAGCGGCGTTCGGCGTGCACGGGCAGAAGGTCCCGGGCATCGTCTCGTGGCTGACGTCGATCGGCTGGGAGACGTTCCTGGCGATCATGGCGGTGCTGGCCACGGCCACCGTCATCACGCAGCTCGGCGGCGACGGCGACAGCATCGCGCTCAAGATCATCGCGACCATCATCGTCGCGGTGCTCATCGTCGCCGCGTCCGTGCTCGGCTATCACACGATCATGAAGATGCAGTCGGTGCTCACCTGGCTCACCGGCGCCGTGACGATCCTCTACGTGATACTCGCCGCCCCCAGCATCGACATCGCCGCCGTGCTGGCCCGCCCCGACGGCGGCATCGGCCAGGTGATCGGCGCCCTCGTGATGGTGATGACAGGATTCGGCCTCGGCTGGATCAACATCGCCGCCGACTGGTCGCGCTATCAGAAGCGCACGGCATCCGACGGAGCGATCGTCGCCTGGAACACGATCGGCGGCTCGGTCGCCCCCGTCATCCTCGTGGTGTTCGGCCTGCTGCTCGCAGGTTCCAACGACGACCTCTTCGCCGCCGTTCAGGCCGACCCGATCGGCGCGCTCGCCACCATCCTCCCGGGGTGGGTGCTGGTGCCGTTCCTGCTGACCGCGGTGCTCGCCCTCGTCTCGGGCGCCGTGCTCGGCATCTACTCGTCGGGTCTCACCCTGCTCAGCCTCGGCATCCGCATCCCCCGCCCGTCGGCGGCCGCGATCGACGGGGTCATCCTCACCATCGGCACGATCTTCGTTGTGTTCTTCGCGACCGACTTCCTCGGCCCGTTCCAGAGCTTCCTGATCACCCTGGGCGTGCCGCTGGCGTCGTGGGCGGGCATCCTGATCGCCGACATCCTACGCCGCAAGAAGGACTACGACGAAGAGGCGCTGTTCGACGCGAACGGACGCTACGGCTCCTGGGACTGGATCTCGATCGCAACAATGGTCGTCACCAGCGTCATCGGCTGGGGCCTCGTGCTCAACGGCTTCGCCGACGCCGCCCCGTGGAACAACTGGCAGGGCTACCTGCTGTTCCTCGTCGGCGGCACCGACGGCGACTGGGCCTACGCCAACCTCGGCGTCTTCTTCGCCCTCGTGCTGTCGTTCGTGGTGACGTACTTCGCGCGGGCGGGCAAGATCCGGCGGCAGGAGCAGGCGTGAGCCCTTCGGCAAGCTCAGGGACCGAGGACGGCTCAGGGACCGAGGACGACTCCGGGACCGAGCCGTGGCTGGTGGTGATCGACCCGCAGGCGATCTTCGCTTCGCCCGACTCGGCCTGGGGCTCGCCGTTCTTCGATGACGCGATGCCGCACATCCGCACTCTCGCCGAGGCGTTCGGCGAGCGCGTGCTCGTCACCCGCTGGATGCCGACCGCCGATCGCTCGACATCGTGGGGCGCCTACTTCGCCGCGTGGCCGTTCGCCGACCAGCCACCGAGCGATCCGCTGTTCGACCTGGCGCCCGGCGCGGTTGACCTGTCGCCGCATCCGACCCTCGATCTGCCCACGTTCGGCAAGTGGGGCGCCGAGATCGAGCGGACCGTCGGACGCGGCGCGCACGTCGTGCTCGCCGGAGTCTCGACCGACTGCTGCGTGATCTCGACCGCCCTGGCCGCCGCGGATGCCGGGGCGCACGTGACCGTCGCCGCCGACGCCTGCGCGGGATCGACGGCCGAGAATCATGCCGCGGCGATCCAGGTGATGGGGCTCTATCCGCCCCAGATCACGATCAGCGACACGGCCACGGTGCTGGCGGGGCGCTGAGGGTCGAGCCTGAGTCGTCAGGCGGATGCCCGGACAGCCGCCGCGATGTCGGCGGGAGACCCGTGCCAGGGTGCGCCGTGCCCGGGCAGCACCCACGACGCGGTGACGGCGGCGAGCCTGTCGAGCGATGCGAGCGCCTCGGCCGGCTCGTCGGTGAACGGAGCCGGCTGCGCGCCGACACGACCGGTGAGCACATGGCGGGTGGTGAGGGCGTCGCCGACGAACACGGCGTCGGCCGCGGGGATGTGCACGGCGATACTGCCCGGCGAATGCCCCGGCATCGCGATCACGACGGGTGCGCCGGGCAGGTCGAGAACATCGCCGTCTGCGACCTCGCGCACCTCGGCCACGTGCGGGGTCCGCAGGGCGTTCTTGCGGATGCCGTAGGCGAAGAAGCCGAGGGTGGGCCCCACGCGGGCCGGCCCCATCGGGGTCTTCGGCTTCTCTCCCGTGCGCACCCGGTGGGCATCGGCCGCGTGGATGAACACCGGTACGCCGGTCTCGCGCCGCAGCCGCTCGGCGAAGCCGATGTGGTCGCCGTCGCCGTGGGTGAGCACGAGCCCGCGCACGTCGGACAGCGGCCGGCCGATCTCATCGAGCGTGCGGTGCAGGTCGCGCCAGTGGCCCGGCAGCCCGGCGTCGACGAGCGTGATGCCCTCGGGCAGGTCGACGAGATACGAGGCGACGATGTCGTTGCCCAGGCGGTGCAGGTGCGGCGCGAGCTTCATGGGATGTCCTTTCGAGGCGTTGCATTGGCTAGCCTTGCGTTGGCTACGATACGTAGCTATCATGGCTATTGTCAATAGCTATCAAGGAGACGGCATGCCGACACCCGAGCGCACCTCGACCGAGGAGATCGTCGCCGCAGGGCGCGAGATCCTCGAGACCGCCGGCCCCGCGGGCCTCACCATGCAGGCCGTCGCCACCCGGGTCGGCGTGCGCGCCCCGTCGCTCTACAAGCGCGTCCGCGACCGCGACGCACTCCTCTCCGCCGTCGCGGAGGCATCGGTCGACGACCTCACCGCCCGACTCGGCGCCGCGGGTACCGACCTCGCAGAGCTCGCCGCGGTGTATCGCGCCTTCGCGCACGAGCATCCGCACGGCTTCCGACTGCTGTTCACGGCATCCGTCTCGCAGGAATCGCTGAACCGCTCGTCGGCGCCGATCCTGCGCGCCACGGCCGAGCTCGTCGGTGAGGATCACGCGCTCGACGCCGCCCGCCTTTTCACCGCCTGGGCCACCGGATTCCTGCAGATGGAACTCGCGGGAGCGTTCCGCCTGGGCGGAGACGTCGGTCAGGCGTTCGACTACGGCCTGCGCCGTCTCATCGCCGGGCTGTCGGACTGAGTCCAGGCCATGCAGACGGCGGAGTGCCGCACCGGTGCGCGCGAACCACTCGATGATGTCCCCCGCGTGCGGCGGCGACCGGAATACTGCCACACTGGTGCGCAGAGAGAGGGGCGATATGACCGCGCGCGAACCAGAGGCCGAGCTGCACCGCACCAAGAAGGCCCGACGTCCGTGGCACCGCACGAAGGTCGCCGTCGCCTGCGTCGTGGGGGTGGCCGCGATCGTCGCGATCATCGGATCGATCACCCCCTGGCCCTCGGCGATGCTCATCCGCGCGGTGTTCACCAAGGGCGGTGACGAGACTGCCGCCGAGATGGACAAGTACGTCACCGACACGAAGCTCACCGAGCAGCTCGATGTCGCGTACGGCGACAGCGGAGCCGACACCACGATGGACGTCTTCTCGCCGGCATCCGCCACCGCCCCCCTGCCGACCATCGTCTGGATCCACGGCGGCGCCTGGATCTCGGGGTCAAAGGAGAACGTCGACCCGTACCTGCGCATCCTCGCCGCCGAGGGCTACACCACCATCGGCGTGAACTACACGATCGGCCCGGAGGGCGTGTACCCCCTGGCCGTGAACCAGCTCAACGACGCCCTCGCCTACATCGACGAGCACGCCGATGAACTGGGCGTCGATCCCACGCAGATCGTGCTCGCGGGCGACTCGGCCGGAGCGCAGCTCGCCAGCCAGATGGCCACCCTCATCTCCAGCTCCGACTACGCCGAGATCATGGACATCACGCCCTCGCTGAAGGCGGACCAGCTGATCGCGACCGTGCTCAACTGCGGCGTCTACGACCTGGCCGCTCTCGCCCAGCTCGACGGCATCGCCGGCTGGGGATTCAAGTCGGCCATGTGGGCGTACTCGGGCACCAAGACGTGGGCCGAGGATTCGACCGGCGCGACCATGTCGACCGTCGACTGGGTGACGGCCGACTTCCCGACGACGTACATCTCGGGCGGCAACGGCGACGGCCTCACCTGGCTGCAGTCGATCCCGATGGCACAGCGCCTCGACGAACTCGGCGTCGACGTGACGACCCAGTTCTGGCCGGCACCGCACGAACCCCAGCTGCCGCACGAGTATCAGTTCCACCTCGACCTGCCGGATGCTCAGACCGCGCTGCAGAAGACCATCGAGTTCTTGGACGCGCACACCACGCGCTGAGGGTTGGTGGCCGGCGCGACCGCGAGCAGTCCTGACTCACACCATCGTGTCGAGGATGCCGACGAGGTCTTCGAACGTCGTGAGCGGGTTGAGGATCGCGAAGCGCGTGTTCGGGCGGCCCCGATGCGAACTCGGCACCACGAAGGCCTGCTGCGTATCGAGAAGGGCTGCCGACCAGCGGTCGTAATCGGCGCGCTCCCAGCCGTCGCGCTCGAACACGACGACCGACAGCTGCGGATCGCGCACGAGGGTGAGCTCGGGGCGGGAGCGGATCTCTTCGGCGATGCGCTGCGTGAGCGCCATGGTGGCACCGACGGCCTCGCGGTAGGCGGTGACGCCGTAGGTGGCGAGCGAGAACCACAGCGGCAGGCCGCGCGGGCGCCGCGTGAGCTGGATCGAGTAGTCCGACGGGCTGAAGTCGTCGCCGTCGGTGAGCGTGTCGAGGTATTCGGCGTGCTGCGTGTGCGCGCGTCGCCCGGCCTCGGGCTCGCGGTAGATCAGGGCGCAGCAGTCGAACGGGGCGAACAGCCACTTGTGCGGGTCGACGATCACGGAGTCGGCACGCTCGACGCCCGCGAAGATCGACCGGGCCTCGGGCGACAGCATTGCGGTGAGACCGTAGGCGCCGTCGATGTGCAGCCAGAACTCGAACTCGTCTTTCAGCGCCGCGATGCCGGCGATGTCGTCAACGATGCCGAAGTTCGTCGACCCGCCCGTCGCCACGACCGCGCAGATCTCGTCGCCGTGCTCGGCCAGGGCTTCGCGCACCGCATCGGCCCGCAGCACCCCGTCGTCACCCGCGGGCACCAGGAGCACGTCGGCATCCATGACCTTCGCGGCGGACTTGTTCGACGAGTGCGCCTCGACGCTGCAGACGATCTTCCAGCGCCGCGGCAGCTCTTTGCCCGCGTCGAGCAGGCGCGCCTTCGCAGCTTCGCGGGCGGCCACCAGTGCCGACAGGTTGCCGATCGTGCCGCCCTGCACGAACACGCCACCCGCACTGGCCGGCATGCCGAATTCGGCGGCGAGGAACGAAAGCACCTCGTTCTCGGCGTGCACGGCTCCCGCGCCTTCGAGCCAGCTGCCGCCGTAGAGGCCGGATGCCGAGACGACCAGATCGAACGCGATCGCCGCGGTGGTCGGCGCCGTCGGGATGAACGACAGATACAGCGGATGGCTGGTGGTGAGGCACGCCGGCGCCAGGATGTGCTCGAACACGCTCAGCGCACGCGGAGCGCCGAGCCCGGCGTCGGTGATCGTCGCGCCGCCCAGGAGACGCTTGAGCTCGGCCTCGGTCTGCGGCTTGTCGAGCGGCACGTCGGCGGCGAGCATGCGCCGACGCGAGTATTCGAGCACCGCATCGACGATCGCGGAGGATTCGGGCGAAGCCGCGTGCATGCGCACAGCATCCATGGGCGTTCCTAACTTTCGGGAGGCTTATGTGTGGGAGAGGGAGGAGGATTCGGATGCTTCGGATGCTTCGGTGGGCAGGTCGAGCGCCGCGGAGAGCGTGCGGCGTGCGAGCTCGACCCGGTCGTGCGGTGCCCATTTGACGAGCGAATGGGCGTTCATGCCGTCGATCATCGCGAGCAGGAGCCAGGCCGCCGTGTCGGTGCGCGAGGAGGCGAGCTCACCCGCGGCGACCGCGCGGGCGAGGTGCTCTTCGATGGCGCTCTGCCAGAGGTCCATCTCGGAGCGCACGCGCGCGGCGAGCGCCTCGTTGCGGGTGCCCAGCGCCCACGCCTGCACCCACACGAGCGTGACGTCGTGCCGTTCGCCGTCGAGGAGCGTCTCGACCATGCGGAGCAGATTGGCGCGCACCCCGAGCGCGGGATCGAAGTCGGCGAGCACCTCGTCGCGCTCGGCCGCGACGATCACGCCGAAGACCTCGGCGAGGAACGTGTCCATGCCCGGGCGGTAGTGGGCAACGAGAGCCGGAGTAACCCCCACCTTGGCGGCCACCGCGCGCACGCTGAGGCTCTCGAGGCCGCTCTCGCGGGCCAGGCCGATCGCCCCCTCGAGGATCGAGCGATCGCGCTGCTCCGGCGACATGCGTCGGGGACTCGTGGCTCTTGACGTGGTGTTCATCAGGAGTTACCGTAACACCTATTGATCGCATGTTCAATAACCGATCCACCGCAAGGAGATCTCGATGACCTGGCGCATGCCTGCTGAGACCGCCCGCCACGACCGCACCTGGATGGCGTTCCCCGTCGAGGGGCAGACTCTCGGCGAGAGCGCGGCCGAACGCGAGGAAGGCTACGCCACCTGGACGGCCGTCGCGCACGCCGTCGCCGAGTTCGAGCCGGTCACGATGGTCGTCGATCCCTCCGAGCGCGAGCGCGCCCGCCGCATGCTCGGCAGCGCGGTCGAGATCGTCGAGGCGCCGGTCGACGAGTTCTGGATGCGCGACTCCGGCCCCACGTTCGTGATCGACGACGAGCGCCCGGGAGTCCTCGGCGCGGTCGACTGGATCTTCAACGGCTGGGGCGCCCCCGCGTGGTCGGAGTGGACGCACGCCGGCCAGCACGCTCGCCTGGTGGCCGGAGCGGTCGGCGCCGAGCTCGTCAGCTCCGCCCTGGTGAACGAGGGCGGCGGCATCCACGTCGATGGCGAGGGCACGGTGCTGCTCACCGAGACCGTGCAGCTCGATCCGCGACGCAACCCCTACGCCGACCGGCAGCGCGTCGAGGCCGAGATGCTGCGCACGATCGGCGCGACGAAAGCCGTCTGGCTGCCGCGCGGACTCACGCGCGACTACGACGACTTCGGCACCAACGGGCACGTCGACATCGTCGCGACGATCGTCTCCCCCGGCCGGCTGCTGCTGCACGACCAGCAGAACCCCGAGCACCCCGATCACGCGGTGACGCGTGACCTCCGCGCTCTCCTCGAGCAGCAGACCGATGCCGCGGGCCGTCGCTTCGAGGTCATCGGCCTGCCCGCGCCCTCCACCCTGCGCGACGACGAGGGCTTCGTCGACTGGAGCTACGTCAACCACCTCGTCACCAACGACGGCGTCGTCGCGTGCGGGTTCGGCGACGACAGCGCAGACGCCGCGGCCCGGGAGATCCTCGCCGAGGCCTATCCCGGGCGCCGCGTGGTCACGGTCGACGCGCGTCCGCTGTTCGACCGGGGCGGCGGCATCCACTGCATCACGCAGCAGCAGCCCGCTCTCCCGACGGCGAGCGCGACCGGCACGCGCGCATGATCGACGTCGTCGAGGCGTCGATCGCCGAGCTGCGGCGGGCGCTCGAGAACGGAACGGCCACGGCCGTCGAACTCGTCGACGCCTACCTCGCCCGTATCGCCGCCTACGACGCTCCCGGCACGGCGACGGCGCTCCACGCGATCGTCGTGGCGAATCCGGATGCTCGCGCCGAAGCCGCTGCATCCGACGAGCGCCGCGCCCGCGGCGCGGTGCGGGGACCGCTCGACGGCATCCCCTACACCGCGAAGGACAGCTACCTCGTGCGCAGCCTCACCGCCGCGGCGGGCAGCCCGGCCTTCGCCGATCTCACCGCACAGCGCGACGCCTTCACGATCGAGCGCCTGCGCGCGGGAGGGGCGATCTGCCTCGGACTCACCAACATGCCCCCGATGGCGAACGGGGGGATGCAGCGCGGGGTGTACGGCCGCGCTGAGAGTCCGTACGACGCCGACTGGCTGACCGCACCCTTCGCTTCCGGGTCGTCGAACGGCTCGGGCACCGCCACCGCCGCGAGCTTCGCCGCCTTCGGCCTCGGCGAAGAGACCTGGTCGAGCGGCCGGGGCCCCGCGACCAACAACGCGCTGTGCGCCTACACCCCCTCGCGCGGCGTGATCTCGGTGCGCGGCAACTGGCCCCTCGTGCCCACGATGGACGTCGTCGTGCCCCACACGCGCACGATGGCCGACCTGCTCGAAGTGCTCGACGTGATCGTCGCCGACGACCCCGAGACCCGCGGCGACTTCTGGCGCACCCAGCCGTGGGTCGAACTCCCCGCGGTATCCGCCGTGCGCCCGCCGTCGTATCCGACCCTCGTCCGCACGTCCGGTGCGAGCCCGGGGGCGCTCGCGGGCGCCCGCATCGGCATCCCGCGCATGTACATCAACGCCGACCCCGACGCCGGCACCGGTGAGCACCCGGGCGTCGGGGGGCCGACCGGGCAGCGCATCGAGACTCGCGCATCGGTCATCGAGCGGTGGGAGGCGGCGCGGCGCGACCTCGAAGCATCGGGGGCAACCGTCTTCGAGGTGCCCTTCCCCGTCGTCTCGAACTACGAGGGCGATCGTCCGGGCGCCCCGACGATCGCCACCCGCGGAATCGTCTCGCCCGACTACCTGCGTCGCGAGATCGTCGATCTGTCGGCCTGGGCGTGGGAGGACTTCCTGCAGGCGAACGGCGACCCGGCCCTGCACACGCTGGCCGATATCGATGGGGCGACGATCTTCCCCCACCCCGACGGGGCGCTGCCCGACCGCTACACCGGCTTCGACGACGACATCGCCGAATACCCCGACTGGGTGCGCGCGCACCCCGACGCGCGAATCGACGGCATGCCCGAACTGCCCGAGGGACTCCGTGGCCTCGAACAGACGCGGCACGTCGACCTGGAGCAGTGGATGGACGTGCTCGGCCTCGACGCGATCGTCTTCCCCGCGGTCGCCGACATCGGGCCCGCCGACATGGACGTGAACCCGGCCTCGGCCGACCTGGGCTGGCGCAACGGCACGTGGATCGCCAACGGCAACCTCGCCATCCGGCACCTCGGCATCCCGACCGTCACCGTGCCGATGGGGCTCCTCTCCGACATCGGCATGCCCATCGGGCTCACCTTCGCCGGTCGCGCCTACGACGACACCCGGCTGCTGCAGCTCGCGGCGGCGTTCGAGGCATCCGGCACCCCCGGCACCCGCCGCACTCCCCCGCCGCGCGCACCACGCCTGTGAGCGCGACGACTCTGAGCACCGCGCCGGTGGGCACCGCCGGGGTCAGTGCTCCCAGGTGTGCACGGGTTCGCCCGCGTGCATCCGTTCGAGATAGGCCTCGAGCATGCCGTGCAGCGCCTCCGTGCGCGTCGCGCCCGCCCGCTCGCGCGCCACGACGTCTTCGCGCTGCCAGACCGCGCCGTTGCGGCCGGTCAGGCAACGCTGCTCGATGATGCCGAGGTACCGGTCGCGCACCGACGGATCGACGCCGTACGCATCCAACCCCTCGGCCGCGGCCGGAAGCAACCGGCGCAGCACGAGCTCGCGCGGGCTGATCCACCCGAGCTCCGGCCAGTACAGCCGCGCTTCGATGCCGTCGCGGGCAGCAACGGAGAGGTTCTCGCGCGCGGCATCGAACGACATCTGCGTCCACAGCGGCCGCTCGGCCTCGGCGAGCGTGCGGACGAGCCCGTAGTAGAACGCCGCATCCGCGAGCACGTCGATCATGCTCGGCCCCGCGGGGAGCACCCGGTTCTCCAACCGCAGGTGCGGGCGATCGCCGACCGTGTCGTAGATCGGGCGGTTCCAGCGGTACACGGTGCCGTTGTGCATGCGCAGCTCCGACAGCGACGGCGCGACCCCCGCAGCCAGCGCCTCGAACGGGTCTTCGTCGGACACGGCCGGCAGCAGGGCCGGGAAGTACCGCGAGTTCTCCTCGAACAGGTCGAAGATCGACGTCACCCAGCGCTCGCCGAACCACACCCGCGGGCGCACGCCCTGGTTCTTCAGCTCGAGCGGCCGCGTGTCGGTCGCCTGCTCGAACATCGGAATGCGCGTCTCGTGCCAGAGCGCCTTGCCCGCGAAGAACGGCGAGTTCGCGGCGAGCGCCACCTGCACGCCGGCGATCGCCTGGGCCGCATTCCAGTAGGAGGAGAACGACTCCGGCGCCACCTGCAGGTGCAGCTGCACCGAGGTGCACGCCGCCTCCGGAAGGATCGTCTCGCACACCATGTCGAGATTCTCCGCACTCATCCCCTCGGCGAGGGGCGCCCCCTCGAGCCGCAGCTCGATGTCCTCCCCGCGTGCGGCGAGGATCTGCTGCCCCAACAGGCTGTAGCGGGGGTCCTCCGAGAACCACCGCTCGGTGAAGTGGTGCTCGTTCAGCGTCGACAGCATCCCGATCATCGCGAGACGGCATCCGGTCGTGCGTGTGCGCTCGTCGGCCGCAGCGAACGCGGAGCGCAACGACGCCTCGAGTTCCTGCATGTGCATGCCGTCGATCGGCCGCGGAGCGACGTTGATCTCGACGTTGAACCGGCCGAGCTCGGTCTGGAACGCCGGCGATGCGATGGCCTCGAGCACGGCGTCGTTCGCCATGGCGGGGTCGCCGCGCTCATCGACGACGTTGAGTTCGATCTCGAGACCGAGCTGCGGGGCCTCGACCTCGAAGTCGCCGTCGGCGAGCATCACTCCGAGAGCATCGAGGCAGCGCTGAGTCTTGGCTCGGAATTGCGTGCGGTCCTGGCGCGTGAAAGAACGCGCATCGATGCTGTCACCCATACCCCGACGGTACCGGCGCCCGGCTCCCCCACCGAACGCACGCGCGAACATTTCACCATTGTGACGGGCGGCACGATTGTTATATATTTATCGGACTCGCCGCACGCATCGGAAGACATCGGAACCCACCGAGCACGAGGCGAGCACCCGAGCACGAACCGAATCACCCGAGGCCAGAGGACACCCCGCCATGAGCACGGATCACACCGAGAACGAGCGCGCACTCGAAGCGGGCATCGTCACCGACCTGTCCGGGCGCATGACCTACGGGTCGTACCTGTCGCTCGACCAGCTGCTCACGGCGCAGAATCCGGTGAGCGTCCCCGAGCACCACGACGAGCTGCTGTTCATCATCCAGCACCAGACCACCGAGCTCTGGCTCAAGCAGCTGCTGCACGAGCTCTCGTCGGCGCGCGAGCTGCTCGCCAGCGACGACCTGCGCGAAGCCCTCAAGCGGGTCGCGCGCGTCAAGCGCATCCAAGACGTCATGACCCAGCAGTGGTCGGTGCTCGCCACCCTCACCCCCACCGAGTACGCGCAGTTCCGCGGTGCGCTGGGCAACTCGTCCGGCTTCCAGTCGGTGCAGTACCGCGCGGTCGAGTTCGCCCTCGGCAACAAGAACGAGAAGATGCTCAGCGTCTTCCGCGACCACCCCGCGAACCTCGCCCTCCTCACCGCCGAGTGGGAGAAGCCGACCCTCTACGACGAGTTCCTGCGCTACGCCTCGCGCCGCGGCCTGCCGATCCCGGTCGAGATCCTCGACCGCGACGTGCGCGAGCCCTACCGCGAGACCGCCGCACTGGTGCCCGCGATCCGCGAGATCTACGTCGACCCGAGCCGCTACTGGGATCTCTACGAGGCGTGCGAAGACCTCGTCGACCTCGAGGACAACTTCCAGTTCTGGCGCTTCCGCCACCTCAAGACCGTCGCCCGCACGATCGGCATGAAGGTCGGCACCGGCGGTTCGAGCGGCGTCGGCTTCCTGCAGCGGGCCCTCGACCTGACGTTCTTCCCCGAGCTGTACACGGTGCGCACCGAGCTCGGCAGCTGATGAACTCCGCGACCTTCTTCGACGGCGAGGAGTGGCGCGAGGGCGTGGTCGACCTCGTCGACGGACGGATGCTCCTGCGCGACGAACCCCCGGCCGACGGCCTCCCCCGCCTCGACGGTGTCGTCACGGGCGGTTTCACCGATCACCACGTGCACCTGCAGCTGGTCGACGTCGCGGGCCTCGCGGCCTCGACGCTCGGCCGGGTGGTCGACCTCGGCGCGAACGTCACCGCGATCTCCCGGCTCGCCGAGGCTCTCGCCGCCGACGCCGACGACGCCGCCGACGGTGCCGGCGCCGGCGCCGGTATCGCCGTCGATTTCGCCGGTGCCTTCCTCACGGCGCCCGGCGGCTACCCGGCCGACCGCACGTGGGCTCCCGACGGGTCGTTCCGCGAGATCGGCGACACCGCGCAGGCCGCCCGCGCGGTCGACGAGATGGCGGATGCCGGTGCGCACAGCATCAAGATCGCCACCAACACGACCGCGGGGCCGGTGTTCGGTGACGACCTGTTCCGCACGATCGTCACCCTCGCCGCCTCCCGCGGGCTGAGCGTGGTGGCACATGCCGAGGGGCCGGGCGAGGCGCAGCGCGCCGCCCGCCTCGGTGCCGCCCGCCTCGCCCACGCGCCGTTCACCGAACGGCTGAGCGATGACGAGATCGTCGAGCAGGCGGCATCCGTCGCGTGGATCTCGACGCTCGCGATCCACGACGGCGATACCCGCGCCATCGCGCTCGACAACGTCCGGCGCTTTCACGCGGCCGGGGGCACCGTGCTCTACGGCACGGACATGGGCAACGGCCCGACCCCGGTCGGCCTCAACCCGAGCGAGGTCGCGGCACTGCACGCGGCCGGACTCGACGACGACGCCGTGCTGCGGGCTCTCGCCCCCGCCGATCCGCTCGATCCCGCCACCTCGCTGCTGTTCTTCCCCGGCGAATCCCCGGCGACCGCGCAGCCCCTGCGCGCCCGCCGCCTCGCCCCGACCGATCTGAAGGTGTGACATGTCCGACCTCCTCGAAGCCGCCCGCGCCCTCGACGCCGCCGACCCGCTGCGCGCCCACCTCGATGCCTTCGCCGAGGCGCCGGGCGTCGACGCCTACCTCGACGGCAACTCGCTCGGCCGACCGCTGCGCGACATCCCCGAGAAGCTCGCGGCGTTCGTGCGCGACGACTGGGGCACGCGCCTCATCCGCTCGTGGGACGAGCAGTGGATGGCTCTGCCCATGGAGCTCGGCGACCGCATCGGTCGAGTCGCGCTGGGCGCGGCATCCGGTCAGACCGTCGTCGCCGACTCGACGAGCGTGCTGATCTACAAGCTCATGCGCGCGGCCGCCGCGGCGGATGCCACCCGCACCGAGCTGGTCATCGAGGCGGGCAATTTCCCCACCGACCGCTTCCTGGCCGAGGGCGTCGCCGCCGAGACCGGGATGACGCTGCGCTGGATCGAGCCCGACCCCGTGCTCGGGGTGAGCGTCGCCGATGTCGTCGCGGTCGTCTCGGAGCGCACCGCCCTCGTGTCGTTGAGCCACGTCGACTACCGCTCCGGCGCGCTGGCCGACATGCCCGCGATCACGGATGCCGTGCACGCCTCGGGTGCGCTGATGATGTGGGATCTCTGCCACTCGGCGGGCGTGATCCCGATGCAGCTCGACGCGTGGGGCGTCGACATGGCCGTCGGTTGCACGTACAAGTACCTCAACGGCGGGCCGGGATCCCCCGCGTTCGCGTACCTCAACCACGCCCACCAGGGCACACTGCGCCAGCCGATCCAGGGGTGGTGGAGCGCCGCGGACATCTTCGCGATGGGACCCGAGTACGTGCCGTCCGCCGACATCCGTCAGCTGCTCAGCGGTACTCCGCCGGTCACCTCGATGCTGGCGATGCAGGGGATGCTCGACCTCATCGAGCAGTCGGGCATCGACGCCGTGCGGGCGAAGTCGCAGACGCTGACCGACTTCGCGGTGCGGGCGTTCGACGAGGAACTCGCCCCGCTCGGTGTGCGCCTGCTGAGCCCGCGCGACGCGGATCTGCGCGGCGGGCACGTCACGATCGGTCACCCCGACTTCCGCGCCGTCACGCAGCGGCTGTGGGCGGAGGGCGTCATTCCCGACTTCCGGTTCCCCGACGGCATCCGCCTGGGTCTGTCGCCGCTGAGCACCTCGCACGTCGAGACGCTCACCGGTGTGATCGCGGTGCGCGACGCACTGCGCGGATGACTGCCGCCGCTCAGAGCGCCGTGCTCGATGGTGCCGTGCTCGACGACATCGATGCGCGGCCCGGCAGCACCGCCTCGCTGCTGCGCACGGTCGTCGGACTGTTCCTGCGGCCGCTCGGCGGATGGATCTCCGCCGCCGACCTGGTCGCCCTCGCGGGCGATCTGGGCATCGCACCCGCGCAGGCGCGGACCGGCATCGCCCGCCTCAAGCAGAAGGGACTGCTGCTCGCCGAACGCGAGGGAGCGATCGGGTACCGGCTGAATCCGGCCGCCCTCCCGATGCTGCAGCGCGGTGACCGCCGCATCTTCGCGATGCGGCAGATGGACGACACCGACCCCTGGTGCCTCATCTCGTTCTCGATGCCCGAGTCCGAGCGCAGCGTGCGCCACCAGCTGCGCCGACGTCTGCACTGGATCGGCGCGGGAGTCGTCTCGCCCGCGCTCTGGATCTGCCCCGGACACCTGCAGGGCGAGGTCGAGCAGATCATCGACGAGGTCGACGCCCGGCGCTGGGTCACGCTGTTCCCCGCGGGGATGCCGGTGACCTCGGGCACCCTCGACGCCGCCGCGGCCGAGTGGTGGGATCTGGATGCTCTCGCCGACGAGCACCGGCGATTCCAGGAGTCGCTGACCGCGCTGCCCGCGGAGCCGTTCGCCGCCTACGTGCAGCTCATCGACCGCTGGCGCACCCTGCCGTATCTCGACCCGGGGCTGCCGCCGGCGATGCTGCCCGCCGATTGGCCGGGCCACCGCAGCTTCACCGAGTTCGCCTGGCTCTCCGACACGCTCGCCGGCCCCGCCACCGCCCATGTGCGGACGGTGACGGGGAACGTCGAGGACTGAGCCTCAGGTCTCGAGCGTCAGGCTTCGAGCGCACCGAGGAACGCCCGCACCTGCTCGCCGAGGCGAACGATGCGCATCTCTCGCGCGAGTTCGCGGTCGAAGCCCTCATAGGCGAGCGGAGGAAGCCGGCGCACGTTCGCGGAGCAGGCGAAGTTCGCGCACACGAGCGTGCCGATGGTGTCGCCCTTGCGGCCGGCCGCGCCCGCCTTGCGGGCGGTGAACAGCTGCACGTCGTTGCGCAGGGTGATGTCGTCGCACCACGAGCACTGGGCGCGTGCGATCACGCGCTGCTCGGCCTGCTGCAGCATCGCGCCGACCGGCTGGTCGTCGATCTCGGTGACCACGTAGGCGCGACGCGGCGCCTTCGGGTCTGACCAGCCGAGGTAGTCGATCCGGTCGAAGTCGATGTCGGCGAAGTCTGCGGGCAGGCGCAGGTCGGAGACCTCTTTGCGGGAGGCGTTGCGGAAGGAGGCGCGGATGGCGCGCTCGTCGATGGGACGCATGGGAATGGATGCTTTCGTGAGGGGCTCGACGCGACGGTCGAGCGGAGGAGAAGAAGGTGAGGCGGGGTCCGAGCGGACACCGGGTACGACGCAACACCGGGGACGGGCATCCGCCTCCGGCTGATCGTCAGCCTCTGCCACCGGCGCTGTGCGCGCCTGCGGCTCCCTTCAGCGCCGCACGGGCGCTCCTCGAAATCATCACCTCGAAAGGCTACACCCGGCAGCGCCGGCCGGCTCCGGCCCGCAGCTTCGCGGGCTCAGGCGCGGGCGAGGCGGCGCCAGGCGAGTTCGGCGAGCACGGTCGCCTGCAGCGCGAGCACGCCGTCGTCGAAGATCGCGTCGTCGGAGTGCAACGGCTTCGGACGGCCTTCGGGCGCCGCCCCCACGAAGACGAGCGTGCCCGGCACCTCGTGCAGCACGTACGAGAAGTCCTCCGAGGCCATGTACGGCGCCTCGAGGCGGGTGACGCGCTCGGGGCCGACGATGTCGTCGAGCACCGTGAGCACCTCGCGCGTCTCGGCGGGGTCGTTGTAGGTCACCGGGTACGAGGCGATGAAGTCGGTGTCGAGCGTGCAGCCGTTGGCCTCGGCGATGCCGCGCAGCAGGGCGGGCAGTTCGGTGCGCACGGTGTCGAGCGTGGCCATCGAGAGAGTGCGGATGTTCACGCCGAGGCTCACGGTCGCGGCGAGGATGTTGCTCGCTTCGGAGTCGCTCGACAGGGTCGTGACCGACAGCACCGCCTGGTCGGTGGCGGGCAGCCGGCGGGCGGCGAAGGTCTGCACGGCGAGGATCAACTGCGCCGCCACGGGCACCGGGTCGATCGCCAGGTGCGGGAAGGCGGCATGACCGCCCGTGCCGCGCACCACCATCTGCAGCCCGCTGGCACTCGCCATCATCGCGCCCTCGCGCGCGACGAGCTGCCCGCTCGGTACGGCGCTGTCCATGTGGATCGCGTAGGCGGCCACGGGGCGCTCGCCCGCGGCATCCAGCACGCCCTCGTCGATCATGACGCGCGCGCCGCCCTGCCCCTCTTCGCCCGGCTGGAACATGAAGACGACCGAGCCTGCGAGCTCGTCGCGGTGCGCCGCGAGCAGACGTGCGGCACCGAGCAGCCCCGCCATGTGTAGGTCGTGGCCGCAGGCGTGCATGGCTCCGGAGGTGGCAGCGAAGTCGAGGCCGGATGCTTCGGCGATGGGCAACCCGTCCATGTCGCCGCGCAGCAGCACGACGGGCCCCGGTCGACCGCCACGCAGCACGGCGGTGACCGACGAGAGGGCGGTGCCGCGCGTGACCTCCAGCCCGAGGCCGTCGAGTTCGCGCAGGATGATGCGCTGCGTCTCGGGCAGGTCGAGCCCCACCTCGACGGCGCCGTGCAGCTCGCGCCGCACCGCGACGAGGTCGCTCTGGAGCGCTGCGGCAGCGCTGTCGAATCGGGAAGTCATCACCGCACCCGCTCGCCGCGGATCCACGTCTCGGCGACGCGCACGGCGGCGATCTCGTCGGCCGGCACCGTGAACACGTCGCGTTCGAGCACGGCGAAGCTGCCGTCGAATCCGGGGGCGAGCAGTCCGACGCCCTCGAGCGGCGAGAGCAGGCGGGCGCGGCCGGTGTACAGCAGCAGCGACTGCGCGACGGTGATCGCCGCCTCGGGGCCGAAGTCGATGCCGTTGTAGGTGCGGCGGCGCACGGCGGCCTCGACCGAGAGCATCACGTCGTCGGCGCCGCTCCACGCGGTCGCGGGGCGATCCGACGACAGCGCGAGCGGTTCGAGCCCCGCGTACAGACGCGCGATGGGATAGGCATCCGTCACCTGCTCGGCGCGCAGCGCCTTCTCGTACCCGTCGTACTCGGCGAAGAAGAACACCGTGTGCGTGGCGATGCCGAACGTCATGCGTGCGGTGCGCAGGCGCGCGAGGTAGTCGTCGCTCACGATCGTCGCGTGCTCGATGCGCACCGAGGGGACGCCGTCGAGCCAGGGCTCCTGGTCGGCGAACAGTTCGACCACCCAGTCGAGCGCGCGGTCGCCCATGGCGTGCACGGCCAGCTGCACGCCGTTGCGGCGCGCCCAGTCGCCGGCCGCGAGCACGTCGGCGTCGTCGACGAGGCGCAGGCCGTGGTCGCACGATTCCGGGTAGGGCTCGTGCACCCACGCGGTGCGGTTGGAGTAGGCGCCGTCGAGCACGACCTTGACGCCACCGACGCGGATCTGCCCGTCGCGGTCGCCCGGGCCGAGGTCGGCGAGGGGTGCGGCGGGATCCCAGCCCGGGTACAGGGCCACCCGGGTGCGGAGTCCGCGTTCGACGGCCGCGCGGAAGGTGCCGAGCGGGTCGTCGATGCGGGTCGAGAGCAGGTCGCAGACCGCCACGATGCCGCGCGAGGCGAGCTCGTCGCCGATCGCGAGGATGGCGGCGATCTGGTCGTCGCGCGTCGGCGTCGGGATGAACGCGGCGACCTCGCCAACCGCGGCGATCTCGGTGAGCACGCCGTTCGGGGTGCCGTCGGCGTCGCGTTCGAACCGCGCACCGTCGGGGTCGATGGTCGCCGCCGTGATGCCGGCGATCTCCAGGGCCTTGGTGTTGCAGACGGCGGAGTGCGCGTCGCAGCGCCACACGAGCACGGGGCGGTCGGTGCTTACCCGGTCGAGGTCGGCGGCGGTCGGCATGAGTCCGCCGGGGAACTTCGTGTCGTCGAAGCCGCGCCCGAGGATCCAGGCATCCGGTGCCGTGACCGACTCGGCGTGCGCGCGCAGCACCGCCACGAGGTCATCGGGCGAGGTGACCGCGGGCGGGAAGCACTCGGCCGCCGCAGCGGTTCCCGCGATCAGGGCGGGGTGCGTGTGGCTGTCGATCAGTCCCGGCAGCACGGTGCGTCCGCCGAGGTCGGTCGATGCCTCGCCCGCGACGTCGGCGGCGTCGCCGACCCAGTCGATGAGGCCGTCGGTGATGCGGAAGGCCGAGGCGAACGCCGTCTCGGACTCGCCCGTGAAGACCTTCGCGTTCGTGAACAGGGTGGTCGTCATGTCGCTCCTCAGATCTGGCGCCAGGTGAACCGGCCGGCGAGCAGGGTGGCCGCGACCGGCATCTCGCGCAGCTCGTCGCGGTCGGCGGCATAGGGGTCGCCGTCGGTGATGACGAGATCGGCGGGCTGGCCGACGGCGAGCGTGCTGCGGGCGGATGCCGCGAGCGCGACGTCGAGCGGAAGGCGCTGCTCGGGGTGCCAGGCGTCGCGGTCGCCCCGGCTGCGCGCGGTGGCGGCGCTGAGCGAGACCCACGGGTCGAGCGGGGCGACCGGAGCATCCGATCCCAACCGCAGGGCGGCACCCGCACGGTGCAGGGAACCGAAGGCGAAGGCGCGGCCGGTGCGGCCCGCCCAGTGGTGGTCGGCGACGTCGCGGTCGTCCATCGCGTGCTCGGGCTGCACGCTCGCGATGAGTCCGAGCTGCGCGAAACGGGCGAAGTCCTCGTCGCGCACGAGCTGCGCGTGCTCGATCACACCGCGCATGTCGAGCGCCTCGAAGGTGTCGAGCACCTCGGTGTTGGCGCGGTCGCCGATCGCGTGCACGGCGGCCTCGATGCCGCCGGCGCGGGCGATCGTGAGCAGGCGGCGCAGTTCGGGGATCGGCACGCTCTCGAGCCCGCACGCGTGCGGGTGGCCGGGGTCCATGCCGGGGTACGGGTCCCAGCACCAGGCGGTGCGTGTGTTCAGCGAACCGTCGACGACGACCTTCAGGCGGCCGAACTCGATGAGGCCGCGCTCGTCGACGATGTCGCCCGTGCGCACGCCCCGGGCGATCACGCTCTCGAGCAGGTCGGGCCACACGGCGATGTCGACGCGGAGGGCGTCGAGCCCGCGGGCCGTGCGCTCCGACCACTCGGTGATGTTGTCGGTCTTCTCGTACTCGACCACGCCGACCACACCACGGGCGGCCGCGGCGTTCGCGGCATCCTGATAGGCGTCGAAGGGCAGCGCCCCGCTCTGGTCGAACGAGTGCTGCAGCTCGATCCACGGACCCTCGCGCAGCAGCCCGGTCTCGTCGAGCTCGATGCCGAGGCGAGAGGCCGCGGCGCGGTTCATCCATCCGCAGTGCAGGTCGCCGCTCACGAGCACGACCGGAATGTCGGAGACCGTCGCATCCAACGCCTCGAGCGAGGCGGGCACCGGCCACAGGCCGTCGCGGAACCCGTAGCCCATCAGCATCCCGTCGATCAGCGGGGCGCCCTCGGCGCGCGCGCGACGCACCACGTCGAGCACGTCGGCGGCGCTGTGCGTCTCGGTCAGGTCGATGCGGCGGCGGCGCACCACGTGCTGGGTGAAGTGCACGTGCGCGTCCCACAGCCCCGGGCCGATCCAGCGCCCGCCTCCGTCGACGGTCTCCCCCTCGGCGGAGACCGTGCCGGCGGGCGCGATCTCGCCGATCACCCCGTCGCGGATGACGACGTCGACGGGTGCGCCGCCGTCGTACGGGCGGACGTTCTGGAGGGTGAGGGCGACGGTGCTCATGGTGCTCCCGGTGGTCGGATCACGCGGCGATAAGAGGCGGCTGTTCGGTGAACGGGTTCAGGCGACGATTCAGGCGACGGGGACCGGCGAGGTCGCGAATCCGAAGAGGTCCTTCGGGTCCTGCGGGGCGGCGACCAGGTCGATCTCGCGGCCGAGGTCGGTGCCGGCCACGCTGTCGCGCAGGTGACGGAGCGCCGAGTAGTCCTCGATCGCGAAGCCCACGGAGTCGAAGATCGTGACCTGCTCGGGCGAGGTGCGCCCCTCGGCGAGGCCGTTGAGCACACGCCAGAACTCGACCACGGGGAAGTCGGCGGCGACGTTCTGGATCTCGCCCTCGATGCGCGTCTGCGGCGGGTACTCCACGAACACGGGGCCGCGTTCGAGGATGCGCGGGTCGAGCTCGGTCTTGCCCGGGCAGTCGCCGCCGATCGTGTTGATGTGCATGCCGGGGGCGACGTCGGCATCGGTGAGCACCTGGGCCACGGCCTTGTCGGCCGTGCAGGTGGTGACGATGTCGGCACCGGATGCGGCGTCGGATGCCGAGGCGCACACCGTGACATCGAATCCGAGCGGCGCGAGGTTGCGCAGCAGCTTGGCCGAGGCGGCCTCGTCGACGTCAAACACGCGCAGACGGGAGATGCCGAGCACCGCACGGAACGCGAGCGCCTGGAATTCGGCCTGGCTGCCCGCGCCGATCATCGCCATGACCTCGGAGTCGGGGCGGGCGAGCTTTCGGGCGACCATGGCCGAGGTCGCTGCGGTGCGCAGCGCCGTGAGCATCGTCATCTCGGCGAGGAACACCGGGTAGCCGTTGTGCACGTCGGCGAGCACGCCGAACGCGGTGACGGTCTGGAAGCCGCGCACCGGGTTGAACGGGTGGCCGTTGACGTACTTGAAGGCGTACAGGTCGGGGTCGCTGATCGGCATGAGCTCGATCACCCCGAACGGGGTGTGGTTGGCGACCCGCTCGCTCTTGTCGAACGACTCCCACCGACGGAAGTCGGCCTCGATCGTGTCGGCCATCTCGGCCATGATCTTCTCGGCACCGTGCCGGGCGATCCACGTCACCATGTCTGCGACTCCGACGAACGCGGTCATGCGCCCACCTCTCTTCCGTGTACCTGGGCCATGCGGGCCGCGAGCGGGGGATTGTTGTAGGGACCGGGCTGGCCGAGATGCGCGATCACGCGGTCGACGACCTCGGCGGGCTTGTCCTGGCTCATCTTCTCTTTCGCCTCGAACCGGTCGACGCGCAGGCGGAAGCCGACCGTGCCGTGCACGATGCGCTCGGCGTAGGCGGTGTTCTCCAGCGACTGGTGCATGAGGAACGGCTCGGGCAGCGGCTTCTCGAAGTGCGCGACGAGACGGTCGAGCACCTGCAGGTTCTCGGCATCCGTCAGCAGTTCGGGCGTGCCGTGCAGGTGCGCGACCGCGAAGTTCCAGGTGGGCACGGCCGGCGAGGTCTCGTACCATCCGGGCGACACGTAGCCCTGCGGACCGTAGACGATCACCATGACCTCGTGCGCGCCGAGCTCGTGCAGGCGCTCGTCGGGGCGCCCCACGTGGCTGACGAGCACGATGCCGTCGGCGTCGCCGTCCTCTTCGAGGAGCAGTGGGTAGTGGGAGGCGACGAGGCCCTTCCCCGGCACGAAGCTGACGATCGTGCCCCACGGGTTCTCGCGGATCAGGTCGCGAATGCCAGGGGCGTCGTCGAACGCGTAGTCGGGGTTGGGCCTCATCGGTGTCTCCTATGCCGTCAGAGCGGCGATCTCGTAGCGGTGCGGGGTGCCGAAGCGGTGGGCCGAGACCGACACGGCCTGCTCGCGCAGGTAGGGCAGCATCTCGATCCTGCCCGCTGTGACGACGTCTCCGCTGTAGATGGCGACGGCCGGCGAGCCGCCGGTGCGGGCGGCGGTGTCGGTGGCGCTGCCTCCCACGAGGCGGATGCGCCCGCCGGTGGAGGCCAGGCGTGCGGCACGGGCGGTCCAGGCGGTGTCGTTCTCGACAGCGACGGTGACGCCGGCACGACGCAGCCAGGAGGCGACGGATGCCGGCAGCTCCTGCGCCGCGCTGACGGTGACGGTCGACCCGGTGCGGATGCCGGCGGCGAGCACGCGGATCGCACGCACGATCTCGCCGGTGTCGAGAGCCGAACCCTCGACGCGCACCGTGACGGGCACGGCCTGGTAGCGCAGCACGTTCTGCTCGGTCTCGAGACCCGTGTCGTCGGCGACGGCACCGAACTCGGCGGCCCAGGCGGCGACATCGGTCGAGAGTGCTCCTTCGAGCCACGACACGTCGGCGCCGGAGAGGTCGGCGGCTGCGGCGAGCGCCGCCTTCGACACGGCGTCGGTGGGGGCATCCGCCGCGATGGGGGCGTCGACCCAGTCGGACAGGCCGATCAAGTAGCTGGGGCCTCCGGCCTTGGTGCCGGCGCCGACGGCCGCCTTCTTCCAGCCGCCGAACGGCTGACGCTGCACGATCGCACCCGTGGTGCCGCGGTTGACGTAGAGGTTGCCGGCCTGCACGGTGGCGAGCCACTGGGCGATCTCGTCTTCATCGAGCGAGTGCAGCCCCGAGGTGAGGCCGTAGTCGATCGCGTTGACGAGGGCGGTGGCCTCCTCCAGCGTCTTGGCGGTCATGATGCCGAGCACCGGTCCGAAGTACTCGGTCAGGTGGAAGGGGCTGCCGGCGGCGACGCCTGCGCGGATGCCGGGACGCCAGAACTTTCCTTCGTCGTCGAGCTTCTGGGGCTTCATGACCCAGTTCTCGCCGGGCTCGAGCGTGGTGAGGGCGTGGAGCAACTTGCCCTCGGCCGGTCCGATGAGCGGTCCGATGCGGCTGGAGCCGTCACTGGGCTCGCCGACCTTGTACGAGCCGACGGCGTCGACGAGCTGGCGGCGGAACCGCTCGCTGTCGGCGACCGTGCCCACGAGGATCACGAGCGAGGCGGCAGAGCACTTCTGCCCCGCGTGGCCGAACGCCGAGTAGGCGACGTCCTTCGCGGCGAGATCGAGGTCGGCGCTGGGCGTGACGATGATGGCGTTCTTGCCGCTGGTCTCGGCGAGCAGGGGCAGGTCGGGGCGGAAGCTGCGGAACAGCTCGGCCGTCTCGTAGCCGCCCGTGAGGATGACGCGCTCGACGGCGGGGTCGCTGACGAGCTGCTTTCCGAGCTCGCGCCCGTCGAGCTGCACGTACTGCAGCACCTCGCGGGGCACGCCCGCCTCCCACAGCGCCTCGACCATGACCGCGCCGGAGCGGCGGGCCTGACGGGCGGGCTTGATGATGACCGGGGAGCCGGCGGCGAGCGCCGCGAGCGTGGAGCCTGCGGGGATCGCGACGGGGAAGTTCCACGGCGGGGTGACCACGGTGAGCCCGACCGGGCGGTGCGCGGCGCCGGGGATCTGCTCGGCGCGCTTCGCGCTCTCGGCGTAGTAGTGAGCGAAGTCGATGGCCTCGGAGACCTCGGGGTCGCCCTGTTCGAGCACCTTGCCGGCCTCGGAGCCCATGACCTCGAGCAGGTCGGCGCGGCGTGCTTCGAGCACGTCGCCCGCGCGGTGCAGGATCTCGGCGCGCCCGGCGGCGCCGAGCGCGCGCCAGGCCTCGCCGGCCGCGGTGGCTTCGGCGATCACGGTGTCGAGGGCCGCGGCATCCGACAGCGTGTGCGTGCGCACGGTCTCCTCACCCAGCGTCGACGTCGCGATGCGCGAGCGGATGCCGTCGCCCCACGCGCGGTTGGCCGCGAGGCTCGGGTCGGTGTCGGGGGTGTTCACGAAGCTGTCGCGCGAGGCGGCGGCCGGCGCCTGCGTGCGGTCCTGCACGCGGTTCGACGCGGGAACATCGGTGGGCATCGACGCGATCGACGCGAGGAAACGGTCGCGCTCACGGGCGAACAGCTCGGGGTGCGTGTCGAGGTCGAACACGGCCGACATGAAGTTGTCGACCGAGGCGCCCTCTTCGAGGCGGCGGATCAGGTAGGCGATCGCGACGTCGAACTCGGCCGGGTGCACGACCGGCGTGTAGAGCAGCAGCGAGCCGACGGTGCGGCGCACGACCGTGGCCTGCGCCGACGCCATGCCGAGCAGCATCTCGAACTCGATCCCCTCGGTCGTTCCGCGACGGTTCGCGAGCAGCCAGGCGAGGGCGATGTCGAACAGGTTGTGACCGGCGATGCCGATGCGCACGTTGCCGATGCGGTCGGGGTGCAGGGCGTAGTCGAGCACGGCCTTGTACGAAGCATCCGATGCTTCCTTGCTGTGCCAGGTGGCGAGCGGCCAGTCGTGGGTCTCGGCGTCGACCCGCTCCATGGGCAGGTTCGCGCCCTTGACGACACGCACCTTGATCGGGGCGCCGCCGTCGGCGACGCGCACGGCGGCCCACTCCTGCAGGCGGATCATGGCGCTCAGGGCATCGGGCAGGTAGGCCTGCAGCACGATGCCGCCCTCGAGCGAGCGGAACTCCTCGCGCTCGAGGATCGTCGTGAAGACGGCGATCGTGAGGTCGAGGTCCTTGTACTCCTCCATGTCGAGGTTGATGAACTTGCCGCGCTTCACGGCGATGCGGTACAGCGGGGCGAGCGCTTCGACGGCGTGCGCGACGGCGTCATCGAAGGCCCAGGGGCTGTGCGGGGCGACGGTCGAGGAGACCTTGATCGACACGTAGTCGACGTCGCTGCGCTCGAGCAGGCGACGGGTGCCGGCGAGGCGACGCGTGGCCTCTTCCTCACCGAGGATCGCCTCACCGAGCAGGTTCACGTTGAGGTGCACGCCCTCGGTCGCCTTGATGCGGCGGATGGCCTTGCCCAGGCGCGCGTCGGTGGCGTCGACGATGAGGTGGCGCACCATGCCGCGCAGCACGCGACGGCTGATCGGCACGACGATGCCGGGGAAGGCGGGGGCGAGTGCGCCGCCGAGCTTGATCAGGCCGCGCAGCGGCGCGGGCAGGAACGCGGGGGTCAGCGGCACGAGGTCGTGCAGGTTGGATGCTGCGACCTTCAGGTCTTCGGGGCGCACGACGCCGTCGACGAATCCGACGGTGAAGTCGAGGCCGTTCGGGTCGCTCAGTACGCCGGCGAGGCGCTTGGCGGCGGTGTCGGCCGGCACCTCGCGACTCTCGACGAGCCAGCGCTGCACGAGGGCGACCGCGTCATCGGCGAGCTCTGCGAGCTCGGCGTTGCCGGTCGGGATGGGGGTGCTCTGCGGCATGCTCTGCGGGGTGGTCTGCATCACTGGGGGTCCTCACTCACGAGCGCGTGCGGGACGCGCGTCCTGCTCTCAGTGTGAGACCCCATTACCGTTCGTGAAAAGCGAACCTTTACGATGGATACTGTTCGGTTCTGTCGATGCTTGGGAAGGGTGCCATGTTCGAGCTCCGCCGACTGCGTCTGCTGCACGAGCTCGGGCTGCGCGGCACCATCGCCGACGTCGCCGCGGCGCTGTCGTTCAGCCCCTCGACGGTCTCGCAGCAGCTCGCCCAGCTGGAGCGCGATGCGGGCGTCGCGCTCCTCGAACCCGATGGTCGCCGGGTGCGCCTCACCGCGCAGGGACGCCTGCTCGCCGCGCACGCCGCACGGGCGCTCGAACTCGACGAGGCGGCTCGCGCCGAGCTGTCGCATTCGCAGGATGCCCCGGCGCGCGTGCGCATCGCCGTGATGCCGACCGCCGCCGAGGCGCTGGTGCCTCCGGCGCTGACGCTGCTCGCGGAGCGGATGCCCGACCTCCGACTCGACATGGTCGAACTCGCCCCCGAGGTGGCGCTGTTCGAGCTGCAGACCCGGGCGTTCGACCTGGTCGTCGCCGAGCAGTACCCCGGTCACACGCGCGAGGTCAGCGACGGGATCGATCGCACGCTGCTCGGCCGCGACCCGATCCGCCTCGCGGTGCCGAAAGACGACCCGGCGACCGGGCTCGCCGATCTGCGCGACCGCGCCTGGGTGCTCGAGCCGCAGGGGGCGGCGGTGCGGCGCTGGGCCGTGCAGCAGTGCCGGGCGGCGGGCTTCGAACCCGATGTGCGGTTCGAAGCCACCGACCTCGTGTCGCATGCGCGGCTGGTGGCCGCCGGTCACGCCGTGGCGATGCTGCCGGATCTGGTGTGGACGGGCGGACGCTCGACCGTGAGCCTGCGTCAGCTGCCGGGCTCGCCGGTGCGCGAGATCTTCGCCGCCACCCGCTCGTCGTCGCGGGACAACGCCGCCGTCACGGCCGTGCGCGACGCGCTGGCCGAAGCCCTCGCGGCGCACGAGCCCCGCTGACATCCCGAGCATCGCGTCAGCCCCAGACGATCTCCGCCGTGGCGAGCACGACATCGTCGGCGTCCAGCGCGGTCACGACGGTCGTTGCGTTATCCGTCTTCCCGCCCTCCGTCCTCCCGCACAGCCGAACCGGCCGGTCCACGAGCACGGGGGCGATCGCCCGCACGTCGAGGCGGGTGACGACGCGGTCGGGAGCGTGACGGCGCGCGGCATCCATGAGCAGGATGCGGGTGAGCGGCCCGTGCACGAGCAGATCGGGAAGGCCCTCCACGTCACGCGCCCAGGCGCGGTCGTAGTGGATGAGGTGGGTGTTGAAGGTGAGGGCCGAGAACCGGAAGAGCTGGCGCGCATCGAGCACGACCTCGTCGATCCAGTCGGCGCGGGCCGCGGCATCCGGATCCGGGCGGGGCGGGCGGGCCGGAGCATCCGGATCCCCCGCTTCGAGGAACACGTCGTGCCACACGCTGCGGATCGCGACCTCGCCGTCGGCTGCACCGTCGATACCGGCGACCGCGTACTCCCGCTCGACGTCGACGAACACGAGGCGTCCGCGGGAGCCGGTCTTCTCGAGCACCGAGCCGAGACGCGTGGTCTGCACGACCTCGTCGCCCAGCCGCAGCGGCCGTAGGAACTCGGTCGTCTCGCCCGCGTACATGCGCCGCGGAAGGTCGATCTCGGGGATCACGCCGTCGCGCGCGGGCGTGCCGTCGGGGCGCAGGTCGGCGAGGGGGGCATCGAAGGGGAAGAACACGCCCTCCCAGGCGGCGGGGAGCGGAGCATCCGCCGGCACCACGGGTTCGGAGGCCGCGAACGTGCCCCGATAGGCCTCGACCGTCGCGGGTGAGAGGTGCTCCGTGCGAACGACGCTCACGGCAGCACACCCGCGGCGCGCAGGGCGGCGATGCGGTCGGCGTCGTAGCCTGCGAGGTCGGCGAGCACCTGGTCGGCGTGCTCGCCGAGTCGGTTGGCCGTGCGGCCGGGGTTCGCGGGAGTGGCCGAGAGCTTGATCGGCTGACCGAACATGCGCAGCACGCCGAGGTCGCCGTAGTCGGCGCTGACGATCATGTCGCGGTCGGCCGTGTTGGGGTCGTCGACCACCTCGGCGATCGTCTTCACGGCGGTCAGCGGCACGACGTCTCCGGCGAGCGCTTCGAGCTCTGCCTTCGTGCGGTCGGCGAGCCACGCGGCGACGATCGGCTTCACGCGCCGCTCGTACACCTCCTGGTCGAGCCGCTTGCGCATGGTGTCGATCTCGGGGTCGGCCTTGTACTCGGGGGTGCCGAACAGGTCGCAGCTCGCGTTCCAGAGCTTGTCGGTGTACGCGCCGAAGAACACCTGCCCGTCGGCGCAGTCGAACAGCTCGTAGGGGCGCACCCAGGCGTGCTCGTTGCCCGCGGGGGTCGCGACCTTGCCGGTGACGGTGTAGTCGACGACGGCGGTCTCGGTGAGCGCCAGGATGCTGTCGACCTGGGCCACATCGACGAGCTGACCCTCGCCCGTGGACTCGGCGTGCCGCAGGGCCGCGAGGGTGCCGATGACGGCGAACAGCGTGGCCGAGACGTCACCGATCGTGACGCCCACGCGCACGGGAGGCTGATCGGCGTAGCCGTTCATCGACCAGAGTCCGCCGGCCGCCTGCGCCGTGTTGTCGAAGGCGGGGCGACGCGTGTTCGCGCCGGTGTGGCCGTAGCCCGAGATGGCGGTGTACACGAGCTTCGGGTTGATCTCGTGCAGCACGTCCCACCCGACGCCGAGCTTCGTCATCGTGCCGGGGCGGAAGTTCTCGACGAGCACGTCGGCCGAGCGCACCAGATCCTTCAGCACCTCGACGCCCTCGGGTGACGAGAGGTCGAGACCGACGCCGAGCTTTCCGCGGTTGTACTGCGCGTAGTAGGCGCTGAACTCCTCGTCGCCGTGGGTCAGGTAGGGCGGGAAGCCGCGCGAGACATCGGGGTCGCGCGGGTTCTCGATCTTGACGACCGTCGCCCCGAGGTCGGCGAGCATCTGCGCGGCATAGGGTCCGGCGAGCACGCGCGACAGGTCGAGCACGGTGACCCCGGTGAGGGAGCCGGGGGCCGGGAGGGTGCCGGGAATCGTGCCGGGGAGCGGGGAGTCGGTCATGCCTGCGATGCCTCCAGTGCGGTGTCGGGGGTGTCGAGTCCTGCGGCGGCGAGCGCCCGTGCCACGTTCGACGGAGCGCGGATGCCGCGGGCCCGGGAGAGCCACTCGGTCGTCGCCGCGAGGGCCCGGAGATCGAGGCCGGTCTCTATGCCGAGACCGTGCAGCATCCACACCAAGTCCTCTGTCGCGAGGTTACCGGTCGCGCCCTTGGCGTAGGGGCAGCGACCGAGTCCGCCGACCGCGGCATCGAACTCGGCGACCCCGAGGCGCAGGGCGGCGTGCACGTTGGCGAGCGACTGCCCGTACGTGTCGTGCAGGTGCAGTGCGACCGCGTCGAGCGGGATGCCCGCCGCCAGCGTCTCGGTCACGACGCGGGTGGTGAGGCCGGGGGTGGCGACCCCGATCGTGTCGCCGAGCGCGATCGTGCGGGCACCGGCGGCGTGCAGCTCGGCGGCGGCCGCGGTCACGGCGTCGGTCGCGACCGCGCCCTCCCACGGGTCGCCGAACGCCATCGAGACGTAGCCGCGCACGGGGATGCCCTGGGCGGATGCCGCGGCGATCACCTCGACCGCTCGGTCGATGGCACCGGCGCGGGTGTTGTTGAGGTTGGCTTTGGCGAACGACTCGGTGGCGCTGACGACGACCGCGACCTCGCGGATGCCGGCATCCACCGCACGCTGCAGGCCGCGCAGGTTCGGGACGAGCGCGACCGCACGGGCGCCTGAGGGCACCTCGACCGCGGCGACGACCTCGGCCGCGTCGGCGAGCTGAGGGATCCACGCCGGCGACACGAAGCTCGTCACCTCGAGGTTCGTCGTCCCCGCGACGTAGAGGCGGCGGCACAGCTCGGCCTTGATCGAGCTGGGGATGATGTCGGTCTCGGCCTGCAGCCCGTCGCGGGGGCCGACCTCGTAGACGGTGACACGGGCGGGCAGCCCCGGCTCGGGCTGCACGCGCGGGGTGGGAGCCGAGAGGGTCATGCGCCGGGGGTCTCGGCGCGCAGCTCGGCGAGCACCTCGCGGGCGTACTCGACGCGGATGCGACGGGCGGCCACGATGCGTGCCGCGACCTCGCCGATCTCGTCGACCTCCGCCCCGGCGCTGGCCGCGATCGTCCGGGCGTGCAGCGTCATGTGTCCGCGCTGGATGCCCTCGGCCGCGAGCGCACGGCAGGCGGCGAGGTTCTGGGCGAGACCGACCGCCGCGATCACGCTGGCGAGCTCGCGCGCCGTCTCGACGCCGAGCATCTTGACGCCGGCCTGCGCGGTCGGATGCGCGCGGGTCGCGCCACCGACGAGGCCGACCGCGAGCGGCACCTCGAGCGTGCCGACCAGGTTGCCGTCGGCATCCTGCTCGAACTGCGACAGCGCGGTGTAGCCACCGCTGCGGGCCGCGTGCGAGTGGCAGCCCGACTCGACGGCGCGGGTGTCGTTGCCGGTCGCGAGCACGACGGCCGTGATGCCGTTCATGATGCCCTTGTTGTGGGTGGCGGCGCGGTAGGCGTCGGCCTCGGCGAAGGCGCTCGCGGCGACGATGTCGGCGACCACCTGGGGGCCGCCGAGCAGTTCGGCGTCGAACACGGCCCGGGCACGGGTGAGGCGCAGCTCGGCCTTGTTGGTGAGGATGCGCAGCAGCGTGCGGGTGCCGGCGACCTCGGCGATGCGCGGCGCGATCGCCTCGGCCATCGTATTGACCGCGTTGGCTCCCATGGCGTCGCGCACATCGACGTGCAGGTGCACGATCACCTGGGTGCCGGCGCGGGTCGGCAGCACGCGCACCGAGATGTCGAAGGCGCCGCCGCCGAGAGAGACGAGCATCGGATCCTGCTCGTTGGCGAGGGCGAGCAGCTCGTCGCGGGCCTCGAGCACGGCGAAGCGGGTGCCGTGCGGGTCGACGGCATCCAGCACCTGGATCTGGGCGATCATGACGTCGCCCGTGTACGAGGTGGTGAAGCCGCCGTGCCCGCGGGCCATGCGGGCGGCGTTGGAGGCCGCGGCGACGACGCTCGGCTCCTCGGTCGCCATCGGGATCAGACGGTCGATGCCGTCGATCGTGAAGTTCGTGGCGACGCCGACGGGGATGCTGATCAGCCCGACGACGTTCTCGACCATGTGGTCGGCCTGGGCGAGCGAGAGACCGGACTCGGGGTGCAGCGCCGCGAGAGCGGTGGGGTCCAGACCCGCACCGTCGGCGACGAGGGCGAGGCGCTCGACCGGGGTGTGGTCGCGCAGACCTGAGATTCGGCTGTTGATCGGCATCGGCGACCTTTCCTACGGGCGGTCGCCGGATCCTCGGCGCCGCGGTTCTACGACGACACTAGAAGCGGCATCCGCCGCCGACGATGGGCGGATCACTCAGCGAACACGGCGCGGTGTATGCGATTGACACATCCGCCGGGTGGGGCACCGGACGTAGACTCACAGCGCGCCCCGAGTTGGTGGAGGATGCGCCCATGCTCGACACTGAGGTCAGCAGCATCCCCGGACCCCCGACCGCGGAAGGAGCGCCGATGAAGCGCAAAGCTCAGGCGATCGCCACCCTGCTCGACGCCGCCCACGACAGCGACCTCGTCGGCCCGACGGCCGTCAGCGACGCACTCACCGCGCTCGGAGCATCCGATCACGACGCCGGCGAGATCGCCGAGCGCGTGCACCGGTCGCAGCGCGAACTGTCGCGCCTGCGCCGCCGCGAGCACGAGCTGTCGGCACTGTTCTCCAGCGCGCGCGAGCTCGCCGAACTGCGCGACAGCGACGCCGTGCTCGCCCGCCTCGTGCAGCGCGCACACGAGATGATGGGCGTCGACCTCGCCTACCTGTCGGAGTTCGACCCCGACACCCGCGAGCTGCGCGTGCGCGAGACCAGCGGATCGGTGAGCGCCTCGTTCCAGACGCTGCGCGTGCCGCCCGGCCGGGGTCTCGCCAGCGTGGTCGTCGAGTCGCGCATGCCGCACTGGGTCGCGAACTACTCCGCCTACGCCATGGAGCGCCACGACTCCGGCATCGACGACGCCGTCTCGGCCGAGGGACTCGTGTCGCTGCTCGGCGTGCCCATGGTCACCTACGACGACGTGCTGGGCGTGCTGTTCGTCGCGAACCGCGAGGAGAAGAGCTTCTCCCCCGAGCAGGTCGCGCTGCTCACGGCCGTCGCCGACCACGCCTCGATCATCCTGCAGACCACGCAGACACTGCGCGACCTGCAGGAGTCCGAAGACGAGAGCCGCACCAACCTCGCCACCCTCACCGCCCACCTCGTCGAGCGCGACCGCGCCAACACGGTGCACCAGGAGTTGGTGCAGGCCGTGCTCGCCGGTGGCGGATTCGCCCCGGTCGCCGAGACCCTCGCCTCGGCCCTCGGCCGCGCCGTCGCCATCGTCGACGCGCAGGATCAGCTCATCGCCGCGGCCGGACTCCCCCTCGACCCCGCGATGCTCGCTCTCGCCGACCCGGTGCGCGAAGCCATCGCCGAGAGCCGCCGATCCGGGCACTGCGTCGCGGTTGCCGAAGGAGGGGTGCGCGCCGTCGCCGCCCTCACCGCGGGCAGCCGGCACTTCGGGGCGATGCTGCTCGGCGACGGAGCATTCGAGCTCGGCGCCGTCGACTTCCGCACCGTCGAGCGTGCCGCCCAGGTCGGGGCGCTGCTCGAGCTGCAGCAGGAAGCGGCATCCGGAGCCGACCTGCGCATCCGCAGCGAACTCATGGCCGACCTGCTCGACGATGTTCCCGAACGCCGTGCCGACGTCGAACGCCGCGCCCGCCGCCTCGGCGTCGACCTGCAGGTGCTCGACTCGTTGCTGCTGCTCTCGGTGCCCGGCGACCAGCAGACCGCCGCCGCCCGAGAGCTGAGTCGTCAGCTCGACGACCGCGCGCTCGTGGGCGAGTACCGCGGATTCGTGGTCGCCGCGTTCGCCGCCAGCCGCGGATCGGTCGACGTCGAACGGCTGCGCCGGCAGGTGACCTCGGCGATCCAGCATCCGGTGTCGGTGATCGTGCCGCGCCCGGCGTCCGGGGCGCTGCCCGAGGTGTTCCAGACCGCGATGCGCACGGCGCGGCTGATCACGGCTCTCGAACTGGTCGACGTCACCGCGCACGTCGACGACTTCCTCCCCTACTCGGCGATCCTCGACACGGATGTGCGGGCGCTCAGCGCATTCCTGCGCGACACGATCGGAGCGGTGCGGCAGTACGACGCGGAGCGCAACGCCGACCTGCTCGGCACGCTGCGGGCGTTCGTGCGCAACAACGCCAGCCCCACGCGCACGGCGCGGGCGCTCAACTTCCACACCAACACGATCCTGCAGCGCCTCGACCGGCTCGACCACGTGCTCGGGGCGTCGTGGCGCGACGACGAACGCATGTTCCGCATCGGCATCGCCGTGCGGCTCGACGAGCTGCGGGACCGGTTGCGGGTGGGGCGAGGGTGGGGCGCTCGGGTTGTGCGTGCGGGTGGGCGCTCTTCCTGAGGTGGCCTGTGAGGGCGGCCTTGTGGGGCGAGTCTGTTCGGGGCAGTTCGAGCGGGTCCGTTCGGTCGGGCCTGTTGGGGAAGCACTCTTTCTGCACGGGTGGGGGTCGTTTCGGGGTTGTCCACGGTTTGTGGGGATATCGTTTCTGATCTGGGGTTTGCGGATCGGAATGTCGGTGGTTGCGGGTTGACTTCGGGGTATGAAGAACGCCGCGGATGTGCTGGATCGGGTCGTCGCCGACCTCGATCTGCTGCTGTGCGCGGACGGGGTTTCCGCAGGACTTGTGGGGTTGTCGGATGCCGAGGCGATGCGGGTTCTTCGCGTCGCGGGTGAGGTGCAGCGGCGCGTCGATGCGGTGATCGTCGAGACGGTCGCGTCCGTCGATTCGCGTCCGGTCGGGGCGGGAGAGGTGACGTTCGCGGGAGGATTCGGATGCCGCACGATGAACGAACTCCTCCAACGCGTACTGCGCACCGATGCCGCCGGGGCCGCGCGAATCGTGAAGGCCGCGAAGATCGTGCACCGCGATGTGGAGCTGTCGTCCGGGACGCCGCTGCCTGCGCGGTGGCCCGCGCTGCGGGAAGCGATGCTGGGCGGGGCGATCGGGATCGCGGGGTTGTTGGCCGCGACGACGCCGATCGACCAGGCAGGACCCCGGGTCGGGGCAGCGGACCGGTGGGCGGCCGATGCGGAACTCGCCGGGTACGCACGCGGGCTGGCCGCGGTCGACGAGGCTGGCCCGGGTGGCGACGAGGCTGCACCCCCGGCGACACCGGACGACCTCCGCTTCCTCGCGCAGGCGATCGTCGCGTACCTCGACCCCGACGGCGCCGAGCCCGCCGAGGAGCGGGCGATGCGCGCCCGCGGGATCACACTCGGGCGTGCGAAAGACGGAGTCATCCCGATCCGCGGTGCGCTACTTCCCGAGGCGGCTGGGCAGCTGCAGCGCATTTGCGACGCGTACCTCAACCCCAAAGTCGACGGGCCACCGTTGCCCGGCGTGCACTTCGTGCCTTCTGATGGTCACGGCGATGGGCACCGTAGTGCGGTTGGCGACGCGCTCGATGCGCACCGTCAGGTCGTTGGCGATGCGCTCGATGCGCACCGTCACGTCGTTGGCGATGCGGGCGATGCGCATGATTCCGCGTCCCGCGCCGACCACGCGTTCCTCCCGAGCGGTGACCCCGGGCAGATGATCGATACGCGCACCCGCCCACAGAAACAACACGACGCCCTCGCCGCAGCCCTCAACATCGCCGCACGCCACGACGACATGCCCCGCCTCGGTGGCGCGGCCCCCACCCTCGTGATCTCGGTCACGGCGGAGGATTATGCGACCGGCCGTGGGTGGGCGCACGTAGAGGGAATCGACACACCCGTGCCGATCACCACCGCCCGGCACTCCGCCTGCGGTGGCAGCGTCCAGCGGGTGCTGTTCGACCCCGAGGGCAGGATCATCGGCATCGGCACCACCGACCGCATCTTCACCACACCCCAACGCCGCGCCATCGCCCTCCGCGACCGGGAGTGCCTCATCCCCGGGTGCCACGTTCCCGCCGCGTGGTGCGAGATACACCACGTCGAGGAGCACGCCCGCGGCGGACCCACCAGCACCGACAACGGTGTCGCCCTGTGTTGGCACCACCACCGCACCCTCGACACCTCCGGATGGGAGATCCGCATGCAGAACGGGATACCCCAAGTGCGTGGCCCCGCCTGGTGGGACCCCCACCGAAAATGGCGACAACCCCGACCGTCAGGTGAACGCCCGCCGCATCGTGATCGCGCACGAGCGCATGAAGGAGTGGAACTGCGGATCTGAGGATCTGAGGATCTGAGGATCTGAGGATCTGAGGATGACGAGACGAGACCGCAGGAAGGTGGCCTATGCCTCGCCTCGCGTTCCCGCGGGTGCCGATTGCGCGGTGCCAGTCCGCACTTCGGTCATCACGTCGATGCGGCCATCATCTCTCACACGCACGAAGGTCGCACATTCGAAGTGTTCGAGCCCGTTCTCACCGACGCCCGTGACATGCGACCGGCTGGCCGCCGCGCGCACGTCTCCGACGACTTCCTGCAACAGGAGACGATCGAATCCTGGATACTCCGCGTTCAGACGAATCCATTGGTCTCGATCGAAAATCTCCCCCGTATGCACGTAGCGACACTCGAACTCCGGGTGCAGAAACTGCACGAGGTCAGACCACCGGCGCTCGTCGATCGCGAGCATGAGGTTCGTAAGTACCGCTGGCGCATCCATTGGCTCATCGTACGGAGTCGTAAAGCGGCGAGGATCACACCGACGAGCCGCAGAGCAAGCAAGCAAGCAAGCAGGGCGACCGCGTTGCCTACATCCGCGACCGCTGAGACCTGCCGGCCCCGACCCGACGGCCCGCGCATCGCGCAGATGCCGCGGTCAGGTCGTGGTGAGAGCCATCACACAACTCCTCAGCAGATGGGTGAGCCTCTCGGCGTCGGCGTCGTCCATCCCCGACAGCATCCGCACCTCCACGGCGCGAACGGCGGCGCTGGCCGTCGCAAGCTGGCGACGCCCGGCGTCAGTGAGTTCGGCGGGCAGCGCCCGACCGCTGGCGGGCTGATCCGGCCGCGACACGAGCCCCTCGCGCTGCAACGCCTGCAACAGCACGTTCATGGACTGCCGCGTGACGAAGGTCCCGCGGGCGAGCTCCGAGTTCGAGAGTCCCGGCCGCTGCGCGAGCAACTCGAGACACGAGTAATGCGTGATCGTCATCCCGAGGGGGCGCAGCACATCCTCCATCGCCGACCTCAAGGCGCTCGACGCCATCTTCAGCAGGTATCCGGGCGAGGTCGCCAACTCGATTCCCGATGCGGCTTGACTCATGTCAGTAGTCTGACATACAGTTTCCGATGTCAGCTAACTGACACACAGATCTTGGAGGATCACATGACCGTCTCCGGCCCCGGCTTCATCTCCCTGCAGGTGCGCGACATCGACCGCGCGGCAGCGTTCTACGAGAAGCACCTCGGCTTCACCCGCCAGGCGGGCCCGCCGCACGCCGTCGTCTTCGACACGAAGCCGGCCGCCTTCGCCGTGCGCGGCCCGCTCCCCGGCGTCGACCTCGACGAGGCCCCGCTCGGACGCGGCATCGGCGTCTGGATGCACGCCCCTGAAGCCGAAACCGTCCACAGCGCACTGGTCGCCGACGGCGTGACCATCGCCGTCGACCCGGTCCAGGGCCCCTTCGGCTACACGTTCACCCTCGTCGACCCCGACGGATACCTCATCACGCTCCACGACCGCGCCTGAGTTCCCCGACCGCGCCTGAGCTCCCCGACCGCCTGAGAAAGAGCGCCAGCCTACGTGCGGTACAGCACCGGCATCGACTCGAGCAGCGTGCGCGTGTACGGATGCTCCGGCGCATTCATGACCTGCTCGCCGGTGCCCTCTTCCACGATCTTGCCGTTGTGCATCACCGCCACGCGATGCGCGATGTGGTGCACGACGGCGAGGTTGTGCGTGATGAAGAGGTACGTCACTCCGGTGCGCTCCTGCAGCCGCACGAGCAGATTCAGCACCTGCGCCTGAACCGACACGTCGAGCGCCGACGTGGGCTCGTCGAGCACGATGAACTCGGGGTCGGCCGCCATGGCCCGCGCGATCGCGATGCGCTGACGCTGTCCGCCCGAGAATTCATGGGGGTAGCGGTTCACGGCATCCGCGGGAATGCCGACCTGCTCGAGAGACTCGAACACGCGCATCCGCCGATCCGTCGCCGACATCCCGGCGGCGACCAGCGGCTCCGCCACCGACCGCCCGATCGCGAATCGCGGATCGAGCGAGTCGTTCGGGTCCTGGAAGACCATCTGCACCCGCCGACGATGCCGCCGCAGCGCGGACCCGCGCAACCCGGTCACGTCGCCGCCGTCGAACTCGATGCTGCCCGCCGTCGGCTTGCGCATGAGCAGGATGGCGCGAGCCAGCGTGCTCTTGCCCGACCCCGACTCGCCCACGAGTCCCAGCGTCTCGCCGCGACGCACGTTCAGACTCACGTCGTCGAGCGCCACCATCGCATTGTCGCCATGACCGAAGCGCTGCGTGAGGTTCGTCACGCGCAGCACGTCATCGCCCGACCGACCGGATCCGTCGACACCAGAACCGTCGACACCAGAACCGTCCACTCCAGAACCTGCGACACCGCTCACGAGGCCTCCTCCAGAACTGCCGGAACACGGTCGAAGTCGTTGTCGGCCGGAATGACCGCCAGCGCCGAGCGCGCCGGAACAGACGGTCGAGGGATGCTCTCGAGCAGCGCTCGCGTGTACGGATGCTGCGGATTCTCGAGCACCCGCTGCGTCGTCCCCGACTCGACGATGCGGCCGCGGTACATCACCGCGATGCGTTCGCAGAGCTGACCGATGACACCGAGGTCGTGGCTGATGAACAGCACCCCCATGCCGGTCTCGTCACGCAGCGTGCGGATCAGATCGAGGATCTGCGCCTGCACGGTGACATCGAGTGCCGTGGTGGGCTCGTCGGCCACCAGCAGCGTCGGATCGGCGGCGACGGCGATCGCGATGACCACGCGCTGCCGCTGCCCGCCCGAGAGCTGATGGGGGTAGTACTTCATGCGGCGCTCGGGATCGGGCATCCGCACGAGTTTCAAGATGTCGAGGGCCTTGGCCTGCGCCGCCTTCTTGTCGGCGAGGCCGTGGATGAGCAGCACCTCGGCGATCTGCGCACCGATCCGCATGCACGGATTCAGTGCCGACATCGGCTCCTGGAACACCATCGAGGCGCGCACGCCCCGCACGGTTCCCCAGTCGCGCTCCGAAGCATCCTTCATCTCGGATCCCGCGACGGTCATCGCCTGCGCGGTGACCGTCGCGGAGTCGGGCAGCAGCCCCATCATCGCCAGGGCGATGCTGGACTTACCGCTGCCCGACTCACCGATGACGCCGACGATCTCCCCCGCGCGCACGCGGAGCGACACCTCGGACACCGAGGGTGCGGCACCCCCGTAGGCGATGGACAGGTCTTCGACCCGGAGAGCGTCGACGTCGGTGCTCATTCGGTCAACCAGGCCGAGTCGAGCTTGTAACGGGAGTAGAACGCGTCGCTCTCGTAACCGTGCAGCTTGTTCGAGTCCCAGACTTCGAAGTACACCGGCACCGCGGCGGGCACGACCTCGAGAACCTGCGAGGCGGCTTCCTCGGCCAGCTGACCGATGAGCTCGTTGTACTCCTCGGGCGACGGAGCGGCCAGAGCCTGGTTCAGCAGGTCACGGGCCTTGTCGGCGTCGGGGTTGCCGTCCCAGTGGTTGTAGACGCCACCCTCGAGCAGCACGGGCTGCATGTAGAACGCGGCGGATGCACGCGGGCTGCCGGGGATGGCGACCAGGTCGGTCCACGACTCACCGGTGGTGAAGATCGGGGCGATCTCCGACAGCGGCGTCGCCTCGAGGTTCAGCGTGATGCCGGCCTCGGCCAGCTGCTGCTGCATCATCTCGTAGACCGGGTGGTGCGACTGCGCCACGTCACCCATGTAGCTGAGCGTGATCTCGGGGTTGGGCTGACCGGCCTCGGCGAGGAGCTTCTTGGCCTCGTCGACGTCGCGCGTGTAGTACGGCAGGTCGGCGGCGTCGGGCGAACCCGGGTCACCGGCCGGCGGCACGAACGAGATACCGGCGTTTCCGAGCATCGCGGTGTCGACGAGCGCCTGGCGGTCGAGCGCGAGCGAGAACGCACGACGCACGTTGACGTCTGCCAGCGGGCCCGTCTCCGGGTTGATGTAGATCGCGAGGTTCTGACGGAAGGGCGGGTCACCGAGGGTGAATCCGGCCGACTCGGCCTGGCCAGCGAGGCTGCCGTCGATGAACGACGCGGCCTGCACGCTGCCCTGCTGCACGGCGGCGAGCAGGGTGCTCTCGTCGGGGTACAGCTCGAAGACGATCGAGTCGAGGTTCGGCGCCTCGCCCCAGTACTTGTCGTTCTTGTCCATCGTGACGCTGACGCCCTGCGACCACTCGGTCACCTGGAAGGCACCGGTGCCGAACGTCTGCGTCTGACGCTCCTCTTCGGAGGCGGCGCCGTAGCCCTCCTCGCTGACGATGAAGAAGGTCTGACGCGCCGAGACGGCGTCGAGGAACGTGCCGTCGGGCTGGCTGAAGTGGAACGTGACCTCGTGGTCTCCCGTGGCCTCGACGCTCTCCATGTTGGCGAGGTAGGTGGCGTTCGTGCCGCCGTCCTTGCGCGTCTCGAACGAGTAGACGACGTCGGAGGCGTCGAAGGGGCTGCCGTCGGCGAATTCGACGTCGTCGCGCAGCTCGAAGACCCAGGTGAGCTCGTCGGTCTGCGTCCACTCGGTGGCGAGCGCCGGGTTCACGGTGCCGTCATTCTCGCGGGTGAGCAGCGTGTCGTAGGCGATCGAGTCGATGATCTCCGCTGCGATCGCGGAGGCGACCATCGGGTCGATGCCACCGGCGGAGGGTTCGGCGGGAACACCCCAGGTCAGGGTGCCACCGGCGACGGGTTCGCCCTCGGCGACGTCGCTCGGGGTATCGCCTCCGGTGGAGCATCCGGTGAGCGCCAGGGCGCCGGCGACGATGACCGCCGCGCCCATAAGAATTGGCTTCTTCATAGCTGACTCTCTTCTGTGTGGATAGTGCCTCGGGTAGTGACGTTCGTGTCTGATTGCAGTGCTGTCTTCGGTGCTGAGTTCTTCGGTGCTGAGTTCTTCGGTGCGTTCTTCGCCGCGCGATCGGCAGGGCGCCGACCGAGCGAGAAGGCGGGTTCCCGCCGCGGGGCGAGCCAGTCCTGCAGGCCGTCGGCGAGGAGGTTCCACGCGGCGGAGAGCAGGATGATGACCAGCGACGGCAGGATGATCAGGAGGGGCTGGATCTGCATGAAGCGGGTGAACTCGCTGATCATGCGACCGGCCGAGGGCTCGGGGGCCTGCACGCCCTGGCCGAGGTAGCTGAGCGCCGCCTCGATCAGCACGATCTGCGAGGCCACCGAGGCGAACTGCACGAACAGCGGGGTGAGCACGTTCGGCAGCAGGTGCTCCACGACGATGCGGCTGCCCCGCACGCCCGAGAGGCGGGCGGCGAGCACGAAATCGCGGTCGCGCATCGCGATCACCGGCGCCCGCATGACCCGGGCGAATCCGGGGGCGAAGACGAGACCGAGCGCCAGGATCAGCGGGCCTGCGCCGTTGCCGATCACGACGCCGACGACGAGGGCGACGAGGATCGCGGGGAGCGCCAGCAGGGCGTCGACGATGCGCATGATGACGGCATCCACCCATCCGCCCACGTATCCGGCGATGAGGCCGAGCGTGGTTCCGACCACGGCGCCGAGCAGGGCGCCGGCTCCCGAGATCAGCAGGCTGGTGCGGGCGGCGAGCGCGAGGCGCGTGAACGTGTCACGACCGAGGTTGTCGGTGCCGAGCCAGTTCTGGGCCGTCGGCCCCGACATGGGCGGTCCGGCCGTGGCCAGCGGATCGTACGGCGGCCACAGGCTCATCCACCCGGCGAGCAGGAGGATGCCGGCGAGGATGCCGGCTCCGGCCCAGAACGAGGGGCCGAGCTTCGGGCGCCGACGACGGGTGCCGGCCGTGGCGGCCAGGGCGAGTTCGCGGGTGACAGTCATCGCGTGTGTACCCTCACTCGGGGGTCGATCAGCGGATAGATCAGATCGACGATGAAGTTGATGGCGACGTAGACGGCACCGATCAGCAGGACGGTCGCCTGGATGATCGGATAGTCGGAACTGCGGATGCCGGTGAGCAGCAGCTGCCCCATGCCGGGGAGCGAGAACACCTGCTCGATCACGACGGTGCCGCCGACGAGAGCGGCGAGCTCGATGCCCACCACCGTCGTGACGGGGATGAGCGCGTTGCGCAGCGCATGCCGCCCGACGAGACGCGAGGGCGAGGCGCCCTTGGCGCGGGCGGTGCGCACGAAGTCCTGACCGAGCGTGTCGAGCAGCGTGCCCCGCGTGTAGCGGGCGATGATCGCCGCGAGCACGACGCCGATGAGCAGCGAGGGCAGGATGAGCACGCCGATGGCGCGGAGCGGGTTGCCCGCTGCCCCCGCATATCCGACGAGCGGGAGCTTGAGGGTGAGGGAGTTCACCAGGATCAGCACCGCACCGAGCACGAAGGGCGGGGTGGCGAGCAGCACGAACGAGGTGCCGCGCACGATGTGGTCGCTCGGTCGACGCCAGCGGGTCGCGGCGAGCACACCGGCGGGGAGGCCCAGCACGACGCCGAAGATCGTCGCCATGACCGCGAGCGAGAGGCTCAGGGGCAGGCGCGTCGCGATCATGTTCGACACCTGACCGGGAACCGTGATCGCCGCGCCGAAGTCGCCGCGGAGCACGCCTCCGAGCCACACGAAGTACTGCGTGATCGCCGGCTGGTCGAGGCCCAGCTTGTGGCGCAGGGCTTCGAGCGCCACGGGGTCGGGGTTGGCCGGATCGGCGAAGGCCGCGAGCGGGTCACCGGGAATGATGCGGACCATCGAGAAGACGATGACCGAGAGGACGAAGAGGACGAAGAGCGAGGAGAGCACCCTCGTGAGGATGTAGCGCGCCATTCAGCAGCTCGTCTTCGATGACATAGGGGTCACGGTACCCACGCGGCGCGCGACCGATAACGGTGCTTCGACCCAGGGAATCGGGTGCGTCATGGGTGGAACCTCCATGTCGAGCGGGATGTCGAGCGGGATGTCGAGCGGGATCATGTCGAGCGAGATGCCGAGCGGGATCATGCGTGCGGGGCTCGGGTCAGTGCGTCGGGATGGGCCCGGCGCCCACGAGGGGCTCGTCGCGCGAGCCGGGTACGGCGAACGATGCGATGTCGTCGGTCGTCTCGCCGTCGAGCGCGAGCTCGGCGAGGATGCGGCCGAACGCGGGGGTGAACTTGAAGCCGTGGCCGGCCGAGAGCGCCACGATCACGTCAGGATGCTCCGGCAGGGGTCCGAGCACGAAGCGGCGGTCGGGCGTGAGCGCGTACTGGCAGGTCACGGTGCGCAGCTCGGGTCCGGCGCCCGGCAGCAGACCGTTCACGAACTCGCCGAGCTCGTCGGCGAGCTTGCGCGAGGGCACGAACGTGCGGTTCTCGGGGGTCATCCGGTTCTCGGAGACGTCGCGCGCGGCCTTGACCGTCGGTTCGCCGAAGGTCGGGAAGCCGTAGTAGCACTCGTCGTCCTCCCAGATCCACACCGGCAGGGTGTCGGTGCCCAGCGGGGCGGGGTCCTCGGGGTGGAAGTAGGTGACCTGCTCCTGCATGATGTCGAGCGGGATCGCCGCGCCGAGCGGCTCGAGGAGCGTGTTGGCCCAGGCATCCGCCGCCAGCACGACCTTCTTCGCCCGCACGTCGCCGTTCGCGGTGCGCACGATCACGGCGTCGCCATCGGGGATCAGCGCCTCGACGGCGGTGCGGTCGCGGATGTCGGCGCCCAGGGCGCGGGCACGCAGCTGCAGCGTCGCGACGGTGCGCGAGGCGTGCGCGATGCCGGAGTCGGGCGTGTAGACGGTCTCGACGTTCTCGGGCAGGCGGAACTGCGGCCAGCGGGCGTGCACCTCGGCGGGGGTGAGCAGTTCGTGGGGCACGTCGCACTCGGTGAGCGCGGCGGTGAAGTCGGAGGCCGAGTACGGACCGTCGGTGGGGATGAAGATGACGCCGCCGGTGATGGTCAGCAGGCGCTCGCCGGACTCCTGCTCGAGGTCGGCCCAGTCGCGGTAGGCGGACTGCGCGAGGCGCACATATTCGGGGGCGCCGTAGGAGGTGCGCACGATGCGGGAGGTGTCGTGCGAGGCGCCGCGCACGTGGCCGAGCTCGTACTGCTCGAAGGCCACGACGTTCGCTCCGCGCCGGGCCAGGTGGTACGCGGCAGCACTGCCCAACGCGCCCATTCCGACCACTGCCACCTCGAAGTTCTCCATGACCACCCGATCTGTCGTGTTGTGTGCGATAGCTCAGTGTGGACAGCGCGGACGAGGCACGACCATGTGTCATCGGTCCATGCCGGGACGACATGAATGTGCGGTGCGCACGGCGGGTCGTTCGGCCGAGGGGCGCGGACGTCGGGTTCGGACCGGCGATGGCCGGCCCGGGAGATGCCACGTTCGGGGGCGGTTGTCAATCCCGTGGCCGTACCCCGCGCGCGGTGGGATGGTGGCATCCTCATCGACCCCCAGACGAGAGGAATGACGCTATGAGCGCCGCAGATATCAACAACTCCGCCGAGAAGGCGACCGGGAAGGTCAAGGAAGGCCTGGGCAAGGCCACGGACAACGAAGAGCTCGAAGCAGAGGGCCAGTCCGACCAGGTCAAGGCCTCCGCCAAGCAGGCGGGCGAGAACGTGAAGGATGCCGCCCAGAAGGCCGGCGAGAGCATCAAGGATGCGTTCGGCAAGAACTGATCCGTCGGGAAGCTGACGCTTTCGGGCGCGGTTCCCGCACACAGAGAAGGCCCGCCACTCGGGCGGGCCTTCTCTGTATCTCAGCTACTGGATCAGCTGCGGCGGCTGCCGGTGATCGATCGGATCAACCAGGCGATCACGGCGATCGCGAGCAGGACGAGTCCCACCCAGAGCAGGAACTGCAACGAGTTAACGAGTCCACCGGTGATCGCGAGGATCACGGCGATGACGATGACGATGATGAGGAGGATGTTCATCCGTCTTCCCTTCTGTTCGGGGCTGGGGCGCCCCATTGTCGGTATACCCAACGTAGCGAACAGGGCGTTTGCACCGGAGGGGGTTGACGCGGACACCTCCGTGATGCCATGGCGAGGAGAGAATCATGCCCGGAAGAGCTAATAATTCGCTGAAAGATCCCGCGCTCTACGAGAAGCTGCGAGACGACGGCGCCTCGAAGGAGAAGGCCGCCCGCATCTCGAACGCCGCGGCCAGAGAAGGACGCAGCGCTGTCGGACGCCGGGGCGGAGAGCACGGCGACTACGAGGACTGGACCGTCGCCGAGCTGCGCGCCCGCGCGAAGGAACTCGGACTCACCGGCTACAGCGGCAAGCGCAAAGCCGACCTCATCTCCCTGTTGCGAAACCACTAGGCGACGACGGTGGCGCGCATCGGGATCGAGGAGGAGTTCGTTCTGCTCGACGAGGACACCCTGGTTCCGCTCGCGATGAGTGCAGAGACCGTCTCACGCATCACCGCGCCGCACAGCATCGGTCAGGTGATGCCCGAGTTCCTCACGTGCCAGCTCGAGTGCGCGACCGGTCCGGTCGACACGAGAGCGGATGCCGCCGCCCAACTGCACGATCTGCGGGCCTCTCTCGGCGCGCATGCCGCTCCGCTGCACGCCGTGGTCGCGTCGACGGGCACGCCGCTGGCCACCACCCGCTCCCTCGCCGTCTCGTCGTCTGCGCACTACGACGCCGTCGCCGCGCAGCTCGCGCACATCACCCGCGGGCACGTCGTGAACGGCCTGCACGTGCACGTCGAGGTTCCCGACGCCGAAGAGCGGGTGCGCGCGCTCAACCGGGTGCGCGGCTGGCTTCCCGCCCTCCTCGCCCTCTCGGGCAACAGCCCGTTCGCCGAGGGGCTGCCCTCGGGCTTCGCGAGCTGGCGGAGCATCCTGATCCGGCGTCTGCCCGCCTCGTGGACCCCGCCGCACTTCCACGACCTCGACGACTACCGCGCGCAGGTGGAGCAGCTGATCGCGGTCGGCGCGATCACCGACCCCTCGTCGCTGTCGTGGGGCGTGCGCATCTCGGAGCGCTTCCCGACGGTCGAGGTGCGCATCTGCGATGCGCAGCTCGACGTCGACGACATCCTTCTGCTGGCCGCGCTCGTGCGCGCGGCGGTACTCGGCGACGGGCTCGGGGTCGCGGACGGGGTCGACTCACGCAGTGCCGGTGCGAGCACTGTCGACGCGATCGACGCCTCGCTGTGGACGGCCGCTCGACGCGGGATGGACGCTCGGCTCCTCGACCCCACGACGGGAGAGGTGGCGGATGCCTGGGCCGTCGTCGCGCGGCTGCTCGACGTCGCGGGACCGGTGCTGCAACAGCACGGCGACGCGGAGTTCGTGGCCGATCGTCTCGCACGCATCCGGGCCGAGGGCACCGGGGCGCAGCGGCAGGAGCGCGCCTACGCGCAGCACGGCCTGCCGGGTCTGAGCGCGCTGTATCGCACGAGCACGGATCCGGCGGCGGTGGCTGCGGCGGTGGCCCCGGAGACCGACGCTCTCGCCTGAGTTCCGGCATCCGACCCGCGCGTCCGTGGCCGGGAGTAATGTCAGCCTGTGCCCCGTTTCGCCCCGCTCCAACGCCTCGTCATCACCATCGCGGTGCTCGCGTCGTTCGTCACGTTCCTCGACGGCACCGTGGTCAACGTGGCGCTGCCCGCGATCAGCCGCGAACTCGGCGGGGGCATCACCACGCAGCAGTGGGTCGTCGACGCCTACCTGATCACGCTGAGCGCGCTGATCCTGCTGGCCGGATCGGTGTCCGACGCTTACGGCCGTGTGCTCGTGATGCGCGTGGGACTCATCGCCTTCGGCATCGCGTCGATCGCCGTGGCGGCGGCGCCCGACCCCCTCGTGCTCATCATCGCCCGCGCCGCGCAGGGAGCCGCCGGAGCGCTGCTCGTGCCCAGTTCGCTCGCGCTCATCACCGCGACCATGCGCTCCGACGTGCAGTCGCGGGCGATCGGCGTGTGGACGGCCTTCACCACGGCCGCCCAGCTGGTCGGGCCCCTTCTCGGCGGTCTGTTCGTCGACTACCTGTCGTGGCGGTTCGTGTTCCTCATCAACGTCTTCCCGATCGCGGTGACGCTCATCCTGCTGGCGCGGCTGCGTCTGCCCGAGCATCCGAGCGGCCGCCGTGTCGACTGGTTCAGCGGGGCGCTGTGCGCGATCGGCCTCGGCGCCGTCGTCTTCGCCCTCATCGAGCAGCCGAACCTCGGCTGGGCATCGCCCGCCATCTGGATCCCCGGCATCGCGGGGGCCGCACTGTTCGTGTTCTTCCTGCTGCGGCAGCGCACCTCACCCGCACCCCTCATGCCGCTGTCGCTGTTCCGGGCGCGCGACTTCGCCTGGGGCAACCTGGCCACCCTCTTCGTCTACGCCGCGCTCTCGCTCAACGGCTTCGTCGTGGGCGTGTACCTGCAGCAGGGCGCCGGACTCACCGCCACAGCGGCCGGGCTCGCGAGCCTGCCGATGACGATCCTCATGATCCTGGTCAGCTCCCGCGCGGGTGCCTGGGCCGGCAAGTGGGGTCCCCGCATCTTCATGACGATCGGGCCCGCGATCATGGCGGGCGGTGCGCTCATGCTGCTGTCGGTGGGCGAGAACTTCGACTACTGGTGGCAGGTGCTGCCGGCGATGATCGTGATGGGCCTCGGCCTCTCGCTCACGGTCGCCCCGCTGACCGCGGCGATCCTCGGTGCGATCGACCAGGAGCACTCCGGCATCGCCTCGGCCGTCAACAACGCGGTCGCTCGCGTGGCCGGGCTACTGGTCGTCGCGATGCTGTCGACGATCGTCGGCGGCGCACTCGACCTCGACGGATTCCACAGCGCGGCCTGGGTCACTGCGGCGCTCCTGGTGCTCGGTGCGGTCGTGTCGTGGATCGGCATCCGCCGCAACCCGGTCGAGGTCGAAGACGGCGTCGCTCCCGAAGCCGCAGCTCCGGCGCCCGACGCTCCCCCCGCCGCCTGAGAATCCCGCGGGCTAGGAATCCTGCGGGATCGATATGTCACGTTCCCGGGTCTCCGGGCGTGACATATCGATCCCGCAGCGGGGCGGAGCGCTCAGTCCGTGGTGCGGTGACGGCGGCGCAGTGCAGCTGCACCCGCCATCGCGGCACCGGCGGCGAGCATTCCGCCGGCCAGGAACAGGGCGACAGCCGGCACGTCCCCGCCGGTCGTCGCGAGCCCGTCCTGGGCGTTGGGGGCGGATGCTCCGCCCGAACCCGAACCCGAACCCGAACCGTTGCCGGTTCCGGGCGTCCCCGGGTCGACCGGGTCCACGGGGTCGACCGGATCCACCGGATCCACCGGTGCGGCGACGGCGACCGCGGAGCTCTCGACCGCTGCGGCGTCGAGCGCCGTCACGACCCAGGTGTCACCCGCGGCGCGAGCCGCGGCATCCGCCGGCGCATCCGCCGCCGCCGGAATGTCGTACCCGAGCTCCGCAGAGCCGCCGGCCCAGACCGTGTCGACGAGCGAACCGGGTGCGGCCACGATCTCGTCAGCCGTTCCGGTGCCGCGGTAGATCGCGTACTGACGCGCCTCGTCGGTGTCGCCCGCCTGCCAGGTGAGGCGTCCGTCCTTGACCGCCAGGTCGATGGGCGCCGCAACCTCGCCGTCGGACAGCCACGGCTTCGCCGGGACGATCGTCGGGTGCGCGAACGCCTCGGCCTTCAACAGGTCGATCGCGGTGTTCTTCGCCTGGTGGCGCGGCTGCTGATCGGCCGGCAGTGCGGCGAGATCGCTCGCCTTCATGTCGTTGTAGCTGAAGAGCACGCTGCCGTCGATGCCGTCGAGCTTCTGGTTGAAGCGGATCTGGTTGGGCACCTCTTCGGGGTTCATCCACGCGGCTTCCCAGCCGCCGTTGTTGACGTGCTTGTAGAGCGCATGCCCCACGTAGACCTGGGTGCGGCTGTCGGCGACCGTGTCGCTCCACCACTGCGCGAGCTCACCGTAGGGCGCGGCGGCCTGGTCGAAGCTCCAGTAGATCTGCGGGGTGAGGTAGTCGATGATCTCGTCCTGCACCCAGCCGCGGGTGTCGGCGAACACGGCGTTGCTGTACGTCTGCGACGACCCGATGGGGGTGTTCGACCCGGCCGGGTCGAGGGCCTTGTGCTCCCAGATGCCGAAGGGGCTGATGCCCAGCTGCACGGCGGTGCCGGCATCCGCATTGTGCGTGTCGATCACATCGCCGACCTGCGTCACGAGCCCCGTGATGTTGTCACGGCGCCAGGCCTCGATACCGGCCTGGGTGTCGGGGTAGCCGGCGGTGAGGCCGAACTCCTCGAAGGTCGCGCGGTCTTCTCCCTGCGCTCCGAAGAAGACGTTCACGCCGTCGACCGTGATCCGGTACGGGTAGAAGTAGTCGTCGAAGTGGATCGCGTCGACGTCATAGTTCTCGACGATCTCGGCGACGGATGCGGCCACGTACGCGGGCACCTCGGGCTGGCCGGGGTCGAGGAAGAGCTTCTCCTCGAACGAGAGCACCCAGTCGGGGTGCTGCACCGCGAAGTTGTCGTCGGCGAGGATGCCGGCCGTGTTGAGCGCCGCGATGTACTCGGGAATCGTCAGCGCCTTCACCTGCTCGGCCGTGAGCCCGAGGGCGGTGAGCGTCGAGGCGGCCGTCATCTTGGTGTTGGTCACGCGGTACGGGTTGAGCCACGCGTGGAACTCCATGCCGCGCTCGTGCGTCGCGTCGACCATCTTCTGCAGCGGGTCGTATCCGGGGTCGGTGCCCTGGGGACCCCCGAGGAACTCCGACCAGGGGTTGAGCGCCGACGGGTAGTAGGAGTCGAGCAGCGGGCGCACCTGGAAGATCACCGCGTTCATGTTCCACGACTCGAAGTCGTCGAGCACGGTGGCGTACTTCGCGTCGAAGTCGGCGGCATCCGCGGGCTTGCCGAAGTTGAGGTTGCCGATGGTGCCCACCCAGGCGCTCGAGAAGCGCCGGTTCTCGGGTTCCAGCGTGGTCGGGATCGAGACCTGCTCCCCCGAGGCGGGGTAGGTCTCGACCGCGTCGGTGCCGTAGCCGTAGGCTCCTGCCGCATCCTTGACGAACTTGTACAGGGGCTCCTCGTCGGGAGCGGCCGCGGCGGCCGTCGCCGGGAGGGCGAGCATCAACAGGGCGGCGGTCGCGGCGGCGGTGGATCTTCTCAACATCGAGTCCTCGTTCACTTCGGCGTTCACGGTGATAACTATTTCCACCACGAGCATTGTTAGTGGAACTAACTAACAGCGTGCCACACCGTCCGCGCGATGACCAGCCCCGAATGAGGGAAGGGCCTGCGACCGACGGTCACAGGCCCTTTCGAGACGACGGGATCAGCTGACGGGGCTGAGCGTCTTCGCGATGTGCGTGTGCACGGCGGTGAGCCACGACAGGAGGAACTCGGTCGTCGACTCGTCGGTGACCTCGCCGTCGTCGGTGATCAGGCCCTCGCGCAGGTGCACGTAGGCCTCCGGCTGCGAGAGCTCGGGCGACGCGAGGAACGAGAGGATCGAGCGCAGGTGCTGCTGGGCGACGGCGGTGCCGATGGCGCCGACCGAGGCACCGATGACGGCCGACGGCTTGCCGGCGAAGCTGTTCTGCCCCCAGGGGCGGCTCGCCGTGTCGAGGGCGTTCTTCAGCACGCCGGGCACCGAGCGGTTGTACTCGGGCGTGATCACGATGATCGCGTCGGACGCCTCGATCGCCTTCTTGAACGTCGCGGCCTCGGCCGGGATCGCCCCGTCGTTGTCGGCCGAGTAGAACGGCAGATCGGCGAGGGGGATCTCGGTGAGGTTCAGGCCGGCCTGCGGCGCGAGCTTCACGAGGGCCTTCGACAGGCGGCGGTTGATCGAGGTCGACGAGATGCTGCCGACGAGGAAGCCGACGTCATAGGTGGTGGTCATGGGTGATCCTTCCGGAGTTACATGCAATTGCATGTAGACGAACCGTGCACGCGGCATCCGCATTCCCGTCGCCCCGAAGTTCTTCGGGGCGAGGTCTGCGGGTAGGTTGCTGGAATGCGCGCTCGCCTCCTCTCCGTCCTCGCGATCCCCCTGCTGCTCGCGGGATGCACGGGGACAGGAGGAACGGATGCCCCGGCATCCGTCTCCTGGACCGCGCCGCCCGCCGGCGCCGTGCCCGACTATCAGCTGGGCGGCGCGTACGCCCCGGCATCCGCAGTGGGGGTCGTCGGGCGCGACCGCGCGGCCGACCCCGCCGAGGGCGTGTACTCGATCTGCTACGTGAACGGATTCCAGACGCAGCCGGGCGAACTCGACCTGTGGGACGACGACCTGCTGCTGCAGCGCGACGGCGCGCCCGTGTTCGACCCGGACTGGCCCGACGAAGTCCTCGTCGACACCTCGACCGCGGATCGGCGGGAGCGCATCGCCGCGCTCGTCACACCCTGGATCGAAGGATGCGCGGATGCCGGATTCGACGCGATCGAGTTCGACAACCTCGATTCGTACACGCGATCCGACGGAGCACTCGCACTCGACGACAACCTCGCCCTCGCCGCGATGCTCGTCGACGCGGCGCACACCGCCGGTATCGCCGCCGGCCAGAAGAACGCCGCGGAGGACGCCGCGGTACTGCGCGACGAGGCCGGATTCGACTTCGCCGTCACCGAGGAGTGCGCGGCCTACGAGGAGTGCGCCGCCTTCACCGACGTCTACGGCGACGCCGTGATCGACATCGAGTACGCCGACGAGCTGCCGCGGTCGTTCGCCGAGATGTGCGCCAACCCCGACTCGCCCGCGTCGATGGTGCTGCGCGACCGCGACCTGGTCACGCCCGACGACGAGGAGTACGTCTTCGAGGTGTGCGCGGGCTGACGACCGGTATGCCCGGTGAACTCAGCCGGCGCGATGGCGCTCGAGTTCGAGATCGATGAACGCCGCGATCAGCGCTCGGTACGTGCGCTCCACGACATCCGGAGACGCGCCCGCATCCTGCGCGAGCGACCGGACCTTCGCGATCACCTGCTCGACACGAACCGGCGCGCGCACCGCGTCCTCATCACGCTTGAGCGCCCCGGCGGCGATGACGAGATCCTGACGCTCGGCGATGAGTTCGACCATTCGTCGATCCACGGAATCGATCCGTTCGCGGAGGTCGTCCAGCGTGGGCGAGGCGCCGGGTGAGGTGGCGGGTTGCTCGGACATCGCCTCAGCGTAGGGCCCTTCCTTCCAAATCTGCGCAGCACCGCCTACGACCGACGATTCACGGATAGCGTCGAAACGACATCTCGATCCTTCCGGAGGCGACACCGTGCCCGACCACTCCCCCTTCCCCGTCACCGCGGACGACCTCACCGACCTGCGGCGCCGGCTGCGCGACACACGCTGGCCCGCGGCATGGCCGGAGACGACTTGGGAGGCCGGCACCGACCTCACCGAGCTGCGGCGCCTCGTCGACTACTGGGCCGATGACTTCGATTGGGCAGCTCAGCAGGAGCAGATCGAGGCGCTTCCGTGGCACTGGGCCGATATCGACGGCACACCGCTCGCCTACCTGCGATTCGACGCCGAACCCTCGGGTACTGGTCTGCCGATCGTTCTGACGAACGGATGGCCGAGCACCGCTCTCGAACTGGTCGAGGTCGCGCGGCGGCTGTCGACGCCGTCGATGTTCGGCGGCGATGCGACACAGGGGTCCACCGTGATCGTTCCCGCCCTCCCGGGACTGCCGTTCTCACCCCAGCGTCCGTCACTCGCCGACGAGACGCACGATCTCTGGCATCGACTCATGACCGAGCGTCTGGGGTTCTCGCGATTCGCCGCGCACGGCGGCGACCTCGGCGCAGGCATCACCTCGCGGCTCGCGCAGGCCTACCCGGACTCCGTCGCCGGCATCCACCTGCTATCGGTCGCGGCCCCGCTGCACCTGGACGCGTCGACGCTCAGTCCGGAGGAGCAGGCTCACCTCGAGCGTACGCAGACATGGATCGCGGCAGAGGGAGGCTACCAGCACGAGCAGCAGACCCGGCCCCTCACGCTCGCTCCCGCGGTATCCGATTCCCCCGCGGGCCTCCTGTCCTGGATCTTCGAGAAGCATCGCGCCTGGAGCGACTGCGAGGGCGACGTCTCGACACGATTCAGCGACGACTACCTGCTGACGCTCGCGTCGGTCTACTGGTTCACGAACGCGATCGGCACGTCGTTCCGCCCGTACTACGAGTACGCAGCCGGATTCACGACGCGCGTCGCCCAGGTGACCGTGCCGACGGCGGTCGCCCTCTTCCCGCACGACCTCGCCTCGCCACCCCGAAGCTGGGCCGAGCGCAGCTATGCCGTGACGCGCTACACGGTCATGCCGCGCGGCGGGCATTTCGCACCACACGAGGAACCAGCCCTGCTCGCCGACGACATCTCGGCGTTTCTCGCGACCCTGTAGGCCGCCCCGCAGACCTGCCAGCGTCACACCTGTCAATGGGCAGGCGCTTCCGGGCGAACGGCGCGATGCTGGAAACCCTCGGGCCGAGCATCCGCCTGGACCGAAGTGCTCGTGAACCGAGCATCCGACCGAGAGGACTCACCATGAGCGACCCCCAGACCTACCCCGACGACTCGGGCCCCTTCGACGCGGCCGCCGCCACGGCCCCCGGCGAGAAGGTATTCACCGCCGACGACGGCGAAGACCACGACGCCGACGACCGCGAGGGTGAAGAACTCGACCCGCTCGAGCAGGGCGACGAGACGAACGTCGACCCCGATATGGGCATCTCGAACTGACCCTCACCCTGCAGGGAGAAAACCCACGGGCAGGGAGTTCTCGATGAGACCTCCCTGCAGGTGGGTTCTCTCCCTGCAGGTGAACGTCGTGAAACGCGGCGCGGTCAGATCCGGTCGTCCTCGACGACCGTCGTGCTGCGCGCGCGGCTGCGGCGCGTGATCAGCATGATGATGCCGATCAAGAAGATCACGACGCCCGCGGCCATGAGGATGTAGCCGACGAGGTCGAGATCGATCCAGTCGAGCTTCACCTCGAGCGCGAAGGTGAGGATCGCGCCGACCACGAACAAGAAGATTCCGGTTCCGATGCTCATGCGTGTGCTCCTTCCGGCATCCGATGACGCCGTCCCGCCTCATGATCCCGGAAACACGGGCGCGCGGGAAGGGCTTGACAGCGTCGGGCGTCGTCAGCTCGCGCGCGGCGCCGCGGTCGACGCGCGCACGATCAGCTGCGAGCCGAGCGTCGCGACCTCGCCGATCACCACGCCCGAGATGGCCTGCAGCAGCAGGTCGACACCGAGGGCTCCACTGCGTTCGATGGGCATCTGCACGGTGGTGAGCCCGGGGGTGACGGCGCCTGCGAGGTCGATGTCGTCGATGCCGACGAGGCTGATGTCGTCGGGGCAGGTGCGTCCGAGTTCGAGCATGCCGGCTTCGAGGCCGAGGGCGACGAGGTCGTTGTAGGCGACGACGGCCGTGGCACCACTGGCTGCGGCGAGCGCGGCGGCGGCCCGCCCGCCCTGGATGGATGCCGCGTGATGGCTGAGGCGGGTGAGGCGGATGCCGTGGCGCTCGCACGCCGCAGCGATCGTGTCGAATCGTCGCGCGTCGGCCCAGGAGCCGCGGGGGCCGGAAGCGTAGGCGATGTGCTGGTGTCCGAGGGCGACGAGGTGCTCGATGGCCTGACTCGGACCGTGCTCGGCATCCATGAGCACGCAGGGCACGCCGTCGATCTGACGGTTGACGACGACGGCGGGGGTGCCGCCGATCAGGGCGATCACCTCGTCATCGGGCAGGCGGGGCGAGCACAGCAGCATGCCGTCGAGCTTGCGCGCCTGTTCGATCTGCTCGCGCTCGCGGCGCAGATCTTCGTCGGCGTCGAAGAGCACGATGCGGTGGCGTCCGTGCCAGGCCTGCCCCTGGATCGCCTTGAGGAGCATGCCGTAGACGGGGTTCGCGACGTCGGGCACCATGACGCCGATGGTGCGGGTGGCGGTGCCGGCCTGCGGGTTGGCGTAGCCCATGTCGGTCGCCGCTTCGAGCACGCGCGAGAGGGTGCTGGGGGCGAGACGGTCGGGTTCGCCGAAGGCGCGGGATGCCGTGGCGATCGACACGCCTGCGCGCTTCGCCACGTCTGTCAATGTCGCTGCCACGTTCGCCCTCCCGCTTCGCCGCAATCCTATGACACCCCACCCCACCTGAAAGTGGCTTGACAAGTTTGTACAACTCATACACACTGCTTTACATGACGATCAACGCCGATCTCCGGATCCTGAGCCGCGCCACCCCCGCAGCCACGACCCCGCAGGTCACCCCCTCTGGTGCCGGCATCCTGCACCTCGGACTCGGCAGCTTCCACCGTGCGCACCAGGCCATGTACACCGCCGCCGCCATCGAGCAGAACGGCGGAGACTGGGGCATCATCGGTGTCGCCTCCCGCTCGCGCACCGTCGTCGACGCGATGCACGCCCAGGACTTCCTCTACTCGGTCGCCACCATCTCCCCGGCCGGCACCTCGCTCGCGATCCCCGGCGTGCACACCGACGCCTTCGTCGCCGCCGACCAGCCCGAACGCGTGGTCACCCACCTCGCCGCCCCGGGCATCCGCATCGTCACCCTCACCGTCACCGAGAACGGCTACAGCTACTCCCCCGCCACCCAGCACCTCGACCTCGACGACCCGATCGTGCGCGCCGACCTCGCGGGCGGCGCCCCGCGCTCGACGATCGGTCAGCTCGCCCGCGGTCTGCAGGCGCGCTCCGCCGCCGGCGGAGAGCCCCTCTCGATCCTCAGCTGCGACAACCTCTCCGCCAACGGCGCCCACACCGAGAAGCTCGTGCGCGAGTTCCTCTCGGCTCTGCCCGGCGGCGAAGCATCCGACACCCTCGCCTACCTCGACCGGGAGGTGACCTTCCCGTCGAGCATGGTCGATCGCATCGTGCCGTCGACCACCGCGCAGCTGCGCGACGAGGTCGCGACGCTGCTCGGCGCCCGCGACGGCATCCCCGTTCCCGGCGAACCGTTCACGATGTGGGCCATCGAAGACCGGTTCGCCGGCGGACGCCCCACCTGGGAGGCCGGCGGCGCCGTCTTCACGAACGAGGTCGGCCGCTACGAGCAGATGAAGGTGCGTCTGCTCAACGGCACGCACTCGCTCATCGCCTACCTGGGCGCGCTCCGCGGCGTCGCGACGATCCCCGAGGCCATCGGCCTGGGCGAGATCGAGGATGCTGCGCGCACCGTCATGCGCAGCGAATACGAGCCGTCGGTCGAGGTGCCCTCCGGCGTCGACATCCGCGACTACGAGACGCAGCTGTTCGAGCGCTGGGGCAACAGCGCCCTCGGCCACCGCACCAGCCAGGTCGGCACCGACGGGTCGGTGAAGCTGCGCCAGCGCATCCCCGAGCCCGCGATGCAGGCCCTGAGCCGCGGGCAGATGCCGCACCTCATCGCCCTCACCGTCGCCGGATACCTCTCGTGCCTCGCGCCCCTCCCCGGCTTCGACCCCGGCGCGCATGCCGCCGCGATGACCGACGCGGCGCGCGAGCGCCTCGCAACGATCGCGGCCACCGTGCGCGACGGCGGCGAACTCGCCCGCCGCGTCATCACCGACCTGCAGCTGTTCGGCACCGACCTGGCGCATCAGGATGCTTTCATCGTGCGAGTGGGCGAACTCGCAGACATCATCCAGCGCCGCGGCGTCGACGCCGCCATCGCCGACGCGGTCTCGGCCGCGCAGGCGGGCTCGTCCGAGCTCACGACAGCCACCTCCACACCCACCGCCCTACACACGAAGGAGGGCTGACCATGAAGTCGCTCGCCATCCACGGCAAGGAAGACATCCGCTGGGAAGACCGCGAGGCCCCCGAGCCCCGCGACGGAGAGGTGCGGCTGCGCGTCGGCTTCGTCGGCATCTGCGGATCCGACCTGCACTACTACTTCCACGGCGCCAACGGCGAATACACGATCCGCGAGCCGCTGACCCCCGGTCACGAGCTCTCCGGCGTCGTCGACCTCGACCCCTCCGGCCGCCTGGCACCGGGCACCCCCGTGACCGTGCACCCGGCCCGCTACGGCGCCTCCGTGCCCGGCCTCGAAGACCGCCCGCACCTGCGCGCCGGCGGCGACTACCTCGGCAGCGCCGCCGCCGACCCGCATCGTCAGGGCGGAGCATCCGAACTGCTCATCGTCGAAGACCATATGGTGCGCGTGCTCCCCGAGGGTCTGCCCCTCGAGCGTGCTGCCCTCGCCGAGCCGCTCGCCGTCGCGCTGCACGCCGTGAGCCTCGCGGGCGACATCACCGGCCGCCGGGTTCTCGTGATCGGCGCGGGTCCCATCGGCCTGCTCGTGGTCGCGGCCGCCGTGCACGCGGGCGCCGCCGTCGTCGGCGCGAGCGACGTGCGCGCAGAACCCCTCGACCGCGCACAGTCCCTCGGTGCCACCGAGCTCGCCCTCGTCGGCCGCGACACGATCGAGAACGAGTCGTACGACGTCGTCTTCGAATGCTCCGGCGTCGGTGTGGCCCTGACCCAGGCGGTGCGCGCGGCGCGCCGTGCGGGCACGATCGTGCAGGTCGGCATGCTCGCGAACGCCGAGATCGGCGTGAACCTCGCCCCGCTGCTCGCCAAAGAGCTGACGATCCGCGGCGCCTTCCGCTTCTCGACCGAGATCGACGACGCCGTCGCGATGCTCGCCGAGTCGGATGCTCTCGACCCCGTCATCTCGCACGTCATCCCCGCCACCGACGCCGTCCGGGCGTTCGAGCTCGCTCGCGACTCGTCCGCCTCGGCGAAGGTGCTGCTCTCCCTCTGAGCAGACGCCCGTCCCACCGCCCCGCGCCCCTTCGCGCACAGCGCATCACCGCAACGCACCTCACGACACAACACATCACGAAGCACATCACTACAAAGGAGTACTCCGATGAGCAGTTCCGCCATCCCCGGAGTGGACGCACCCGCGCCGCCCCCCACCGCCAAGCGCTCGATGGGCGACCTCGTGCGCGCCGCCGTCTCCGGCTGGCTCGGCACCGCCCTCGAGTTCATGGACTTCCAGCTCTACTCGCTCGCGGCAGCCCTGGTCTTCAGCCAGCTGTTCTTCGCCGGTGACGACCCCGCCATGGCAGTCGTGCTCGCGATGGCCACCTACGGCGTCGGCTACATCGCCCGCCCGATCGGTGCGTTCGTGTTCGCCCGCATCGGCGACCGCGTCGGCCGCCGCAAGGTGCTGTTCTACACGATCCTGCTCATGGGTGCGGCGACCACGCTGATCGGTTTCCTGCCGACCTACGCGCAGGTCGGCATCCTGGCTCCGATCCTGCTCGTCGTACTGCGTCTCGCCCAGGGCTTCGGCGCCGGCGCCGAGATCTCGGGCGCGGGCGTCATGCTCTCCGAGTACGCACCGACCAACCGTCGCGGCATCATCGCGTCGCTGGTCGCGCTCGGCACGAACTGCGGCACCCTGTTCGCCTCGGCGATCTGGGCCGTCCTGCTCGCCGTCATGCTCGAGAGCGACGTCATCGAGTGGGGCTGGCGCATCCCGTTCATCGGCAGCGCGGTCATCATGTTCTTCGCCCTGTGGGTGCGACTCAACCTCAAGGAGAGCCCGGTCTTCGAGGAGCGCACCGACGTCGTCGACGGCAAGGCCCTCTCGCGCGACGACATGGTCAAGCTCGCCACCGAGACCAACGACATCCGCACGCTCGAGTCGCTCGAGCGCAAGCCGATCAAGGCGATCATCGTGTCGTTCTTCCTGCGCTTCGGCCAGGCCGGCAACTCGGGCATGGTGCAGACGTACCTCATCTCGTTCATCACGATCACCCTCGCGATGTCGAAGGAGGTCGGCCCCGAGGTCGTCATCGTCTCGTCGCTGATCGGGTTCCTCACGATCCCGCTCATGGGCTTCCTCGGTGACCGGTTCGGCCGTCGCCGGATGTACATCATCATGACGTCGCTGTCGCTCGTGATCATCGTCCCGACGCTGCTCATGATCAACACCGGAGAGCTCGTCTGGGTCTTCGTCGGCTACGCGCTGATCCACAACATCTCGGTGCTCGGCCTCGCGTCGATGGAGAACATCTCGATCCCCGAGATCTTCGGCGCCCGCAACCGATACACGCTCACCGCCATGGTGCGCGAGATCGCCGCCATCATCGCCACCGGTGTCGGTCCGGTCGTCGTCGCGGCCTGGGTCTCGGCGACCACGGGCAGCATCGTCCCGGTGATGATCCTGATGGGTGTCTTCACGGCATCCGCTCTCGCCGCCGCCATCTGGGCCCCCGAGTGGACGGGGCGCGATCTCACCGATCCGCGCGCCGCCATGTGACACGGCCCCATCCGCACATCTCCATCCGGGTGCGGTCGCCCCACCGGCGGCCGCACCCACCAGAACGAGGAATCCCGACATGACCATCGATCTCGTCGACGTCAACATCACCAGCCCCGGACGCAACTTCGTCACGCTCAAGATCACGACCTCCGACGGCATCGTCGGGTGGGGGGACGCCACGCTCAACGGTCGCGAGCTCGCGGTGGCCTCGTACCTCGCCGACCACGTCGCCTCGATGCTCGTCGGCCGCGACGAGGACCGCATCGAAGACACCTGGCAGTACCTCTACCGCGGCCCGTACTGGCGCCGCGGCCCGGTCACGATGGCGGCGATCGCCGCGGTCGACATGGCGCTGTGGGACATCAAAGCCAAGAAGGCCGGGATGCCGCTCTACCAGCTTCTCGGTGGCGCCAGCCGCGAGGGCGTCCGCGTCTACGCGCACGCCTCGGGCACCGACTACGCGGCGCTCAAGAACGCGATCACCGGCTACGAAGAGCTCGGCTACACCGCCGTGCGCGTGCAGACCGGCGTGCCCGGACTCGGCCAGATCTACGGCGTCTCGGCGGCCGGCCCCGGCGTGCGCTACGACTACGAGCCCGCCAAGCGTTCGGGCGACCGCCCCAGCGAGGAGCGGTGGGACACCCGCACCTACCTGAACCACATGCCCGGGGTGTTCGCGAGCATCCGCGAGGACTTCGGCACCGACCTGCGCATCCTGCACGACGGCCACCACCGCATGTCGCCGATCGAAGCAGCCCGCTTCGCGAAGGACATCGAGCCCTACGACCTGTTCTGGCTCGAGGACTGCACCCCCGGTGAAGACCAGTCGGCGCTGCGTCTCGTGCGCCAGCACTCCACGACACCCCTCGCGATCGGCGAGGTCTTCAACTCGGTCTACGACTACCAGACCCTCATCACCGAACGCCTGATCGACTACGTGCGCTCGGCCGTCACCCACACGGGCGGCATCACCGCGATGAAGAAGTTGCTCGACTTCGCCGCGATCTACGGCATCAAGTCGGGCATCCACGGCCCCACCGACATCTCGCCCGTCGGCATGGCCGCTGCCCTGCACCTCGACCTCGCGATCCACAACTTCGGGATCCAGGAGTACATGCCGCACAACGAGCAGACGCTCGAGGTCTTCCAGACGTCGTTCACCTTCGACAAGGGCTTCCTGCACCCGGGCGACAAGCCGGGTCTCGGTGTCGAGCTCGACGAGGATGCCGCGGCCGGCTACGACTACACCAAGGCCTACCTGCCGGTGAACCGCCTGCTCGACGGGACCGTCCATGACTGGTGAGAAGACACTGCCTGGTGAGACGGCACTGACTGGTGAAACGGCACTGACTGGTGAGCGCGTCGCTCTTCCCGCCCGCACCGTCGAGTCCCGCCTGATCGTCGTCGCCCGCGCGCAGCGCGCCGAGGACTACGCGCCCGTGCTCGACGTGCTGATCGAGGCGGGCATCCGCAGCGTCGAGCTCACGCTCACGACCCCGGGCACGTTCGATCACCTGCCCGACCTGCTCGCCCGCTACGACGGCGTCGCCGATCTGGGCGTGGGCACCGTGACGAACGGCGTCGACCTGGCGCGCGCGGTCGACGCGGGAGCCCGCTACCTCGTCACGCCGATCACGTCGACCGCCTTCGTCGCGCAGGCGACGGATGCCGGTGTGCCGATCGTGCCGGGCGGCCTCACGCCGACCGAACTGTTCGCATCGTGGTCGGCCGGAGCATCCGCCGTGAAGATCTTCCCCGCGGGCCAGGTCGGCCCGGCGTACCTGAAGGACCTGCGCGGACCGTTCCCCGACCTCGTCGCCGTGCCCTCGGGCGGCGTCGACCTCGCCGAAGCCGAAGCCTGGCTCGCGGCGGGCGCCGTCGCGGTGAGCGTCGGCGGCCCCCTGCTCGGCGATGCGTTCCGCGGTGGAGACCTCGGCGCGCTGCGCGACCGCGCCGCCGCCTTCGTCGAGGTCTGCGCCCGGAACGCCGCGTGACCGGCCCGAACGGCTCGGTCGTCACCTTCGGCGAGACCATGGCGCTCGTGCGCACGGTCGAGATCGGTTCGCTGCGCCACGCGCACAGCCTGGCGTTCGGCATCGGCGGCGCCGAGAGCAACGTCGCGATCGGACTGCGCCGGCTCGGAGCATCCGCCTCGTGGCTCGGTCGCGTCGGCGACGACTCGCTCGGCGAGCGCGTGCGGCGCGAGATCCGTGGCGAGGGCGTCGACGTGCACGGCATCGTCGATGCGGATGCCGCGACCGGCCTCATGGTGAAGGAGCGCCCTTCGGCCGCCTCCACCGCCGTGCACTACTACCGCGCGGGATCCGCCGGCTCGCGGCTCAGTGCCGCCGACCTGCCGGAGGGCTGGGTCGAGGGCGCCGCGATCCTGCACCTCACCGGCATCACGCCGCTGCTGTCGGCGTCCGCCCGCGAAGCCGTGCTGGTCGCGGCCGATCGCGCCACCGCCGCGGGCGTCATCGTGAGCTTCGACATCAACTACCGGTCGGCCCTGGCATCTCCTGCCTCGGCCGGACCCATCCTGCGCGAGATCGCCGAGCGCGCAGACCTCGTGTTCGGCGGCGCCGACGAGTTCGCGGTGCTGTATCCGGATGCGTCGCCCGCCGAGGCCGCCGCCGCGCTGCGCGTCGCCGGCTGCGCGGAGGTGGTCGTCAAGCGGGGTCCCGACGGGGCGGCGGTGTTCGCCGACGCCGATGTGGTCGAGGCGGCCGGCTTCACGATCGACGTCGTCGACACGGTCGGCGCCGGGGATGCCTTCGTGGCGGGATACCTCAGCGCGCGACTCGACGGCCTCGACCTCGACGCCACGCTGCGGCGCGCGAACGCCTGCGGCGCGATGGCCTGCCTCGTGCCCGGGGACTGGGAGGCCGCTCCCACGCGGCGCGAGCTCGAACGCTTCCTCGACGGCGGCGGCGACCCGGTGCAGCGCTGAGCCTGTGCAGCACTGAGCCTGTGCAGCACTGACGCAATGCACTGCTGACGCGATCGCTCTATCGGGGGCGCACCGCGCTGGGTAACATGCGACACATGGCCATCGCACTCGAGAACGTCGGCATCGCTGTGCGCGACCTCGACGCGACCATCGCGTTCTTCACCGATCTCGGACTCACGGTCGTCGGCCGCGACGAGGTGAGCGGTGAGTGGGCCGACACCGCCGTCGGCCTCGACGGCAACCACGCCAAGATCGCCGTGCTGCAGACACCCGACGGCCACGGCCAGCTGGAGTTCTTCGAGTACATCCACCCGGCGGCGATCGAGACCGAGCCCACCCTGCCGAACGAGATCGGCATGCACCGCGTCGCCTTCTCGGTCGACGACATCGACGAGGCACTCGCGATCGCGGCGCGACACGGATGCTTCCCCCTGCGGGGAGTCGCGAACTACCAGGGCGTCTACAAGCTCACGTACCTGCGCGGCCCCAGCGGCATCATCGTGATGTTCGCCCAGGCACTGCAGCCGAAGTGAGCGACGCGGCATCTGGGGACCGGGAGCCCCGCACCGCTAAGTTGAACTCATGGATTCTCGGGTTGCCGCCATCGTCTTCCGGCTCGTGTTCGCCGCGCTCTCGCTCACGGCGGTCGCGGTGCAGTTCTTCGCGGTGACGATCCCCCAGGGCCACAGCATCCTGAACTTCTTCTGCTACTTCACGAACCTGTCGAACATCATGATCTCGATCGTGTTCATCGTGAGTGCGCTGCGGCTGATCTCCGCCCGCAAAGATGCCTCCGAGTCCGATGTGGCGATCCGCGGCGGCATCGTCGTCTACATCGCGTTCGTCGGCATCGTGTTCAACACGATCCTCGCCGACACCGACCTGGGCGAGCTCATCCCCTGGGTCAACGTCATCGTGCACATGATCGTGCCCATCGCCGGCGTGCTGGACTGGCTCATCTGGGCCCCGCGCCGCCGTCTCCCGTTCCGGGTGGTGCTGTGGTGGATGATCTGGCCCGCGTTCTACGCGATCTTCTCGGTGGCCCGCGGAGCCGTCGACGGCTTCTACCCGTACCCGTTCTTCAACCCGAACGTGTCGGGCGGATACGGCGGAGTGGCGCTGTGGTGCCTCGCCCTCGTGTTCGCGTTCTTCGTGCTCGCGGTGCTCGTGCGCTGGGTGGGCAACCTGCGCCACCGCAGCCTCGACGCTCGCACCGCCTGAGACGTGGGGCCGAGCATCCGGCTCAGTTGATGATCTCTCCGCGCTCGTCGGCGCGCAGGGCGACGAGGCGCTCCTGCCATGCGGCGAGCGCTTCGGGCGTCAGCCGCGTCCAGTCGGACACTTCGCGCACCACGCGCAGCGCTGCGGCGCTGCGATAGGAGCGCGTCGGGTTGCCCGGGAACTTCTTGTCGGTCACGTTCGGGTCGTTCTCGAACGGGCCGGTGGGTTCGACCTCGTACACGCGCGGCTCGCGGTCGCCGGGCGCGAGCTCGGCGGCGAGCCCGGCCCCATCGGCCACCGCCGTGAAGTAGATGTGGTTCATCACGACCTCGGGGCGATAGTTCGAGGAGAACCCGGCCGTGAGCAGATCACCCGGCCGCAGGTCGGCCTTCGTGCCGTGGAAGAACGGTCCGTCGTCGAGTGCGTCGCTCATCTCGACAGCCTAGGACGGAGCATCCGGCACCGAAAGCTCTCGCTCGGCCGCATGGAGTGAGCACCCGGCATCACCTCAGGTCAGAACGGTAGGGTGCGGGGGAATCGACTCGTCGGCGGCATGTCCGTCGCACAGGGCCGATTCCCTCCGACCGACCACCGCGATCCCCGACTCCTGAGGACACGATGCGCCACGTCAGCCTGCCCCTCCAGACCGCCCCCGCCGAGTACGACGGATTCGTCGGCTGGGTGCTCAGCCTCATCGAATCGCTCGGGGAGGTGGGCGTCGGACTCGCGATCCTCATCGAGACCTTCGTGCCCCCGATCCCCTCGGAGGCCATCCTCCCGGTCGCCGGATTCCTCGCCTACGAAGGCCGCATGAGCGCCTGGGGCGCGTGGGCCGCGGCGACGGGCGGCGTGCTGATCGGCGCGTGGATCTGGTACGCGATCGGGGCCGCCGTCGGACGCGAGCGCACACGACGCGTCGTCGGACGCATCCCGCTCCTCGACTACGAAGACTTCGATAAGGCCGAGGCCTTCTTCGCGCGCTGGGGTGCGGGCGCCGTGCTCTTCGGGCGCTGCGTGCCGCTGGTGCGCTCGTTCATCTCGATCCCCGCGGGCATCGAACGCATGACGCTGTGGAAGTTCACGTTCTTCACCGCCCTCGGATCGGGCGTCTGGAACGGCATCTGGATCGGGCTCGGCTTCGCCTTCGGCCCCGCGATCAAGCCGATCCTCGAGGAGTGGAGCGGGCTCATCTCGAACGCCGCGGTCGCGATCATCGCCCTGATCGTGTTGATCTTCATCTTCACGCGGATGCTGCGGCGCCTGCGCGAGTCATCGGCACGCCGACTGGTGCAGCCCGACGCCGACTGACGGTCGACGAGGCCTCTTCGGCTTCCGTGGCGTCAGTCATGGTCGGCAAGCCTAGGCGCATGAGTGAATGATGTCTGTACGGGAAAACCCGTACATCGCTACCTGAGGGAACGACCGCCGATGATCACCATCCACCTCCGCTACGAGATCGACGCCGACCAGCTCGACGTGTTCGCCGAGTACGGGCGGGCGTGGATCACGCTCGTGAACAGGCTCGGCGGCACCCACCACGGGTACTTCCTGCCGAGCGAGGGCGACAGCGACGAGGCGTTCGCGCTCTTCACGTTCCCCTCGCTGGCCGAGTACGAGAAATACCGCGAGGCGTCGAAGACCGATCCCGAGTGCCAGACCGCGTTCGAGCTCGCCCGTCGCACCGGGTGCATCCGCCGGTACGAGCGCCGCTTCCTGACACCGGTGTTCGACGGGGCCTGACACGCGCAGCCGGCCGGCGTTGCCGGGGCGTTGATCGGTGCGAAACGTCGTTTACGAGCCCGCTTCAGAGACATTTCGCACCGATCAACCCGCCGTCCACACGCCTAGTCGCCCGATGCGCGGGCCGCGCGCTTCGCCTCCTGGAAGGCCCGGATGGCCTCGTACCTCTCGGCCGAGCGCGCCTGGCGCTTCTGCGCCTGCTCCAGACGGTTCTTCGGCGGGGCCGAGGTGACGAGATCGTCGAGCAGTCGTCGCACGACGAGCGCGATCTCGTCGACGGCGCCGTCGAACGCCGCCTGGTTCGCCCGCGACGGCGCGTTGGCGCCGGAGATCTTGCGCACGAACTGCAGCGCGGCGTCGTGGCATTCCGCGTCGGTCGCCGGCGGCTCGAGGTTGTTCAGGGGCACGATGTTGCGGCACATGCCTGCCAGGGTAGACCGCCGAACGCCGCGCTTCCAGACCTACGGCAGACCCTGCGTCTGACCCCGCCCCGCCCCCGCGCACGAAAGAGCCGGGTGGGCGCGGTCTGCGCTCCACCCGGCTCCCGGACGCTCAGTTCTTGAAGGCGTCCTTGACGTTCTCGCCGGCCTTCTTGACGTCGGCCTTGGCCTGGTCGGCCTTGCCCTCGGCTGCGAGCTTGTCGTTGTCGGTGGCGTTGCCGATGGCTTCCTTCGCCTTGCCGGCGACGTCCTGAGCGGCGTTCTTGATCTTGTCGTCGAGTCCCATGTCGGTGTCCTTTCGTGGTGGTGATGGGGGGATGGCGGGATGCTCCCGCCGGCTCATCGTCGGATGCTCGCGCACCCGTCGATAAGTGGTTCGCGCCGGTCGTTCACGACAGTCGGCGCTGGTCGTGGGCCAACCGAGCACGCAGGCCGGTGTGGAGGGAGATGTAGGCATCGGTGTCGCGTCCGGTCAGGGTCGCGAGGTTGTCGAGCAGTCGATCCACGTGGTCGACGAGCAGGCGCGGGTCGGTGTTCTGGCGCGGGGTGACCGCGACGTGCAGCACCGGGTGCCGGCGGATGTCGTTGGCCGTGACGTGCGCCGTGAGGATCTCGTCGCGGTCGGCGAGCGACTTCTTCACGGCATCCGACACGAACGACTCCGTCACGGTGACGCGGCCGAGGGGGTTCTGCGCACCGGAGGACCGCAGGACGGTCTTCGAGCGGCGACCGGCGACGCTGGTGAGCGCGAGGATCAGCAGCACGATCACGAGCACGATCGCGGCGACGGCGGCGATCCCGAGCCAGGTGGCCTGGCCGCCGGCGATCTGCGTCGAGGCGAAGGCCTGGTCGAGCCAGGACTCTGCGCCCGCGCCCGCCGTCTTCCACGTGTCGGTCGCGGTGGGCCACGCCATGATCGCGATGCCGACTGCGCCGAGTCCGAGGAACAGGAGTCCGATGACCAGGAGCAGGATGCGGTTGAGCGCACGGTTCGTGTTGTTCACAGCTCGCCCTCCTTTTCGGTGGGGGTTTCGATGCGCACCCGGGTGCGCACGGGTCGGGCCAGTCGGTAGGTCGCGAGCTCGGCCTCGGCGGCCGCCTGCACGTCGCTCCGGTCGAGCGGGATGCCGGCGCCGGGGCGCACGGTGACGTCGACGCTGCGGTGGCCGACGCCGACGGTGATGTTCTCGCGGGCGATGCCGGTCTCTTCCGTCAGATGCTGGGCGAGCGCGCTGGCGATAACGCCGTTGTCGACGACGACCGCGCGATCCCCGGCGTCGAGCACGTGCTTGGGCAGTCGCCCGGGGGCGACCGCCTGCCACACGAACACGAGTCCGATGAGCGCCAGCACGACGCTGCCGGCGATGACGAGTCCGGCCGGTTGCGCGGTGGGCAGACCGACCAGCCAGGCCCACCCTGCCGCGGGCCCCAGCAGGAGCGCGGGCTGGGAAGCGAGGCTGAGCGTGATCTCCAGCCCGATGTACGCCAGGGCGAGCACGAGCAGGATCACGGCGACGAACACGGCGACCGTGCGCGGCGAGTGGGTCTCGCGACGGACGACGCGGCGGAGCGCGGGAGTACTCATCGCACTCGTCTCCTTTCCGGCGTGGTGGCGCCGGTGATGGTCAGGTTGATGCGGGTGACGTCGCGGCCGAGGATCCCGGTCAGACGCTGCTGCAACGCGTGCTGCAGCTGTCCTGCCCGTTCGAGAACCGGCACGATCTGCGCGATCGCCGCGGAGTCGTCGAGCGACGGAACGGGGAGGGGGGTGGCGATGCGGACGACGAGGCCGCCCGCGTGCTCGGCGACTTCGACCTTCACGTCACCGCGGGGCACGCCGATCAACGTCGCGGATGCCTGCTCGGTGACCGTGCGGTACACGCGCTCTTTCACAGCGACGCGACCGGGAACGGGGGTCCCGCCGGCGGCGTCCGCGAGGGAGCCGCCGGCAGTGACGTGCGGGTCGGCGCGCATCAGGAGGTACGCCGCCCGGTGAAGGCGTCGGCGAGCCCGCGAACGTCGAGCTTGCCGGACGCGATGCGTCCGATGATCGCGCCGATGCCGGCGAACAGGGCCATGAGGAGGAATCCCCAGAACCCGAACAGCAGGGCGGCGAGAGCGAGGAGGGCGCCGATCAGGGCGCCGGTGGCGGTGGGGGTCATGAGACGCGCGACTCCTCGTTCTGGTCGCTGTCGTCGCCGGGCACGTGCACGTCGTCGACCTCGACGTTGACCTCGACGACCTCGAGACCCACGAGGCGGGTGATCGCACCGGCGACGGCCGCACGGACGCGATCGGCGACCTCTTGGATGGGGGCCGGGTACTCGACGACGATGGTCAGATCGGCGGCGGCCTGCGTCTCGCCGACCTCGACCTTCACACCCTGTGCGAGGTCGGTGGCGTTCACGACGTTGCGGATGGCGCCGAAGGCGCGTGCTCCGCCGCCGCCGAGCGCGTAGACGCCGGGGATCTCACGGGCGGCGATGCCGGCGACCTTGGCGACCACACCGTCGGCGATGGTGGTCTTGCCCGCCGCGTGCACGTCGGGGCGCACGCTCGATGCGGAGAACGCCGACGAGCGGTCGACGCGGGAGGCGGATGCCTGCGCCGCGGCCTTCTTCGGGGTGGCCTGCGCCAGCTCCGACTCGGCGGGGGTGGCGGGGGTGTTCTGATCCTGGTTTGCCATGGCTCGTCCTCTTGTCTCAACTCGATGGCCGGCGATGAGACGGTGCCGTCTCGACCGGGAGCGTTTCGGTCGCTCACAGGTAGGACGTGCCGGCGCACGGATTCGTCACAAAAAAGACAGAACACCCCGCGACCGAGGGGTCGCGGGGTGTTCCGGCGAGGACAGAACGAGGTGCGCGGGAGTCAGACCCCGGCGCGAACCTCCGCGAGCGACGGGTAGTCGGTGTACCCCTCGGCCGTGCTGCCGTAGAACAGCTCCGGGCGCGGCTCGTTGAGCTCGGCACCCTGCTGCCACCGCTCGACGAGGTCGGGGTTCGCGATCACGGGGCGCCCGGCGGCGACGGCATCCGCCCATCCGTCGGCGACGAGCGACTCGGCCTCCTCACGGCTCGTGGGAGCGGCGAAGCCCGAGTTGATGATCAGCGGAGCACCGGCCGTGCGGCGGATGTGCTGCACGAGGTCGCCCGTCGGCGCCGCGTTGAGCACGTCGACGAAGGCGAGCCCGAGGGGAGCGAGACCCTCGGCGATGGCCGTGTAGGTGGCGAGCACGTCGGCGTCGTCCGACTCGATCACGCCCTGGATGTCGTGCTGCGGCGACAGACGGATGCCGGTGCGATCGGCGCCCACCGCCGCGGCGACCGCACCCGCGACCTCGATCGCGAAACGGGCACGGTTCTCGGGCGACCCGCCGTACTGGTCTTCGCGGATGTTCGACACCGGCGACAGGAACTCGTGCACGAGGTATCCGTTCGCGCCGTGCACCTCGACGCCGTCGAACCCGGCGGCGATGGCGTTGCGCGCGGCCTGGGCGAACTGCTCGACCACGGCCGGGATCTCGTTGAGCGTGAGGGCGTGCGCCACGGGCAGGTCGGCTTTGCCCTCGGGGGTGCGCGTCTGTCCGGGGGCGGCGAGAGCACTCGGCGCGACGACCCGCGGCTGGCCCGAGATCGCCGGGTGCGACACCCGGCCACCGTGCATGAGCTGCATCACAATCGTGCCGCCGGCCTCGTGCACGGCATCTGCGACGCGTCGCCATCCCGCGATCTGCGCGCGGGTCACGATGCCCGGCTGCCCGGGATACGACTTGCCCTCGGGCGCCGGCCAGACGCCCTCCGAGATGATGAGTCCCTGGCCCGCCCGCTGCCGGTAGTACTCCACCATCGTCGTGGTGGGCACGCCGGCCTCATCGGCCCGGGTGCGGGTGAGGGGTGCCATGACGACACGGTTGGACAGCTGCAGGGCGCCGAAGACGGCGGGCTCGTAAAGACTCACAGTGAGGGGTAAGCGTCGGATCGGATGCCGTATTCCCTCAGGTTTCTCACTCCGCCGGAGTTTCGAGCACCTCGTCGACGAGTTGGATGCCGGCGGTGGACCCGGCCGTGTGCATCAACTGCTCGATCCACTTCAGGTTCAACTGCGGAGCTTCGACATCGTCGAAGGTGAATCGCAGCGGGATCGAGGGGTGCAGCCAGATCGTCGAACGACCGACCGGGTCGCCCTCCGCGTGCTTCCACGACAGCGTGAAGCTCTCGTTGCGGCGCAGCTTGGTCGCGATGACGACCTTGAGGTGCGCCAGCGCCCGGTCCTCGATGTGGACCGGCTCGGTGCCCGCGCCGTACTGAATGGTTCCCATGGAGAAACCATATCCGGCGCGGGGTCTTCCCCGCGCCGGACGACGTTCAACGATCGGGGAGTTCGACCTTCTCGTTCTCGGCGTCGAGGGGCTCGCCGGTGATCTTCGACTTCACGAAGCTGAAGATCGAGGCGATCTTGCCGCCGGGGCTGTCCCAGTACTCCGCCGACTCGGCCGAGAACTTCAGCAGTCCGACGTCGGGGTCGTCGGGGCCGTTCGTGAACCAGGCCTCGACCGTGGGGCTCCAGAGCTCGCGGACCTTCGCGGGGTCCTCGACGAGTTCGGCCCTGCCCGACAGCGAGACCCAGGAGTCGTTCGAGCTGAGCGCGACGCCCACGCGGTCATCGCGACGGATGTCGATGACGAACGTCGCGCTGCGCGAGACGAGGAACCAGAGGTCGCCGTCGAACTCGGCCTCCTGCACGGTCAGCGGATGCGCCACGAGCCGGTCCTCGGCGTTGCGCGTGGTGAACATCGCGAAGCGGAAGTCCTTGATCAGTTCTGCGACCCGCTGCACGGGAGTGGTGTCAGTCATGAGTCATCCCTTCTTCGCCGCGGTCGAGCGGCGTCGGTGACAGCATCCCCCGATCATTCGGTCGCGCCCAGGGGGTTGCGATGTGCAGGATGCCCGGTTAGAGGGCGCCGTGAGCGTGTCGACCGTCGGCGCCGGGGAGAATAGAGGCATGTCCCCGACCCCCCACCGGCGACTGCTCGCCTCCATGCGCAGGATCGTGCACACCGACCCCGCCACCGTCGCCCCCACCGAGGCGCTGCCCGTCATCGACGAACGCACCGTTCCGCGGGTGCTCGATCTGTCGACCCGTATCGGTGAGGCGATGTTCGCGGTCGGAGCATCCGCCCACGAGGTCACGCTCGCCATCACCCGCGTCTGCGACGCCTACGGCCTGCTCGGCGTGCAGGTCGACGTCACCTACAACTCGATCACCGTCTCGTTCCACCTCAGCGGCGAGGTCTGGCCCGAGACCCTCGTGCGCGTGGTGCGGGTGACCGCCCCCGACCACGCCAAGCTGCAGCGGGTGCAGGCGCTCGTCTCCGACATCCGCAGCGGACTCGACCTGGAATCGGCGCGCACCACCTTCCGCGCGATCCGCCGCGTGCCCTTCCGCTACCAGCAACCCGTGGTCATCGTCGCCCGCGCCCTGCTCGCGGTCGGCGTGAGCATCATGCTCGGCGCCTCACCGATCATCGTCGGGCTCACGTTCATCGCCGCACTCTGCGCGGCGCTCACCCAGGCCGGGCTGGCGCGTGTGCGCGTGCCCCTGTTCTTCAGCCAGATCGCCGGTGGGTTCGTGACCACGATCGTCGCCGTCGTGGTGTCGGCGCTCGGCGCCGCAGGGCTCGAGCCGTTCGTGGGCATCCGTCCGTCGATCATCGTCGCCTCGGGCATCGTGCTCATGCTCGCCGGCCTCACCGTCGTCGGCGCCGCGCAGGACGCGATCGACGGGTTCGCGCTCACCGCGGGCGGGCGCATCCTCGACCTCACGATGCAGACCCTCGGCGTGGTGATCGGCATCCTCGTCGGTCTCGAGCTCGGCAGCGTGCTCGGTTTCACGATGGAGCTTCCCGACGACCCCGCCCCCTTCGGCCCCCTCCCCAGCCAGTTCGCGGGCGCGATCATCATCGCCGTCGCCGTCGCGGTCTTCAACGGCGCCGGCATCCGCATCATCCTCGTGAGCGCGCTGCTCAGCGCCATCACCATCGGGGCCTACACGGGCGCGATCGCCCTGCACCTGCACCCCGCGGCGGCGAGCGCCATCGGGGCGCTGCTCGCGAGCTTCATCGGCGTGCTGATCGCCCACAACCTGCACGTGCCGTCGGTGGCCGTGACGACCGCCGCCATCGTGCCGCTCGTGCCCGGTGTGGCGGTGTTCCAGGGTCTGCTCGAGATGGTGCACACCGACGGATCCGCCACCGCGGTGGTGGGAGCGGGCAGCTCGCTCGTGTTCGCCGCCGTCATCGGCGTCGGGCTCGCCTCGGGTGCGTCGCTCGGCCTCTACCTCGGCACCCCGGTGCGCGCGACGCTCGGCAGCGTCACGAAGACACGGGCGCGCGTGCGGCGGTGAGACGCGGATGCGGGGCACCCATCCGCTAGCGCCGCGGGGCAGCACCGTCAACCGGGTGGTCGCGGTTCGCTGCGTCTCTTAGCGTGGGAGAATGCACGACGGAACCGGCGCCCGACTCTCGACCACGGCCGACCGCGCACGCCCCCTGCCGACGACGTCGGTGGTCATCCCGGTCAAAGACGACGCCGCTCTGCTCGCGCTCTGCCTCGATGCGCTCGCCCGCCAGAGTCTGCCCGCCGACGAGATCATCGTCGTCGACAACGGCTCCTCGGATGATTCGGCGGCGATCGCCCGCGCCGCAGGCGCACGCGTGATCGACTGCGCCGAGCCGGGCATCGGCGCGGCCGCCGCGACCGGCTACGACGCGGCGCGATTCGATGTGATCCTGCGGCTCGACGCCGACTGCGTGCCGGAAGCGGAGTGGATCGCCGAGGTCGTGTCGGCCTTCGCGGGTGCGACCGGCGTGGCCGCCTTCACCGGCCGCGCGCACTTCACCGACGGGCCGCCCGCGCTGCGTGCGCCGCTCGCCTCGCTCTACCTCGGCGCCTACACCGCGATCACCGGGCTCACGCTCGGCCACCGACCGCTCTTCGGGTCGAACCTCGCCTTCCGCCGTGACGCGTGGCTGGCCGTGCGCGACGAGGTGCACCGGGGCGATCCCGAGGTGCACGACGACCTCGACCTCTCGTTCCATCTCGGCGAGTCCCACAGCATCCGCCTGCTCCCGGGGGCATCGATGGGCATGTCGATGCGTCCGTTTACCGCGGGGCGGTTCGGTCGGCGCGTGCACCGGGGCTTCCGCAGTGTGCTCGTGCACTGGCCGCGCGACTTCCCGCCGCTGCGGTGGACGCGGCTGATCGCGCAGCGCACCCGTCGGCGCCCGATCTCCGACCACGCGCCCGGTGTTCACTCGCCGGTCGGGAAGAGGCCGTCGCGATGATGGATGCTCCTCTCCTCGGCCCCGTCGACGCCCCCGACCTCTCGGTGATGTCGCTCAACATCCGTCGTGCGATGGAGGGAATCCTCCGACCGCGCCGCGACCGGTGGAGCACCCGCGCCCCCGCGGTGAGCGCGCTGCTCGCCACGGAGCGCCCGACGCTGCTCGGGTTGCAGGAAGCACTCCCGCGGGTGCTGCCGGTGGTGCACCGAGCGCTCGGCTCCCGCTACCGCCGAGTGGGTCACGGGCGAGGGGCTCGGGGATCCGGCGAAGGCACTCCGCTGCTGTACGACTCCGCCCGCCTCGAGCTGCGGCAGTCGGGCCAGCGCGCACTCTCCCCGACGCCCGATCGGCCGGGATCCCTCGGCTGGGGCAACCTCATCCCCCGCATCCTGGTCTGGGCAGAGTTCGTCGACCGCGCGACCGGCCGCCCCTTCCTCGCCGTGAACACGCACCTCGACCACCTCTCGGCGCGGTCGCGACGGCGCTCGGTCGAGAGCATCCGCCAGCTGGTGCGCGAGCGGGCGCTGCCCGCGGTGGTGATGGGCGACCTGAATGCCGGCGAAGGCTCGGGCGCGGTGCGCGGCCTGCTCGGCGACGGCGACCCCGTCGATGCCTGGCGGATCGCCGAGCGCACGGCGACCCCGATGTGGGGAACCTACCCGGGCTATGGGCGCCCGCGCCGAGGCGGTCGACGCATCGACTGGATCGTCGTGACCGCCGACGTGCGCGTTCGCGCCATCGGCCTCAACGCCCGGAGGTTCGGAGGACGCCGGCCGTCCGACCACCTGGCGGTGCAGAGCATCCTGCGTCTCGGGAAGGAACCGTCGTGAAAGAGGACTTCCTGCGCCCACCCCGCACGCTCGCGGAGTGGACCGCCGATGCGCTGCGCCTGATCGGCGTGCTCGGCGTCGTCGCCGCGGCCATCTGGTTGCAGCCGACGGATGCCGGGATCGCCGCGCTCGCGCTGCCGGCTCTCATGCTGCCGCGCATGCTCGGCCTGCGGCCGTGGTTCGACGTCACGGCCTGCCTGATCGTGCTCGCCGCCGCGTGGAGCAACGTCTTCGATCTCTACACCTCGGTTCCGGGATGGGATCTGCTGCTGCACTTCGCCTGCACCGGCGTGCTGGCCGTCGTTGCCGCCCTCGTACTGAGCCGCACCGGCGTGGTCGCCGTGACGCGCGACGCCGGCGCCCCCGCACGCGCACCGCTCGTGCTGCTGCCGATCATGGCCCTCGCCATCAGTGCCCTGTGGGAGATGATCGAGTGGCTGGGAAAGACCTACGTCAGCGACAAGATCTTCGTCACCTACCAGGACACGATCGGCGACATGGTGTTCGGCGGGCTCGGCGGCATCGCCGCCGGGGTGGTGCTGGCGTTCGTGGGCGTCGAGCGCGAGCGGGTGGGGGCGGATGCTGCGCCGCCCCGCTCGCACGCGCAGGACCGCCGCTGAACCGAACTCATCGCGACGGACGGCGCACTCTCAGCACCGTGTCGGTCACCGCCGTCTCCGTGCCGTCGGGAAGCATCACCGCGCGCTCGAGGAGCGTGTTCGTCTCGACCACCCAGTCCGTCGGGAGTTCGAGCGATGCCAGCACCTCGTCGGATGTCGGCAACGGCGGCCCCTGCATGGCGTGATCGTGGTTCGAGCCGGGCGGGGGTGCGCCATGCCCGACGACGAGAAGCCGTCCGCCCGGAGCGACGGCGCCGGCCGCGCGGCGCAGGATCTGCTCCCGAGGGAAGTCGAACGGGGAGTGGAAGAAGGCAGACGTGACGAGGTCGTATTCGGCCGTCGGGCGCCAGACGACGAGATCTTCCTGCACCCAGGCGATCCGGTCGGCGAGGCCGCGCGCGGCAGCCTCCTTCGCCCCCACCGCGAGGGCCGCAGGCGAGATGTCGAGCGCCGTGACCGTCCAGCCCCGAGCCGCGATCCAGAGGGCGTCTGCACCCTCTCCGCTGCCGAGCTCCAGCGCGGTGCCGGGCGTCAACTCCGCCACCTCGCGAGCCACCGCCGGGTTCACGCGTCCGCTCCACATCTGGCCGCTCTCGTCTCGGTGCGTGAGGTACCGCTCCTCCCAGAATGCAGCGGCATCCGCGACCCCGTGCTCTGACGCGTGTTCTGACGCGTGTTCTGACGCGTGCCCTGACGCGTGCCCTGACGCGTGGGTCATGCCGTCGCCCCTGCCGCACCTGCGGTGAGCGCGGCGGTCGCGGCAGCGACCTCTTCGGCGATCATCTCGCCGTTGATCGTCAGGGCCGCGGTGGCGCCCGACCCCATGGCGATGGGCACGAGCGCACCCGGGTTGGCGGAGTTGCCCACGGCCCAGACGCCCGCAACACTCGTGCGGCCGAAAGCATCCACAGCGGTCCACCGGCCCATCGGGCCCTCCGCGAGGGCGGCGCCGAGCTGCTGGAGCGGGTCGTCCAGTGGCACGATCTGCGGTTCTGCGAACACCACGTCGATGTCGACAGTGGAGCCGTCGGCGAGAGTCAGCCCGGTGAGCCGATCGCCGTCGGTGACGACGCCGGTCACCGCACGATCCTCGACCGTGATCCCCCGCTGTTCGAGCACCCGGCGCTCCTCCTCCGGCAACGGGCCGACGAGGCCGGTGAAGACGGTGATGTCGCTCGAGTACGACCGCAGCATGTGCGCCTTGTGCGCGCCGGTGGCCGACCCCAGCAGCACGCCGATGGCGCGTCCGGATGCTTCGTACCCGTCGCAGTACGGGCACGCCACGACTCCGCGTCCCCAGTGCTCGGCGAGCCCGGGAATCTCGGGAAGCGCGTCGCGGGCGCCGGTGGCGACGATGAGACGGCGGCCCGACACGCGCACCCCGGCGTCGGTGACGACCTCGAAGCCGTCGGCGGTCGCGCGGGCTTCGACGGCACGAGCATCCGCGATCACACCGTCAACGGCCCGCACCTCGCGGCGTCCGTCGGCGACGAGGTCGAGCGGCGAGTAGCCGTCGCGGCTCAGCACGCCGTGCATGTGGGGCGCGAAGCGGTTGCGAGGGTGCTGCGCGTCGAGCACGAGTACCCGGCGGCGAGCACGGGCGAGGATCAGGGCGGCGCTGAGGCCGGCGGCACCACCGCCGAGGATGATGACGTCCCAGGTCTCGCGGTCGAGGGGTGCAGTGCGGGTTTCGGTGCGGGTTTCGGGTGCGCGGGTCATGGATCCAGGATGTGCGACTGATACAGTTGCGGCAAATAACGATGCCGAATTGGCAAATGCCGTCCGAGTGCGAGGAATGCGATGCCCGACGAATCCGTGGCCCTCATCGGACCCCGCCTGCGCAGTTGGCGCGAGAAGCGCAGCATGACGCTCGCCGACCTGTCGGAGGCCACCGGCATCTCCTCGAGCACCCTGTCCCGCCTCGAGGCGGGTAAGCGCGCTCCGAACCTCGAGCTGGTGGTGCCGATCGCCCGCGCGCTCCGGCTGGAGCTCGACGACATCGTGCCGCGCAAGGCGCCCGACCCGCGCGTGGTGCGCACGACAAAGCGCACCGATGATGTCTGGTACGAGACGCTCTCGCCCGAGTCGAGCCCCGTGCAGACCTACAAGGTCACGTTCCCCGCGGACCCGGCCGGCGCGACCGCCATCCCTCAGCGCAAGGTGCACGACGGCCAGGAGTGGCTGTACGTGCTGTCGGGCCGACTGCGGCTCGTGCTCGGCGAGCAGGACGTGACGCTCGGCGCCGGCGAGGCCGCCGAGTTCGACACCCGCATCCCGCACTGGCTGAGCGCCGTGGGCGCCAAGCCGACCGAGATCCTGTCGATCTTCAGCAAGGAGGGCAAGCGCATCCACCTGCGCGCCCGGCCGGTGGGGCGCGCGTAGCGCCCAGCGCGCCACGACCTACACGCGGAGCGACACCGCTCACACATCCTTTTGGACAGGCCCGCCCCTCCCCGTCCGGGTGGGTCAGCCGCGCGTCACGGTGGCCAGCTCGACCCGCGACGTCGCTCCCGACTTGCGCAGCAGGTTCGAGACGTGGAACTTGACGGTGTTCTCGCTCACGTTCAGCGCTTCCGCGATCTCGCGATTGCGACGGCCGGCGGCGATGAGGCGCAGCACGTCGCGCTCGCGGGGACTCGCGTCGATCGCGTCGGGCAGACCGCCCGCGTCGGCGGGCGGATCGAGCGGCAGACGGATGCCGACCTCGGAGCCCCAGCCGGGCGTCGATGACACCGAGAGGTCGCCGGCCAGCGCCGACACCTGCTCGGCGATCGTGCGGAGGGCGTCGTCGTGCGTGGTGAGCTCGCCGCTGCCGTCGTCGCGAATGGCGATCAGCAGATTCAGCCCGTCGCAGTCCCACTGGATGCGCACCCGGCGCGTCTCGCCGCGGTCGACGATCGCGAGCACCGTGCTGCGCACGATCGCGCGCGCCGAGTGGGCGATGACGCCGGGCAGGGCGCGGCCGTTCGCCGGCGGCTCCACGAACTGCACGTCGAGCTCGCTGTACCGGACCAACGGACGCAGGTCGCCCCGCAATCGCTCGAATGCCCCGATCACGGGTTCGAGGCCCGCCCCCTGTTCGTCGTTGAGCGTGCGCAGCCCGACGAGCGCCCCGGCGGCGACGTCGACCGCGATCGTGCGCGCCGCCCGATCGTCGAGCCGCTGCGAGCGCAGCGTCGCCAACAACGACTCCAGCGTCAGGGCGTAGCGGTCGCGCTGTTCCGCGAGCGCACGGGCGTGATCGGCGGCCATTCGTCGGGACGGCGTCGTCGGGGTGTGGTCATCCGTACTCATGGACACCTACTCTATGCCGCCCCCTCCTTTCGGGTAGGGGGAACGGTCCCGAGGCAGGAGCGCCCGTGGCCGAGATCGTGGCGAGACTGGCACCATGCCCACCACCGCCACCATCTCCCCGGGAGCGGCCATCTCCCTCGTCGCGAACGAACTGCTGCACGCCGCCGAGCGCACGAGCGTCGCCAACGCGCGCCAGCTCGACCAGCTCGCCGACCTGCTCGACGATGCCGAGCGCGTGTTCGTCTACGGCGCCGGCCGGTCGGGCCTCGCCCTGCGGATGACGGCGATGCGCCTCATGCACCTCGGCCTCGACGTGCACGTGGTCGGCGACACCACCGCACCCGCGATCGCCGCCGGCGACGTTCTGCTCACCGCCAGCGGCTCGGGAACCACGGAGTCGATCGTCCGCGCGGCCGAACGCGCCGCGTCGCTCGGCGCCCGCGTGGGCCTGATCACCACCGCGGATTCGTCGCCCCTCGCCGATATCGCCGATGTGCGCGTGCGGGTTCCCGCCGCTCAGAAGCTCGACCGATCGGCCGAAGCATCCGCCCAGTACGCCGCCAGCCTCTTCGAACAGGTCGTCGTCGTCATCGGCGACGGACTCTTCCACGCGCTCTGGCAGCGCCAGGGCACCAGCGCCGACGACCTCTGGCCGCGTCACGCGAACCTCGAGTGACCCGCCCCTCTCCCACCCCACCCCTCGACACGACCCCTCACCACGAAGGAACACGAATGAAACTGCAGTTCGCCATCGACACCCTCACCACCGAGAAGGCGCTGGAGCTGGCCGCGGCCGCCGCGCCCCACGTCGACATCCTCGAGCTCGGCACCCCGCTCATCAAGAGCGAGGGCCTGTCGGCGATCACGGCCCTCAAGAACGCCCACCCCGACAAGGTGATCTTCGCCGACCTCAAGACGATGGATGCCGGTGAGCTCGAAGCCGACATCGCCTTCGGCGCCGGCGCCGACCTCGTCACCGTTCTCGGCGCCGCCGACGACAGCACCATCGCGGGCGCGGTGAAGGCCGCGAAGAAGCACGGCAAGGGCATCGTGGTCGACCTGATCGGCGTCGCCGATAAGGCCGCACGCGCCCAGCAGGTCATCGGCCTCGGCGCGGAGTTCGTCGAGATGCACGCCGGTCTCGACGAGCAGGCGCAGGAGGGATACTCCCTCGACAGCCTCCTCAGCGACGGCGAGGCATCCGGTGTCGCGTTCTCGGTCGCCGGCGGCGTGAATGTGTCGAGCATCGGCGCCGTCCAGGCATCCGGCGCGCAGATCGCGGTCGCCGGCAGCGCGATCTACAGCGCCGACAACGTCGGTGACGCCGCCGCGCAGCTGCGCGCCGCGATCGCCTGACGCACGCGCGCCCCGTCTTGAGCGACGGACGGATGCCGAGACCCACCACCCCGACGCACGGGGTGGTGGGTCTCGGCGCGTTCTCTACGGAGCCAACTCGTCCAGGCGCGCGCGGATTGCGCGCTCCTCGTCGTCGATCTGCGTCTGCTGCAGGTGCACGACGGCGCTCCCGCCGAGACTCATGCCCAGTCGCCAGAGTTCTGAGCGCTGACGTTCCAGCTCCGACAGTCGGGCGCGCAGCCGCCGCTCTTCACTCTCCGGATGCTCCGTGACCATGTCGACCCCGTCTCAGTTCGCGCCGCAGCGCGCGGCGATGCAGTTGAAGACCGTGCCGTTGAACGTCGCCTTGGCCGTCGATCCGGCACGACGCATCCCCACCGCGATCAGCGGGCGGCCCTCGTCGTCGACCGAGAGCGCGTAGCCGTTCGAGAAACCGGCCTCGGTCGGCGCGACCGCGGCGATCGGCACGAGGGTGCGGTCGGTGCACGCGGCATCGTCGCAGGAGATCAGGGCGATGTTCTGCGCCCGGTCGAACGTGCCGATGAGCGGTCGACCGCTCTCGTCGATCGCGAGCGCCGGGGCGGCGAGCAGGTCGGTCTCGGGGGTGATGTCGGTGATCTCCCCCTCTGCGCACGCGATGTCGGCGCACGAGAACAGACGGAGGCCGGAGCGGTCGGCCGCGCGGAAGAGGATGACGGGCATCCCGTCGGCACCCCGCTCGACCTGCGCGCCGAAGGCGAAGTCTCCGTCGTCTTCTGCCACAGGGCCCGGCACGTCGGCGTCGAGCGTCTCGGTCGTCCAGTCGCCGTCGGCCGTGGCGGTGAAGACACGCAGCGGGGCGCCGTAGCCGTCGGACTCCTTCTGCGTCAGAGTTACCACGGCCGAGTCTCCGTCGTCCGTGGACACGATGTCGATCGTGGTCGCGTTCGAGAGGCCGATGGCCCACTCGAGTTCCTGCGTCGTGCGCGTACTGTCGGTGCAGGCGGAATCCGCGCAGAAGTCGATCGCGAGTGTCGCATCGGTGCCCCTCGGCCCGATGACCGAGGCGATCACCGGGGCCGGCCCGCTCGTGTCGATGGCGACGGCCATGCGCGATTCATGCATGCGCGCGAACACCGAGTCGCCGCGCTCGAAGGCCGAGTCGACGCTGCCGAGCACGCGCTCCTCGCCGGGGAACCCGGCCCAGTCGCCCGGCTCTTCGTCGGGAGCATCCTCGTCGCGCGGGTCCGACCAGTGCGCGAGCGCGTCGGGTGTGCTGTGCGTGACGCGCAGTTCGAAGCTCCCCGAACTCGAATCGGCACCCTCGACCGGATACCAGGATGCCGAGAGCATCCCACCGTCGTCGGCGGGCGCCACCGCCGTCGGAAGGATCGTGCGCATGTCGTGCGCCGGACCGCAGGTCGCTCCGTCGCACAGCGACGCACTCGCGTCCTCACCGCCCAGACGCGAGAGCAGCACGGCACCGTTCTGCCACGGAACGATCTGCGACGACCTCCACACCCGCGGCAGGTCGGCCGCGTCGTACGCCGGCACGTGCCACGGGTTGACGGCGAGGACCGCCCCGGCTGCGAGAGCCGGCACGAGCAGCACGGCGATTCCGGCGAGCGCACCACCGCGAGGGGCGCGCGCAGATCGGGATTCGGCGGGCTCCGAGACGGCAGAATCGGATGCCTCGGCCGCCGCACCCTCCACCGTCACGTCGAGCGGCCCCTTCACCCGCAGCGCCGCACCGCGCACGGCGACGGCGGCGAGGAGCACCTGCACCAGCGCGGTCGGCACGAGCACGAGCGCGACGCCGACGACCGGGGTCCACCAGCCGAGCGGAACGAGTGCGCCCAGCAGACGGATCACGACGACGATGATCCCGGTCGCGATGACCGTGAAGACCACGGCGAAGCGCGGGCTGCCGAGAGGCTCGGCGCCCTGACCCTGGAACTCCCGCGGCGAGCGCCAGGCCGCAGCCAGCGCCGAGCCGAGCGACTGCCGCCTCACGACGACCAGCGGCCACGCGAGCAGGAGCGGGGCGAGGACGATCCCCCCGATGCCGAGAGCGATCGCGGCGGCGATGCCGGCGATCGGCTGCACGCCGATGAACACGGCGATCACCAGACCGATCGCGGCACCGGCGAGCGACACGATCGTCGCGAGGGCGACGGAGCCGGGGCGGCGCAGCGCTGTCGCCCAGGCATCCCGCGCGCACAGTGGGCGCCCGTCGACCCGAGCGGCGATCGCCAGCGTCGCGGCGGTGAGCGCGAAGCCGTGGGCGATCGCGATGACGACGGTGCCGATCGCGATGGCCGTCAGCTGGGTCGTGCTCGTGCCGAGCGCGGAGACGGCGCCGTTCACGATCACGAGCTCGGGAGCGAGCAGCGTCATCAGCGGGGCCCCGACGACGATCCAGGCGATCGAGAACGGAACCGCGTAAGCGATCAGCGGCGCCGGTTCCGCGAACGCGAGCGAGACGGCTCTTGGCGGCCCGAACATCCGTCGCGTGTTCACCGAATCCTGCACATCGCCCCCCGCTCGTTCACACCCGGCCGGATCGGCGGGGTGCCCCTCCAACCTATCGAGGGCACGGAAGCCGGGCGACGGTGAGAACTACCCACCCTCCGCCCGGGAGCACGGTCGAGGCCGGGTCAGACCGCCACGGTGGGCACGGGAGGACGGATGCCGGCGAGCATGATGTCGAGGAACAGCTGCCGGTCGCCCGCCTCGCCGATGCGCACGGCGTGCTCGATGCCGCAGATGAGGCGTTCGAGCTGTGTGATCGACAGGTCGTCGCGCACGATGCCCGCGCGGCGAGCGCGCTGCAGCACGTCTTCGAAGGCAGTGAAGATCTCGATCTTCATGGCCCGCACCGACTCCTCTTCGTCGTCGGGTGAGAGCAGCACCGCCTGGAGGCCGCCGTCTTCCAGCTGCAGGGCCAGCGCGTTGTCGAGGAAGGCGACGAGCGCGGCCTGCGTGTCGGAGTTCTGAACGGCCGCGCGGGCGATGCCCAGCATGCGCTCGAGGGTCTCCACGGAGAGAGCTTCGACGAGCGCGTGCACGGTGGGGAAGTGCCGGTAGACGGTGCCGACCCCGAGGCCTGCGTCGCGTGCGACGCCGTTCAGGCTCAGGGCGCCCGCGTCCTGCGCGCGCGCGACCTCGAGGATCCGGGCCCGGCTGCGCGCGGCATCCGCACGTATCTGTCGCATGGGTCCAGCGTAACACCGTAAGCGGATAGCCCATCCGCTTGTGTTATGGTCAACCGGATAACTCATCCGCTTATACCCGAGGACCCGACCATGACCTGGAACCCCACCCGCCTCCCCGACCAGACCGGTCGCACGCTCGTCGTCACCGGTGCCACCGCCGGGATCGGCTACTTCGCCGCCGAACAGCTCGCCGCGGCCGGCGCCGACGTCGTGCTCGCCTCACGGTCAGAGAGCAAGCTGCGTGTGGCCGAGGCATCCATCCGCGATCGCGTTCCCGGCGCCTCCGTGCGCCGCGTCGTGATCGACCTCGCCTCGCTCGACTCGGTCGATCGCGCCGCCGACGAATTGACGGCGCTCCCCCGCCTCGACGGCGTGCTCCTCAACGGCGGAGCGATGACGGGGTGGCGGGGCGCCCCGACGACCGATGGCCTGCCGCTGCTGCTCGGCACCCACGTCGTCGCGAACGCGCGCCTGCTCGCCGGCATCCTGCCCGCCCTCGTCGCGACGGGCCACGCGCACGCGGCCCCGAGCCGCATCGTGCACACCTCCACCGGATTCGTGAAGCTGTTCCCCTTCGCCGTCGACGACATCAGCGCCGTGCCCCGCCTGGCGATCAGCGCCTACACGAAAGCCAAGACCGTCACCGAGGTGTTCGCCTTCGAACTCGACCGCCGCCTGCGCGCGAGCGGCCTGCCCGTCGCCTCGCTCGTCGTGCGCCCCGGCGTCGGAGTCGATGCGAAGACACCCGAGCGCGCCGGCATCCGCGACGCCACCACGCCCTACCAGCGCAACCCCTACACGCCGTGGGCGCAGGGCAAAGACACCGCGGCGTGGTCGGCGGTGCGCGCGCTCACCGATCCGACGGCGCAGAGCGGCGAGTACTACGGACCCGCCGGCCGAGTGCGCGGGCTGCCGGTACGCGTCGAGCCGCTCCCCCACACCCACACGCCCGCCGCTGGAATCGCGGAATCGGTGTGGGAGCAGGTGGAGCGGCTCGCCGGAGTGCGGATGCCGGTTACGGTGCCACGAGCGTGAACCTCAGCGCGGTGGCATTGCCCGCCACGTCGTAGACCACCAGCGTGTTCTCACCGAGCACGGCGCCGAACGAGCCCGGTGTCACGCCGTTGAGATCCGACCACACGTTGTCGGTCAGGTCGGTCACGACACCGTTGACCGCCACCCGGTCGACCTTGCCCGTGTCGTTCAGTTTGAACGACACCCGGCTGTAGGTGCCGTCGGCGCCGATCGTGAGCTGGGGCCCCACCTTCACCGTCACCGTCGGCGCGGTGACGTCGAGGGTGAAGCGCACCGTCGTGGCGTTGCCCGCCACGTCGTAGACGACGAGCGTGTTCTCCCCGGCGACGGCCCCGAACGACCCCGGAACCACACCGTTGAGATCCGACCAGACGGCATCCGTCAGATCCTTCTCGACGCCGTTGAGCGTGAGCCGGCTGACCTTCTCGGCGTCGTTCAGCTTGAACGACACGGTCGAGTAGACGCCGTCGCGACCGACCGTCGCACCGGCATCCGTCTTGACCGTCACGGTCGGAGCCGTGGTGTCGGTCGCGGCGGCGGTGACCGTGAGATCACGCAGACGCCCGAAGTTGTCGAACGAGCCGAAGCCCACCCGACCCTCGGGGAACGTCGTGTCCTTCGCGGTCATCAGCGGCGCATCGAGCCCGTCGACGTACACGGCGATGTCACCGGTGTCGGCGCACCGCACGACGCGCACGTCGTGCCACTCCTCGTCGGTCACGGCCGGCGGTGCGCCGAGGGTGCCGTCCCACTGCAGGTCGATCCGCTCGCGGTCGGCGTTGTTCACCTTGAAGATGCCGTTGTGCGGGTAGATCGTGTTGTCCTTCGAGAGGTGCGCGTAGTAGTACTCCGTGTCGGACTGCCAGCCGAAGACGATGATGACGTCGCGGTTGTTCACGGACGCCTTCTCATCGAGCCGCACCTGCGCCTCGAGGTCGAACGACCCGAGCTCCGGCCCCGCGGTGAGTACGGCGTACTCGAACGGTCGGCGGATGCCGTCGTTCGGGTTGGTGCCCGCCTCGGTGAGCACGACCTCGCTGCCGGGGAAGTCCCACTTGGCGGGCGTGCGCGGTGCCCAGTTCTCGCCGCCGTTCACGTCGGTGATCACCTCACCGTCGGGGGTGCAGGCGGCGGGTGCCGGCGGCTCCACCGGCGGGGCGGCGAACAGTGCGTACTGCGCGGCGATCTGCTCGGGGGTGGGAACCGTGTCGAGCAGCATCACGTCGTCCATCCGTCCGTTGAACGGGTTGGCCTCGCGGGTGTTCTGCGGAAAGCTGCCGCCGATCTTGATGCCGGCCGGCGTCGAGTCCGACGTCGGCCCCTCGCCCCACGGGTTGGCTGCGGTGTACTCGCCCGCCAGCTCCTCGCCGTTCATGAACAGCTTCATCTCGCCCGCGGTGAAGTCGAAGGTGGCGGCGAGATGCACCCACTGCCCCTTCTTCAGGATCTCGTCCCACGGCAGGTCGGCCGCGAACGTCCACGACCCCGCACCGTCGAGACGCCGCCCGAGGGCGACCAGCTTGAGCTCGCCGTCGACCGTGATGACCTCGAGCAGGGCGCGCACCGCGTGCCCGTCGGAGGTGCCGGTGAGCACACCGGCCAGACCGATCGCGTTGTACCGGTCGTCGGGGTTGGCGGTGCCCGAGTTCAGCGCCGGATGATCGCCGGTCGGTTTGAACCAGCCCATGACCGAGACCTCGTCGGCGCCGCGCAGCGCATCGAGCGACTCGACCCCGCCCGCGTCGTAGACACCGGCCTTCCAGTCGTCGTTCGAGGCGGTGAGCGGGCTCATCTGCTGCGTCTGCAGCGCCGTGCCGGCACCCGGGTAGGCACGGTCGGCGACACGCATCTCGACGCCGCCGTTGACGAGCCCGATGTCCGTGCCCGACAGCCCCTGGTCGGACTCGATCGTCGCGTCGGCCGCATCGGCGTGGTCGAAGTCGTAGTGCGTGACGAGGTTCGGTGCGAGCTCCGGGAGCACGAACGGCGAGGCGGCGCCCGCCTCACGAGCACCGGTGACCTTCCAGATCTTCCCGTTCGCCTTCGACACGAGATACAGCTCGCCGTCGGCATCCGATCCGAATCGCAGGTCGACGCGCGTGTCGCCGACCAGCTCCTGGAACGTCGTCTCGACGCCGTCGTGGAACACCCGCAGCTCCTCGATCGTGGCGAGGTCGGCGACGGCACCCGCGTTGCGGACCATCTCCTCGGCGTCGGTCGACAGCACCCAGCCGCGCACCAGATCGGTGAACAGATAGCGTCCCTGCAGCGCCTCGATCTCGCCGCGGTAGACGAAGCCGCCGTTGACCGCGACCCCCGCGTCTCCGGTCTGACCGGGGTCGCGGTTGTGGTCGTAGGCCGCCACCGGATACGTGAAGCCGTTGTCGGCGTCGTCGGCCGGCAGCGGGAAGATCTGACGGTTGTCGGCCAGGAACGATCCTTCGCGCACCGACCAGCCGAAGTTGTCTCCGGCTTCGACCGCGTAGATCGACTCGACCTGCCACTCGCCGATGTGCGCGAGGTACATGGTGTGGTCGCCCTCGGGGTCCCAGCTGATGCGGTGCGGGTCGCGCATGCCGACGGCGTAGATCTCGGGCAGTGCGCCCGCCTCGTCGACGAAGGGGTTGTCGGCGGGTACGCCGTACGCGCCGTTCTCGCTGTCGTCGCCGGTCGGATCGATGCGCAGGATCTTGCCCTGCGGCGTTGCCAGATCCTGCGGGTTGCCGTTGCCGACGCCGTTGCCGCCGTCGCCCACGAGCACGTACAGGATGCCGTGCTCGGCACTGCCCTCTGCGGCCGTCGGGTTGAACGCGATCTGCTGCACCGTGTGCACGCGCCCGCCGAACGGGATGCGCATGACCTCGCGGTGCGTGCCCGAGAAGGTCTCGGCCGACGGATCGGATGCTTTCCACTCGGTGATCACGCTGTGGAACTGCGTGTTCCCGTAGGCCGGGAAATCGGGGGTGTCCTCGGTCAGAGCCGTGCCACCCTCGGTGTGGACCGTATAGAACAGGCCGTTCTCGGCGAAGTCGGGATGGAACTCGGCCGCGCCCAGGCCGGTTCCGAGACCGGCGCTGTTGTGGAAGTTGTCGATGAACTCGTTGCGCACGTTCAGGTACGGCACGTACTCCCCCGACTCCTTGTCGACGAGGTAGAGGATGTCGTTGTTGTCGGGCACCATCAGCCGACCCGAGTCGTCGGGCACCTCGTCGAGGTGCGTGATGCGGTTGTGCCGCACGAGGCGCTGGTCCTGCGTTGCCGGCGTGGTCTGCGACTCCGGCAGCTGCGCGAGCTCGGTCACCTCGATGCCGAGGGTTGCGAGCTCGGGGTCGGGCAGCGGGTTGAGCAGCGGTTCGCTGGAGGTGCCACCCGGCGCGCAGTCGCCCGCGTTGCCCGTGGCGATCGCGAGGTTCTCGCCGGTGGTGTCGACGGCGACGTCGTCGAGCAGCAGGCGCCCGGTGCTCGTCGCGCCGTTCTTCCAGAAGAAGCGGTCGAGCGATCCGTTCACCGCCTGGCGGAAGCCGAACTGCTGCTCGGTCCCCTCGGGAAGGCGCGTGATCTCGTCGTACGCCCCGCCCTGGCTGTAGACGGTGACCTTGTCGGTGGCGTTGTCGGCGACGATCCACACGCACTGCCAGGCATCCTTCGACCAGACGCCCGCGGGCTTGAATGCCCCGCCGTCGCGCACGCGCAGCACGTCGTCGTTCTGGTTGTTCACGTAGGCGCGGCTGTTCGCGTAGTCGTTCGGGGCATCCACATCGGTGAGACCGAACGACGTGTCGACGCTGCCCGCGCGCAGGAACCGGAAGAAGAGGGTGCCGGTGGTGCCCTCGGCGATGGCCGGAATCTCGCGGTAGGCCTGCTGGCCCCCACCGACAGATTCGATCACCTGGTTGTTGCCGTTGAGCGGATCGGCGACCACCTTCACGGCGGCGGATGCCGTCCAGCCGTCTTGCCCGTTCAGCGCCGTGCGCTCGTACTGCTCGATGTCGAGCACCTCGGTGAACGGCTCGTCGGCGACCGCGGGAGCCGCAGCGAACAGCGCCCCGATCATGGTCGTCGCGATGACGGCGGCCGTCGCTTTCCGGTGTCGTCGCGCTCCGGGCGGAACGGCATCCATCCGTCCGTTCGCACTCGGGGACCGCATGCTTCGCTTCTGCATCAGAGACCTCTCAACGTCATCGTCGTGTGGTGTCGTGCCGGTGTGGTGTCGCGCTCCTCCCCGGGGCGGCACTGCAGAGGGGAGGGCGATCGGCGGAGCATCCGCGCACACGTAAGCGCTTTCGCAACCGCTTTCGTAGCAATGTATCGTGTGACTTGAGGAGGGGCAAGGGTTGGCAAAGTTTGTCAACAGTCGTACCGTGGATGCATGACCACCATGAACATCTCGCTCCCCGCTCCTCTGAAGGACTTCGTCGAAGAGCAGGTGGTCGAGCGCGGTTTCGGCACGAGCAGCGAGTTCGTCCGCGACCTGATCCGCAGCGAGCAGGATCGGACCCGTCTGCGGTCGCTGATCATCGCCGGGGTGAGTTCGGGACCGGGCTCGGAACTGGATGATGCCTACTTCGAGCGCCTGCGAGAGCGAGCTCGCTCGAACGAATCACCCTCGGAGTGACCGCCCGTCGGGTCGTCACCTCGCGCCAGGCGGACGACGACATCGAGTCAGCGCTGGAGTACCTCCTCCTCGCAGGGCGCCCTGAGACGGTTCGGGCATTCATCGACGAGCTGCAGCTCCTCCGCGACCTACTTGCCGAATTCCCCTCGATCGGCTCATCCCGCTTCGCACTCGAAACCCACATCCCCGGACTGCGCGACATCGCAATGAAGCGGTTCGACTACGTCATGTTCTATACCGACGACGATGACGCTGTTCGGGTTCACCGGCTGCTGCACACCAGCAGAGACATCCCCGCGACACTCTCCGGCCGCTGAGATGCAGACGGCAGATTCGACCTGACTGTGAGAAGCCCCGTCCGCCTACTTCGTCTGGTTTGGATGCCGGGTGTGAACCTGCTCGAGGTACACCGTCTGCCCCTCGACGTAGAACCAGATACGGGCGTCACCCTGAGCCGTCGGCTTGTGCTGCCAGCGCACGTGGTTCTTGCCCCCGCGCATGATCACGCCCAGCACTTCGCCCTTGAGCGGATAGTTGGTCGCAGTGCGCTCCGTCGGCGTTCGCGTGAGGAAATCCCACGTATCCGCGAGCGGTCCGAGAATCATCGCGCGAAGATCACGCCACCCCTTCTGCGCGCCGACCGTCGCGAATCGAATCGAGTACTCCGCCTTCTTCGTCGGCCTGGATACCAGGTCGTCCTTCGCCACAGTCAGGGGCGCTCGACGGTCACGGTCGACTCGATCCAGTCGACCGGGGACGATGCGAGACCAGCCGCAATCGCGGTGGCCGTCTCACGCCAGGACGTGAGCTCGACCACGGCGAGATGAGCTTGCCCCGTCGAGAACGAAGCCCGAGCGGCGTCGACGAGTTCCTGAGCGCACGCGGCCTGATCAGCCGCGCTCAGGGCATGCATCCACTCGAACTTGCGGGCCATTCGGGAGGCCAGGGCGCCCTGCTCATCGAGAGCGACGGTGATGAGATCAGCGGCGAGCTGCAGCAGCTGGGCTCTCTCGTCGGCCTCTCGCTGCGACATCAAGACCAGCGGCTCTCCGTCACGACGGGTCACCTGAACCGGGTGGTCTTCCGCCTCGGCGAAGACGTCTGCCGAGTGCTTGCTCAAATCAGATGAGCGCCGTGTCGTCGTGCGGACGTCTCGAAGAAGGGTCATTCCTCCACTGTATTCGGAATGTGTTCGGAAGTCGACCGCGCAAGCGCGGCTCCGGCATCGTGCAGCCACCGGGTCGGGTCGCCCATCGCCGCCTCGGAGGCGGCGAGCGCCACCAAAGGGGCGTTCTGTCGCCTCGCTAAGATGACCCGATGCACGTTCACGTTCATGGAGCAGGACGAGATGGCCGTGATGCGTGGCCTGGACTCTCGGATGAAGACGCGGTCTACGTAGGTTTCGATCTCTCATTGCCAATGCGTGAGAACGTCGCGCAGCTCGGCGCGGGTGTCCCCGCCGACTCCGTGGTTTTCGCCCATTCTGCGGGCGCCGTGCCCGTTGCTCTTTGTGTGCAAGCGGGGTCGATCGCCCCTCGGTCACTCGTCCTTGTCGAGCCGGGTCTCTACGACCTCGCACGGGGTGACGCCGCGATCGAGCGCCACATCGAAGCGATAGAGAGGGCGCGCGCTTTGTCGTCGTCAGGCGATCTCTTCGGCTATTGGTCAGTCGTTCGGCCACTGATGTTCGGAGGCGCGGCTGAGCTTTCGAACTGGAGCCAGGAGCGCGAGACAGCGGCACGCTTCGAAGCGAAGCAACCCCCGTGGGGCTTCTCGGTCGATGCATCCGCGATCGGCGCTATTCCGACCCTCGTAGTGACCGGCGACTGGAACGCCGAGTACGAAGTCATCGCCGGGGTACTCTCCCGGCAGGGAGCGATTCATCGTCATCTTCGCGGCCACGACCATCGTCCTCAGGACCACGAAGACTTTTCTTCGATGGTCGAGGACTTCCTTCGGAGCAGTTGAGTCGAGGCTGTCAGAGCCCGCCGATTTCTCGCGCGAGCGCGGCCCCGGCGGCGTGCAGCCAGCGGGCGGGATCACCCATCGCCGCCTCGCCCGAGCCTGCGAGCTCCGAGAGCGACGCGCACGCGGCGAACGCCGAGACGTCGGCATCCTCCGAGATGCGGCCCGCGACGAGGAGAGCGGCGACGCCGGCGGTGGCGGCAGAAGCGGCGACGTACGTCGGCACCTTGCCTGCCGCGGACTGCCCGTCGAACGAACCCTCCCCGGTCACGACGACGGATGCGCCGGCGAGCGCCTCGGCGAGACCCACGAGCTCGCCGACCTCGCTCGACCCGGCCACGAGCCGTGCACCCCAGGCCAGCAGCCCGAACCCGGTGCCGCCGGCGGCACCGGCACCCTCGGTGGCGGGATCAGCGGGCAGCAGGGCGGCGAGGCGGGCGAGACCGGCGTCTGCGCGCGCCACGGCCTGCGCATCGAGGCCCTTCTGCGGGCCGAACACCGCCGCCGCACCCCGGGCGCCGAGCAGCGGATGGGTGACGTCGCTGAGCACGATCACGCCACCCTCGGGTAGCGCACGCAGAGCGCTCAGGTCGACGGCAGCCAGGGCGGCCAGCCCTCGCGCTCCGCGCGCGATCGGCGAGCCGGAGGCATCGAGGAAGCGCGCGCCGAGCGCCGTGAGGAGCCCCGTGCCGCCGTCGGTCGACGCGCTCGACCCGATGCCGAGCACCAGGCGAGAGACGCCCGCGTCGAGCGCGGCAGCGATGGCCTCTCCGAATCCGAGCGTGTGGGCGTCCTCCCCCACGCGCCGCTCGCCGAGAAGCTCGATGCCGCTGGTCGACGCCAGCTCGACCACACCCGTGCCCCGTGGGGCATCGGCGGTCGCCGGCAACCGCAGCCAGGAAGCATCCGCCGCCGCCCCATCGGGACCCGTGACCGTGACGGGCACGCGCACGGCCCCGTCGATCGCCGCGGCGAATGCATCGACCGTGCCCTCGCCCCCGTCGGCCATGGGCCGCAGCACCGCGCGGTCATCCGGACGCACCGAGGCCCACCCCGCGGCGAGCGCCGCGGCGGCGTCGGCGGCCCCGATCGAGCCCTTGAAGCTGTCGGGGGCGAAGACGACAGGGGTCACGCTCACGACACTACGCGGGGCCGGATGCTGCGCGCCCCGGCGCAGCGAGGGCTCGCACGCGCTCGGCCCGCCACGGCATCGGTCATGCGCGGGCCGTGGCGGGCGCCGTCTCGGGCGCGAGGAACGGCGACACGCTCGCACCGAACGTCTCGGCCGTGCGGCGCACGACGTTCGCGGGGTCGTCGGCCCAGATGTCGGCGTGGAAGATCTCGACCTCGACGTCGCGGTCGTACCCGGTGGCGACCACCGCCTCGGTGAGGGTGCGCAGGTCGATCACGCCCTCACCCGGATAGTGCCGGCTGAGCAGCACGTCGGCCGGGAGAGGCGTCTTCCAGTCGCACACCTGATAGGTGGCGATGCGCCCTTCGCGCCCGGCTCGGGCGATCTGGGTGAGCACATCGGGGTCCCAGAAGATGTGGAACGTGTCGACGGCGGCGCCCACGACGTCGGCGTCGAAGTCGGCGGCGATGTCGAGCGCCTGCCCCAGAGTCGAGACGACGCAGCGGTCAGTCGCGAACATCGGATGCAGCGGCTCGATCGCGAGCGTCACTCCCGCGGCCGCGGCGTAGGGCGCCAGGTCGCCGATCGCGTCGCGCACGCGCTCGCGGGCGCCGGCGATGTCGCGCGAGCCCTCGGGGAGCCCGCCGGCCACGAGCACGAGCACGGCGGTCGAGCCGTGCGCGCCCGCCGCGGCGAGCGCCGCGGTCTCGTCGATCGCGACGCGGTTGTCGTCGAGCGACGCCTGCCGCGCCGCGCCGTCGGGCAGGGTGAAGAACCCGCCCCGGCAGTGCGTGGTGAAGCGCAGACCCGAGTCGGTGAGCATCGACGCCGCGGTGGCGAGGCCCACCGCCTGCACGGGTTCGCGCCACAGGCCGATCGCCTCGATGCCGGCATCGCGGGTCACATCGAGCGCGGTGCGGAGATCGGCGTACTTGATCGTCGCCTGGTTGATCGACAGGCGCGGATCGGGGGCGGTCATGAGATCACTCCGTTCATGAGACGACTCCGTTCATGAAACGACTCCGTTCATGAAACGACTCCGTTCAGGCGCAGCATCCCGTGCCAGCGCTCCGCCGCCAGCTCGGGCTGTTCCAGGGCTCGGGCCGCGTTGGCGAGCTCGACGATGCGCGAGAGGTGCGGCAGGCTGCGCGCGGAGTGCAGGCCGCCGACCATCTGGAAGGCCGACTGGTGACCGTTCAGCCACGACACGAAGGCGACACCGGTCTTGTAGTAGAAGGTGGGCGCGGCGAAGATCTGACGACTCAGCGCTTCGGTCGGTCCGAGGATCTCGAGGTAGCGGTCGGGGTCACCGGCATCCAGCGCCTGGATCGCGGCGGAGGCCGACGTCGTCAGCGCCGCGAACGCGCCGAGCAGCGCATCGGAGTGCCGACGCGGCTGCGCGGACTCGCTCACCGGCTGCGCGGCATCCGGAACATCCGCCCCGCCGATGAGTCCCACGTAGTTGAAGTCGTCGCCGGTGAACATGCGCACGCCGTCGGGCAGGCGGTCGCGCACCGCGACCTCGGATGCCGCATCGAGCAGGCTCATCTTCACCCCGGCCACGCGGTCGGGGTTCTCGCCGATGATCTCGAGCAGCACGTCGGAGGCGGCACGCCAGTCGTCCGAGCCGAAGTACCCCTGCAGCTGCGGGTCGAAGGCGGTGCCGAGCCAGTGCAGCACGACCGGGGTCGTGGCAGAGCCCAGCACCTCGCCATACACGCGACGGTAGTCGTCGGCCGACCGCGCCGCGCGGGCCAGATGGCGCGACGCCATCAGCACCGGACCTGCCCCCTGCTCCTCGGTGAAGTGCAGCTGCGTCTTGTAGGCGTCGATGACGGCATCCACCGTGATCTGCTCGTCGTCGACGTGGTCGGTGTTCACCCCGACCACGACCGACCCGCCCTCTTCCCGCGCGACCTGCGCCGAGCGGGTGATGAGTTCGCGGGTGGCGGCGGCGTCGAGTCCCATGTTGCGCTGCGCGGTGTCCATCGCATCGGCGACGCCCAGACCCCACGCGTAGGCGTGGCGACGGAAGGCGAGGGTCGCATCCCAATCCACGTCGGCGGGGCGGCCGGGGGTGTTGTCTCCGGATGCTTTCGGCACGACGTGCGCGGCGGCATAGGCCACCCTGCTGCGCAGCGCCCCGGCGGGCCGGGTGTACCCCGGCGTCTCGGCGAGCTCCGCCGACGACGTCGTGCCGTCGGGAGCGAGCAGTATCAGACCGGCCATGCCGTCACTCCAGCGCGAGCGGGGTCAGCGCGATCTTGCGTCCCTCGCGCGCCGACTCGAGTCCGGCCTCGGCCAGCTGCACGCCGCGGGCGCCCGCGAGCAGATCGAACGCGTAGTCGGTGCCGAGCACGTACGACTCGAGGAACTCCTCCCACTGCTGACGGAAGCCGTTCTGGAACACGTCGTTCGTGGGAACATCCGCCCAGTCGGCGTCGTAGTCGTGATCGTCGGCGAGGTCGGGGTTCCACACCGGCTTCGGGGTGGCGTTGCGGTGCTGGATCTTCGCGCCGAACAGCCCGACCACGGCCGAGCCGAGGGTGCCGTCGACGTGGAACTCGACGAGTTCGTCGCGGTTCACGCGCACGGTCCACGAGGAGTTGATCTGCGCGACCACTCCGCCCTCCAGCTCGAAAATGCCGTAGGCGGCGTCTTCGGCGGTGGCCGTGTAGGGCTCGCCGTTCTCGTCCCACCGGTCGGCGATGTGCACCGAGGCCTGCGCGTACACGGTCTCGACCGTGCCGAAGAGGTTCTCGAGCACGTAGTTCCAGTGCGGGAACATGTCGACGATGATGCCGCCGCCGTCGGCGGTGCGGTAGTTCCAGCTCGGGCGCTGCGCCGGCTGCCAGTCGCCCTCGAACACCCAGTACCCGAACTCGCCGCGCACCGAGAGGATGCGGCCGAAGAAGCCGGAGTCGATGAGCCGCTTGAGCTTCTGCAGCCCCGGCAGGTACAGCTTGTCGTGCACCACGCCGGTCTTCACCCCGGCTTCGCGGGCGAGGCGGGCGAGTTCCAGCGACTCCTCGACCGACTCGGCGGTCGGCTTCTCGGTGTAGATGGTCTTGCCTGCCGCGATCGCCTTGCGCAGCGCGCTCGCGCGGGCCTTCGTCACGAGGAAGTCCGCGTAGATCTCCCACTGCGGGTCGGCCAGCGCGGCGTCGAGGTCGGTCGTGTAGTCGGCGATGCCGTGGCGCTCGGCGAGCTCGGCGAGCTTGGCCTCGCTGCGTCCGACGAGCAGCGGCTTGACGGTCACCTTCGTGCCGTCGGAGAGCTCGATGCCGCCCTGGTCGCGGATCGCGAGGATCGAGCGCACGAGGTGCTGACGGTAACCCATGCGCCCGGAGACGCCGTTCATGATGATGCCGATCTCGCGCGTCTTCGCCGAAGATGATGCGGGAGAGGGAGCCTCGGTCGAGGCGGTGGTGGTGAGGGACATCTCGTTCCGTTCTTCCGTCACAGTGCTGGTCATGGCCGTCAGTTTCCGGCCGCTGCGGGCTTGCCGCCCAGGTAGAGCGCCGCCAGGGTGGGGTCGGCGAGCAGTTCGGGCGCGGGACCCGAGATGTGCACGCGGCCGAGGTCGAGCACGCAGCCGATGTCGGCGGTCTCGAGCGCTCGTCGGGCATTCTGCTCGACGAGCAGCACCGCCGTGCCGGCATCCCGCATGCGGGCGACCTGCTCGAAGACCTTCGCCGTCGTCTTGGGATCGAGTCCCATCGACGGCTCGTCGAGCAGCACGACCTTCGGGCTCACCATCAGCGAGCGCGCGAACTCGACCTGCTTCTGCTGGCCTCCGGAGAGGAGACCCGCGAGCTGCTTCCACCGCTCCCCCACGATCGGGAACAGGTTCTGCACGAACTCGACCCGCTCCTGGATGACCTTCTGGTCTTTGAGGGTGAAGGCGCCGAGCATCACGTTCTCACCGACGGTCATCTCCCGGAACACACTGTGCCCCTGGAGCACGTGCGCGAGGCCGTTCTCCAGCATCCGCTGCGGCCCGTCACCGGTGACGTCCTTGCCGTCGATGCGGATGCTGCCCGATCGCGGTTTCAGCATGCCGCTCGCGACCTTCAGCACCGTCGACTTGCCGGCGCCGTTGGGGCCGACGAGGCAGACGACGGATGCCGGTGGCACCACGACCGTGAGCCCGCGCAGCACGAGAGCCGCGCGCCCGTAGCCCGCCTCGATGTCGTTCAGCTCGAGCAGGTTCTTCGATTCAGACTCCAAGGTAGGCCTCCAGGACTCGCGGGTCTTGCTGGATGATCTCGGGAGTGCCCTCGGCGATCGGACGGCCGCGGTCGAAGACGACGACGTGGTCGCACAGGCTCATGACCATCTCCATGTTGTGCTCGACGATGATGAAGGTCTTGCCCTCGGCGTTGAGTTCGCGCACGAGGGTGGCGATGCGCCCGATGAGCGCAGGGTTCACCCCGCCCGCTGGCTCGTCGAGCATGATCGTGTCGGGCTCGCCCATCAGCACGCCCGCAAGCTCCAGCAGCTTCTGCTGCCCGTAGCTGAGGTTGCGCGCCTCGGCGTGCTCGAGGTGATCGATGCCGACACGGCGCAGCCATCCGCGCGCCCGTTCGAGCTCGCTGGGATCGTTCGCCGAACGCAGCTGCTGGCGGATGCTCGTGCTGCGCACCGCCACGAGCAGGTTCTCGATCACCGTCATCCGCGGGAAGACCCGGCACAGCTGGAAGCTGCGGCCGATGCCGGTGCGGGCGATGCGATCGGGAGACTGCCGGGTGATGGCGCGCCCCTGGTACATGACCTGGCCGGAGTCCGGCTTGATCATGCCGGTGACGCAGTTGAAGAAGGTGGTCTTGCCGGAACCGTTGGGTCCGATCAGACCGTTCACCTTACCCGCCTGGAACGTCACCGAGGCGGCGTCGACGGCGGTGACTCCGCCGAACGACTTCGTCATCTCGATGGTGCTCAGACTCTCGAGGGTGTCTGTGGCGTGTGCGGAGCGGGCGTTCATGATGACGTCTCCTTCGTCGAGGCATCCTTCGTCGAGGCATCCGCTGTTCGCTTTTCGTTCTCCTCCAGCAGTTCGCCGGCGGTGACCTCGCGGATCGATGCCGCGTTCGACGAACGGGTGAAGAGTCCCTTCACCGCCGGGATGATGCCGTCGGGCATGAACAGCACGACGATGCCGAGCAGGATGCCGGTGGCGATGAGGTGGAACTGCGTGTCGCCGAACTCGAGCTTGAAGTACTCCAGCGCGACGCCCACCACCACGGCTCCCAGCAGCGGACCGAAGAGGTTGCGCACGCCGCCGAGCAGGGCCATGAGCACCATGTACGAGCCGATGAGGATCGAGAACTGGAAGATCGGGTCGAGGTCGCCGAACCAGAGGGCGTACAGGCCGCCGCCGAGCGAGACGAACAGCGCCGACAGGATGTAGGCGATGAGCTTGTACCGGGTGGTCGGCACGCCGAGCGCCTGCGCCTTGTCCTCGTCTTCACGGACCGACTTCAGCGCGGTGCCGAACTTCGACCGGTCGATGATCCACCACACCAGCAGCGCGAAGGCGAGCAGCCCCGCGAACAGGTAGAAGAACACACGGTGGTGCTCCGGGCGCAGCATGTCGGGGAACGGACGCGGGACGTTGAGTCCCTCCGACCCGCCCGTGACGTCGCGCCAGCTCTGGAACACCAGCAGCATGATCAGCACGAAGGCGATCGAGACGATCACGAACGAGGCCCCGCGCACCCGGAGGGCGGCGATGCCGATCGGGATGGCGATGATCGAGACGAGGATCGCCGCGACGATCCAGGCGACGAAGCCGGGAAGCGCCAGGTACTTGATCAGGAGCGCGGTGCCGTAGGCGCCGAGCCCGAAGTAGGCGGCGTGGCCGAGGGAGATGTATCCCGTGAACCCGCCCATGAAGTTCCACCCCGTCGACAGCACGGCGTAGTTGAGGATGACCACGCCCGCCGACAGGATGTACGGGTTCGGCGCGATGAGGGGGAACGACAGGATGAGGGCGGCGCCGACGACGATGAGCACGAGGCTCACCCACTTCGCTGCGGGCCGTCTGCGAGGGGCGGGCGGCGCGATCACCACCGTCTCGGTGGCGATCGGCTCTCTGCTAGAAACGCTGGGCAAGACGACCTCCGAAGAATCCTTGCGGGCGGAACATGAGCGTGGCGAACAGCGCGACGTAGAACACCGTCTGCGCCCACGTCGCTCCGAGGGGGAGTTGGAGCAGGCTCTGCGCGACCCCGAGCACGAGTGCGGCGATGGCCGCGCCGGGGATGCTGCCGAGGCCGCCGACGACGATGATCGCCATGAGCGGGCCGATCCAGTGCCAGTGCAACGACGGGTAGATCGTGGCATCCAGCGAGAGCGCGGTACCGCCGATCGCCGCCGTGGCGAGGCCCAGACCGAATCCGTATCCCGCGACGCGGTCGGTGTTGATGCCGACCAGGCGTGCGGCTTCGGGATGCTGGATGGTCGCTCGCAGCGCCTGCCCGAACTTCGTGTACTTCAGCAGCACGAACAGCAGGGCGAGCGCGAGAGCGGCGAGCCCGAAGGCGATCAGCTTCACGACGGGCACCTGCGCGCCGAAGAACTCGAGGCTGGCACTCGCATACGGCAGCGGGATGCGGCGTTGGGTTCCGGTGAAGAAGAACCCGAGCGCCCCCTCGATGACGAGTGCCACCGCGAAGGTGAGCAGCACCGACATCATGGTCAGCGTGAGCGGCTTGAGTCGCGAGACGAGCAGCCGCTGCATCACGACGCCGGTCAGGAAGAACAGGGGCACGGTGACCACGAGCGACAGCAGGGGGTCGAGTCCCGTCTCCTTGTTGAACCACCACGCGAGGTACGCGGCGAGGATCAGGAAGGCGGAGTGCGCGATCATGACGACGCGCATGATGCCGAAGTAGAGGGTGAGGCCCGCTGCCAGGAGGGCGTAGAGCCCTCCCAGCAGCACGCCGAGAATCAGACTTTGAAGAAGAAGTGCTCCACTCACGATGTGCAGATCACCAGGCCGGCTTCGGGAAGAGGAAGTCGCTCTCCTTGACGTCCTCGGGGAGGACGATCAGGATCTCGCCGTCGATCCACTGCTGGATGAGGTGGGCGCCGGTGGGCTTGCCCGTCTCGTCCCAGCTGAGGGGCCCGACCACGGTCTCGACCTCGTTGTCGCGCAGCCAGTCGATGAGCTTCTGCTGGCATTCGCCCTGCTCGGCGCAGCCGACGGCTTCGACGGCGGCGGCCACGACCTGGCCGGTCGTGTAGGCGTTCGCCTCGTCTTCCGAGGGCGGGTTGCCGTGCATCTCGGTGTACTTCTCGACGAACTCGATGTTGCTGGGGAACTGCGACTTCGGCGAGTAGCCCGTGGGGGCCAGGATGCCTTCGGTCGCTCCCCCGATCGCCGCGGCGAACTCCGGGTTGGTCGGGGCGGTCGAGAAGGCGGCCAGCTCGGGCTGGTAGTTGAGCTGCTGCAGGGCGATGATCAGGTTGACGGCATCCTGATACTGCGTTCCACCGATCACGATGTCGGCATCCGACTGCGCGATCTTCGCCGCGATGGTCGAGAAGTCCGTGGTGTTCGGCGGGTAGACCTCGTCGACGAGGATCTCGACGCCGGCCTCTTCGAGCTTGTCGCGCAGGCCGTAGGCGGTGCCCTGGGCGAACGGGTCGTCCATGGCGGCGACGGCGGCCGTCTCCGGACGCTCACCCTCCGGCAGTGCGAGAAGGTAGTCCGCGAGGTTGTTGTAGTGATCGTTCGCGATCGCGGGGGCGGCGTAGAAGAGGTTGTCGAAGCCCTGTTCGAAGACCTCTTCGGCAGCACCGGCCGGTTCGACGAACAGCATCCCGTACTCCTGCGCCACGCGTGCGGAGGGCACGACCAGGCGGGTGGAGAACGGGCCGAACACGAGGTCGACCTGGTCCTGCGCGATCAGCGACTCGTAGTCCGAGACGACGCGGTCGGCATTGGACTGGTCGTCGAGGATCTTGAGTTCGACCTGGCGACCCAGCAGGCCGCCGTTCTCGTTGATGATGTCGCGCCAGGCTTCATAGCCCCGCTCGACACCCTTACCCGGCTCTGAGAAGTCGCCCGTGAGCGGCAGCGAGATGCCGATGACGATCGGATCGTCGGAGCCACCCCCTTCCGGCTGATCTCCGGTTCCGGAACAGGCCGAAACCGTGAGGGCGGCGATCGTCAACGTTCCGATCGCTGCAGCAATCCGTCGACCTTGTCGGCGTGCAGTCATCCGAGTCTCCTACGTCATCGTAGCGAAAGCGCTTTCGTAAGCGCTTCCGCCACTATACTTGCGGAGAAGAACGAGAGCAACCCACAGCGCGATCAGCGTCGATTTTGCTCCAGGGGGAGGTTTTCGTGAAGCGTACCGGTACGCCACGACTCGTTGACGTGGCCGAGGCCGCGGGTGTCTCCTTGGCGAGCGCCTCGCGCGCCATGAGCGGCGGCAGCGGAATATCGCCCGAGGTCGCGGCGCACGTGCGCCGCATCGCGCTGGAACTCGGCTACGAACCCAACCTGCACGCGCGCGGGTTGGCCGGTGGACTCGTGCCCACGATCGGTCTCGTCGTGCACGAGATCGGCGACCCGTACTTCTCCGAGATCGCCAGCGGGGTGATCCGCAGCGCCACCCTCGAGAACCGCTCGGTGCAGATCGCCCAGGCCGATCGCACCCCCGACAGCGAACTCGCCCAGGTGCAGGCGCTGCTGCGCCAGCGCGTCGGCTCGATCATCATCGCGGGCTCGGGGTACTCCGATCCCGGGCATGAGCAGAAGATGACGCAGGCGCTCGCAGACTTCGCCCTCGCCGGCGGGCGCGCGGCCGTGATCGGGCGGCACTATCTCCCCATCGATGCCGTGCTCCCCGACAACCACCTCGCGGGCGTCTCGGTCGGAAAGCACCTCGCCGACCTCGGACACCGTCGCATCGGCGTGGTCGCCGGACCCCTCGAGCTCAACACCGTCGCCGACCGCATCGCCGGCCTCCGGGAGGGAACGCACGACGCCGACATCGAGCTGACCATCGTGTCGAAGGAGTTCACGCGCGAGGGCGGCATCGCCGGTGCGCGCGAGCTGATCGGCCGCGACCTCACCGCCATCGTCGGTCTGAACGACGCGATGGCGATCGGCATCCTGAGCGAACTGCGCCAGCACGGCATCCGCGTTCCCGACGACATCTCGGTCGTCGGCTTCGACGACATCGCCGTCGCCGCCGACGTCGCCCCCGCGCTCACGACCGCCCGCATCCCCATGTTCGAGATGGGCCAGCACGCCGTCGCGCTCATCCTGCGCCCGGCGAGCGACGAGGCCCGCACGATCACGACCACGCACGAGCTGATCGTGCGCGCGTCGTCGGGCCCGCCGAAGGGCTGATTTCGGGGTCTGCCGACCCTCGTCGGGCGGAATTCTCGGCGATGGGCGGATGCTTCGCCGCATTCCTTCCGCCCATCACGGAGTTTTCCGCCCAACGCGTCGCTCTCAGCCCGTGGGGGCGGTGCCGCTCGGCATCGCGCACGCCGCCGTGCCACCCGGCAGGCGGTGCCGGAACCGCGCGATCAGGGCGTAGCCGAGGGCCGCTGCCCACGAGAACGGCGGGGTCACCAGCATCCGTCCGATCACGCGAGTGCCGTACTGCGGCTGCATCTGCAGCAACGCGGCGAAGGCGGCATGACCGCGGAAACGGTGGTCTCCCGCGAGAAGCCACACGTAGTGCGTCGCGTCGTGGGCGCTCAGGTCGAGTTCGTCGAGATCGAGCCACTGCCACGGCTGAGCGTTGGGGAAACGGTCGAGCACCCTCTCGAGCCGACGCACCCAGGTGGTGCAGAAGGCGCAGTCACCATCGAAGACGAGCAGGGGCTGAGGACGCATGAACCCGACCCCACCACAGGCGCGACGAGTTCTCAACCCCCTGGCCTCGCGGCCGCCGACGTTGCAGCCTGAGGGCATGAGTCACAACCCCGACGACATCAAACAGCCCCTCGACCACCTGCCTCCGCTCGACGAGCGCGACAAGGCCGTCGAGGTCGAGGAGCCCAGCTACCCGACCTCCGAAGCGCCGACCGAGCACGGCAACGTCTCCCCCGAAACGGCGGCCGAGCCCGGCAAGCCGAACCGGCACGGCGTCGACAAGCTCCCGCCGACGTCGCGCTGACGTTCGTTCCGACGTCTCGCTACCGGAACGGTGACGCGCACGGGCGCGTCACTTCACTCCGCGCGCGAGGCGTTCTTGGGGAACAGGATGCGTAGCGAGAACCACGCCTCATCCGAGGAGATCGACACAGCGCCGTCATAGGCCGTCGCCGCCGTGTCGATATTGCGCAGACCATAGCCATGGCCCTCCGCGTTCTGTCGCGACACGATGCGCTCGCCCTCGCGAAGGAGAACACCGTCGTAGGCGTTCTCCACGCGCAGCATCACGAAGTCGTCCTGGGCGAAGAGCGCGAATCGCACCAGTCGTTGATCCGGTGACGAGAGACGCGCAGCCGCCTGCACGGCGTTGTCGAGCGCATTTCCGACGATCGCCGTCAGATCCAGCGGACGCAGAAAGTCCAGCAGCGAGCCATCGGCGACGTGAGAGAGTTCGACCTGGTTCTCGGCGGCGTATGCGCGCTTCGCCGTCAGCACCGCGTCGAGCACATGATTGCCGGTGTAGACGACCGTGCCGTATCCGCGGATCGAGTCCTCGAGCTCATCGACCATGCGGGCCCGCGTAGGGGCATCCTGCTCGGCGCGCAGGGCATCGAGGTGATGCTTCATATCGTGGTACTTGCGGTTGACGTCGTCGATCGATCGCCGCGTGAGCTCGTACTGCTCGTGCTGGCTGCGCAGCAGATGCGTCATCGCATCGGCGTCGCGCCGCACGACCGCCTCGTTGTGCACGCGGTGCTGCACGTAGAGGGCGATGAAACCCGCGAAGTCCACGAGCGTGCGGATGTAGAAGACCTCCGTACCGAACCGCGCACTGAAGGGGGTGCTGGCACTGATGAAGCTGAGGTTCGAGATCGCGAAGGTGGCGACCGTGATGGCGACGGCGCCGACGAGCTCGCGCGGCTCGATCCGCAGCACATCCACCCGTGAGAAAGAGCCTCGCTCCGCCCACCAGGCGATCGTGAGCACAATGGCGTAGGTGCCGAGGCAGAGCAGCGTCTGGATGATCGGCGAGAGTTCCGCCGCGTAGAAACGATCGAGCTGCCAGTAGACGGATGCCGCGAACTCGCCGAGCACGAAAGCCCTCGCGGCGAGGTACCCGGCCGCGAGCGGGCTGACTTTCAACACGGCGAAGAGCACGGCGTACATGACCGCTGCGGCGACCAGCATCCCCGGGATCCACAGCGCCAGCGGCAGCGTTCCCGCCCATGCCTGCACGAGGAGCAGTGCGACCAGTGCGCCGACGGCCGCCGCGATGGTCCCCAGCACGCGGGCGCGACGACCGACGATCAGGATGTAGACGAGGCAGGCCCCCCATTCGGCGATCGCCGTGAGGTGACGGGGGATGTCGGCGATGACGTCTTCCGCGCCGTTCACGTCGATATCCCGCGGGAGCCGATATGGGCGGCGAGCGCCGAGAGGAACTCCTTCTTGCGCGGCCGACTGATCGGCAACCGCGTGCCCCCACGCACCCGACAGTCGTTGCCCTCCGTGCCGGTGACATGCCTCAGATTGACCAGCAGACCGCTGTGGCAGCGCATGAAGCCCTCGCCGTCGAGGTCGGCCTCCACGGACTTGAGCGTCGAGACCACCGCGAAGTCGTCGTCGAGGGTGTGCACCTCGATGCGATGCTTCACGCTCTCGATGTAGCGGATGTCCGCGACCGCGACACGGTGGAGCGCGCCATCCACTGCGGTGAAGAGCAGATCTCTGCGCACCCGCTGCTGCAGCCGCACGAGCACGCGGCGCATCTCCTGTGCGAATGCGACGTAGGTCACCGGTTTGAGCAGATAGCTCAGCGCGTCGACCTGATACCCGCTCACGGCGTAGTGCGGAGAACTGGTGACGAAGACGATGATGACCTGCGCGTCGACCTCACGGATGCGCCGGGCCGCCGTCATCCCATCGACATGCGGCATCTCGATGTCGAGGAAGAGCACGTCCCAGTCGGGCCGGTAATCGGCGATGATGTCGCCGCCGTCCTGGAAAGCGGCCACATGGAAGCGCTCGCTCTCTTCGCGCTGGAACTGATCGAGGTGCGACAGCAGACGGTCGATGCTGTGCGGATCGTCTTCGACCACGCCCACACGGATCACGCCGACACCTCCGAGATTCCAGGACCGGCGATCAGCTGAACCCGACCACCCGCCGAGCAACATGATAGGCGAGGGTCGTCACCCGCCGGCCCGCGTGCCCGGGAAGATTGGAACTCGCGGCCATGAGCGAGCGGCGCATCCGAGCGTGGAGCAGTGGGCGCTCTTCCCGGATGCTCTGCCAGAACGCGTCTCGTGCAGCGAGGTGCTCCGGGGTGCCGCCACGGGCCAAGGTGGCGGATGTCACCGCCGTCACCGCCTCGAAGTAGTGCACCAGGGTGGCGTAGAGCTCGCGCGGTACGGTGCCCGCCGCGACGGCGTCTTCCGCAGGGAGCGCACGGAGGGCGAGGCGGTTCACCCGGAGCTGCTGATCGGCGCGCCGCAGCATCACCGAGGGGTTGACCGACTGGTCCACGCGACCGATGAAGTACCGGTACAGATCGACCGGCAGATAAGACATCCGGCGCACGTGCACGAGCGGAACCAGCACGAACAGGTTGTCGACATAGAACGTGCGTTCCGGCAGCTGCAGCTCGCACGTGCGGAGCACCTCGGTGCGGTAGGTGATCGCGTGCATCATCAGGACCTGCCGGCGGCTGAACCGCTCGACCTCCTGCCAGGAGAACACACGCCCGGTGGGGAACACCGAGCCGAACCTCATCGCCTTCGTCGACTTGCCCAGACGTTCGTGCACGTAGTCGGTGAAGAGCACATCCACTCCGCCGGCGCGCTCCACCGTGCGCAAATGCCCGAGCGTGCGATCGAGCGCGCTGGCGTCGAGCCAGTCGTCGGCGTCGAGCACCTTCAGATAAGTGCCGCGGGCGGCGCGGACGCCGGCATTGATCGCACCCCCGTGGCCGGCGTTCTCCTGATGGATGACCCGGTACCGACCCGGCCAACGGGCGACGTACTCGTCGGCGATCCGAGCGGTGGCATCGGTGGACCCGTCATCGACGACGATGACCTCCACGCCCTCCGCGGCACGAAGAGGCTCGAGGGCGCGGCGGAGATAGTCCTGTGCGTTGTACGCGGGGACCACGATCGTGAGGAGTGCCGGGTTCGACCCCACGGCCGAGGTCATCGCGCTGTCACTTCAGCGGGCGCGGGCGCCTGCTGGCGGAAGATCAGCTTGAAGATCGGATAGAACACCCAGAACGAGATCGCGGAGTTGATGATCATCGTCAACACGTCGGCGGCGACCTGGCCGGTCGCACCCCAGCCCCATATGTTCATGAATAGATCGTATATAGGCGCCTTGTAGAAACCCTGCGCGGCAGCCGCGACGAACGTGATGACGATGTACGCCGCGGCGTACCATCCCGCTGCCACCCACACCGAGGTGTTCGATTTGAAGGTGATGTTGCGCTGGAGGAAGAAGTTGATCACCTGCGCCACGAGCAGCGACAGCTGCACGGCGAGGAAGTACGACAGTCCCCCGCCGCCTTCGGGCAGGGCTCCGGCCGCATAGTCGAACGTGTAGTACTGGCCGCCGTCGACGTTCGATCCGACCGGAAGCACCTGGAACCCCACGCCGGTCAGGTCGGTGAAGGTGTCGAAGAACCAGCGCGACAGCGGCATGAGCGCCAGCTGCAGTACCGTGACACCGTTGGACAGCAGCAAGAACATGACGAACTTCGACAGCTCCGGACGGCTGACCTGGAACCTCGCCCACCACTTCCTGATCGAGGTGAACATCACTTGCTCCCCTCCATGGCGGCCGCGCGGAAGTCGGCGCCCGTCTTCTTCTCAGCGCGCCGGCCGGCGAAGAACGCCGAGACGACCCGGCCGAGCCCGCGAAGAGTCTGCCCGTTGACGAGCGTGAGCACGGCAGCGGTCAGACGGCTGGTCGCCAGGCCCCCACTCATCTTCGAGATCACCCGGAACGGGCCGTTGGCGATGAAGAGGATGTTGAGGTCCGGTGTGCCCGCCGCCTCGGATTTGCGGCGTCTGCGATCGAGGATGCCGAAGGCGAACCGCGCCAGCCCGCTCCGAGCGACCTCGAGGCGGTCGATCGGGTCGTTGAACCCCAGGGGGCCGTTGCTCCATTCCGAGTCAGGGATGGCGCGACCGAGCATCCGTTCGAAGGCGGCGTCTGTCGCCTCGGAGAGCCGCGCGGACCGCGGGGCTTCCCCCTCGGCAGGCAACGCCCCGGCCTCGACCGTTCCCTCGATATCGAGTTCGGCCGACTGACCCTCGTCCTGCACGTGGCGACCGACGGTGACGCGGTAACGACCGGTCTCGACCTGCCACGCATCCGTCGCGACATCGAAGTACCGAAAGGCGCGCTCCCCGAACGGCAGATGCACGCGTTCGGACGCACCGGCCTCGAGCCTCACCTTCGCGAAGGCCTTGAGCTCCTTCGCCGGTCGCACCACGCGACTCTCGCCGACACGTCCGATGTAGACCTGCACGACGTCGCTGCCCGCGCGATCACCGGTGTTGGTGACCGTGACGGAGACGCCCGTCTCGTCGACCTCGACCGCGGACAGCACGAACGAGGTGTAGCTGAGTCCGAAGCCGAACGGGAAGGCGACGGGCACGCCGGCCGTCTCGTAGTACCGATAGCCGACGAACGGTCCCTCGCGGTATTCGGCCGTGCGCTGGGCGCTGGGGAAGCGTCCAGCCGTCGGGGTGTCCGCCAGGCGGATCGGCGCAGTCTCCGCGAGGCGCCCTCCAGGATCGACGGCACCGGTGATCACATCGATCATCGCCTCGGCGCCGGCCTGCCCACCGAGGTGGCCGTGGATCAGAGCGTTCGCGGCATCCGCCCAGGTCGCTGTCTCGACGGCACCGCCGGCGCTCAGGAGAACGACCGTCCGCGGGTTCGCCCGGTGCACCGCGCGCACGAGGTCGACCTGTGCGGACGGCAGCTCGAGGGAGGATCGATCGAGGCCCTCCGATTCGGCGATCTCGGGCAGACCGAGAGCCAAGACCACCACGTCGGCACGGGTGGCGAGGGCGACCGCTTCGTCCTGCAACCGTGCGTCGGACGCGCCGTCCCGACGGAACCCATCGGCGATGCCGACGACCGTGAGCGCCGAGGCCTCAGCGGCATCGGACAGAGTCACGAGGCGAGTCGGGTTGACGAGGGAGGATCCGGCGCCCTGATAGCGCGGGCGACGAACGAAGTCGCCGACCAGAGCAACGGACGTGCCCGCCGCGAGGGGCAGCAGGGCGTCGTCGTTCTTGAGGAGCACGGCAGATTCGGCCGCAGCCCGTCTGGCGAGGGCGTGATGAGCCTCGAGGTCTGCGATCGCGGTGTCGACGCGGTCGTGCACGCGCCGCACGAGGGTGAGCACCTCGGCAGCCCGCGCATCGAGATCGGCGACCTCGAGTCGGCCCTGCTCGACCGCCGCGACGATCTCGCGCACGGAATCCCAGCCGGGAGACGGCATCTCGATCGTGCCGCCGGCCGCGACCGCTGCGACGGCGTCGTTTCCGCCACCCCAGTCGCTCACGACCGCTCCGTCGAAGCCCCATTCGCCGCGCAGGATATCGGTGAGCAAGTGCGCGTTCTCATGAGCGTAGACGCCATTGATCAGGTTGTACGACGACATGATCGCCCAGGGCTGCGCCTCGCGGACCGTGATCTCGAAGGCGGTGAGGTAGATCTCGCGCAGGGTGCGCTCATCGATCACCGAATCGCTGACCATGCGCCGCAGCTCCTGGCTGTTCACGGCGAAGTGCTTCGGTGTCGCGGCCACGCCTTCGCTCTGGATTCCGCGGACGTAGGCGGCAGCGAGACGCCCCGCCACCTCGGGGTCTTCGGAGAAGTACTCGAAGCCGCGACCGCCGAGCGGGCTGCGCTTGATGTTCAACCCCGGGCCGAGAAGCACGCCGACGCCCTGAGCGGATGCCTCGCGCCCGAGGGCGTGGCCGATCTCCTCGGCGAGATCCTCGTCCCAGCTCGAGGCGATCGTCGCCGCGGTGGGAAAGCAGGTGGCCTCTTCCGAGCCGTGCAGGCCGAGGTGATCGGCTGAGCCGACCTGCTTGCGCACGCCGTGCGGTCCGTCCGACATCCATACGGCAGGCACCGCGAGCCGCTCGATGGCACGGGTCTGCCACACGTTGTCACCACTCAGCAGGGCGGCCTTCTCGATCAGGCTGAGGTCGGCGACCAGGGCCTCGATGTCTTTCACTTCAACTCCTTCGTGAGTGGCCGGGTCGCCCGGGCCACTCACTGCTCGGTTCGGTTCAGTCGACCGGATCGGCGTCGACGACGACGGGCGTCTCGGTACGCCGACGGTGCCGCAGCACCCGGACGATGATCCAGGCGATGCCGGCCGCGATCAGCACCCACAGCACGATCGTGCCGATCAGCACGCCGGTCTCCCAGGGAGCCGGGTTGTAGGTGAGCGATGCCCCCGGTGCGATCCCGTTGACGGCGTTCGAGTTGACCACCGTGTAGAGGATGTTGTGGATCGCGAAACGCAGGTTCTGCTGTGCGAAGGCGCTCTTCGAATCCTCGATGGTCTTGGACCCCTCGAAGGTGAGCATCAGGTCGGTGCCCTGCGCAGCCCACGCCTGATCCGGGTACATGTAGCCGTAGAGGTTGAAGTCGGTGATCACCATGCCCTGGAAGCCCCACTCACCCCGCAGGACCGAGTTCATGAGGGCCTCGGATCCGCCGGCCCAGGTCGCCCCGATCCGGTTGAAGGAGCTCATGACCGCAGTGCTCCCGATCTCGGTCGTCTGCTCGACGCCGTCGGCATCGAAGTAGCTCAGCTCACCACTGGCGTCCTTGATCACGATCTCGAACGGCTTCAGGTACAGCTCGCGGATCGTCTGCTCGGTCGCCCAGGTGGCGAGACCCTCGCCGTTGACGCGGTTGGTCTCCTGGTCGTTCATGGCGAAGTGCTTCGTGAAGGAGTAGACGCCCTTCGTGAGCGCTCCATCCACAACCGCGGTGCCGAGCCGTCCGGAGAGCAACGGATCCTCCGAGTAGTACTCGAAGTTGCGTCCGGCGAACGGCGATCGGTGCAGATTGACGGCCGGGGCGTACCATCCGTTCGCTCCCGTCGTCAGCGCTTCGTTGCCGATCGCGACACCCATGTCGTGGGCGAGGTCGGTGTTCCACGTCTGTGCGATCAGGTACTCCGAGGGGAAGGCCGTGCCCGTCCAGAGGTCGGGGTTGATGAACGAGCTGAATCCGGCGGGTCCATCGAGGTCGTTCGTACGGATCTTTCCGATGTCCTCGATCGCGGCGGTGTTGTAGGCGCCGGAGTTCAACAGCGCGAGCACCTCGTCCTGGTCGAGTTCGTCGAGCAGTTGCTGCCACGCGGGGTGCTCCCAGGGGAGACCGCGCAGATCGATGAGAGACAGACCGTTGTCGGCGCCCCACGTGGGAGCTTCGGCATCCGACTCGTCTGCGGCGGCCTTCGCATCCCATGCCTCGTACGACGCGACGGTCTCGTCATCCGCCACCAGGTCGTCGCCCTCGGGCGCCGTCGGGAACGTGCCCGCGAAGTCAGCGCGAGAGAACGCGGTGCGCTTTCCGTCGGAGAACTCGGCGGTGACATCGGCGAACTGGTTCGTGGCGGCGACGTCGTCGCTCGCTCGACCGTCGGTGTAGGTCACCGTCGAGCCCACCTCGTAGGAGATCGGAGCGATATCCGCCGAAGGCGTGTGCGAGTCGGTCTGCACCTTGATCTGGTACTCGCCCTCTTCGAGCACGTACGCGCCCTCACCGGCGCTGTCGTAGGAGGCCATGTCCTCGACGGCGAACGAGAGCGTCACGGTCTCGGATGCTCCGGGTTCGAGCAGACCGGTCTTGGCGAAGCCGGACAGCACGACGTGTGCCTTCTCGATGCCGCCATCGGTGTAGGGAGCCGTGTAGTACACCTGCACGACGTCCTTGCCCGCGACATCTCCCGTGTTGGTCACCTCGACGTCGACGGATATCTCACCGTCGACGCCGCCGAGGTCCTGGCCCGCGAGAGCCCAATCGAACGTCGTGTAGCTGAGTCCGTAGCCGAAGGGGTAGACGACCGCTTCGTCGTAGTCCAGGAAGCCCTCTTCGGCTGCCGTCTCGTAGTAGCGGTAGCCCGAGTAGATGCCCTCCTCGTAGTCGACGAAGTAGCCGCCGTCGATGTTCGAGTACGCGAAGTCGCCGAAGTTGACGAAGCTCGGGTCGGCGGTGAAGTCGGACGAGAAGATATCGACCGTCTTGCCCGAGGGGTTGACCTCGCCCGAGAGGATGCGTCCCAGGGCGCTGAACCCCGAGTTGCCCGGCGAACCCGCCAGCAGCACACCATCGACGTCGGCGTCGTCCTCGAGGATGCCGAGTTCCATCGAGGTCGACGCGTTGACGACGACGACGACGTTGTCGAAGTTCTGCTTGGCGAGGGCCAGCAGGTCCTTCTCATCCTTGTTCAGCTCGAGCTGGTGCTGGCCGGACTCGGCGTTCTCGTCCCAGGCCTCCATGTTGGTGGCCAGGTCGCCGCCCTCGCCACCGCCGCGACCGATGACGATCACCGCCGCATCCGAGAACGATGCGAAACTGTCGAGCGACGCCGCGGAGTATTCCGCCACCGGCATCTCGCCGATGTTGTAGTTCGACTCCTCGGGCTTGTCCATCACGATGTTGGTGCGACCGCCCTCGGACGCCGGGTTCGCCGCAGCGAAGTCGGCGAGCTGTGCATACACGGTGTCGTTGACCGTGAAACCGGCGCCTTCGATTCCCTGCCGGATGTTGACCGCGGTGCGGGTGTCTGCCGTACCGGAGCCGGAGCCGCCGTACACGGGGTCGGCCGCGCCGCGACCGAGCAGCGTGATGGCACCCGCGTCGAGCGGCAGCGTGCCATTGTTCTTGACCAGCACCATGCCTTCGTCGGCGATGTCTTCGACGAGCTGCGACGACGCAGCCTTCGCCTCTTCGCCCGACTCGTAGTCGGCGGTGTAATAGTCCGTGTCGAGGTCGGCGGTTCCCTCCGCCTTGTTGATCGTGTACGTGCCCGCGCCCATGTAGGACTCGATCGCTCCTCGGAACAATCCGACCGCCACGTTCGCGCCGATGGCCACGATGGCCACGACCGCGATGATGGGAATCCAGATCGCGAGGAACTTCTTGTTCGACATCGGCGCCTTAGCCGCGTGAGAGTTCACTGCTGTCTCCTCTGTGTGCAACGCGTCCGACGGTGGATGCGTTCAGCGGGCACCACGCCACGCTTCTCATTCCTTTGTATATGCGCGAATGGAGTGCCGCTTCGTGGATGCGCAACCTGTCGATTTGGGCGTGCAATCTGTCATCTCACGAGGCGAGGGCGTGCTCGGCCGGTGCCGGAACGAGGTCGTCGCGGCGGAAGATGAGCTTGAAGATCGGGAAGAACACCGCGCACGAGATGAGGGCGTTGATGAGCATCGTGACGCCATCCGCCATGGCTTCGCCCGTCGAGCCCATCCCCCACACCGTGATGAACAGATCGTAGATCGGCACTTTGTACAGCCCCTGCAACGCCGCAGCCCCGAACGTGATCACGACGTACGCGATCAGATACCAGAACCCCGCCCACCACGGGTTGCTGTTGGACTTGAAGGTGATGTTTCGCTGGGCGAAGAAGTTCACGATCTGCGCGACGGCGAGCGTGATCTGCACGGCGAGGAAGTAGGCGAGCCCTCCCCCACCCTCCGACACCGGGCCGGCAGGGTAGTCGAAGACGAAGTAGTCGCCGAGCTGTACCGCGCGGAACGAGACATCCTCGAGCGCCGTCGCACCGAGCCACAGCCGCACCACTGGCATCATCACCAGCTGCAGCACCGTCATCCCGACGTTCAACAGGCAGAAGACGACGAGTTGGGCGAGAGTGGGGCGGGCGACGGCGAAGTCGCTCCAGGTACGAGCGAGCGCGCGGAACATCCCGCAAGTCAAGCAAGAACCCGATGATCTCGATCGCTCCGGGCATGATCTGTCGATCTGCGCCCACGAACTGCCGCTTGTTGCGCTCTCGGCGTCGTCGCTCAGGCGTCGATGACGAGCCCGGGTGAGATCGACCGCGATACGCACGGGTACATCGTCATCGAGGCGTCGTCACCGGTGAGCGAGTCGCGATGCTCGGGGATGCCCTCGAGAACCGTCACCGCGCACGAGCCGCAGATCCCCCGCAGGCACGATCCATCGACGGGAACGCCTGCGCCCTGCAGCGCTTCGAGCATCGGGCGCTGGGCGGGCACCTCAACGACGACGTCGGATCGCGTGCACGCCACCGTGAACGCCTCATTGGGGCGGTGCTCCCGCGGCTTGGGCTCGAAGCGCTCGACGTGCACCGCGGCACCACCGGGCAGAGCCGCGGCCAGGTCGTCGAGCGCGTCGACGAACCGCTGCGGACCGCACGCGTAGACGGCGGCCGCGGGGTCGAGCCCCGCGTAGAGCGCGGCGAGATCGAGTCGGCCCGACTCCGCTCCAACGTGCGTGGTCACGCGGTCGCCGAGGGCGGCGAGCTCACTCGCGAACGCGATGTCTTCCCGCCGGCGCACGAGATATGTCATCTGCCAGTCGACGCCCTCGGCGGCCAGGTGGCGCGCCATCGCCAGGATCGGGGTGATGCCGATGCCGGCGGCGAGCAGGTGATACGCGGGGGCATCCGCCAGAGTGAAGAGGTTGCGCGGCGGCCGCACCCACACGCGGCTGCCCACGCGCAGGAATGAGTGGATGTAGTGCGAACCACCCCGCGAGAACTCCTCGCGCAGCACGGCGATCCGGTAGCCGTGCACATCGGCGGGGTCGCCGCACAGCGAGTACTGGCGTTCGTGCCGGGTGATCAGCTGCACGTCGATGTGCGCACCGGGTTGCCACAGCGGCAGCGGCTCACCGTCGGGCGACGCGAGCCGCACACTGACGATCGATGGTGTCTGTCGGATGACCTCGCTCACCACGAGCGGGAGCATCCCCGCACGGGAGCGCATTCAGTAGAGCGACCGGTAGGCGCCGGCCATCGCATCGTCGATCACGTCGCCGACCGTCGGGTCCCAGCCCGAGGTGCTCGCCCAGATCTGCCCGGAGCTGGGCACCTCGGCGGCGAGGTCCTGCATCTCGGGGTCCCAGAGCCCTGCGCGCAGCAGTGCGCGCCCGCAGTGCAGGTACACCTGCTCGGTGCGCACGACGATCGCGAGATCGGGCACGGAATGGTCCTGCTCGAGCATCGCCATGAGCGAGGGATCGTTGGTGACCGTCGCTGTTCCGTTGACGCGCAGCGTCTCAGTCATCCCCGGTACGAAGCAGAGCATGCCGACGCGACCGTTGTCGAGGATGTTCGTCATCGAGTCGGCGATCTTGTTGCCGAGCCGGTCGGGGATCACGAGCGTGCGCGGGTCGAGAGCGCGCACGAAGCCGGGATAGTCGCCGCGGGGCGAGCAATCGCAGTTGCCCGCCGAGTCGGCCGTCGAGAGGCAGCAGAAGGGCGAGTGGGCGAGGAAGGCGAGGCAGTTCTCGTCGAGGTGATCGATGATCTTCTGCGTCGTGGGCGCCTCTGGCTCGCCGAGTGTCGATCTGAGGTACGCGAGATCGACGGAGGGGAAGTCGAAGGTCTCCATCACTTCAGGCTATTGCGCGGCCGATTCACCGTCATCGTCGCGCAGGCACAGCATCGGCGGTCGCGACTGTGCTCAGAGTCCACCCGGGGCCCGCGTCTCCGTGGGGCGGAATTCTCGGTGTTGGGAGGAACTCTGCGGTCGATTTCTCCGCCCGACGGCGAGTTCTCCGCCCGATGCGCGTCAGTCGCCGAAGGCGGCGAGCAGCTCCGAGAACCGATCGAGATCGTCGGCCGACCAGCGACGCAGGCGCTCTGCGAGCCGCGCCTCGTAGCGCGAGCGGGCCAGCGCCACGCGTTCCTGCGCGAGATCGGTCGCGACGAGCACTCGGGCCCGACGGTCGTCCGGATCGGGCACGCTCTCGACGAGCCCCAGCTCCTGCAGCTGCCGCACGTGACGGCTCACCGCCGTCTTGTCGGTCTGCAGGCGCTCGATGATCGCGCCCGCCGATGTTGCCGTGCCCGACGCGATCGACGTGAGCACCTGGTAGCCGAGGGGCTGCAGATCGGGATGCACGGTGGTCGCCGCTTCGCGCCAGCTCACGCGGATGCGGGCGAACAGGCGACCGAGCTCGTGCTCGACGCGCGAGACGGCCTGATCGATGTCGATGGCATCGGGCTCTGCGGCGGGCGCGCCCGTGCGGGCGGGTTCGTCGGTCGAGGCGCTCATGGTCGCCAGCTTACGGCGAAGCCCCCGCCGTCAGAGCGACGGCGGGGGCTTCGTTCAGGCATCCGAGCGTTCAGATCTCGGCGAGCAGCCGGAAGACCTTCGAGGCGGCGTGGATCTCATCGGGCGTGAGTTCCTGCACGACCGTGCGCAGGCGGATGCTGTGATCCCGCCGCAACTCGGCGAGCGCCGCCCGCGCGGCCGGCGTCGCCGTCAGCACCCGCAGGCGGCCGTCGCGTTCGTCGGGCCGCGATTCGATGAGCTCAAGCTCTTCGAGCATCCGCACCTGCCGGCTGATGACCGACTTGTCGATCTCGAATCGTTCCGCCAGCTCATGGGCATTCGCGGTACCGGCCCGGTCGATGAAGGTCAGCAGCTTGTAGCCGCCCACCTGCAGTTCCGGGTCGATGCGCGCCGCCGACTCCTTCCAGAGCGTCCGGGTCCTCGCGAAGATGAGGTTCAGATGCGTCTGCAGGTCGGCGAGCGCGCCGTCGACGTCGGCGGATGCCAGCGCTTCCGAGGCAGCCATGTCAGCCCCTCGACTCCCTGTCTTCGCGTTCGAGCACGGTCACCGACCCGGTGGTCGGAGACGTCGACGCGGTACCGGTGAGACGGATCGTGCCGGTGGAGAGCGTGGCGCCCACCTCGGCCTCGGCGACCTCGATCATCGACTCCTCGGCCTGGTCGCGCAGCTGCTCGGCGGCGTTCTTCGTCGACAACGGCTTGTTCTTGATGAACGCGATGGCGATGATGGCGATGACCGCGAGCGGGATCGCGACGATGAAGGCATCCGCGATTCCGTTGCCGTACGCACCCTCAACGATCGCGCGGAGCGTGTCGGGCAGCTGCCCGACCTTCGGCACGTCACCGGAGGCGAGGTGCTCGAGCGCGCTGATCTCCTCGGGGGTCGACGGCACGAAGCCGTCGAGTCCATCGGTGATGTAGGTGGCGACGCTGGTCGACAGCAGCGAGCCCATGACGGTGACGCCGATGGTTCCGGCGATCGTGCGGAAGAAGTTGACGTTCGACGAAGCGGCGCCCAGCTGCTGCGGCGCGGTGTCGTTCTGCACGATGAGCGTGAGGTTCTGCATGACCATGCCGAGGCCCGCGCCGAGCACGAACATGTAGACGGCCACGAGCGGGAACGGGGTGTCGTAGCGCAGCGTCGACATCAGGCTGACGCCGATGGTGGTGAGGATGGAGCCGGTGACCATCCAGCCCTTCCACTTGCCGAAGCGGCTGACGAGCTGGCCAATGATGATCGACGCACCCATCTGGCCGATGATCATCGGGATGGTCATGAGGCCGGACTCGGTGGGTGTGGCGCCGCGGGCGAGCTGGAAGTACTGGGCGAGGAACACCGACGTGGCGAACATCGAGACGCCGATGGCGATCGAGGCGACGACCGAGAGCGTGAAGGTGCGGTTGCGGAACAGCGACATCGGCACGATCGGTTCCTTGACGAAGAACTCGACGGTGATGAATCCGGCGATCGCGACGCCGGCGATGACGGCGAGCATGATGCTCGTCGAGGAGTCCCACTCGAACTCGCTGCCACCCATCGAGACCCAGATGAGCAGGGTCGAGACGCCGACGGCGAGCAGCACGATGCCGAAGTAGTCGATCGACACCTTCGAGTCGCGCTGCGGCTTGGGCAGGTGCAGGGTGAACTGCAACAGCACGAGCGCGAGGAGCGCGAACGGCACGCCGACGAAGAAGTTGGCACGCCAGCCCCACGCGTCGGTGAGGACTCCACCGAGCAGCGGGCCGCCGATGGTGCCGAGGGCCATGATGCCGCCGACGACGCCCATGTACTTGCCGCGCTCACGCGGGGAGATGATGAGGGCGACGGCGATCATGACCAGCGACATGAGGCCACCGACGCCGATTCCCTGCACGACGCGAACGGCGATGAGCATGTTCGTGTCGGTCGAGAAGCCGGCGATCACGGTGCCGACGGTGAAGATGATGAGCGAGAGCTGCACCAGGATCTTGCGGTCGACGAGGTCGGCGAGCTTGCCCCAGATCGGGGTGGAGACGGCGGTGGCCAGCAGGCTCGCGGTGATGACCCAGGTGTACTGGGACTGCGTGCCGCCGAGGTCGGCGATGATGACCGGCATCGAGGTCGACACCACGGTGCCCGAGAGCACGGCGACGAACATGCCGACGACGAGGCCGGAGATCGCGGTGAAGATCTCGCGGGGCGAACGCGTCGCCTCGAGTGCGAGAGAAGAGGAAGGGTTTGTCACAGGTGGATGCTCCAGCGTAGAAAGTTGATAAGCGTCAACTATACGCCGATAGTTGCGGAAGTGCAACTGTTGACCGGGTTCAACGATCGGCGATGGCCCCCCGTCGGGATACGCTCGAACCTCGACGGCGGAGGGGAAGACACGTCATGACGACAGCACCGGGATGGTACGAGGCGGGGACGCCGGGGCGCGTGCGCTGGTGGGACGGCACGCAGTGGACGGAGCATGAGAGTGAGGCGCCCGTGCCGGCACCCGCTCAGACATCTCCCGCCCAGACGCCCTTCGCCCAGGCCGCTGCACCGCTGCCCGGCTGGTACGTCACGAGTGCCGAGTCGGCGCGGTGGTGGGACGGGAAGAAGTGGACCGGATCGCGCACCAAGAACGGCACGCCCGGGATCGACTGGTCCACCACCGAATCGGTCCCCATGACCTTCGCGATGGGTACGATGTTCGCCGCATTGGGCTGCGTGCAGCTGGTGCTCGGCATCCTCTCACCGGGGGTAGCGTTCGTGGGAGCTCCGACGCTCTTGCTCGCCGCGCTGTGGTTCAGCATCGGCATCCAGACCTCGATCGTGCTGCGGATCCCGACCCCGACCTCGGCCCCGCTGATGCTCGAGATCTTCCGCCCCCTGCCCGGAGAGCAGGAGGGTCCCGGGGCGGGCTGGTACCCGATCTCCGCGACCGCGAGCCGGTGGTGGACCGGCGCGCGCTGGACTCAATACACGAACTCGAAGTTCGGCATTCGCCCCACCTTCCATGGCCCGCAGACCAAGATCACGCTCCGTCGGCTCGCGATCGGCGTGTTCGCCCTCGCCGCGATCGTCGCGATCATCGGCATCGTGTTCATCATCGTCGGCACGAACAACCCCGAGAATTACGTCGCATCGATTATCGGCTGGGTCATGGCCATCGGCGGCGCAGCGTTCGCCGGACTGGGCGCCCTCGTCCTCGCGATGACCAAGCACCAGACCCGCCTGCTCTTCCCGCCGACGGAGCCGCCGCGAGTCTGAATCCCGCCCGTGGCGTGCTCCGCGATCAGCGCGTGTTCGTGGAGAGTTCCTCGCGGAGCAGGGCCGCGCCAGCGCTGAGCGCGCTCAGCTTGCCGAGGGCGACATCACGCGGAACGGGCGCCATGCCGCAGTTCGTGCTCGGCACCAGCTTGTCGGCGTCGACGAAGGCGAGCGCATCCCGCAGGGTGTCGGCCACCTGCTCCGGCGTCTCGACCGTCGTGCTCGACACATCGATCGCTCCGAGCATGACCTTCTTGCCGCGGATCAGCTCGATGAGATCGAGCGGCACGTGCGAGTTCGCTCGCTCCAGCGAGACGGTGTCGATGATCGACTGCTGCAGGAGCGGGAACGACTCCTCGTACTGCCGCCACTCCGATCCGAGCGTCGCCTTCCAGTCGTTGTTCGCCTTGATGCCGTAGCCGTAACAGATGTGCACGACGGTCTCGGCGCGCAGCCCCTCGGCGGCCCGCTCCAGCGTCGCGACTCCCCAGTCCTTGAGCTCGTCGAAGAAGACGTTGAAGGCGGGCTCGTCGAACTGGATAACGTCGACGCCTGCGGCCTCGAGCTCGCGCGCCTCCTGGTTGAGGATCGTCGCGAACTCCCAGGCCAGCTTCTCGCGGCTCCGGTAGTGGCGGTCCGACAGCGTGTCGATCATCGTCATCGGGCCGGGCAGGGCCCACTTGATCGGCTGATCGGTCTGCTGGCGGAGGAATCGCGCGTCGTCGACGAACACCGACTTCTCGCGACTCACGGCACCGACGACGGTCGGCACGCTCGCGTCGTACCGGTCACGGATGCGGACCGTCTCGCGCTGATCGAAGTCGACACCGCTGAGGTGCTCGATGAACGTCGTGACGAAGTGCTGACGGGTCTGCTCGCCGTCGCTGATCACGTCGATGCCGCGTCGGCTCTGCTCCTGCACGGCGCTGCGCAGGGCATCGCGCTTGCCCTCGGCGAGTTCATCGCCCTCGAGCTTCCACGGCGACCAGAGGGTCTCGGGCTGCGCGAGCCAGGAGGGCTTCGGCAGGCTGCCGACGATCGACGTGGGGAGAAGCGTGTTCATAGTCGGGGATGCTCCGCCGGTCATGCGGCCGCGACCGGGTAGCCGGCGGCCCACTGGGCCAGCGCCTCGCCGTGCGGCTTCATGAAGTGCTCCGCCGTGTGCTTGCCCTGGGCGAGCGCGAGCTGGCTGCGCTCCTCGCGGTCGTAGGCGATCTGGGTCGACGAGTAGTCGTTCTGGCCGAGGCTCGGACGGTAGATGCTCGCCGCCGCCGAGTTCGCGTTGTAGACCTCCGGACGGTAGATCTTCTGGAACGTCTCCATCGTGGCGATCGTGCCGATCAGCTGCAGGTTCGAGTAGTCGTTCAGCAGGTCGCCCTCGAAGTAGAACGCCAGCGGTGCCACGCTCCCGGGAGGCATGAAGTACCGCACCTGCAGACCCATCCGCCCGAAGTACTCGTCGGTGAGGGAGTGGTCGTCCTGCAGGTACTCGACGCCGAGGACCGGGTGGTGGTTCTCCGAGCGGACGTACTCCTTGCTCGTCGAGACGCTGATGCAGATGACCGGAGAGGTCGTGAAGCGCTCCCGGTAGGCATCCGAGGCGAGGAAGCGCCGGAACAGCTTGCCGTGCAGCCCGCCGAAGTCGTCGGGGAGCGTGAACTTGCCCGCGGCCTCGGTGGTGGCCGGCAACAGCACGCTGAAGTCGAAGTCGCGCACGTAGGAGGAGAAGTTGTTGCCGACGATCCCGTGGTGCCGACGGCCGCTCACGCGGTCGACGATCTGGATGTCGAGCACCTCGAGCAGCGGGAACCGCTTGTCCTCCCCCTCCGCTTCGAACTCCAGCCCGGCCGAGATGATGTCGAGCTCGAGCGTGTAGCGATCGCGAGTCGGGTTGTCCCAGTGCGCGAGGTCGTTGAAGCGGCGGTCGATCATCGTCAGCGCGTTGCGCAGGTTCTGCTGACGGTGCTCGCCGCGCGCGAGGTTCGCGAAGTTCGTCGTGATGCGCGAGTCGCTCGACGGCGAGTAGCCCTCGTCGAAGCGCGTGGTGGTGATGTGGAACGTGAAGTCGTTCGCCATGAGCGGCCCATCTGCTGGATGATCGGCCGGGAGGGCCGCGGGGAAGTCGGTACGTCCATCGTGCAACCAGACGAGAGTTATCAGGTAACTCGCCAGGCCTATGCATCCATATAGGCTCTCCCTATGGCTCGGTCTTCCAGCGGTATCACCCTCCAGCAGCTGCACTACTTCGTCGAGGTCGCGGCGGAGGGGTCGATCAGCGCGGCCGCCGACCTTCTCTACGTGTCGCAGCCCACCATGTCGGCGGCGATGAAAGACCTCGAGTCGCGAGCGGGGCGCACGCTGCTGCTGCGATCGGCGCGCGGGGTGACGCTCACCGCCGACGGCGCGGAGTTCCTCGGCTACGCACGGCAGGTCACCGAGCAGGTCGAGCTACTCGAGCAGCGCTACCTCGGCCGGCCCCCGTCGCGGCGCCTGCTCGGCGTCTCGGCGCAGCACTACTCGTTCGTGATCGACGCGTTCGTGCGGATGGTGAAGACCAGCGGCGCCGCGGAGTACGAGTTCTCGCTGCGCGAGACGCGCACGTGGGACATCATCGAAGACGTGCGCACACTGCGCAGCGAACTCGGCATCCTGTATCGCAACGACTTCAACCGCAGCGTCATCGACAAGCTGCTCCGGGACTCGGGGCTCGCGTTCCGCCCGCTCTTCCTCGCCGAGCCGCACATCTTCATCTCGCGCAAGAACCCCCTCGCCGCACGGGACCGCGTCACCCTCGACGATCTCGCCGGCTTCCCGCGGCTCACCTTCGACCAGGGCGCCAACAACTCCTTCTACTTCGCAGAGGAGATCCTCTCCACCCTGTCGACCCCGCAGGAGATCCGCGTCTCGGACCGCGCCACCATCTTCAACCTCATGATCGGACTCGACGGCTACACGATCTCGACGGGCATCATCAGCGACGACCTCGACCCCGAGATCGCCGCGATCCCGCTCGACGTCGACGAGCGCATCGAGATCGGATGGATCGGCCACTCGGCCATCCCGCTCACCGAACAGGCACAGCGGTATCTCGAAGAGCTGCGGGCCGTGGTCTCGGACTTCGGGGTCGAGCTGATCGACTAGCACCGAGGTCGCCGGTCGCCCATCCGGTCGAGTCTGAGAGCCCTCGCACGCATTCGCATTTTGCGCCCCTCTTCCAATACTCTACAGTGTAGATATTGGAGGTGGACATGCAGATCGCACGTCTGGAGTTGCGCAACGTCCGTCGAGCATTCGGGCAGCGCGAAGTGCTGTCCGACGTCAGCCTGCGCCTGGAACCCGGCGAGATCGTCGGGCTTCTCGGGCCGAACGGCGCCGGAAAGTCGACGCTCATCTCCATCGCCAGCGGGTCGCTGCATCCCGATTCCGGATCGGTCACCGTCGACGGCGTCGACGTGCGGACGCACCGCGCAGTCGCCGCGGCGCTGATCGGCAATGCCCCGCAACACCTCGGCATCTATCCCTCGCTGACCCTGCGAGAGAACGTGCGCGCCTTCGCCAAACTCCACGGCCTCCGTGGAGCCGCCCTGCGGCGCCGCAGCGACGACGTCATCGAGAGCGTGGGGCTCGCACCGTCCGCGGGCGTGCCCGCGGAACAGCTGAGCGGAGGACAGAAACGACGGCTGCATCTCGCGATGGCCCTCACGCACTCCCCTCGCCTGCTGTTCCTCGACGAGCCCACCGTCGGCGCCGATGTCGAGTCCCGGCAGCAGATCCTCGACCTCGTGCGACGCATCGCCGGCGACGGTACCGCCGTGCTCTACACCACGCACTACCTCAACGAACTCGAGCAGTTGCCGGCGCGCATCGCGCTTCTCCACCACGGCACGCTGCGCGACCTCGGCGACGTCGCGACCCTGATGAAGACAACGGGCGACGGCGCCGTGCGGGCGCGGATGCTCGACACGGGCGCGCCGCCCGAAGGATGGATACGTGACGGCGACTGGCTCGTGAGCGCAGCGACCGGCGAGAGCGCCGGCGAGATGCTCGTCGGTCTCGTCGTAGGGCTCGGCGATCGCGCGTCGCGCATCTGCGATGTGCAGTTCCGCCGCCCCACCCTCGAGAGCGAGTACGTGCGGCTGCTCCACGAAGACAGCCTGCGCATCGATGCCGGCACGGAGGCCGACGTTGCTGCGGCGTAGCCTCGCGATCGCGGCCATCGACGCGCGCATTCTGCGGCGCGATCCGTCACCGGTTCTCGTCATGACGGTCATACCGCTCGTCTTCGTCCCCTTCTTCGCCCCGGGCGCCCGGGCACAGCTCATCGCCGCGGGCTACCCGAACGCCACGGGCATCGAGTACGCGGTTCCCGGCCTCGCCGTGCTGTTCGCCCTGCTCTGCGTGCAGCAGGTGGTGACGGCCTTCTTCCGGGAACGACAATGGGGCACCTGGGAGCGGCTGCGCGCCTCGCCGGCACGGGGCTCCGAGCTTCTCGCGGGAAAGTCGCTGACGGCGTTCGCCGCGCAGCTCGCGCAGGTGGCGGCGGTGGTTCTCGGCGGCGCTCTGCTGTTCGGTTACCGCCCCACCGGCTCGATCGTCGGCCTCGCCCTCGTGCTCATCGCCTTCTCCGGCACGATGGTCGCCTTCGGCCTTCTCCTCGTTGCGGCATCCCGCTCCCTCGAATTGGCCTTGGTGATCGGCAACGTCGTGGCGATGCTGATGGCCGGCATCGGCGGTGCATTCGGCCCCACCGACACCCTTCCCGGGTGGATGCAGGCGGTCGCGCCCGCCTCGCCGGCGTACTGGGCTCTGCGTGCGATGAGCGCGATCACCCTCGACCGCGCCGAACTCTCCGATGTGTTCGGAGACATCCTGCTCCTGCTCGGGTTTACCGTGGCCTTCAGCCTGCTCGCCCTGCTCGTTCTCGCTGCCCGCCAACGGAAAGGCACCTCATGATGACTCCCCGACCCGAGCGGTTCTCCCGACTCGATGTGCTGTCGGCTGCCCGCGAACTCCTCGACGCGAGTGGGGTGGAGCATCTCACGATGCGCCGTCTCGGCACGGCGCTGGGAGCGGATCCGATGACCGCCTACCGTCACTTCTCGGGAAAGGCCGAGTTGGCGGCCGCGCTGGCCGATGGGTTCTGGGCGGGACTCTCGCTCCCTTCCCCCACCGGCGTGCCGGACTGGCGCACGTATGCGCACCTTCTGATGAGAGCCGTCCGCGCAGAGCTCGCCGCGCACTCCGGACTCATCCCCATCGTCGCGACGCATCCGATCGCATCTCCGGCCGGGCTGGCGGTGGCTGACGAGGCCATCGGCATCCTGATCGATCTGGGCGCACCGGTCGATCCCTCCCTGGGCGACCTCGTCAATGCGCTCGTCATGATCACCGTCGCCTCGGCGATGGGCGAGTACTCCGCGCCCGCGGGCTCGGAGACGACGGCGGATTTGTCGGCTGGGGAGGCGGGTGCGGACTCGACCCCGGAATCCGCGAACGACTCGGCGGAGCACCTCCTCGCGACGATGCCCCATCTCGGACGCGTCATCGGGGCCGGGTGGGTGCCGTCTCCGGAACGCCAGTTCGAGACGGCTATCACCGCCCTCCTCCGTGGCTGGCCCTTCGAACATCGCCCCGCACCGTGACAGCACTCTCGAGCGCCGGGCGGATGGCCCTCGCCCGCATCCGCAGAAATCCTCTCAGCAGCATCGCGCTGATGCTGCTGATGGGAATCGGTTCCGCGACAGCGGGCGCCGGTGTCGCCACCCTCGTCGAGACGGTCGGCGCGACGGAACGGCTCTTCACGCTGGCGAAGGCACCCGACGCCGTGCAGATGCACGTGGGCGCGGTCGATGCACGGGAGCTCGACGCCTTCGCCGCAGAGCACCACGCCCTCATCGACGACCACCAGGATCAGGTGGCTCTCCAGCTCGACAATCTCGATCTCCGCATCGACGGCGACTCCGACGTGGCCCGCGCAGGGGTCATGGATCTGCTCCTGGTCACGCAGAACCCCCGCTTCGACTTCCTCGTCGGGTCGGACGGACGCCCCGTGGTCGTCGATGAGGGCGAGATCGCCGTCCCGGATTACTACGCGCAGGCCTACGCGCTGGAACGCGGCGATCGGATCGAACTCACCGTGGGAGACGGGGTCGAGGAGTACACGGTCTCGCACATCGTGCGAGATGCTCAGATGGGACCGAGCCTGGTCAATTCCAAACGCTTCGTCGTCTCGGCGGCCGACTGGAATCATCTCGCGGCCACCCTCCCGCAGGAGCACGTCCTCACGTTCCGACTCTCCGACGGCGCGGGTGAGCGGTTCGCCGAGGCGTATCGTCTCGGCGATCTCCCCGCGAACGGAGCAGCCGTCGACGGCGAACTGCTGCGCCTGATCGGCGCTCTGACCGACGGGCTCGTCTCGATCCTCAGCATCCTGGTGAGCATCGTGTTCCTGGCGATCACGATGCTCTGTCTGCGCATCATGGTGCTGACCGCACTGGAAGAAGACGTCCGCAGGATCGGCCTTCTCCGCGCGCTCGGTTTCTCCCACCGGCAGGTGACCAGGATGCTGCTTCTCGGGTACGGCCTTCATGCGGCAGCCGGCCTCCTGATCGCTCTCGTCCTCGTCGGCCCCATCACGATGATCCTGGCCGGCGATGGACGCGCGCCCCTCACGGGCGGTCACGCGATGCCGGCCGATCTCGCCGCGCTGCTCACCGTCATCGTCACGTCGGCGCTTCCGCTCGCGCTCGCCGCTCAGCTGCTCCGCCGCGTGCGCGGGATCAGCCCCCTGACCGCACTGGTTCAGCCACGCGTGTCGCCGACGACCCGGCGACCGCGAGGGCTCCGGTGGGATCGTTCTTTTCCGGTCTCCGCCCGTCTCGCCGTCCGCGGTCTGACGACCCGACGCACGACCGCAGCACTGCTGATCGTGATGGTCGCGTGCGGGGTGGTGCTGTCGTCGATGCCCGGGCGCGTGACCCAGACCATCGCGGCGCCGGAGTTCGTGACGGCGATGGGTGTCGGCCAGAGCGACATCCGGGCGTTCATTCGCGGTGGCGCCGATGACGACGCGAGCGTGCGCCTCGAGCGGTCTCTGCAGGCGGATCCGGATGTCGAGCGGTTCGCGCGTGCGACCAGTTTCCGGGTCGACCTCGTCGGAAGCGAGCGCAGCGAGAGCACCGAGAGCATCGCCTTGGAAGTCGGTGACGCCTCGCTCTTCCCTCTCACGTACGCGCGAGGATCGGGGCCGATGCGTCCCGGCGATGTCACACTGTCGACCCTCGCCGCCCAGAGCGCCGGAGTCGACGTCGGGAACTCGGTCGAGCTGAACGCGGGTGGGGCCGCGCAGCGTTACCGCGTCACCGGCATCTATCACGACATCACCAACGGCGGACGATCGGGGAAGACCGTTTCGTTCGATCAGGATGCCGGGTCCGCGCTGTGGCACACGGTCATGATCGATGTGCGCGGCGGGGTGGATCCGAACACCAAGGCCTCGACGTGGGCGCAGCAGCACAGCGCGGCGACGTTCACCGAGCTGGATCGCTTCGTGCACTACACGCTCGGTGACACCGTCGATCGCCTGCGGACGGCTTCGCTGATCGCGTGGGCCGCCGCCGTGACGGTGATGTTCCTGGTGTTCGCGCTGCGGGGGCGTCTCGAATCAGCGCGTGATGAGTCGTCTCTGCGCCTGCTGCGGCTGCTCGGATGGCCCGTCGCCGCGCTCCGCCGAATCGCACTGCTGCGCGCTGCCGGCGTCGCCACGATCGGGTTGCTGCTCGGATGGATCGCGACCGAGGCTCTCGGCCCGGCCGTGCTCGGTGCCACGCTCTCCTCGTTCGGCGGCGGCGCCACCGCCCTCGTCGCTCCGAACGCGTCGTTCGTCGTCCCCGGTGCCGCCGTGGCGATCGCCGCGGTCGTGGGCGCCCTCCTCGCCACCGCCGCCGCACCTCCGCTCCGCAACGAAAGCTGACCCGATGACCCCTCCCCCACTCCTCCTCGACGCACGCGGCGTCGTGCGACGATTCGCGGCCGACGCCGGAGATTCCACCGTGCTGGGTGGCATCGACCTCGAGATCGCCGAAGGCGACTACGTCGCGCTCACTGGCCCCAGCGGCTCCGGAAAGACCACGCTGCTCTCGTGTCTGAGCGGTCTCGACCACCCGTCGTCCGGCACCATCCGTCTCGCCGGCGAAGACCTCTCCCTGCTCGATGACAGGCGGCTCGCGCACCTGCGACGCACGACGGTGGGGTTCGTCTTCCAGCGCACCGATCTCCTCGACGAGCTGCTCGTGCTCGACAACATCCTCCTCCCCGCCCACGGGCGGCGAGGACGGGTCCCCGCCGACGTCCGCGCGCACACGATGCGCCTCATGGAGCGCCTGGATATCGCGCACCTCGCGGGCCGCCGGCCGCACGAACTGTCCGGTGGGCAGCGACAGCGCGTCGGCATCTGCCGCGCGCTGGTCAATCGGCCGCGCATCCTCTTCGCCGATGAGCCGACAGGCGCACTCCACAGCGAATCCGTTCACGAGGTGCTCTCCGTGTTCGACGAGCTGAACGCCGCGGGCACGACTCTCGTCGTCGTCACGCATGATCCCGCCGTGGCTCGGCGCGCACGCACGCGCTGCCATCTCGTCGACGGCCGCCTGGCGCCCTCGCCCGAGCTGACCACCGCCGCCGCCGCCGATTGAGCATCCGTCGGTGCGCGAGGTCGTGCGTTCTCAGAGCGCGCGGAGCCACCGGCGGATGCGCCCGCTGGCGTTCCGGTAGGGCGAGGAGGTGTTGAGCGAGATCATGCGCCCCAGCGTCCACGTGCGGTACCAGGGCGATCCGTACAGTTCTTCATCGGTGCGCGCGCTCACGAGCTCTACGATGCCTCGCTCGACGTCATCGAGGTGCGCGCGCAATGCGGCCCAGGATTCGCCCTCGCGCTCACGGTAGAAGCGCTGGGCGAGCGCACCGAGATCGCTCCAGCTGGCATCGGCGGCTGGGAACTCGCCGGGTTGCCCGGCCGCCCTGCTCTCGTGCCAGCGCAGCACCTGCTGGTTCCACCCGATCAGGTACGCGACGAGATCCGCGGGACTCATCATCGTTCCTCGCACGTGCCCCGGTAGCACGGGCTCGCGCGCGGCATGCGAGGGCACCCGGTCGAGCTCCCTCTGCAGACGCGCGTACTCCTCGTCGATCGCCGCGAGCAGCTGTTCCTTCGACGCCGGGATCGCCATCACACCCTCCCCGGTGACCGGCGCGACTGCCACGCACGCGCGAGGCCGATGACCGCAAGGGTCGCGGCCATTCCGACGACGGCACCGAATGCGACGTCGTGCACGTAGTGCACCCCCTGCAGGACTCGCCCGATCGCGACACCTGCGGCAACCACGAGAGCGGCCGCAGCCACCCAGGTCCGCCCCGCCGCGACGGCGATGACGATCGCAGCGCCGAAGGCGAGCGTCGCGTGGTTCGACGGCAGCGACCAGTCTCCTGCCGGTGGGCAGTCCGATGCGCTCGGCCACCGCGTGCACGGGCGCGGTTGCAGGAACACGAGCTTCGCGAGTTCGCTCGCGCCATAGGCGACGACGACGCCGACGGCGCCCGCCACCACGTGCACCCGACGCTCGGGATGCCGGCGCCAGGCGTAGACGATGCTGGCGAGAGTGGCGCCGGCCAGAAGCACGAGCCCGATCTCGGAGACGAGATCGACGTTCGGGATGCCGGTGCCGAATGCCGACAGCGCGCGGGTTCCGACGACGCTGACGCTGCCCGGGGCCGGAACGATCAGCAGGATGACGGCAAGGATGCTCGCCACAGCGATGGGGAGCAACGGAAGGCGCGACGAAGACGAGAGGGCACGCCTTCGACGCTATCGCCACCGATCCGGCCGGCGCATCGACCTCGAGACCGAGACCGCGTCATCCGGGCGACGTACGCCGCGAGGTCGCCCGACGACGAACACTGAAGAGCCCCCTGGTCCTCCCAGGGGGCTCCTCTGCAGGGCTTGGTGATCAGCCGACGCCATCCATCGCCGACGTCTCGGTGTTGCCGATGCGCGCGATCACCTCGGGGCGACGCGCCTTCAGGTACCAGTAGCGACTGAGGGCCGCGAGCACGCACACGACGAACACGTACGGGATCACGTTGAACGGGAACGCCGGCACCGGGAACACGTTCGCGAAGAACACGTAGGCCATCGTCGCCACCGCGATCGTCGCGCAGACCCAGACGAGACCGTTGCGCATGCCGGCCCGCTGCGTGTAGACGACGCAGGCGATCGCGACGAGCGCGTACGCGACCATGTAGCCGTAGGTGCCCCAGGTGTTCACCCACACCAGGATCTCCATGGGGTCGGCACCCGCCACGAGGAAGACGATGTCGACGACCACGGCGAGCGCGCCGGCGGCGAGCAGCACGCGGTGCGGGGTGAGGTGGCGCTCGTGGGTGCGTCCGAACCGCTCGTGGACCACGCCCTCCTTGCCCATCACGTAGACGATGCGGCCGATGACGTTCAGCGGCGCGACGACCACAGCGAAGAACGACGCGGCGACGCCGAACGTGAGCACGGGAGCGAACCAGGCCGGCATGCCGATGAGTTCGGACATGCTCTCCAGCGGGCTCGCCGAGGTGGCCAGGTCGTCGCCGAGAACGGCGATCTGCGTGTAGGCCGCGAAGACGTAGAGGATGCCGACGGTGAGCGCGCTCCACATGATGGCCCGGGGGATGGCCTTGTACGGGTTCTTCGCTTCACGACCGAGGGCGTCCGCCGATGAGAAGCCGACGAAGCCGAGGATGCCGAGCACCATGCCGGCGGCGATGCCCTGGAACGACGACCCCTCGGCGATGAGCTGCGCGGGATCCCACGCGGCCGGGCCGGCCCAGACGAGAGCCGAGATCAGCAGCACGAGGATGATCGCGACCGACAGCAGCTCGAGCACCAGCGAGACGCGGGCGGAGAGGCGGATGCCGCGGATCGTGAACAGCGTCGCGAGGCCGCCGAGCACGATCGCGAGAGCGATGCTCCAGCCGACACTCGAAGCGGGCACCCCGAGCAGCGTCAGGAACTGGCTCATGTACGACACCGACCCCATGAGGGATGCGGCGGCGATGCCGAAGCATCCGATCAGCAGTGCCGCCCCGGCGAGGTACGCACCTGCCGGGCCGAGGCCCTTCGATACGTACGTGTACAGGGAGCCGGCCGAGGCGTGCTTGCGCGCGAAGACGACCACGCAGTAGCCGACGCAGAGGATCACGATCGTCGCGAGGCCGAAGGCGTAGAGGGTGCCGTTGCCGGCGCCGAGGAAGATCGCGGCGGCGGTGAAGGCGATCACCGCGCTGGGGGCGATGTTCGCGATCGCCTGGGCGGCCAGCTCGGGTCCGCTCATCACTCCCCGGCGCAGGCCGGCGTCGGTGAGAGGCGCCGCGGGGGTGCCGGGCGGATGCTGTCGGGATGTCGTGGTCAAGGGGTGCTCCTTCGCATCGGGTTGGTCGGAGTCGGGCAGGGAGGGTCGGGCAGGAAGGTCGATCAGGGAGGTCGATCAGGGAATGAGGAGTGTGCGCAGCGCCTGGCCGGACTCGAGCTCGGCGAAGGCCTCGGCGGCCTCGGCGAGCGGGCGGCGCGAGGAGATCAGCGGATCGAGGATCAGCTGGCCGTCCATGTACCGGTCGACGAGCGCCGGGATGTCGATGGCGGGTCGCACCGAGCCGTAGTTCGAGCCGAGGATGCGCTGGTCGGCTTCCGCGAGCACGAGCGGTTCGAACGATGCACGCGCACCCGTCGGCGGCAGGCCGACGATCACGGCGGCGCCGCCGAGTCCGAGCATCTCGATCGACTGCTCGGTGGTGATGGTGCGGCCGATCGCGTCGAAGGCGTAGTCGACGCCGTCGGGGAGGAGGGCGCGCAGCTGTGCAACGGCGTCGCCGTCGGGGGCGACGATCTGGTCGGTGGCGCCGAACTGCGCGGCGAGGCGGGTCTTGTCCTCGCGCACGTCGATGGCGACGATCCGCTCGGCGCCGGCGAGGCGCGCGCCCTGGATCACGTTGAGTCCGACGCCGCCGCATCCGATCACGGCCACGAGCGCACCGGGTTCGACGCCGGCCGTGTTCATCACGGCACCGACGCCGGTGGCGACCGCGCATCCGACCACGGCGATGACGTCGAGCGGCGCGTCGTCGCGCACCTTGATGGCGCCCGAGGCGGGAACCACGACCTCTTCCGCGAACGACGAGACGCCCAGGTAGTGGTGCAGGGTCTCGCCGTCCTTGCTCAGGCGCGAGGTGCCGTCGAACAGCACACCCAACGGGGCGACGACCGTCGCCACCTTCTGGCAGCGGGCCTCGTGACCCGATCGGCAGTACCGGCACTCGCCGCACGGCGGCACCCAGCTGAGCACGACGTGGTCACCGACGGCGAGCGACGTGACGCCCTCGCCCAGTTCCACGACCACGCCGGAGCCTTCGTGGCCCATCACCATGGGCGTCGGGGCCGCCCACTCCCCGCGCTTCACGTGCAGGTCGGAGTGGCAGACGCCCGCAGCGGCGATCTTCACGCGCACCTCTCCGGCAGCCGGCGGTGCGAGCTGCACCTCGGTGTGCTCGATCTGGCTCTCGGTGTCGCGGAATACGATGGCCCGCATGTGGCCCCCTTCGTTCGTGTAGGTCGGCCCCATCGTAGGAACGCGCGCACTCCGGTGTCATTCACCGAATTGATGATTTATGAGGCGCGAGACCGACATTCCTTATACTGCGGATATGACCCGAGACCTGGCATCGATCGCGCGCGTGATCGGCGGCACGTTGATCGAGGGCGGCCCGTTGGGCGCCCGATCCCCCGTCGCGAGCGTCGTCCCCCTCGCCGACTTCGCGGTCGTGCCGCATCCGGATTTCGCGACGCTCGTCGTCGGCGACCCGGCCGAGATCGCGTCCGCTCTCGACGATTCCGACCGAAGCACCCCTCTGCGTCACGCCGTCGCCGTCGTGACGGGTGGGCTCGACCCCATACCCGACGGCGTCACCGCGATCATCGATCCCGACATGGATGCTGCGGTGGTGCTGCCGACGCTCCAGGCGCTGCTCGCGACCGATGCAGCGGCCGAAGACCGCGCCGTGCTCGCCGCGACGAAGGTGTTGGCGCTCGCCGCGCGCCGCAGCGGCGTGGCCGGTGTGGTCGCCGAGCTCGCCCGACGGCTCGACGGGTGGGCGGTGCTGCTCGACCGCGACGCGCAACCCATCGCCTCCGCCGGGGCCGGTGCGCTGCACATCGGCGATGCCGTCGCCGTCGCGTTCAACCGTCCCGTTCGCGTGCGCAGCCGCGCGCTGCAGGTGCATCCGGTCGGCACCGACGAAGACATGTCCGCCTTCCTGGTCGTGACGGCCCGCAGCGGATCGACGAGTCGAGCGCGCGACCTGAGCTCGCAGGCGGCGGCGCTCCTTGACCTGCTGCTGCGCACCCACGACGGCAGCCGCACCGAGCGACTCGGTCGCGCCACGATGATGCGCGTCCTCGAAGAAGGCGGGTCGCACGCTCTCGCCCTGGCGAAGGAGTGGGGTGTGCGCGACCGCACCCTGACCGCGTTCACCCTCTCGCCCCGGTCATCGAGCGTCGACGCCGAGCGCGTGGTGATCCACTGGCTGCAAGACCTCGGAGCCCCGCACCTGGTGTCGGCCGCGCACGGCGTCGTCACCGGCTTCGCGCGCGATGAGCACATCGACGAGATAGCCCGGCGCACCGCGGCCTTCTCGGTTCCACTGCACCTCGGCCTCGGCTCGCCCGCGCCGATCGACGCGCTCGCCGGTTCGGCGGAGGAGGCGCGCCGAGCCCTCGACGTCGCGGTCGCCGAGGTGCGCCCCGTGGTCCGCTACCGCGGCATGCCCAGCATCGACCTCGTGCTCGACCGGCTCGCCCCCTCCGATACGCGAAGACTCGCCGCGCTGCTCGAGCCGCTCCGCAGCGAAGATCTCGTCGACACCCTGCGCGGATTCCTGGCGGAGAACGGCGCGTGGGGCGCGGCATCCGCTCGTCTCGGCATCCATCGTCAGACACTCGCCGCGCGCGTCAGACGCATCGAGCACCTCACCGACCTCTCGATGTCGAGCGCCGACGACCGCGCCGCCGCCTGGTTGGCGTTGCGGGCGAGCGCCTAGGGGGCTGGCTCCCCAGGCGAACGAAGCCCCTGTGACGTGCACCCGAAAGCCAGGTCCGTCGCATGGGGGATGCGGACGGCCAGGATGAGTCCCTAGCGTGGGCAGCATGGATATCGCGTCGATGATCATGGGGGCGTCCATCGTTTCCATCGCCTGGATCGCATTCTGGCCGTGGACACAGCTGAAACGGCTGCGAGAACTCGAGGCACGCGCTACCTCCGGCTCTGACCCGGAGCCGACTCCGTAGCCGAGTGGGGCGAGCGGGGCGAGCGACGCCGCGTATCGTCGACACATGCGCAGACCGTTCATGCACACTCCGGAACAGCTCGCCTCTCTCGATGGCCAGCAGTATCTCGTGCTACGGCCGAGGCTCGCGGTCGCAGATCTCTACACGGCAGAGCAACCTGCGGCGCTCGAAGTGGCCGAACTCCCGCGCCCGCATACGGGCCACGTCACTCTCCGCGGCTTCTACGAACCGACGCGACAGGAAGATCTCGCCTCTCTCGTTCGCGCCTGGGCGGCCGCTCAGCAGCCGATCGAGATCATCGCCGAAGCCGTCGACGCATTCCCGGCGCCGTGGCAGATCCTGATTCTGCGGCTCGCCCGCACACCTTCCCTCGTGGCCGCCTACGCGACCCTGACCGAGTTGCTGGCCGCCTCCGACTTCCGCCGGCTCGGCGAACTGGACCTCGACGACTGGACGTTCCACCTGTCCGTCGTCTACGGGAAGACCCTCACGGGCGAAGCCTGGAACGACATCGAGTCCGCGCGTACCAGGGACCTCGTCGAACCGCCCCACGAGATCGTTCTCGACGCGGAACTGGTGTCCTACTCGCACGGTGAGGAGCACGCCGAAATCATCCGGCTCGGCACCTGAGGCGCCGCCCGATCACGACCCGACGAGGCGGTGCGGTGCTGCGGTCAGGCGCTCGCGTCGCGGGAGTCGCGCAGGTCACCGCCGGACACGAGCAGCGAAAGACCCCGGCGCCCCCGGGTGAAGGGCACCGAGACGATCGCAATGAACACGATCAACGCGCTGACGATCCCGATCACCCCGACGATCGTCTGCGTCATCCCGACATCGGCGCCGGGCAGTTCCTGTGCGACCGTCGCCACCGTGTACGGAAGCGCGACGATGGATGCTCGGAACAGTCGACGTGCCGCAGAAGCCCGCCCGTTTGGCCACCGCGGTGCGAGCCAGACGAGCCGCTGGCCGATCGAGGCACCACTCGACCGCAGCGCGGGGATCACGATGACGAGCACGACCGTTCCTGCACTGATCAGACCGACCTCGACGAGGCTTTGCGCTCCTGCCGGTCCCCGACCGCCCGAGACGATCAGTCGCGGCACCAGGACGACCAACGACAGTGCGCTGATGGCCACCTGCACGGCGATCGCATCGAGGATCATGCCGAACCACCGACGCCACACGGTGACCGGCCGGGCGACCGAGCGTGTCGCGCGCAGGCTGTGCGCACTCGGCATCCACGAGAGCAGAAGCGGAGCCAGCAGAACCCCGATGGCCGCGCCCGCGGTGTTGGCGATCAGATCGTCGACGTCGGCGACGCGATACGAACACTCGTAGAGGCCCCAGACCGCCGTGAACTGCGTCGCTTCGATCAGCAGCGACAGCCCGGCCCCGAGCAGGATCGACACCACCGGTCCCCGGTTCCAGTAGCGCCGGGCGATCATGCCGAACGGCACGAAGAGCGCGACGTTCAGCACGACCTGGAGAGTCGCCCGGCTCGTGAGCGTGCCCACCAGGGAAAGGCCCTGCGTCTCGCCCAGGATGTCGGCGATCGAATGGCCGGGGATCAACTCCACCCCGGCGATGCTCACGCCGCAGTTCGCCCGCATGTCGGGCAGCGGCAGCAGGGTGTACGCGACGAGGGCCACGGCATAGACGCTGACCGCGGCTGCGCCGAGCAGGCGGCGGAACGACATCCGCCCGTATCGACGCGTCTGCACGAGCAGCATCGGACCGAGCACCGCGAAGAACAGCAGGGAGCCTCCGACGAGCCCGATCCACGCCTGCCACGTCCACCCCGTCATCCGAACAATCCTAGGAGAGTCGGGCCGACGTGAGCTGCGCGGGTCGCGGGTCAGGGTGGTGGGCGCCCGGACGCGGTCGCCGGGTTGGATAGCGTGGAGTCATGATCGAGCCGACGAAGACGACTGGTGTCATGACGAAACGCGTGCGAACGGGAGCTGCCGCGATTGCGGTCGCGGCGCTTCTGGCAGGATGCTCCCCTTCTGCGCCCTCCCCCCGAGGCGACACCCACGGCGAGCGTGGAAGAGCGGTATCAGGAGCAACAGGCCGAGCAGCGCCTGGAGTCGCTCGTCGACCCGATCTCTCCGCTTCCGGCAGCCACACCGACGACACCCGCCGGCAGCACTCTAGGCGCTGGCGAATGGGCCGTGGTCGGCCGCGAATGGCCCTCCGATCAGACCACGATGACGGTCGGCGTCGCGCCCGTCTCAGCGACTCGCGGCGACCTCGAGGTGGACTTCGCGTATCTCCCCGACGAGGAGCGGGCGAAGCTGGGCGCCGTCACGCCGATCTACGTTGACTACCAGTTCGCTCTCCTCGAGGGCGAGCGCGTCTACCCGACCGCGAGCGCCGTGCAGCTGATCCTCTCCGACGGCTCCATCGCCGACATCCCGATCATCGTCGGCGGGATGGGGCCCTCGCAGACCGACGAGCTCTGCCCGCGGGAGCCCGCAGCATCCGACTTCCCCCAAGAGGTCGGCGACGTCTACCAGGGCTGCAAGACGTTCCTCATCCCCGACGGACTCGACGCCGTCAGCGTGCAATGGGGCGGCGAAGCGGCCTACAAGACCGACGGGGTGCGCTGGCCGGTACCGGTGGAGTGAGACGCATCACCCTCTCGCCGACCGAACGATCTCTTCGAGCCGCCGAAGGTAGGCGTCGAAGGACTCCCGCCCCGCATCGCTGAGTGCGATGCGACGGGCACGCTTGTCGGCAGGACTGCTGGTGACGGTGACGATGCCGGCATCCGTGAGCGCGGATACGTGCTTCGACAACGCCGATTTGCTCACGCCGATGAGGCTGAGGAGAGCCGAGAACTCGACGTAGTCCGAGGTCGCCAGAGCCGCCAGCAGAGTCAGCCGCACCGGCTCATGCAGCAACGGGTCGAGGCGCAGGGATGCTGCGTCTCTTTCTGGCATTTCGCTCATCGGGTCTTCCCGGAGTCACCCGCCGCAGAGGCGCCCGCAAGGCGCTGCAGTCCGGCTCGGCAGAGTACGAGAATCACGACCGCTGCGGCGAGGGCTCCGATCGTATTGGGGGCGATCCATCCCGCTGCGCGCACGGGAAACTGCACCGCGATGTATGCCGCGATGGCCAGCACGATGCCGCCGACGACCATCCACGCACCCACCCGGTCGGTCCAGGTCAACCGCGGACGGATCGACCGGATCGACAACAGCCCCACCGTCGCCAGCACGACGAGACCCGAGAGATAGACCATGTCGAGATCGAGCGCCCCGCCGATCACCAGCGCGGCGACGGAGACGACGAGAGACGTACCCCACGCGCCCTTCCTGGCCGACAGGTGGTTGATCCGATGCACCTCGGCGAGGCGACTCGCTGCTTCGTTGCTGTCCATAGCTCCTCCTTCGTTTTGTTTCCTGAGTAGAAACTAACAGATAGTTTCTTCAAGGGCAACCAGTTAGGGCGGCCGACGACACGCCGATCCGGCGTCCCACGGCCGCCGCCTCGCGCTGCTGCCGCGATCACCGCCCAACGGAGGGATCGTTCTCGTCGCTCATCGGGCGGTGTAGCCGCCATCCACAGTGATCGTCGATCCGGTGACGAACCAGGATTCCGGCGTCAGAAGATGGAGAATGCTCGCTACGACCGCGCCCGGCGTGCCGATTCGACCGACCGGATGCAGTTGCTCGGCGGACTGTCCGAACAAGTCGGCTGTGCCCCGCGCTGTCGGAACCGCGGCCTTGGCCTGGTCGACGACCCGAGTCGAAATGCTCGTTCCACTGATGGCCCCAGGTGCGACGCAGTTGACCGTCACGCCGTCCGGCGCCATCTCGACGGCAAGGCTGCGCACCACTCCCCCCAGCGCATGTTTGGAGATGGTGTACGCCAGGCCGCCGGCACCCGCCACAACTCCGGCGATCGAGCCGATGAACACGATCCGCCCGTACCGCACGGCACGCATCGCTGGAGCCACCGCCCTGGCCACCCTCACCGCCCCTTTGACATTGATGTCGAGCACGACGTCGAGCAGCTCGTCGGTCGTCTCTTCGAGAAACGCGTGGTTGTCCATCACGCCGACGGCATACACCAGTCCGGCTGGCGGACCGGTGCGCTGCGCAACCTCCTCGATAATGGCGCCCACTGCTGGATCTCGAACATCCGCTATCCGGTATTCCACACCGTCGAGGCTGCGGACCGGGTCCACGGCATCGAAGATCACGACGCGGTTTCCGCGGTCGCGAAGGGCCTCCGCCGTCGCGGCACCGATGCCTGAAGCTCCCCCAAAGACGAACATCACGCGGTCATTCATCCGACACATCCTCCCTGCCGATAGCCAGCTCTGGGACGGGCAGCCAGACCAACGACAGAGATCCCGCTATACATCGCTGGGCCGACGCGGACCACTTCCGCGCCCCGTACCTTTGAGACATCATGACATCGCCGAGCATCAACGAATCGCCCTTCTTGGACGTGGCCACTCTCACGACCACACGGTTGAGGCTGGAGCCGCTGGGCCCCGAGCACCTCGACGAAGTACTGGCGGGACTCGCCGATCCTGAGACGGTGCGATTGACCGGAACACGCCAGGAATTCACCCGCGCAGACGTTGCGCAGCACCTCACGACGTTGCCCATGCGCGACGATCGCCTGGACTGGGCCATCATCGACCTCGAGACGGGAAGCTACGTCGGCGAAATCGTGCTGAACGAACTCGAGGAGGAGAACGCCTCGATGAATTTCCGGATCGCTCTGATGCCGCGATGGACCGGGCAGGGCTACGGCACCGAGGCCACCGGGGCCGTGCTCGATCACGCGTTCGACGAGATCGATCTGCACCGCGTCGCGCTCGACGTGTATTCGTTCAATCCACGAGCGGCGAGATCGTACGAGAAGGCGGGCTTCCGCTACGAGGGACGCCAACGGCACACCCTCTTCTGGGAAGGCGACTGGGTGGATTCCATCCTCATGTCGATTCTCAGCACCGATGATCGTCCGGGCCACTGACGAGAGGGAGTGATACGCGGATCAGCCACGCATCCATTCCTTGGTCTTCCCACCCCATGCTGTGAAAGAACTCTCTGGCTGGAGCGTTCTTCTCGTCGATGAAGGCGATCCACCGTCTTGGCTCCGGGTGCCCGGCCCAGGACAGGGCGGCCTTCAGGGATCGGCGCCCGAGCCCGGCCCGCCGACGCGCCGGGTCAACGCAAAGATCGCTGATCACATGTGCATCCCCAGTCGGATCCCACACGCAGCCGACCAGTCCGATGGGCCGACCCCGCCCGTCCTCAACGACGAGCTCCACCCCCTGATCCTCGCCCAGAACGTGCTCGAACCACTCGGCATCCACGGGGCCGAGACGCAGGTCCACCACTGGGTCCTGCGCCCAGACTTTCAGCCAGGACCAGTCGTGCCGCACGATCCTGCGCGCACAGTCACCATCGCGCCGATTCCCCTGCCCTGGCATCCGTTGATCCTCCCGCGCTCACTGCGACCGACTTTCCTTCACGACCAGCTCCATTATTCTACAATGTAGGTATACGGCGATGGAAGCAGCCCCTTCGTGGTCGCAGGTGCGCGACCGAAATCTTCCGTATCCGCGTCACGATCGTCCGAGCACCGAGTGTAATAAGTAAGTCGTCAAGACCCGTCCGGCGCTCCCCGCCGGGCCTCTGCGGGCCCCATCCCGGCAGGGAAACCCTCCCATCGAAAGGGGGAGCAGCACAGCTGCTCCCCCTTTCGTCTCCTCACGACAGCTCAGCAGGGCCGTGCGGAGGCCGTCCGTCACCGCGCGACTCGGGCCCATTCCGGAATCCTCCGGCAGGAGCACGTCACGAATCGCCGCATCGCGGGTATACATAGTGACGGTTCGGCCGTTGCGATCTCCCAGGTCGCGCCCGGTGTCCTCCCCGTCGCCGGGCATGCGGGGAGGGGCGCACCCCTCGCGCTCCTCCCCGTTCTCCCACTGCAGTCGCTGCCCCGCCCGGCAGTTCGGCACTCAGAACTACGCAGACGCACGCGGACGAGAGCGGGCGACGACCGCCAGTGCATGCTGTGCGGCGTTGTACCCGCACATGCCGTGCACCCCTGGCCCCGGTGGCGTCGCCGCGGAGCAGAGGTACACACCGGCGACGCCGACGTCGTAGGGTGACATTCTCGCGGCCGGGCCGAGCAGGAGCTGCTGCATGGTCTTGGCCCCGGTGAGGATGTCACCGCCGACGAAGTTGGGATTCTCGCTCGCGACATCCGCGGTGGAATAGCTCCGCTGCGCCACGATGCGCTCCCGGAACCCCGGAGCGAACCGCTCGATCTGCTGGATGATCGCCTCCGTGGCATCTCCCGTGTGGCCGTGAGGGACATGCGCGTACGCATAGACGGGCGCCAAGTCGCCGGCGCGGCGAGTCGGGTCGGCGACATCCTGCTGGCCGACGAGCACGAACGGGCGCTCGGGCATCCGGCCGCGCGCGATCTCCGCCTCCGCGCTCGCGATCTCGGAGGCCGAGCCGCCGACATGCACGGTGCCGGCGCGGGACACCATCGGATGCTCCCACGGAACGCCACCGTCCACGACGAAGTCCACTTTGAAGGCGGAGGGTCCGCTGCGGAACCGACGGAGGCGCCGTCTGTTGCGCCGAGGGAGAGCCTTCCCGACGATGCCCCTCACCTGCGCGGGGTGCACATCGAGCAGGAGGAGATCGTGGGGCGGGAGATCCGCCCGATTCGTCACACGATGCCCCGCGACGAATCGCACCCCTCTCGAACGGAGCGAGTCGACGATCGCATCGGTGAGCTCCGATGTGCCACCGACGACCACGGGCCATCCGACGCCGTGGGCAGCGGTCAGCAGCGCGGCGGCCACGGCGCCGGCGAAGGGGCGGGAGAACGGCTGGAAGGCGTGCGCGGCGATTCCCGCGTAGAGGGCTCCGGCTGACTCGGATCGCAGGAGACGCGCGATCGCGTTCGGCGGAGCGGCAGCGACCATGCCGAAGCGGGCGAAGAGGAACGGACGCTTCGGCATGTGCACTGGCGGCGCGAACAGGTCCTGCGCAAGATCATCGAATCGACGTGACGGGCCGCCGAACATACGACGCCATGCGCCACCGCCGGCGCCCAAGCCATGTGCTGTCATCTCTACCGACTGATGGAGGAACGCGGCGCGTCCGTGATCGAGCGGATGGGCGCACTCGATCGGAGCGCGGCCCCATTGCACGGCAGGAGCCATCTCCGCGAGGTACGGCGAGACCAGAGCCAGCGGATGCACCGCCGCACAGTGGTCCTGCACGACTCCGGGGATAAGTGGCTCAGAGGCGCGTGCTCCCCCGCCGAGAACGTCGTTCGCCTCGTAGACGGTCACGTCGTAGCCCGCAGCATTGAGCACGTGTGCAGCGGCGAGCCCGTTGGGGCCACTGCCGACCACGATGGCGACGCCCTCCGTCACGGTGATCATTCGGCTAGACCTTTCTGAGAAAGAAAAGAGGGGTAGGGCGGGAGCCCGAAGACTCCCGCCCTACCGTGGGATGGTGCGAGGGGATTACTCCGCCTCGACCTCCCGCTTCTTGCGACGCCCGAGAACTGCGGCGAGCAGTCCGAGCAGGGTCAGCATCGTTGCACCGATGCCGAGACCCGTGGCCATCGCAGCGTCGCCTCCGGTGATGGCGAGCGAGCCGTCAGACTTGCTCGAACCACCGTTGCTCGACGTCTGCGCCGCCGGGTTCTCGTCACTGCCGGCGGAAGCCGAAGCGCTCGAACCAGGGTTGGCCGATGCATCCGTGTTCGCGGCAGGATCGGCCGAAGCCGACGCCGCAGCGCTCACGTTCGCATCCGCGCTCACATTCATCGATGCGTCCACAGACGAGTCCGCGGTTGCGGCGGCCTGGGCAGCGGTCGAAGCATCGGCGTCTGCTGCCACCGAGGCGTCAGCGTTCGTCGAGTCC
>NZ_JBIUWD010000003.1:237132-237715 GCF_044743285.1 Microbacterium sp. NPDC087665 | reverse complement strand
GTCGCGGCAGCCTGAGCGGCAACCTGCGCGGACGGGTTGCTGTCATCGTCAGCCTTTGCCGAAGCAGAAGCCGACGCGGCAGCGTTCACGTTCGCGGTCGGGTCCGAAGATGCCTGAGCATCAGCGGTCGCGTCGAACTCGACAGATGCGTCCACAGACGAGTCCGCGGTTGCGGCGGCCTGGGCAGCGGTCGAAGCATCGGCGTCTGCTGCCACCGAGGCGTCAGCGTTCGTCGAGTCCGAGTTGTCGGCGTTCGCCGCCGGGGAGGCCGAGACCTGAGCGGCAGCAGACGGGTCCGAAGACACATCAGCCGACGCGGTGGTCGAAGCATCCGGCGTCGCAGCGACCTGAGCGGCAGCTTCCGCGGACGGCGTCGCAGCAGCCGAAGCCGCCGAGTCCGCATCCGGGGTCGCGGCAGCCTGAGCGGCAACCTGCGCGGACGGGTTGCTGTCATCGTCAGCCTTTGCCGAAGCAGAAGCCGACGCGGCAGCGTTCACGTTCGCGTCCGCGTTGACAGTCACCGACGCGTCAACCGACGAATCCGCCGTCGCGGCAACATCCGCAGCAGAAGACGCATCAGCAT
>NZ_JBIUWD010000003.1:0-237034 GCF_044743285.1 Microbacterium sp. NPDC087665 | reverse complement strand
CGCCGCCGGGCTCGCCGACACCTGAGCCGCAGCAGACGGGTCCGAAGACACATCAGCCGACGCAGACGTCGACGCATCCGGGTTCGCCGCAGCCTGAGCCGCAGCCTCCGACTTCGGAGTCGCCGCAGCCGAAGCCGCAGAATCCGCATCCGGAGACGCCGCAGCCTGAGCCGCAACCTGCGCAGACGGGTTCGACGCGTCATCAGCCTTCGCCGAAGCAGAAGCCGACGCCGCAGCGTTCACGTTCGCGTCCGCGTTGACAGTCACCGACGCGTCAACCGACGAATCCGCCGTCGCGGCAACATCCGCAGCAGAAGACGCATCAGCATCCACCGCCGCCGACGCATCCGCATTCGTCGAATCCGAGTTATCCGCATTCGCCGCCGGGCTCGCCGACACCTGAGCCGCAGCAGACGGGTCCGAAGACACATCAGCCGACGCAGACGTCGACGCATCCGGGTTCGCCGCAGCCTCAGCCGCAGCCTCCGCAGACGGAGTCGCAGCAGCCGAAGCCGCCGAGTCCGCATCCGGAGACGCCGCAGCCTGAGCCGCAACCTGCGCAGACGGGTTCGACGCGTCATCAGCCTTTGCCGACGCAGAAGCCGACGCCGCAGCGTTCACGTTGCTCTCGGGCTCCTCGACCGGAGTCTCGGTGGAATCCTCCGGCGACTCGACGTCGCCGGGGTCACCCGGTTCGCCCTCAGGAACATTGCCAGTCGCGACCGCGGTGTTCACGACCGAACCGGAGGTAGCGTCCGCAGCAGTGATCACATACGGCACGGTGCTTTCACACAACGCCGACTCGTTCGGCGCCAAGGCGAGCGGCGCGCAGTCGACGTCGATGCCCGCTGCGTTCAGAAGATCATCGCGAATAGCGATGTTCTCAATGTTCGCGATGCCCGTGTTGGTCACATTGAACTGCCAGGTGATGGTGTCACCCGGATCGGTGATTCCATTGCCGTTGACGTCGACAACCTCGGAGACTTCCTTCTCAAGGTCGAGCCGCGCGGTCACCACTTGAGCACAGTCAGTCGACGCCGTGTTGTTCCCGTAGTCGGGGTCATCTTCCATACCGATGAGTTCAGCGGTATTCGTGACGCACCCCATAATGTCGTTCGCTGCGGTCACCCGCATCCGGAGCTTGACTTCCTCGCCAGCGGCCAAGGGGCCGCCGTTGAGGTAGACGACCTCCCGGCCGTCCTCGATGCCGGTGTTCATGGTGACCCCTGGGCCATCGACCAAAACGGCTCCGCTGATCCCCGGCGGCAGGAGGTCCTTGACGAACCAACCGCTCGATGAAGTACCCCCGACATTGCGCACCGAGATCTCATACTCGAAGGACTCGCCGCGAAGGAACTCCACCGGACCTGTCTTCTCGAGTGCGATGTCAGCAGGCGCTCCGATGCTGTACGCACCGTCGTTGTTTGCCGTCGACGGTGCCTGACCCACACCGACAACTTCGACAGTGTTGTCAGACGCCAATCGAAGGTGGACAATCTTGCCGGTGACGTTGGACACGAAGGACAGAAGGCCGGACCCTGTAGCCCAGGCCGCCCCATATCCGTCAGGCCTCCCCCCCGGGGTCACTGGGCTGTACAGCTCCGGCGATTCGAATTCGGCCGAGGCATAGTACTTGATCGACCCGTTCCAGACCTCGCCGGTTTCTGTGGTCACGTCGTAGCGAATGAGCCGACCATTGGGCTGGCCGCTTGGCGACATCGTTGACGCCGCCCAGAAGTAGCCATTTGAGTAGACTAGATCGTTCGGATTGTACGCCCCTGACTTAAATGCGTAGACCTTCGATTCACCCGTGGTCAGGTCAAGAGACGAAATAAATTGCAAATTGCCAACTGCGGAACTGAGAAACCACAGCTTTCCGTCATGGTATTCGAGCCCCGAATATTGATTCCAGAAAACACTGTCACCCGGCGTGACGATACCCGGAACGACAGTCTGCACGCCTCCCTGCCCGATACGGAGAATTCGGGACCCACCCGACCTCTTGCCTGGCTCCTCGATGACGTACAGATAGCCGTCATCCGGGTTGAACGCCATCGACGATGCATCTGGCGAGTCGAAGCCTGCACTAAAAGTTACGTCATACTGCCCGGTGGCCTCGTTGTATGCAAGGTCATACAGGTTGCTCGGGTAGCCCGTAGCCACATTAGGCTGGTTCTGGTGAAGCCAGACATGCGTCTCATCTGTCGGGAACGGGTCACCTGCGGCTGCATTTGCGGCTGTGATTCCTCCGATGATGGCGAGCCCGGCGACAGTCACCCCCGCGCCGATTTGTCGAGCTCTCCGGCGCCAAGGGCGCGGAGGGCCGATCGTTCGCTCCTTAGTCATTATGAGCATTCCTCTTCTCTGTCAGAAACCGGATTCCCGGAGTTCTTTCTTATTGCCGCCGTGTCGGGCTTGCACCCGCACGGCTCTACCATGCGGGGGTCTTCACCAACCGCACGGAGTCGTCTTCGCGATCGGACTCGACCGCGAAGTCTTGTTTTTCGTCGACAGCATCGGCTGCCCCTAAATCGGGGGACGCATGCGTCGAGCGGCTCAGCCGCCATGTGTCTCGAAGCGTCTTCCCCATTCCCGCCCATGACCGGTCGCGGATGAAGATCGCGTCGATCGCGACCATGGTCAGCGAGAACCACGGCAGGCCCATCAGCACGGCGATGCCGAGGTGGAACCCGAGCATCCCGAACAGGGCGATCAGGCGCGTGGGACGCGTCAGCAGCATGAACGGGAACGCCGCCTGCAGGAACAGGGTGCCGAGCGTCAGGAAAGCGACCGCCGGCCCCCAGGCCATGAAGAAGTCCGACAGAGCCGGCCACGTGCCGAAGCGCGCCGTCTCGAGCGGGTGATAGATCGCCCATCCCTCGCGCCACGGCGAGCCGCCAGCCTTGAACAGCGCCCCGGACGTGTAGACGAAGATGACCTGCGCGGCGAGGGCGACGAGGGCGAGGTTGTGCCCGACGATTCCGATCTGACGCGGTGCCGAGCCTTCACGGAACCACTCGCCCTTGCGCGCGCGACGGCGGGCGTCGAGCGACCAGCGCGCGGCCGGGTCGGCGAAGAACAGCAGGATCATCGCGATGCGGAACATGTTGTCGCCCTGATCGCCGATCATGTCGTTCGCCTCGATGAATCCCACCCAAAGGAAGAAGAACACCGGCAAGACGATGCGGAACCTCCATCCCAGGATGAAGAGCACGCTGAGCCCGATCAGCAGGACGTAGAGCGCGGAATAGAGCAGGTCATTGCCCATCGCCGAGTGGAACGCGGAGAACACCCAGATCTTCGGGAAGTCGCTGATCGGCGCGACCAGCTCCCGGTTCCATGCCGATCCCGATCCGAACGAGTAGTAGCGGGTCGCGAAGTTCGTCAGAAGCAGACCAAGTCCGGTGAGACCGAAGAGGATGCGCGTTACGGCGATGCCGTAGAGCGATTTCTTCGACTCGTGCAGCCACCGGTCGGCGGCCGAGAAGGCACGGGTGGCGGCAACGGACGCGGTCTGCGCGACCTGCGCGATGAGCGCGCCGATGAAGGCGAGCAGGCGCGGCGTGCTGGTCGTGTCGGGTCGCGTTGCGGTGGGGCCGTCATGGCTCCGGTCGTTCGTCGTCATCGGTTCAGCCCCTTCAGGTAGGTCTCGTACTGCGACCGGAACACCTCGGCGAAGCGGTCTTCGTTCTGGCCCGGCTCGACGAGCACGTCGCGCCATCCCGGGCGGATGATGGTGGGCTCCGGACGCTGCGCGTTCGGGTCGTTCCGATCGGCGAACGGCACGACGTTCTGGCGACTGACTCGGAACTGCACGGCAACCACGTCTTCCCCCCAGATCGCATGGGCGACCTGAGTCGCGTACGCGGTTGCCATACGGTCGACGCCGATGTACTTCTCGGCGTCGATGTCGTCGTCGACACGGTCAAGGTCTTCCTCGAGGGTCGCCAACCATTCATCGTCGGTGTAGTTCTCGAGCGTCAGCTCACGCTGCTTCTCGGCAAGGCCGTCCCACGAGTTCTTGAAGCTGCTCGCCAGTTCTTCGGCCTGAATTCCCGCCCGCGGCGGGAAGAGGTTGTTCTTGACCATCGACAGCTCGACGTCTGTCGCACTGACCCAACCGGTCTCGACCTCGTTGCCGGCCTCATTGACGACGAGCGCGCGGACGTTGAAGTGGTAGTCACCGTTGATGGGCTCCGGCGCGAAGACGCTCCACGACTGTCCGAACAACGGGAGCATGTACGAGCTCAAGGCGTTCTCCGGAGGAAGCTGACGCAGCGCCGAAGGCGGGTAGATCCACAGGAACGATGCGAAGACGTGCCAAGCCGTCAGGAGCACGAGCGCCGCAGAAACGATGCGAACCGTCCACCGATTCGCCGTGGCGGCTCCACCCTCGTCTGTTCTGTCGGTCTTCGTCCGTCTCCACCGCGCGAAGTGCGCTGTTCTGATCATTTTCTTTCCCCCGTTTGTGTGTTCCTGTGCTTCATGGTTCGCGAGAAGCGGTTTGCGGGTGGCGCTCTCCAGCGACACCCGCAACCTCTACACGCTTCTTTTGGGCCGCCCCCCTTGAGAGGCCCAAACCGCATGCGATAAACAGCGATCGCGATACCCGAGACGCGATTGCGCCTTGTCGTTAGCACCGCCTCCGGCGAGAATCGTGACGCGAGTATGCAGAAATTCCCGCACACCGTCTCGGAGACGTAAAGGACGCGGGAGTCACGTCATGATCGGCGTGCGCGTGAGTATATGAAGTGGGTCGACAGAGACCGGCTCGGCATAGCGCAGAGCCGCTCCGGACCTCGCCCAGCAGGGTATTCCTCCCCCAGGAAGGGGGAGCGCGTCTCGCGCTCCCCCTTTCAACTCACTCGGCCGAAAAAGCAACCTCGGTCCACGGACCGTAGTCGCGGGTGACTGGATCGGCCCACCGCAGGCGCAGCACGTGATCGCCCGGCGGCAGCGCCAGATACTCGTTCCACACACCGTCTGCCGGTACGGTCAGCGTCTGGACAGGGGTCCGACCCACAATCGACCGTTGAATCACGCTGCCTGCCGGGGCGCTCAAGCGGAAGTTGAACCGCTCGGCGTTCACGATGTCTCCGCCCAAAGGGCGGGTTGCCGTCGGAGGCGCGGTCACGGTGTACGCCAGCTCCGAGGACGGCGCAGATGTGATGTCCCGCACCGTCTGGGTGACCGACACGGAAGAGGGCCCGACGGCTCCGCCCACGATCGCCACCGACCAGCGCCCGAGGATGTCTGCCATCGTCGTCGCCACGATCTCCCCGTCCGGGTCCATGACTTGGATCAGCGCTCCGGGCGCCGCGGACTCGCCACTTACCCGGGGGTACATCCGATCGTCGGCCTGAGAGACCTCGGCCTCGACGACAGGCGGAGTGACGTTTTCGAGAGGCGGGGGCGGAGCGGCGGGCAGCACCGGCGCCGACGGCACGAGGACTGGCAGAGGCTGTCGGCGTGGGCCGTCACCGTCCCGACGCGCGGGTGGATCCGTCTCCACGAACGGCGACGGAGCAGGCGTCGGCGTCAGTGTAGGCGTCGGCGTCGGGATCGGCGCAGCGGGAGGGGCGACCGGAGACGCTTCATGCTCGCCCGCACCGAGCTGACGCATCGACACAGATGAAGGAGACGCCAATGCGGCGACTGTGATGACACCTCCGACAAGCAGCAGAAGCAGCGCGGCGAGGGCGACGCCGCGACGTCTTCGGGACGATGGTGCGTCTTCTTGTTCGATACCCGTCTCCGAGGCGGCTGCCGTCGTGACGGGCAACTGCATCTCGGGCATCGACGGAGGCCGCAGCGTCGACAGATACCCCGCAGCGCCCACCGTGCCGGCCACCGCGGGCAGAATCGCGATCGCCAGGGTCTGCGCGATCCCCCGGGCCTCTTTCAGGGCTGCCGTGCAGGCCGCGCACGTCGCCACGTGCGCCTCGACCTTCCTCGTCGCACGCGGAGCGAGTCCGTCGCGTGTGTACGCCCCGATGTCGGCGATGACGGCCCGACAGTCGGCGGAGTCCGCCCGGGCGAGCTGGGCAGTCACCCACGCATCCCGAAACCCTCGCTTGGCGCGCACGACAAGAGCCGAGATGGCATTTGATGACAGTCCCAGCGGCGCTGTCATCTCGCGCGGCGGCAGCCCGTCGACTTCGCTGTACCAGAGCGCCTCCTGCCATCTCGCGGGGAGCGAACGGAACGCCTCTTCCGCCGCCTGGCGGTGCTGCTCGCGGATCGCCGCCTGTTCGCCGTCGACGGCATCGCCATCGATCATGAGGTCGAAATCGGCATCTCGCCGGGGCACATCGCGCTTGTAGAGCGTACGGCCGACGTTGCGCACCGTGGTGATCAGGTACGGACGGAATGCCCCACGAGGCCCGTTGCCCTTCTGCAACGACACCAAGAGGCGCTCGAACGCCTCGGAGACGATGTCATCCGCATCGAGGCCGACGAATCCGCGCGCCACCGACAGCGCGGGGCCGGCATGACGTTCCCAGAGCACACCGAACGCCCGCATGTCGCCTTCACGCACACGGTCCAGGAGCTCCTCATCCGTCCTCGATGAGGACATCTTGCTTTCTTCGAATTCCACTTCTCTTCCTCCCCAGGGAATGCGCCCGCTCGCGCGTTCGAATGGCAGTGGCGACCACGGAGGCACCGTGGTCGCCACTGCTCACCTCTGAATTGCCACTACACGATGGCGTTCTCCGCGCGTCGACGCGCGATCAGCCACAGCCCGAGGGCGAGCAGACCGGCACCGGCGATACCGCCGCCGATCCATGCCGCCCCGCCGGTGATGGCCAGTCCGGGCGGCACCACGATCGTGGTCGTCGCACACTCGCCGTCGGACGACCCGTTCGAACAGTTCGATCCGGATCCGTCGGGGGTGACCACGACGTTGCGGATCTCACCGACCGACCGCAGCGTGACGGAGTAGGTCACGGTCACACTCTCGCCGACCCCGACCGCGCCCTCCCACGACAGCACCGGACGCTCGTACTCGGCGCCGCCGGTGGCATCGCCGTTGTATGTGCCCACGGCGAGCGACGACGTGAGGTCGTCGGTGAACGATGCGGGCCGATCCTCGGTGTACGCGACGCGACCGGTGTTGGTGACCGTGATGCTGAAGGTCACCCGGTCGCCGATCGACGCACGCTCGGACGAGACGCCCTTCGTCACCCGATAGCTCGCGATCGGAGTCTCGGTGACGCAGTCGCCCTCGAGGGCGCATGCGCCGCCGGGACCGTCACCGGTCACGGCATTGCGCAGGTTCCCGTCACCGGTCGCCGGCTGATTCACCGTCACCGAGTACGTGATCGTGACGACCTCGCCGACCTCGAGAGGCCCGTCCCACGTGAGCGTCGAGCCCGTGACCTCGGCACTCGATGTCGCGTCGTGGTTGTACGTCGCGTCGTCGAGCACGCCCGAGAGGTCATCGATGACGGATGCCGGAGCATCCGCCGTGTACGCAACCTGGCCGATGTTCTCGACCGTGACCGTGTAGGTCACGACCCCGCCGAGGACGACGTCCTGCACATCGGCCGACTTCGTGACCGCGTACGCGGCGACGGGTGTATCGGTGATGCACGCGCCCTCCACGCACTCTCCACCGGGAGACGACGGAGCAACGACGTTGCGGAGTGTGAAGTCACCCGTGACCGGGTCGTTCACGGTCACCGTGTACGTGACCTGGATCGTCTCACCGACCTCGAGAGGTCCGGCCCACGTGAGCGTGCCGTCTGCGACCTCGCCACCGACCGAGACGTCGCCGTTGTACGTCGCGTCATCGAGCACCCGCGAGAGGTCATCGGTGAACGACGCCGGGGCGTCATCGGTGTAGGGCAGCACACCCGTGTTGGTGACGGTGACGGTGTACGTCACGATGTCTCCGGGGAGCGCCGTTCCGGGCGATGCCGACTTGGCGATCGAGTACGACGAGGCCGGCACGTTCGCCACGCAGTCCGGGTCCGTCGATCCCTCCGCACAATTCGCGCCGGAGTCCGGCGGCGTCACCACGGTGTTGTCCAGGCGTCGATCGCCCGTGGCCGGGTCGCTGACCGTCACGGAGTACGTGATGGTCACCGTCTCTCCCACGCCCAGCGCGCCCGACCAGCCGAGCTGCGGTGCGGTATAGGTGAGGCCCGCGCCCGAGGTGCTCGCCGCGTCACCGTTGTAGGTCGCGTCGTCGAGCACCTCGGAGAGGTCGTCGGTGAAGGATGCCGGGGCATCCGCCGTGTAAGCGACCTGACCGATGTTGGTGACCTCGATGGTGTACTCGACGGTGTCACCCGGAACGACCTCGGTGGAGGTGGTGGACTTCACGACGCGGTACGAGCCCACCGGCGTCGTCGTCTCGCAGGTGCCTTCGCAACTGCCGCCCGGGCCCGGGGGCGTGACGGCGTTGACGAGCACGAAGTCGCCTGTCACCGGGTCATCGACCGTCACCGAGTAGGTCACCTCGATCGTCTGACCGACCGCCAGCGCACCCGTCCAGCTGAGGGTGCTGCCCGCGACGGTCGCGCCGTTGGTGGCGTCATCGTTGTAGACCGCGTCATCGAGCACGCCCGACAGGTCGTCCTCGAAGACCGCGGGCTCGTCATCCGTGTAGGCCACGTCGCCGGTGTTGGTGAGGGTCACGGTGTACGTGACGACGCCGCCCGGCAGCACGGTGGCCGAATCGGATGCCTTCGACACGGTGTACGACGCGATCGGAGTCTGCGTCACGCACTCGGCAGTCGGGTCGCAGCTGCCGCCGGGGACCGACGGCACGACCGCATTGACCAACTCGCGGTCGCCCGACAGCGGGTCGTTGACCGTCACCGAATACGTGACGGTGACCGTCTCGGCGATCGCCAGTGGCCCCGACCAGGTCAGCGTGCCACCGGTGACGGAGCCACCCGCCGAGACATCGTCGTTGTAGGTCGCGTCGTCGAGCACACCCGAGAGGTCGTCATCGAACGCGGCCGGGACCGCATCGGTGTAGTCGACCTGGCCGGTGTTGGTCACGACCACCGTGTAGGTGACGACGTCTCCGGCCATGACCGACGCGACATCGGCGGACTTGGCCACCGTGTACGACGAGACCGGGGTCGTGGTGCCACACGCGTCCGGCAGGCATTCGCCCGTCGGGTCGCCGGGGACGACGACGTTGACAAGCTCCGCGTCGCCCGCGGTCGGATCGTCGACCGTGACCGAGTACGTCACGGTCGCGGTGGCGCCCACGGCGAGAGGACCCGCCCAGCTGAGGGTGTTGCCGGTGACCGAGCCGCCGACCGAGACGTCTTCGTTGTAGGTCGCGTCATCGAGCACACCCGAGAGGTCGTCCTCGAACGACGCCGGGTCGGCATCCGTGTAGTCCACGGCGCCCACGTTCGTGACCGTGACGGTGTACGTCACGACCGCGCCGGGCGTCGTCGTCTCGGAGTCCACCGACTTCGCGACCGTGAAGCCCTGGATCGGCGTGACGGTGCACTGCTCGGTGGCCGGGTCGCACGGACCGGTCGGCGGCGTTCCCGGAGGTACCAGGAAGTTCGTCGACACGTTGTTGCCGCGATCGCCGAACGCGTTGACGGTGACCGTGTAGGTGACCTCTGCCGTGGCGCCGGGCGCAAGCGTGCCGCGGATGGCGAGCACGTCGTCGGTCGGTCCATCGACGGTGACCGATGCCGTGTCGGACTCGGCCGCTCCCGTGAGGGTGGCGTCGTCGAGCACGTCGCTGAGGTCGTCGTCGCGCAGCACATCGACGGTGGTCGCGCCCGTGTTGGTCACGACAACCGTGTAGGTGAGCTCGGTGCCGGTGCGCACGGGCGTCTCCGACGTCTCCACCGACTTGGTGTAGGTCACACCGGTGATCGGCGTCGTCGTGCAGTCGGGCTGTTCGGCATCGGTCGGCACGCACTCGCCATCGGTCGGCGGGGTCTCGCCCGGTGCGAGCAGGAAGTTCGACGCGATGCTGTCACCGCGTTCGTCGTCCGGCAGCACCGTGACCGTGTAGGTGACCGTCGACGTCTGACCCACCGGCACCGATCCCGTGATCGAGATCTCGGCACCGTCGCGGACGACCGTGAGACCGGCCGAGGCCACAGGCTCGGTGGTCACCGCCGCGTCGTCGAGCACGTAGGTGAGGTCGTCGATCGCGTCGACAGCCGCGGGCGACTGCCCGTCGTTGTCGAAGAACAGCGTGTACGTGATGGTCGATCCGGCCACCACCGGGTCGGACGACGGCTGGGCCGTCTTCCACTGCGTCAGCAGCGCCCCGGGAACCTGCACGCGGTCGCAGCTCTGCGCACCGGGGAGCGTCGCGTCCTCGGGAATGCACGCGAGGTTGCGGAGGATCTGGTCGCCCTCACCCGTGTACGTCACGGAGTACGTGATGGTGGCCTGCTCGCCCGCGGCGAGCGCACCGCTCCACGAAAGCGTGTCGCCCGTGCGCGTGGCGGTTCCGGTATCGGCCGTCAACGAAGCGTCGTCGAACGTCGCGTCGTCGAGCACCTCGCTCAGGTCGTCGGATGCCGTCGCCGGGGCGGCCGCGGTGTAGTCGCCGGGGCCGGCGTTGCGCACGACGACGGTGAACGTCGCCTGCTCACCGATCTCGGGCAGCTCGGACGTGTCAACGGACTTGTCGATCGTGAGACGCGGCAGTTCGAAGATCTCCAGTGCGCAGGGCTGACCTGTCGCGTCGTCGATGCCGTCGGTCGCCGGGTCGCAGGTGGGCGGAGTCGTCACGCCCGGATCCTCGGGAATCCAGGTCACGTTGCTCACCTCGCCGTCGCCGCCGGGCTGGAGGGTGACGCTGTAGGTGATCTCAACGGATGCGCCCACTGCGAGCGCGCCCGACCACGAGATCAGGGGCGATTGGTATCCGAGCGTTCCGGGGGCCGATGCCGCCACGTCGGCGTTGTAGCCGGCATCGTCGAGCACACCCGACAGGTCGTCGAAGACCACGGCGGGGTTGTCGGTCGTGTAGTCGCCGGCGCCCGTGTTGGTCGCGGTGACGGTGTAAGTCACGACATCGCCCGGCCGTGAATCCGGGGTGGCGTCGGAGGTCTTCGTGACGGAGAGCGCGAGAGCGCACGACTCGGCGCTGTCCTCGTTGTTCGCGGGGTTCGGGTCTTCCTCGTTGCCGAGGACCGAGGCCGTGTTGACGACGCAGGCGGGCGGTGACACGTTCGTGTCGGCCTCGATCGTGAACGTCGCGGACTCGCCGACTGCCAGTCGTGCGCCGCTTACTGTGACGGTGTTTCCGTCGATGTTCTCACTAACCTCACCGACAACCGTCGGATTGCTCAGGCCGCTGGGCAACGTATCGGTGACGGTCCAACCGCTCGAGACCCCGGCACCGTTGTTGGTCACGGTGATGTCGTAGCTGATGCGTTCCCCCGACACGAAGGTGACCGGACCGGTCTTGGTGATCGCGAGGTCTGCCGGCAGACCAGGGATCGCCGTCCCGTCATTTCCGCTCGAGGGAGGCCCGGCGCTGGTGGAGATCCATGTGAATGTGGGGGTCGCCGACCCCGGGTCAGTGATCTTCATCTGCACGATGGTTCCGGTGGCGTTGTGAGAGAAGCCCAGGTTGCCGTTGCCGAAGCGCCACGCGGCACCCCATGCCCCGGTGAGTGTGGTCGGGATGACGCTGGGGAACCTCGTCGTCGCGCCGCTGGTCGGATCGATACGAATGAGGGTGCCTGTCGGGTGGGCGGCATTGTAGTCATACGCCCAGAAGTACCCCCCGAGATACTCCATGTCGGCGATTGTGAAGTCCGTGAGCGACGGTGTCACCGACGCCACCTGCGCGCCGGTTGTGACGTTGATGCTGCGAATGGTCGGAGTCGTGTTCGTGCCGCTGGCGATGTAGAGCCGTCCGTTGTCCGTGTTGAACGCCCCGACGAACTGTGCGGGCGGCGCGAACGTCGACGTCCCGACTCGCGTAACGGTGCCCTCCTGACCGATGCGAACGATCGCGCCGTTCGGAATGGATCCAATCGCTGAGGTGGCTACGCCATAGATGTAGTTGTTGGCGGTGTTGAAACTGATGGCGTTGTAGTTGCCGGAGTTGAGAGCGTTCCCCTCACCCGTGAACGCGAACGTTCCGTCGCCCGTCGTCTCTGCACGGAATAGGCGCGTCGCGCCGCCGGTTGCGGACTGCGCGACGAACACCGTGGGCGCGCTCGGGTCGAAAGGATCGCCCGCTGCCGCCTGCGCGGGAGAAGCGGCCGCGATATTCAGTCCCACGAGTGTTGCGGTGGCGAGACTCACCGCAGCGAGAGCAGCGAGCACCTGCCTAAATCCGCCGTGAGCACGTTGCGCTCGCCCCCGAGCACGATCTGTCGTCATCATTGTCGTCTCCCCGTCGATCTGGTCCTGAAATCAGGCGCGCCGCACCTGGTATACCGCTATGCCGGAGCCTAGAGCGGCCCTCCACCTATGGCATATCGGTTTGCACGAAACGTGACGCGACTTCGGCGAGATTTGCATGAACTGATGTCTCGCCCCCGATCAGCGGCGGGTGCCCGCCAGAATCGGTACATCAATTCGCGGAGGTGCGACGCCCCCGCCAAGAGGTGCCGCCGACCGAAACGACTCAGCTCTGGGTCGTCTTGCGCATAGCCCGGTAGAGCGACTGCCGAGTGCCGAAGCCCGCGAGCTTCGCCACCTCGGACAACGGAAGGCCCGGGTTACGGTTCATGATTTCCGCTGCGGCCTTGAGCCGCACGGCACGGAGCTCGTCGGAGAAAGTCGTCCCATGTGCGCTGAGAGCGGATTGCACCGTGCGAACCGAGACGCCGAGTACATGCGCGACGGGCACCAGTGAGAGGTACGGCGAGGGATAGTCCTGAAGCACGATGCGCATCACCCGGTCGAAGATGTCAGGGGGGTCTGCCGGCTCCCCGACCACCGCAGCGACGAGTGAACGGGCGACCTCGCAGGCCGCATCACTCAGGGGCGATGACCCGGGCTCTACACTTTCCGACTCGATGGCGCAGAGCGACTTCACGAAGTTGATCAACGGTCTCAGAGCCGACTCTGAAGGCGTCTTCTCGCCGACGTGCTCGAAGTCGACGCGCCGCTCCCCAACGAGTTCCGTGTCGTCGAGGCTCACGAAGACGAGATCCGTCGGCGTCGACGCGTCGAATGTCACCGCGTCGGTGCCGGGCGGCACCACGAACCAGGTGGAACGGCGCGCGATGATCGGAGCGTTCGCCGACACTGTAAGCCCGGTGCCCTCGGCCGCGATCATGACCACTCGGTTGCGCGACAGCTCATCACGCGGCCAGACGACCGTCGAAGCCGGCAGCTGCACGTGGGCGAAAAGGAAGCGTCCGATGCGGACCATGTTCGCCCGAAGCACCGCACTCGTATCTTCGACATCCGAGAAGCGGATGTTCGCGGACGCCATGTAGGCGTTGAGGGGCCGGAGGCCGAGGAGGTCTTCTCGCCCAGCGGCGCGGAACTTCACGAGTTCCAGGCTTCCACCGCGAACGGCGGTCGAACGCGTTCGTCGCATTCTGCCCCTCTCGATCCCCCAGCCGACAGTCGTCCACGACTACCCGCGGCGCAAACCCCACTCAATGTCGACGATGGTAGCCGGTGTGGCCGGCCAGCGATGTCGTGCATATCGTCCGGGTATGGAGAATCAGATGCGCCTTCGCAACAGTTGTCGCGATGAACTCAGGGTATGGCAGAAAATGCTGTACCGCTCCCCCTTCCGCCCATCGGCATTCCGGCGCGCCCTCGCATCCCCTCGTTCGACGTCAACCGCGGATACGTCATCGTGGCACCTTGGCGAGCAACATCTGGCTGTTCCAGGCATTCGTCGATGACGGGGGAGTTTCTCGACCTGCTCACCATCATGTTCGGGATCGGACTCGATATCCAGCGGCAGGCGACCGTGAGGTGAGGAGGCCGGTGGCCAGGCACCGTTCCTGGCCGCCCCCTTCATGGCGTTCGGCATCCTGACTCTCAGCTGCTACGTGCTCCAGAACATCCTCGGACGACTCGCGCAGTTCTTCCTCGGCAACTCGCCTCTCTCGCCGATGCTGGATCCACTGGTCGGCACTCTGCTCATGTTCGCCGTGATCGCCACCCTCGTGATCCTGTTCGCGAAAGTCTGGCTGCGGTTCTTCCGCAAGGGCCCGCTCGAGTACATCTGGGATGTCAGCTTCAGGTTCCTCACCCGGGGCAGCACCGCATGACATCCGCTGTCGGTCATTCCTGCACCGCGAGCGCGACGTCGGCATTTCATCCGTCGGAGACGGAGAGAGCACTGAGGTGCTCGTGCACGAGACGCCACCCGTCGTCGGTCATCACGAAGGTATTGGTCGCTCGACCGGAACCGCTGGTCGGGTTGCCCTGCACTGTGCCGCTCCAGCGATAGGTGTAGATCGCGACGGCCACGCCATCTCCGTCGGCGACCCACTCGATATCCTCGGCCCAATAACGCTCGTCAGGGATCAGCGCCCAGGTTCGCTCGAAGTAGTCCCGCACCGCGGCCTGTCCGATGCAGGTGGCATCGCCGAAGAAATAGAGCGGTTCTGGAGCGAGGATGCGTGCGACCTGATCGAAGTCGTGCGAGTTGGTGGCGTCGAGGTACTGCTCGAGCGCGACGGCGGGACGGGTCATGGAACAGGTGCTCCTCTGTCTTCTCGGCGGCCCTCTAGAGCGGCGCTCATCCGCCAGATCTGCGGGCCTGCGGCCTTCTCGGAATGAGACACGACCCGGAAGCCGTGTCGTGCGTAGAGGCTCACGTTGCGCGCGTCCGAGGTTTCGAGGCGTACCTCGTACGCACCGCGCTCGGCGATCGCGGAGAGCGCGAACTCGAGCAGCGCCCCTGCAATGCCCCTACCCTGGCTCGCGGGCCGCACGCCGAGAGTCTCGAGCCGCCACGCATCCGGCGACGACGGGGCCTGATCGAGGCGATCGAGGCGATCGCCGTGCAGCGCGACGATCTGCTTCACCATGTCACCATCGGGATCCGGCGCGTGCGGCGGGAGCAGCGCGATCACTCCGTCGCAGTCGTCGGTGATGGCCACGATCCCATGCTTCTGGGCGTATCTCAGGTACAGGAACTGGAGCGCGCGCAGCCGCTCCTCATAGTCCTCTTCGGGCAAGACATGACGGGTCCAGGAGTACCCCTCGAATGCGTCTGCCAGCGTGTCGGCGGCTGCGTTCAGATCCGCCGTCGTCGCACGTCGCACCAGAAGAACACCCACGCCTCGAGTCTATGTCTGCAGCTCTCCGCAGACCTGCTGGATGGCTGGCTGGTTGGCTAGCTAGCTTCTCGCGCTCCGCTTCAGGCCAGGGATCGTGCTCGGCTCTGCGAACCAATCTGCCGGCAGCTCATGCGCTTTGGCCGCCTGGATAGTGGCCTGAGCAGCGATCGTCCATTCAAGCCGATTTCGCGGCCGCGATCCGCGTCACCGTGCCGATGTCCATGCTCGGCCCCTCCTCGCCCCCTGCGACGAGGTCTTCGATGGTGCCAGGCGAAGGTCCTGCTCAACTGGGCCGCGGCGCCGGTCGAGTGAGTCGCCGGGGAGCTAGTCGAGCGCTCGCGATCATTCCGAGGAGGAGGATGAGGAGTAGATCTCCGTCGTCGCCGGTCGTTGTTTCGCGGCAAGTACGATCGCGAGGATTCCCAGTCCTGCTGTCCCGGCGAAACCGGCAAGGGTTGTGAGCAACTGGAGCAGTGGAGCGAAGCTCTGTACGTCCCCGGACGACTGCGACACGAAGATAAACTGCGTGATCACCCACACCCCTGCGTAGCCACCCAGAGCCCACACCGGTGCCCAGCGCCACGGATTCTCCACCACCTTGGCGCGAACGACCTGCATTCCCGCGACGAGCCCCGCGCCGGCCGGGACCAGCAACGCGAGATAGCCGATGGCGCTTCCACCAGCCTCTACGACAGGCTCCTCCGCTGTGAGTCGGGTGAGCACGAACAACGCCAGCGGCCACAGCCCCACGATCACCAGGGCAGTCACGCCCAGCGGCTTGCGCGCAACGATGCTCGCTTCCGAAGAGAGACCAACCGCAAACAGCAGCACAGAAGACGCATAGATCACGTCAAGAATCACACTCACGTACGCTGTCGCCGTCGCGCTGTTCAGCGTCGGGGGCAGCATGCCAGCGACGCCGCACACGATCAGACCGATACCGCCCGCCACCCAGGTCCGCTGCCTCTGCCGTCGAGTCATCCTTCCACCCTACTTACCGAGTGAGTCCCGGATTTCACGATCGACGTCGCTGATGCCTCGACATGTCAGCAGCCCCGCTTCTTGCTCAGTTGCTCGCCTCACCTGACCAGCAGCGAGCCAGACGGACAAGCCTGCGAATACGAGAACACCGCCCGTAAGCACCGCCTGCGCCCACATACCAAGGTCGCCCCCTACGATCGCGTAGGGCACGAGACGATTCGTGTTCGCAATCGCTAGAACAGCAGCCACCGCGCCGAGCACGAGCAACAGCCAAAGAGAATGCGCTCGCGAACCGACTTGGACACAGTGCCCGCCTGACGAACCATGTGACGACGTTTGCGAGCATCCACGTCTAGCCAGATCAAGCTCGCGTTACTGCTACGTAACCGCGAGCCGCCACCCGGACATGACAAAGGCCCCGCATCCCAGTGTTTCCAAGGGATTCAGGGCCTTCGTGGTGGCGGTGACGGTGGGATTTGAACCCACGTGACGGCCGCGGAACCGCGCAGAGAGTCTCCGATACCCCCGGAATCATGCGGATTCTGAGTCACCAGAATCACCCGTAGCCCTCCTCGCTCACGACTTCTGTTGTCACGGTGTTGTCACCGCACGGATGCTCCGATCCGGTGTGACTATGCAGGCATGGGGATGGGTGAAGAGAAGCAGTGGCTGACGTATCGCGATGCGGCGAAGCGGGTGCAGGCCAGTCACCGGACGGTGCGCCTGTGGGCACAGCAGGGGATGCCGATGGAGTGGCGGATGATCGAGGGGCAACGCACCCGGGTTGTCGAGCTCGATGTGCTGCTCTCGTTCTGGCGGGAGAGGATGCAGACGACGGCGTTCCACTTCTACCGGGTGCGGAAGCGGGCGGCAGAGGCGGGCGTCGTGCTCGAGACTCCGGAGGCCGTGCGAGCCAAGCGCCTTAAGGCGTCTGAGACCCGCAGGGGCATCCGGGCAGCCGAGACGCCTGAGAGCGCCGGATTCGGGCGCACAGAACCGGAGACAACCACTCCCGAGCCGAACGTCGACCCGCTCGCGGACATGACGCCGTTGAAGGGTAGCGCCGAGTACTACGCGCTCACCGAACGAGTGCGGACGACCACCCCACGGTGTGCGGGAATGCCCGAGTACACCGGCGACCGCATCAGCCCCGAAGACTCCGAACGTCTCGCAGGGATCTGCGCCGGCTGCCCGCTGCCCGCCGAACGCGAAGCGTTCGCGAGCGCATCGAAGCCGACCGGTGGGTTCTGGCCAGTTGGGGCCACGCAGGCACATAGCGTCGCCTGTGCCGAATCTGCGGAAACACCCTCTGGTTGATGTCGGGTATCGCTCGTACTCTGACGAGCATGACCGACGAACTCAGCATCTCCGACCGCATCTACTACGCCATCGCCTCCCTGCGAGGTTGGGGCCCCGTGCTCGCCATTCATCAAGACTATGGAGCCGCCCAGGCATGGCGCGTCGGTTCTCTCATCTCCTCAATCCTCATCGCAGCGGACGACGACAGGCTGCCCCTCGCCATCTTCGGCACGGCCGACGACAGCGGCACCGGTGAGATAGTCGCCGTCTACCCCGATTTCTTGGTCCTCGCGAGCGTGACCAACCTCGACGTGCACAGCGGCGACTTTACGGTCGATGTGCATCCGCTCGCAGGCGCGACCAACCTCCGCGTCTCGACTCGCCACAACTACTACGCTGGCGTCACCGAAACCCCACGCCATACGGGACTGGAAGTCGCGTTCGACGTCGACGGCAAGCACCTGACGTTCGCCTCGACGCAGACAGCCTCGTACAGCGACGGGACGTTGACCGACGACAAGGCGGTCGCGGACGCGTTCACGGCGATTCGCGACGCAGTCAGCCGGAACGCTCGCGCCTGAGCACCTATCTCGCGGCATACCTCACCGTGGCCTGATAACCGGGCCACGGTTGAGTGCCCGGATGCGGCTAGAGGGCGTCGTCCGCGTGAAGATCACGGAAGCCAGAGGCCTTCGGAGCCGGGTCGTCCGTGGCCTTTGCGATCATCTCCTGCGGGGTTGTGCGCACCCTGCGTCGAACGCTCGAGTTCGCATAGGTGATGAGGTAGCCGTGCTTCTTGCCGGCTTCTTCCCCGGCGAGCGAAGTGGAGAACCAGATCTTGAGCACGCCACCAGGAGCGAGGCTCTGGGGCATCTCCGGATACGGCACACCAACCTGATCGTGGCCTCGAGGCATCGCTGCGGTCTTCAAATGTCCGCCCTTGCCGTCGATTGCGCGTACGTCGTAGATGATCGCTGCGGTGCGTCCGAGGTTGGAGATCACGACTTCGTCGCCGTCGGCGTCGGCGTGCACAGCGTTCCCGAACTGCAGATAGTTACGCACCACGAACGGGTGGATCCGCGGCCGAGCACTGAGCGTGTGCCAAAGGGTGAGACCGGAGACAGCCAGCGCAACAATGCTGATCAACAGGCCCCACGATCCGTCCGGAAACACGATTAGCGGTGAGTCGATGACAATCCACGGATCGGAAGGAGCAGGAGTCTCGGACATGGGTCAGATCGTATCGTCGGACTGCTCAGCGGACCCGACGGAGACCGGGGCGGGCGAGGAAGTTTCCTCAGCTGCGATGTGACGGTTCTTGCTACCTGGAAATAAGCGTCCGAAACGCTCTTACTCTGGAATCATGCTTCACGCCTACGTCGACGAGTCCGAGCGGGACGACACCCATTACTTCCTCGGAGCATTGGTCCTCGACGACGCGCAAGCGCAGACTCTCCGCACCGCGCTTGACGACACCATGGCGAAGCACACCGAGACCTTCCCGGTTCTCGATGGCGCCGAGCTCCACGGCAGCACGATGATGCGAGCCCACGATGCTCCGTGGCGATCGGTCCCGCTCCGTGTCCGCTTCCGCATCTTCGAGGAGGTCATGCAGGAGGTGCTCGACAGCGGCGCTCGTGTCTACGTCGAGGGGGTGGATATTCGCCGGCAGATCGCCCGCGGATACCCGACCATAATGCCAGCGCGCGAACTCGCCTTCAGTCACCTCTTCGAGCGCATCAACGACTGCTGTCACTCCGGAGAACCTCGGGTGCGGGTTGTCGCCGATGAGCACCATACCGCTGAGATCAGCCGGAGCAACTTCAACCGTTACCAGATCGCAGGCACCTACGGGTACCGCTCGAGCCGGTTGGCGAACATCCACCCTGAGATCGAGTTCATCGAGTCGCACACCGACCGCGCCCTCCAGGCCGCCGACCTGGTCACTTACCTCTACAACCGCATCTGGACGGTGTCGGAGACCGACATGCGGGCCCATCGACAGAAGCACGACATGTGGCAGATCGTCGACGAGGCGGCTCGATGGCCGAGGGGACGCGCACGGATCTGGCCGTGACGCACGAAACCCCCGCACGGTGGCGGGGGTCCGGCAAGGCGGGAAGTTTCCTTCCTGCGCTACGAAGGTAACACGGATCCCAGACATCGCGGCGATCCCCAGCGGATCCCACCGCCACCGACACCAGCCGATGACGGAAGGCCTCGACGTTGTCTACGGGCGGAAGAACAGGCGCCCAACGCTGATCGGACGGAGGCCGGCGTCGACGAGTACGTGCTCGATGCCTGTAGCTGTTCCGTCCTCGAGCACGACGTCGGCTGCCCCGAACGACAGCACCCCCATAGGGCGGGAGCGAAGTCACGACCTCGTTGGCGAGATGCCGCACACCATCGGTGCCGAGAAAGCGCCAAAGGTTCCGCGTGAAAGCCGTGCAGCGAATGCTCGGACATGCCTCCGCGAGCATGACCCTCGACACCTACGCCGACCTGTTCGACGACGATCTCGACGGTGTCGCAGTCGCGCTCGATCAGGCACGGAATGCTGCGAGTGTTGTGACGTAGTTGTCACGAGGAATGAAAAAAGCCCGCCCTCCCCAGTGTTTTCTAGGGAGAACGGGCTTCTAATCTGGCGGTGACGGTGGGATTTGAACCCACGGTAGGGGGTTACCCTACACAACTTTTCGAGAGTTGCACCTTCGGCCGCTCGGACACGTCACCGCGGACTAGCTTACGACACCGCGCGCCCGCGCGCGAATTGAGAAGGGCTCACCAGGCGGCGGCGACCTCGGCGTGGGTACGCAGGATGCCTTCGGTCGATCCGGCGGGGGCGCGGCCGATGCCGCATTCGGTCGCGACACCGAACTGCGTCACGTAGGGCGCGGCCGCGGCGATGCGGCGGGCGGCACCCTCGGCACCGTCTTCGCGGTGCACGAGCCCCAGGTACAGCTCGGCCACCGGCACGAGGTCGGCGAGCGGCGCGTAGTAGGCGAGGTCGTCGCGGTCGATCGGTACGGGCAGGTGCAGCCAGGTAAACGAACGGGCGGATGCCGCGGCCACCGCATTCGCGTACCGCACGAGGTTCGCGGTATCCGTCGGCTCGACGAAGTGGTGCTCGCCGGCATCGCCGTAACAGAGGTGCACGCCGACCTCGACGTCGGTCGGCACCGCATCGACGAACGTCGCCAGCCGCGTGACGAGGCCTTCGAAGACGTCGCCGTCCCACCAGGCATCCATCAGCGCGCCGTATCCCGAGGCGCCTTCGATGATGCCCATCTCGCTCGCGACATCCCACTGCACGGCCAGCTCGTCGTGCGGGATCGCCGTGAGAATCTCGTCGAGCTCGCGCAGCATCGCCGCCGTGTACACGGGCTCGAATGCGGCACGGTCGTCGCCCTGGAAGAACGACGAGATCACAGCGACCGGCGTCGGCAGGGCGACTTCGAAGCGCACACCCTCGGCGATCACTCCCTCCTCGCGCAGACGACGGAAGACGGCGTACGACTCGATCGCCGCAGAGGCGTATCCGAGCGCGGGCAGGCGGATGCTCGCGGCATCCGTCCCCTCGGCGATGCGCAGGCCGCGGGCGTCGAGGCCGTGGCCGAACGGGATGGGTTCTGCGCCCACGCGCTCGATGCCCTCGGCCTCGCCGAGGACATCAGGCTGGAACATGATCCAGTGGAACCGCTTGCCCACCTCCCCGTCGGGGATGCGGCGGAGGTGACCCCCGAGCAGCTCGGAGGCCGCGCGCATCGTCGTCTCGGCATCATCGAAGTTCACACTGCCCACGAGAAGGGCACCCTGTGGCTGCGTCATGCCCTCAGGTTAGCGGCGGCATCCGACGTCTTATCCACGGCCGGTCATCGGGCATCAGACGACCGCCCCGGTTAGGATGACCTAAGGGAAACCGAAGGAAGGATGCACCATGGCATTCATCACCTCCGATGCTCTGGCCGAGACGGGGTACGTCGTGCTCGACGATCACGACCAGGCCGCCGACCCCGCCGAGTGGCTCGATCTGGAGTACGTCGGCTGGCGCTCCTCGGGCATCACCCGGTTCGCCCCGCTCGCCAGCTATGCGGGCGACGTCGAGTGCAACGGCTTCTGGAACCACACTCCCCCGCGCACCGACAAGAACGGCGTCTGGGTCGAATCACAGGTCGCCCTCGCACCCACGCTGAAGGCCCGCGCCGAAGAGCCCGGCGCCGCGATCGGCCGCTGCCGCGTCATCGAACTGCAGCCCAACGAGTACGCCGACGCGATCTACAACCTGCACCAGGACGACAACAACCGCCTCAACGACGAGGGCACCGGCTGGGTCGTGCGCGGCTACTACAACCTCTCCGACGACCCCGACTCGATGCTGATCCTGCGCTCCGACCGCTTCGACCCGGCGACCGAGATCCGTCTGCCGCTGCCCGCCGGCTCGCGCATCATCGTCGACACGCAGCGCTTCTGGCACGCGGTCTGGCACCGCGGCGTCGCCCCGCGCTTCGCCCTGATCACCTCGTGGACGTCGGGACCCGAGCTCGACGCGTACATCGCGGCGAACCACGGCGACCCGCACCCGCCGACGGTTGCCCTCGACCCCGCGTTCGTCGACGCCGCCCAGCTCGAACTGCACCGCCGCATCGAAGAGCGCCGCCGCGCGTTCGAGGCGCAGGGCATCGTCATGGAACCCCCGACCCCGCTCTACAGCTGACGCGCGCGCTCGTCACCTCAGTTTCTCGCGACCCGCTCCGCTTCCTTCGCGGCGACGATCTTGCGGAGCCCGGAGCTGGAGAAACGGTGGTCTCTGCCGTTGAAGTACAACTCGATCCCGCTCGCCTCGCAGTACTCGCGGCCCGTGAAGTCCCGATCCTGGTACTCGTCGCCAACGATGCGCACGTCGAGTTTGAACGAGCGAAGGATGTCCTCGAGGTCCTGCTCCGTCGAGTATGGAACGATTTCGTCCACGTACTGGCATCCACGAAGCTGGATGTAGCGCTCTACCACCGTCTGCGTCGGTGGGTTCTTCTCCGGACGGTCCAGGGTCGGATCCATCTGCAGTCCGCAGATGAGGTAGTCGCACTGACGCTTCGCCTCCGCGAGCATCATGATGTGCCCCGCATGCAGAAGATCGAACGTGGAGAACGTGATCCCTACTCGCGGCCCCGGGTTGTAGTCCCGTCGCTCGACCGAAATCTCATCGGGCATCGCATCTCGCTCTCTGTCGCCGGAGATTCCCTCTCGACACGGTGATGTCGCAGGGTCGCCGACGATGCTAGCCGATGTCTCCGACGTGTCCCCGGCGGGCCCATGGAGCAGCCGGATCCCGGTGTAGCGACCGGAGCAGTGCGCGCGTCAGACCGTGCGCCCGCCTTCCAGCCGCACGATGCGGTCGACCGAGCCCGCGGGCGGCGCGATGTGCGAGATCAGCAGCACCGACTGCTCGCCCGCGGCGCCCAACAGATCGCGCAGCAGGGCGTCGGAGGCATCCGGATCGACCCCGGCCGTCGGCTCGTCGAGCACCAGCACGGGGAAGCCGCGCAGCAACGCCCGAGCGAGTGCGATGCGCTGCGCCTGGCCGCCCGAGACGAGAACGCCGCGGTCGCCGACGCGCGCATCGAGGCCGCCGCGCTCGTGCACCCATGCGTCCAGCCCGACCCGGGCGAGCAGGTCGAGCAGTTCGTCGTCGGTCGCCGTCTCGCGCGCGAAGAGGAGGTTCTGGCGGATGTCCTCGTCGAACAGCTGCGGACTCTGCTCGCACAGTCCGACCACGCGCCGCAGCGCCGGACCGGCCATCGAACACGCGTCGACATCGCCGAGCAGATACGAGCCCTCCACCCGCAGGAACCCGACCAGCGCAGCGGCGAGCGAGCTCTTGCCGGCGCCACTGGGCCCGGCGACGAGCACCCGCTCCCCCGGCCGCAGGTCGAGATCGATCCCGCGCAGCGCCGGTGCGCCGCCCGGCCAGCTCGCCCGCACATCGCGCAGACGCAGCGTCGGGGTACCGGCGAGATCGACGTCGGCGCCGTCGTCGGTGCGCAGCTCGTCCGGCATCCGCTCGGGCAGCACATCGACGATGCGCGCGGCGCTCGATCGCACGCTGCGCCACGATGCCGCGGCGATCGGCACCGCACCGAACACCTCGAACACGACCATCGGCACCAGCACGACCACGGCGAGCCAGGGCCCGTCGATCGCCCCGGTGACGAGACCGGGGGATGCTGCGGCCAGAGCCCACACCGACGCCGCTCCGGCGACCGCCGAGACGACGCCCGCGGAGATGGCCTGGGCGAGCGACGCGCGGGTCACGACGCGGCGGAGCGCGGCATCCGCCTCTCTCACGCGCTCGCGCGCCTGGGACTCGGCACCGTAGGCGAGCAGCACGTCGAGGCTGCCGAAGTAGTCGACGAGCGCGGCCGAGAGGTCGGCGCGACGGGCCGACACGAGGGACTCGGCCCGCGACCCGAACAGCCAGCCCATGCCGATGGCGACCGCCGCCGCGACGAGCAGGCACGCCGCGAGCGTGAGGGCGGCGACCGGCGAGACGAACGCGATGAACCCGACCGCGCCCAGCGCGACGAGACCCGCGACGGCCAGGGGCTGCACCACGCGCAGCGGCAGGTTCTGCAGGTTCTCTACGTCGTCGACGAGGGCGGAGAGCACCTCGCCGCGGTCGGTGCGACCGAGTCCGGCCGGCGACAGCGGGATCAGCCGGCGCACCATGTCGGCGCGGGTGTTCGCGAGCTGACGCAGGGCGGCGTCGTGACCGCTCAGACGTTCGAGGTACCGGGTCACGGCGCGCGACACCGCGAAGAATCGCACCCCGACGACCGCGATCGACAGCGGCACGAGCGAGTCGACGATCGAGGCGCTCACGATCAGCCACCCGCTCACGGCCAGCAGGCTGACGGCTGCGGCAGCCGAGAGCACGCCCCAGAGCAGACCGGGTGCGAAGCGTGCGAGCGGCGGCTGCGCCAGACGCAGCACCGCACGGATGCGCGCGGCGCGGGTCGAGTCGGTTCCCCTGGTGTCCGCCGGGGCGCTCATACGCTCACCCCCAAAGCGACGACGTGGTCGGCGATCTCGCGGGCCGAACGACGGTGGGAGACGAGCAGGATCGTGGCCCCGGCATCCGCCCGTCCGCGCAGCGACGCCCACAGTCGTGACTCGGTCTCGGCGTCGAGGGCGCTGGAGGGCTCGTCGAGCATCAGCACCCGGCGCGGGTCGCCGGCATGCCGGTAGAGCGCCCGCGCGACGGCGACGCGCTGCGCCTGTCCGCCCGAGAGTCCGCTGCCCTGCACCCCGAGTTCGAGCGCGGGGTCGAGGTCGGCGCACGCGTCGTCGAGGGCACGGCGCACGCGACCGGCATCCGGAGCCGGGTCGCCAAGCCCCACGTTGTCGGCGATGGTTCCGCGCAGCAGGCCCGGGGCCTGCCCAGCCCAGGCGAGCCAGTCCGCCGGGTCGAGCGCGCGCACGTCGGCATCGCCGAACCGCGCGGCCCCGGCGAAATCGGCAGCACCGCGCAGCGCCGCGAGCAGGCTGGTCTTGCCCGATCCGCTCGGCCCCTCGATCAGGGTGATCGTTCCCGGGGTCGCAGTGAACGACACGGCCGGCAGATCGCGCACGCGCAGGTCTTCGACGGTCAGCTCGGCGCCCTTCGTCGCGCACAACTCCTCAGGGTCGCGGCCCGCCGATCCCGATCGTCCCGCTTCCGGGTCCAAGTCGGCCGGAACTGAGGAGTTATGCAGCGCCCCGGGCAGCGCCCCCGAAGAAGCCCCCGCCGCATCCAGCACCTCGAAGATGTCTTCCGTCGCCGCGACGCCCTCGGCCGCGGCGTGGAACTGCACCCCGACCTGGCGGATCGGCAGGAAGGCCTCGGGCGCGAGCAGCAACACGAACAGTCCGACCTCGAGCGAGAGGTCTCCCGACAGCAGCCGGAACCCGACCGCCACCGCGATCAGCGCCACCGCGAGCGAGGCGAGCAGCTCCATCGCGAACCCCGAGAGGAACGAGAACCGCAGCACCTTCATGGTCTCGCGGCGGTATGCGTCGGCCGTGACCTCGATGCGGTCGGCGGCGCGGCGCTCACGGCCGAACAGCCGCAGCGTCGCGAGGCCCTGCACGGTGTCGGCGAAGCGCACGGCGAGCTGCTGCAGCGTCTGCCACTGCTTCTGCTGCACGGTGCGGGTGGCGATACCGATGAGGATGAGGAACAGCGGGATCAGCGGCAGCGTGACCGTGGCGATGAGCCCGCTCTCCCAGTCCGACCACCACATGATCGCGAGCAGCACGGGCGTCGCGATCGCGGTCATGACGAGCTGCGGGATGTACCGGGCGAAGTACGAGTCGAGCGCTTCGAGCCCGTGCCCTGCAGTGAGGGCGAGGCCTGCCTGATTGCGCTGCGCGAGCCACGACGGGCCCAGTCGGCCGACGGCCCCGATCAACGCGGCGCGCAGCTGCATGCCGGTCTTCGCGGCGGCGCGGGTGCCTGCCGCATCCGACGCCGCGATCAGCAGGCCGCGCAGTAGGGCCGCGAGCAGCAGGCCCACGAGGGATGCCGTGACATCACGACCCGCGAGAGCGCCGGTGACGGCATCCGTCAGCAGCCACGCGAAGACCACCGTGACGGCCGTCTGGACGACGCCGATCAGCGCGGATGCCGCGAGGAATCCCCTCGCGGCACCTGCGTAGCGCAGCAGTCTCGGATCGACGGGTTTCACGCGTGCGCCGGTGCCCCCTCGATGGAGCTGCGCGTGACGCGCTTGCGGAACACCCAGTACGTCCAGGTCTGGTACGCGATGACCAGCGGAAGGGCGATCAGCGCGGTCCAGCTCATGATCTGAAGCGTATACGGCGTGCTCGACGCGTTCGCGATCGTGAGGCTGTACGCGGGGTCGATCGTCGACGGCATCACGAACGGGAAGAGTGCCCCGAACAGCATCACCACGGCGAACAGCACGGTGGCGGCGCCGGCGGTGAAAGCGCGGCCGTCACGGCGCACGAGCGAGAACCCTACGGCGGCGATCAGGCTCACCGCGGCGAGCGTGCCCGCGCCGATGACCAGCCAGAGCAGCGGCGCTTCGCGGCCCATCGCGATCAGCACCGTCCAGACGACGGTGCCCGCGGCGGCGAGGATCGTGGGCCCGGCGGCGAGCTTCGCGAGGCGGTGGGCGTCTTCGTGCACCGGTCCGTCGGTCTTGAGCGCCACGAACAGCACGCCGTGCAGGAAGAACAGCAGCAGGGTCGTGATGCCGACGAGCAGCGCGTACGGGTTCAGCAGGGCGAAGAACCCTCCGACGTAGATGTGGTTCTCATCGAGCGCCACTCCCTGCACGATGTTGCCGAAGGCGACGCCCCAGAGCAGCGCGGGCACGGCCGAGCCGATCACGATCATGCGGTCGAAGCCGCGCTTCCACTTGAGGCTCTCGCGCTGGTGGCGGTACTCGAACGAGACGCCGCGCAGGATGAGGGCCAGCAGGATGAGCAGCAGCGGCAGGTAGAACCCGCTGAAGAGCGTCGCGTACCACTCGGGGAACGACGCGAACAGGCAGGCGCCGGCGACGATGACCCAGGTCTCGTTGAGGTCCCATACCGGGCCGATCGTGTTGATGACCTGGCGGCGCGAGACGTCATTCTTTCCGAGGAACGGGAGCGACATGCCGACACCGAAGTCGAAGCCGTCGAGCACGAAGTAGCCGACGAACAGGAAGGCGACGACCCAGAACCAGATTGTTGCGAGATCCATGGTGATCCTTCCTCTCAGTACACGACCGACGGCAGCTGGGCCGTCTCGTCATGGGGTTCTTCGGTGGTGTCGGGGCCCTTCTGCGCGGCCTTGATGATGAGGCGGATCTCGACGACCGCGAGGGCCGCGTAGATCGCGGTGAAGGCGATCAGCGAGATGAGCACCTCGACGCCGCTCACACCGGGCGAGACACCGTCCTGCGTGGTCATGAGCCCGAACACGAGCCAGGGCTGTCTGCCCATCTCGGTGAAGACCCAGCCCATGATGTTGGCGGCGAGCGCGAGCGGGAACGACCAGATCGCGAGCTTCCACATCCACGGTGCGGGCTGCCGCTTGGCGCCCTTGCGGGTGAGCCACAGGCCGATGACGGCGACGAGGGCGGCGGCGATGCCGAGACCGATCATCCAGCGGAACGCCCAGTACGTGATCCACAGCACCGGCGCGAAGTCGGTCAGTCCCGTGTCGGCGAAGGTCTGAGAGTACTCCGCGTTGAGGTCGACGATGCCGTGCACGCACTCGTCGAACGAGTGGGTCGACAGCAGCGACAGCAGGTAGGGCACACGGATCGAGAACAGTTCGGAGCTGCCGTCGGGTGTGCCGAGCGTGAAGAGGCTGAACGAGGCGTCGTACCCGCACACGGTGTTGAAGGTCGCCTCGGCGGCCGCCATCTTCATGGGTTGCGCGGCGTACATCGCGAGCCCCAGCTGGTCGCCGGTGAGCACGACGCCGGCGGTCGAGACGATCATCGCCCACAGGCCGAACTTCAGCGAGATGCGCATCGTGTCGAAGTGCTGGCCGCGCGCGAGGTGCCAGGCCGAGACCGAGATGACGACGCCGGCGGCGAACATCAGCGCGCCGAAGATCGTGTGGGGGAACGCGGCGAGCGCGACGGGGTTGGTGAGCAGCGCCCAGAAGTCGGTGAGCTCGGCGCGGTTCGTCTCGGGGTTGTAGATGTACCCGACCGGGTTCTGCATGAACGCGTTGGCGGCGATGATGAAGTACGCCGAGAGGATGCTGCCGATCGAGACGCACCAGATGGTGGCGAGGTGCAGCTTCTGCGGCAACTTGTCCCAGCCGAAGATCCACAGCCCGATGAACGTTGCCTCGAAGAAGAAGGCGAGCAGGCCCTCGAAGGCGAGCGGTGCGCCGAAGACGTCGCCGACGAAGCGGGAGTAGTCCGACCAGTTCATGCCGAACTGGAACTCCTGCACGATGCCGGTGACGACACCCATGGCGAAGTTGATGAGGAAGATCTTGCCGAAGAAGCGGGTCAGGTGCAGGTACTGCACCTTGCCGGTGCGCACCCAGGCGGTCTGGAAGATCGCCGCGACCAGCGCCATGCCGATCGTGAGCGGCACGAACAGGTAGTGGTAGACGGTCGTCAGACCGAACTGCCATCGAGACAGGACCAGCGGGTCAAGCCATTCCATGGAGCACTCCTCTTTCTCAGCCCTGCTGCCACGCTATCGACGGGCCCGTCGCCCTCGTGGGGCCACCGGCCGTGAATAAAGACGGATGCTCGCCTAGGCGGCGTGCATCGCCGTCAGGCGCAGCTGCACGGTGCAGTCCGCCGGCAGGGCGGAGGGGCGCACGGCATCCGCAGCGAGCGGCCCACCGGCCTCGGTGAGCACCCCCTGCATGAGGCCGAGGTGCACGGTGCACAGCATCGGACGGTCTTCGGCGCGGCCCCCGGCATGGGGGCACGGGCTGAGATCGACGGTGAGCTGCTCGTCATCGACGACGGGCTCGAAGCCGCTCTCTTCCAAGTGTTCGATCAGCGCATCGAGCTGATAGGTGGCGTCCTGGCCGAGGGCGGATGCCGAACCCGGCAGCACCCGGCGCAGCAGGTCGCCGCGGCGCGCTGCCGCCGACACCTTGTCGCGGGCGATCGGGCTCGAGGCATCGCCCATCCCGGTCGCGGCGCTGTAGAGCGTGCGCGGGCGGCCGCGGGTGGTGCGGTGCTCGGTGGCCTGGATGACGTAGCCGCCCTCGATCAGGCGCTGCAGGTGCTCGCGCACGGTGTTCGCGTGCAAGCCGGTGGCCTCGCAGAGTTCACCGATCGTGCGGTGGGCACGCGTCTGCACGAGGTGCAGGAGCTGCACTCGCGAGTACGTGGAGATCGGCCCGCAGACGGGCCCGGCGCTGGCCATGCCTCCAGTATGGCCCGGCCCGCCGACCCGGTGTGGCCGTTCGCGATAGGGATGTCGGATGCCCGCGATAGCCGCCCTGCATGGGTGCCTGTCCGGCGATGTCGGATGCCCGGGCTAGCCTGTCTGGATGGCCACCCGTCGACCCGCCCCGCCCGCGTACGTCTGCACCGAATGCGGGTGGACGACGGCGAAGTGGGTCGGCCGCTGCGGCGAGTGCCAGCAGTGGGGCACGGTGCAGGAGCAGGCGGCGAAGACCGGCATCGTGCAGCGCGTCAGCGCGCAGGCGCCGATGGCCGATCGCGCGGCGCGACCGATCACGCAGATCACGACGACCGATGCGCCCCGGCGCACGAGCGGCGTCGGAGAGTTCGATCGTGTGCTCGGGGGCGGCATCGTGCCGGGCGCGGCGATCCTGCTCAGCGGCGAGCCCGGCGTCGGCAAGTCGACGCTGCTGCTCGAGGTCGCGGCGAAGGCCGCCCACGCGGGGCGCCGGGTGCTCTACGCGAGCGCCGAGGAGTCTCCGGCGCAGGTGCGTCTGCGCGCCGAGCGCACCGGCGCCCTGCACGACGAGCTGTATCTCGCGAGCGAGACCGACCTGGCGACGATCCTCGGTCACATCGACGAGGTGAAGCCGCAGCTCGTGATCGTCGACTCCGTGCAGACGGTGTCGTCGGCGATGATCGACGGCGCCGCCGGGCAGCCCAGCCAGGTGCGCGAGGTCGCGTCGACCCTGATCCGCATCGCGAAGGAGCGCGGCCTGCCGATCATCATCGTCGGCCACGTCACGAAAGACGGCCAGGTCGCCGGCCCGCGTGTGCTCGAGCACCTGGTCGACGTCGTCTGCCATTTCGAGGGCGACCGCCAGACCTCGCTGCGCTTCATCCGCGCGCTCAAGAACCGCTTCGGCCCCACCGACGAGGTGGGCTGCTTCGAGATGACCGGAGACGGGATCGCCGAGGTGCCCGATCCCTCCGGTCTCTTCCTGTCTCAGGGCGCGACCGAACCGGGCACCTGCGTCGCGATCTCGCTCGAGGGTCGCCGGGCTCTTCCCGTCGAGGTGCAGGCCCTCACCGTGCCCAGCAACGCGCCCAACCCGCGCCGCATCGTCAACGGCCTCGATGCTTCCCGCGTCGCGATGGTGCTCGCCATTCTCGAGCGTCGCGCAGGAATCCCGACCGGCACGCTCGACGTCTACGTCTCGACCGTCGGCGGCGTACGCTTCACCGAGCCGGCCGCCGATCTCGCGATCGCGATCGCCGTCGCAGGTTCCATCCAGCAGTTCTCCGTGCCCCGCACGGTCGCCGCCGGGGGCGAGCTGAGCCTCGCCGGAGAGATCCGTCCGGTCACGCAGTCGGCGCAACGACGGGCAGAGGCATCGCGACTCGGCTACGAACAGGTGATCGACGACCGTTCGAAGACCCTGCGTGCGGCGCTCGACGACGTGCGCGCCCGCAACACCGCGCGCCGACGCGAGGCCGACATCCCGCCGTTCTGATCGGCGACCGCCGACCGCGATGCGTCAGGGCATGAACGTCAGGGCATGAACGTCAGGCTGTGAACGTCAGGCTATGAACGTCAGGCTTCCAGCGCCTTCAGCAGATCCTGCGGCGATGCCTGCATCGGGTGGGGACCGGCGATGTCGAGGAACACCGTCGTGATCGGGTGCGTGCCGAGGAACGAGCGCAGCCACTCGGGCGAGTAGATCCCGACTCCGGGAGGCAGGTTCTCCGGCTTGTTCTTCGCGTCGCTGAACAGCAGCAGCGCGAGGTCACCGCTGTTCGGGTCGCGATAGGTCCAGACCTCGCCGCTGTCGAGCGGATTGTCACGGGCGCCGGGCTTGACGAGCGGAACGACCGTGGTGCCGTTGCGCAGCGCGAGGGCGACTGCTGCGATGTCCTGCTTCTCGAGAGCGAGCGCCAGCGCCTCGGATCGGAAGTCTTCCGGTGCGGGCTTCTTCGCGCTCTTCTTCTTCGCCGAGCTCTTCGCCTTCTTCGCTGCCATGCGTCCAGCCTATGGGCGTGGCAAACTCTCGGCATCCCGGGGCGGAGACCGCCGCAGAAAAGATTGGGGCCCTCTCGACTCATCCAGTGGGGACTGGGGTACTCGAGAGGGCCCTCGGGTTCTCGAGCGGCGATGTCGAAGCGCTGGGGACGCTGTAGCTCGACGCCACTGGGGATGGCATGTTGCCGCAAAGATCAGAGAACCACCTCAATGGTATCCCAAAGGGGCGTCCGTGTCAGCCGGTACACCGGAGAACACCGCTTTTCGCACGAAGAAAACTAAATCTCCTACGCTTTTGATCGCCGCACAGCCCCCGCGCCTTCGATTTCGGCAGTGGCGGCGGACCGTTCAGTACAGCAGGATCTGCTTCGTCGACGTGCTCGGGAAGCCACCGATCGACACGGCCACGTGATACGACGCTCCCCCACCGGGGGCGCGCTGCCTGTTCTCCTGCGTGCAGGTCTCGACGCTCGATCGCGTGCGGTCCCAGGTCACCGGCTCCTTGCTGGTGACCGTGGTGCCCGCCGTGAGCGTCGCGATCATGCTGCTCGGGTTCTCCTGGCAGTCGGTGGAGCGCCACCACACGTCTTCCCCGCTCGACACGGTGAACGACTGCATCGTCGAGCCGACATCGAGCGTGCAGTCGGTCGCCCCGTTGTTGGTGAGGGAGATCGAGAGCTGCGGCATGACGCCGTCGGCGTAGGTGTCGGCGTCGGAGACCGCCGACACCTCGATGTCCTTCGCCTCGCAGGCGACGATTGCGGGCGACTCATCGGCCGACGGCACCGGGTCGGGCGCCGGAGACTCGGTCTCCGCGCTCGGCGTCGACGACGGGGTCTGCGACGCCGACGCACTCGGAGTCGGACTCGGCGTCGCGTCGGCGGCCGCCCACGGCTGAGCGACGACCAGCCAGATGCCGATTCCGAGTGCGGCGACGAGAACGATCAGTCCGCCGAGCAGGACGACCCGTCGACGACGATAGACGGCTGCATACTGACGAGGCATGGGTTACAGGCTAGTTGAGCCGCTTGAGCATACGTGTGTTGCCGAGCGTGTTGGGCTTGACGTGCGCGAGATCGAGGAACTCCTCGACGCCGGCGTCACCGCTGCGCAGCAGCTGCGAGTAGACGTCGGAGTCGACGACCTGCTCACCGATCGGCGTGTAGCCGCGGCGCCCGAAAAACTCGACCTCGAAGGTCAGGCAGAACAGTCGCGAGAGCCCGAGGGTCACCGCGTTCTCTTCCAGACGGTCGACGATCGCGCGCCCCACACCGTGGTGCAACCACTCATCGCTGACCAGCAGCGTGCGCACCTCACCGAGGTCTTCCCAGAACACGTGGAGCGCGCCACATCCGATCAGCTGGCCGTCGGCCTCGGCGACGACGAACTCCTGCACCGCGCCGTACAGCACGGCCAGGTCCTTTCCGAGGAGGATGCGCTGCTCGACGAGCGGCTGCAGCAGGTTGCGGATGCCGACGATGTCGGCGCTGCGCGCCGGTCGGACGATGTACTCGCTCACCCACCCAGCCTAGAACCCCGTCCTGGCCGGACCCTGACCGCGCACCGCACCCCACCCGCACGAGAGGTCAAGACACGCCCAACGCAACGCGCCCGACGCGGCGTGTTCTGACCCCTCACGGGAACGTCACTCCGGAGACGAGAGACACAGAAAAGGGGCGGATGCCGAAGCATCCGCCCCTTTCAGGACTCAGTCCGTCGAAGGATCACTCCCCGCTGGCGACCGCCAGGTCGGGGGTGGCGGAGATCTCGCCGCCGGTGTTCACACCCACTGAGACCGGGCCGCCATCGCGCGGACCGTGCTCGAAGAGGAACTCGCCGTCCTTCGCGTCGACCTTCACGTGGTCGCCCGCGTTGAGCTCGCCGTGCAGGATCTTCTCGGACAGACGGTCTTCGATCTCGTGCTGCATCGCGCGACGCAGCGGTCGAGCGCCCAGCGACGGGTCGAAGCCGATCTCGATGAGACGTTCCTTCGCCGGCTGCGACAGCTCGATCGTCATGTCGCGGTCGAGCAGACGCTCGCCGAGGCGCTTGGTGAACAGATCGACGATCTGCACCAGCTCGGTCTTGCTGAGCTGCGGGAACACGATGATGTCGTCGACACGGTTGAGGAACTCGGGCTTGAAGTGCCGCTTGAGCTCTTCGTTCACCTTGCCCTTCATCCGGTCGTAGCTGGTCGAGCTGTTGCCCTCGAGCTGGAAGCCGACGGGGCCTCCGGCGATGTCGCGGGCACCGAGGTTGGTGGTCATGATGATGACCGTGTTCTTGAAGTCCACGATCCGACCCTGGCCGTCGGTGAGCCGACCCTCTTCGAGGATCTGCAGCAGCGAGTTGAAGATGTCGGGGTGCGCCTTCTCGATCTCGTCGAAGAGCACCACGCTGAACGGCTTGCGCCGCACCTTCTCGGTGAGCTGGCCACCCTCTTCGAATCCGACGAACCCGGGAGGGGCACCGAACAGACGCGAGACGGTGTGCTTCTCGCCGAACTCGCTCATGTCGAGCGAGATCAGCGCAGCTTCGTCGTCGAACAGGAACTCGGCGAGCGCCTTGGCGAGCTCGGTCTTTCCGACGCCCGTGGGGCCGGCGAAGATGAACGAGCCCGAGGGACGCTTCGGGTCCTTGAGGCCGGCGCGCTGACGACGGATGGTCTTGGACAGAGCGGCGATCGCCTCTTCCTGACCGATGACGCGCTGGTGCAGCGCCTTCTCCATGAAGACGAGTCGGCTGGACTCCTCTTCCGTCAGCTTGAAGACGGGGATGCCGGTGGCCTGTGCGAGCACCTCGGCGATCAGACCCTCGTCGACCACCGCGGAGGTGGCGACGTCGCCCGCACGCCACTGCTTCTCGAGACGCAGACGCTCGGCGAGGAGGCTCTTCTCCTCATCGCGCAGCGACGCGGCCTTCTCGAAGTCCTGCTCTTCGCTGGCGACTTCCTTCTGCTCGCGCACCTTGGCGATCTTCTCGTCGAATTCGCGCAGCTCGGGCGGGCTCGACAGGATCGACAGACGCAGGCGTGCGCCGGCCTCGTCGATCAGGTCGATGGCCTTGTCGGGCAGGAAGCGGTCGGAGACGTAACGGTCGGCGAGGTTCGCCGCGGCCACGATCGCACCGTCGGTGATCTGCACCTTGTGGTGCGCCTCGTAGCGGTCGCGCAGTCCCTTGAGGATGTTGATCGCGTGCGGCAGGCTCGGCTCGTTGACCTGCACGGGCTGGAAGCGACGCTCGAGCGCGGCATCCTTCTCGAAGTGCTTGCGGTACTCGTCGAGCGTGGTGGCACCGATGGTCTGGAGCTCGCCACGAGCGAGGAGCGGCTTGAGGATGCTGGCCGCATCGATCGCGCCCTCGGCGGCACCCGCACCCACGAGGGTGTGGATCTCGTCGATGAAGACGATGATGTCGCCGCGCGTGCGGATCTCCTTGGTGACCTTCTTCAGGCGCTCCTCGAAGTCACCGCGGTAGCGGGAACCGGCGATGAGCGAGCCGAGGTCGAGCGAGTAGAGCTGCTTGTCCTTCAGCGTCTCGGGAACATCGCCCTTGACGATGGCCTGCGCGAGGCCCTCGACGACGGCGGTCTTGCCGACGCCGGGCTCACCGATCAGCACGGGGTTGTTCTTGGAGCGGCGGGAGAGGATCTGCATGACCCGCTCCGCTTCCTTCTCGCGCCCGATGACCGGGTCGAGCTTGTTGTCGCGCGCGGCCTGCGTCAGGTTGCGACCGAACTGGTCGAGAACCTGCGAGCCGCCCTGCGCGCTCGGGGTGTCGTTGCTCTGCGCACCGACGGCCGCGGGCTCGCGCCCCGGAGCACCGGAGAGCAGCTGGATGACCTGCTGGCGCACCTTGTTGAGGTCGGCGCCGAGCTTGACGAGCACCTGTGCGGCGACACCCTCACCCTCGCGGATGAGACCGAGCAGGATGTGCTCGGTGCCGATGTAGTTGTGACCGAGCTGCAGAGCCTCGCGGAGGCTGAGCTCGAGCACCTTCTTGGCACGGGGGGTGAAGGGGATGTGCCCGGTCGGCTGCTGCTGACCCTGGCCGATGATGTCCTGCACCTGCTCGCGCACGGCGTCGAGGGAGATACCCAGCGACTCCAGCGCCTTGGCGGCGACACCTTCGCCTTCGTGGATGAGGCCGAGCAGGATGTGCTCGGTTCCGATGTAGTTGTGGTTGAGCATCTTCGCCTCTTCTTGGGCGAGGACGACCACACGACGGGCTCGGTCCGTGAATCTCTCGAACATTGTTCACTCCTTGGTTCGCACGTCCCTGTGGGTGCGAGCGCTTGTATACCGAGAGTAACCACCGCGGATGCCGTGTATGCCCGTGTTCGCCGTCGGCATAGTGCGGGGAGGGGTTGACGGGGTTATCGAGAATCGTTACGTTAACGGGAGTCGATAACATCGATAAACGATAAGGAGCGATCATGAGCACCTCGGAGCAGAACACACTCTCCCGCGGAGACCGCGGGGGCATCATCGGATTCTCGATCGCCGGCTTCATCATCGCGGCCTGGATCAGCATCACCGCGATCATGCGCATCATCGTCCTGGCCAGCGGCACCAGCGTGCCGGTCGCCGTGCAATTCGTCGACAACGTGGCCGAGATCCCCCTCGCCGATGGAGCCGGCACGGTGCCGATCGAGCTCGACCGGGGCATCCTCGTCGCCCCTCAGCTCACTCCGATCGCCATCGTGCCCGGCATCCTGGGCCAGCTCGCGCTGATCCTCACCGTCGTCACGGTCATCGGATGCCTGCTCCTGCTGTCGCGCAGCATCATCGGCGGACAGGTGTTCAGTCGCCGCAACACCCGGTTGGTGACGACGGCCAGCATCACCGGCCTCCTCGGCTTCGCCGCGGTGCAGTTCTTCGACAACATGCTCGCGAACGCCACCGTCAACATCGTCACCGACAACAAGCTCGACACCGTGGTGATCAGCGTCGAGCCCTTCACCTTCGTGCTCGCCGCATTCATCGTCAGCGTCATCGCCACCGCCTTCACCGTCGGCGACCGTCTGCAGCGCGAGAAGGCGACGCTCGAGAAGGAGACGGAGGGACTGGTCTGATGCTCGCCTCGGGTACCGAACTGCCGGCCACTCTTCTGCGCATCGCCATCATCCTGGCCGTGCTCGCGGTGATCGCGGGTGTCGTCGTGGTGATCGGCCGCCGTCGCAAGAGCACGACGCTGGCCCTCGACGTCACGCTCACCCTCAGCTCCTGGTGGGTGATCCTCTCCGCCGTGGGGCTCCTCTTCATCATCGGCAAGGCGTTCACCGGCGACTTCGCCGAGATCGGCAACGCGCCGATGAACATTCCGTGGGCGACCGACCTGCCCTGCCGGGAGGCCGCGGAGGTCTCGGGTCGCACCGAGCTGTGGTGCGCGAGCGCTGCGACGTCGACCCTGACGATCTCCGATCCGGACGTGGCGACTCGGGTGCTTGCGGCGGCGGCACAGGCGTGCGCACAGCTCTACTCGACGATCCCCGCCGTGCTGATCGCCGTCATCTGCTTCCAGACGCTGCGCGGGCGCCCGTTCACCACGACGATCACCCGGGCGCTCGTCGGCGGATCGATCGCCGTGCTCGTGCTGGGCATCGCGAACGACCTCCTGCCGGGCATCGCCTCGACCATCGCGCTGCGCTCCGCCGTGCCGTTTGACAGCCCGCTCTACCCCGAGACCTTCCAGATGGCGGTCACTCCCCTGCCGATCATCGCGGCGCTAGCGCTCGCCGCCCTCGCCGCGGTCTTCCGCCAGGGCATCCGGCTGCAGAACGAGAACGAAGCCCTTCAGAAGGAAACCGAGGGTCTCGTATGAGCCCGGCCGAGAACGACGACGAGCTCACGGGCATCCACTGCCGCCTCGACGAGCTGCTCGCCGAGCGCGGCATGACGCTCACCGAACTGAGCGCGCGCGTGGGGGTGAGCATCGTGAACCTCTCGGTGCTCAAGAACGACCGCGCCCGCGCCATCCGCTATTCGACGCTGCGGGCGATCTGCGATGCGCTCGGCTGCGAGGTCGGCGACCTGCTGGTCCTCGCCGACCGTTAGAACTGGGGCGGCGTCGGCGGCTGGGCGTAGGTGGCTGCCGGCGGCTGCGTCGGGGCGGATGCCTGGGGCGTGAGCGGCTCGACGACCACCGCGGTGCCGTAGGCGCAGATCTCGGTGAAGTTCTGAATCGACCCGGCGTCGAAGCGCATCGCGACGATCGCGTTGCCCCCGCGCTGCTGCGCCTCGTTCCACATGCGGCCCATCACGACCTGCCGCGCCTCGTACATCACCTGCGTGTACTCGGGGATCTCACCGCCGCCGAGCGAGCGGAATCCGGCGGCGAATCCCTGCCCGAAGTCGGTCGAGCGCACGGTGAGGCCCATGACCTCGCCGAGCACCTGCGTGATGCGATAGCCGGGGATGTCGTTCGTCGTCACCATGAACATGAGGCCATCGTGCCAGAGTTCCCGCTCTCTAGCAGAAGAACGGGATGGGTAGATATCCCCATATCGATATTCCTATCAGTGGGCTGAGAGCCGCTAGCCTGAGACCATGATGAACTTCGACCGGAAACTGCGCACCCGCTCCCGCCTGCTGCTGGCCCTGCCCGCCGCGGCCCTCGCCCTCTCGCTCGCCGCCTGTGGTGGCGCCGTCGAGCGCCCGTCCGCAGAGAAGGTGGCCGACGGCCTTCAGAAGGTCCTCGAAGACCAGGGCATGGGTGACACACTGACCGAGCCCGTCATGCTGTGCATCTCGGAAGCTCTCGTCGACTCCGAGGTCTCGAACGAGACGCTCGACGCCATCGCCAAGGGTGACCAGAACGCGACGACCAATGAGAAGGACTTCGCGCTCGCGCAGGAGACCATCACGTCCGCCGGCCAGGACTGCCTCACCGCTGAGTAGTTCGTACGCAACGATCGAGCGGGTGCCCAGCACAATGGGCACCCGCTCGATCGTTGGTGCAGGGGCTACTTGCTCACGGAAACAAAGAGATAGATACCCGAACACCAGAAGTTGTGCACCGTGTACCCCTGGCTCTTGAGCTGCTGAGATTGGTGGTAGCCCTGCACGGCGCAGCTCACTCCTCCGCCGCCGCCTGACATAAATGCGAGGGTTTCGTGCGTGACAGCACTAGCGGGAGACGCGGCGCCCAGTCCGCCCATTGCGGCGGCCAAAGCCAATGCCGCCGCCCCCACCGCGAACTTCGTCTTGATCTTGTTCATGACATACCCTCCGAGGTTGTTCATGGCCTGCCTTCGTTGGCAGGCACACATCTAAACTATCCATCGATTGGATGAACTTCAAGGCTGAACGGTTCGTCAACCAATATGCTGCGGATGCTCCGCCATCCGTCATCCTTCGTCATTTCCACCCAGGGAATTCTCAGACAGACATAGCGTTGAGCGTTATGGCGTGTATATCGGCATGCCGCGATTTGTCTCTGGAGTTCCCCCGCAATGAGTACCACCTCTCGCGCCGCCAAGGCGCCTGACACCCGCGGACCGATCCGGAAGCTGCTGACCTCGTTCGGCTTCCAGATCCTCGCCGCCCTCGTCCTCGGCGTCGCCGCCGGCCTCATCGGCCGCCAGCTCGGCGCGACCGCCGACAACCCGAACGGCCTCTCGGCCACGCTCGACACGATCGGCAGCTCGTACGTCACGCTGCTGCGCGCCGCCGTCGTGCCCCTCATCTTCACCGCCATCGTCGCCAGCATCTCGAACCTGCGTCGCGTGCAGAACGCCGCCCGCCTCGCCGGCCAGACGCTGCTGTGGTTCGCGATCACCGCGTTCATCGCCGTCGTCATCGGCATCGTGCTGGGCCTCGTGATCCAGCCGGGCAACCGCGTCGGCGAAGGCCTCGAGACCGGCGACCCGTACACCGTGGGCACCTGGTGGAACTTCCTGCTGGGCCTCATCCCGCAGAACTTCCTCGGCCTGGGCGTGAGCAGCTCGTTCAACCCCGAGGCGGGCGCCGTGACCTCGAGCGTGAGCTTCAACATCCTGCAGGTCATCGTCGTGGCCGCCGCCGTCGGCATCGCCGCACTCAAGGCCGGCAAGAAGGCCGAGCCGTTCCTCGCGTTCACCGAGTCGCTGCTCAAGGTCATCCAGCGCGTGCTGTGGTGGATCATCCGCATCGCCCCGCTCGGCACCTTCGGCCTCATCGGCGCGGCGGTCGTCAAGTACGGCTGGGAGAAGCTGGCCTCGCTCGGCTGGTTCGCGATCGCCGTCTACCTCGGCCTCGCTCTCGTGCTGTTCGTCGTCTACCCGATCCTCGTGAAGACGCACGGCCTCTCGATCAAGCAGTTCTTCTCGGGCGTGTGGCCCGCCGTGCAGCTGGCGTTCGTCAGCCGCTCGTCGATCGGCACCCTGCCCCTCACCGAGCGCGTCACCGAGCGCAACCTCGGCGTGCCCCGCTCGTACGCCTCGTTCGCCGTGCCGTTCGGTGCGACGACCAAGATGGACGGCTGCGCTGCGATCTACCCGGCCATCGCCGCGATCTTCGTCGCCCAGTTCTTCGGCATCGAACTCAACTTCGTGCAGTACCTGCTGCTCGTGATCGTCTCGGTGGTCGGATCCGCCGCCACCGCCGGCACCACCGGCGCGGTCGTGATGCTCACCCTCACGCTGTCGACCCTGGGCCTGCCGCTCGAGGGCGTCGGCCTGCTGCTCGCGATCGACCCGATCCTCGACATGGGTCGCACCGCGGTCAACGTCGCGGGCCAGGCGCTCGTGCCGGCGATCGTCGCCAAGCGCGAGGGCATCCTGAACGAGGAGCTCTACAACGCACCGCGCGAGGGCCTGCCCTTCGCCGATGACAACGACGATGACGACACCGCTGCGCTCGAGGCGGATGCTGTCGGCACGGAGCCCGCAGCCACCCGCTGAGCCTGCCCGTTGCACGAGCGCCCCGCCCCTTCCAGGGCGGGGCGCTCGTGCGTGAACCGGAACCTACGCGCGCTCTCCCGGACGGGTGGCGCTGCGGGTGTCCATCGCCAGCTCCTCGGCATCCATCGCCGCGATCAGCTCGCGCATGACCTCCTCGTCGAGGTTGCCGGCGTCGCGCTCCTTCAGCAGGATCTCGCGGCGCACCTGCAGCCAGCCCTTCGAGAGCGAGACGAGGTCTTCGTACGACGGCTTGGTGGCGGCATCCTCGACCTCCTGGGCCTCGTCGGTGTCTTTCTCGACCCGGGTCATGCGCTTCGCGAAGGCATCGAAGATCGAGAGGTCGACCTCGCCGTACTTCGCCTCCCACTCGACGCGCTTCTCGGCGAGGAACTCCTTGCCCGCCTTGCGGCTCTTCTCCTTCACTGCGGCGAGGGCCCGCTCGTCGTCTTCCTGGTCGACGTCGCTGGCGATCTCGAGGCGGCGGATGAGCAGCGGCAGCGTGAGGCCCTGCAGCAGCAGCGTGCCGACGGTCACCACGAACGCGACCACGACGATGGCGTGCGAGGCCTCTTCGTCGAGCGTCGCCAGATCGGCCGCGGCGAGCGCGGTCGCCAGTGTGACCACGCCGCGCATGCCCGCCCAGGAGATGACCGCGTTGTCCTTCCAGGTGAGCTGCAGCCCGGCCATGCGGTCGCGCACGATCTGGGTGCGCAGCTCATCGGGCGTGAACTGGCCCCACCGCCGCGACTGCTTCTGACGCTTCTGGAACTCGCCCGATTCCACCCCGCGATCCCAGCGCTCGAGACGCTTGCGGTCCTGGAAGTTCGCCCAGGCGTTGGCCGGGAAGATGAACAGCGGTCGCACGACGAGCACGACCAGTAGCACGACGCCCGACAGCAGCAGGATCTCGCCGATCGACTCGGCACCCAGGTCGCTGACCACCCGCGGCAGCTGCAACCCGATGTACGCGAACACGAAGCTCTCGAGCAGGAAGTCGGCCGACAGCCAGATCGGCTTCTCCTGCTGACGGGTCGTGTAGTCGGTGCGCGGGGCGTTGAAGCCGACATAGAGTCCCATCGCCACCACGGCGAGCACACCCGATCCACCGAGGTGCTCGGCGATCGCGTAGGCGCCGAACGGGGCCAGCAGGCCGAACGTGCCGATCACCACCGGGTCGGAGATGCGCATGCGCAGCTGGTGCAGCGCGATGCCGAAGACCAGGCCGATCGCCACCCCGACGGCGACGGCGACGATGAACTGCCACACGCCGTCCCACACCGTGAGGGTGGCCCCGGCGAGGATCGCGGCGAACACCCGGTACAGCGTCAGCGAGGTCGCGTCGTTGATGAGGCTCTCGCCCGACAGCACCGACATGATGCGGCGCGGCAGACCGAGCTTGCGGCCGATCGCGGCGGCCGAGACCGCGTCGGGCGGCGAGACGATCGCGCCGAGCAGCAGGGCACCGGGAAGGGTGAGCGAGGGGAAGATCCACCAGGCGATGAGCCCCACGGCGACCGCGGTCAGCAGTACGAGCCAGATGCCCAGGCGACGGATCTGGGGGAGGCTGCGCTTGAAGCTCACGAACGAGACGTCGAGCGCTGCCGAGTAGAGCAGCGGCGGCAGCACCAGGTTCAGCAGCAGGTGTCCGTCGGCGCGCAGTTCCGGCACGAACGGCAGGAACGACACCGCGAGCGCCACCACCGTCACGAGCAGCGGAGCCGGCCATCCCCGCCATCGTGCGATCGCCGCCACGACCACGGCACCGACCAGCACATAGAAGATCTCGGCATCCATCCGGCCAGATTAGCGGCCGTCCACCCGGGTCACCTCTCGTCGAGCGCCTCGCGCAGGTCGGCGTTCTCTCCGTGCAGACCGGCATTCTCGTCTTGGAGGGCGAGCACGCGGGCGATGCCCACGATGTTGATGCCGTCTTCGCGCAGCTGCGCGGCTCGGCGCAGCCGGTCGATGTCGTCGTCGCTGTAGCGGCGGGTACCGCCATCGCTGCGGGCCGGCGTCAGGAGTCCCTTGCTCTCGAAGAGGCGCAGGGTCGCCTCGGGCAGCTCGACGAGCTGAGCCGCGACGGCGATGCCGTAGAGCGGTGTGCGCGAGTCGCGGTGCGGCATCTGTTCTCTCCTCGACGGACTTGCGAACCGGGCGGTGTTTGTTCTATAAAAAATCTACAGCAAACGATGCAGATCATCTGCATCGGATATCGAGCCCGAGAGGGCCGCACGAAAGGAGACACCCATGGCACTCACCTTCGATCCGTTCAGTCAGCTCGACCGCTTCGCCGCGAGCGTGCTCGACTCCGTTCGCGCACCCCGGTCAATGCCGGTGGACCTCTACCGCGACGGTGACCGCTACATCCTGCATGCCGACCTGCCCGGCGCCGACCCCGGTTCGATCGACGTCGATCTCGACGGTGCGCAGCTGACGATCCGCGCCCAACGCACCGCCGACACCCAGGAGGGCGTCCGCTGGCTCGCCCGCGAACGCGGTGCCGGCACGTTCCTGCGCCAGTTCACGCTCGGCGAGGGCGTCGATCTCGATGCCATCAGCGCCTCGTACGAAAGCGGCGTGCTGTCGGTCATCATCCCCGTGAGCGAGCGCGCGAAGCCGCGCAAGATCTCGGTCGAATCGGTCGACCAGCGGCAGGCGATCGACGCCTGATCGAGGCCACGGCTCACCTCACCTCATTTCACATCGCGAGGGGGCGCGCGGTCGCGTGCCCCCTCCCTCTCCCGGAAAGGAAAGTCTCATGCCCACCTCCCCCGCACTCGACCGCTTCCTGGCCGACATGGAGTACCCGGCCACGAAGGACGACCTGCTGCGCGAGGCAGTCCGCGACGGACTCGACCCCGACGATCGCGCTCGTCTCGCCGCACTGCCCGAGCAGAGCTACAGCGCAGGCTGGAGCATCCGCTACCGCCTGGCCGGTCGATCGCTGGCGGATGCCTTCGCACCGCGCCGCGCGCCGGCAGCCGCCTGATCACCCCATGCACTCCCGGCGCGATCCGCGTCCGGCCCGCGCCCCACGAGCACGTCGAGGGTCGCGCCGGGAATGCCCCACCCTCCCCGCCGGTTGCAGCAGGGGATGAATGACGTCGCACTCTCCGTCCTCGACCTCGTGCCGGTGCGCACGGGGCAGACCAGCTCCGAGGCCATCGCCGCCTCCCTCTCGCTCGCCGAGATCGCCGACCGGCTCGGCTATCGCCGCTACTGGTTCGCCGAACACCACAACATGCCGGCCGTGGCCTCCACCACTCCCCCCGTGCTGATCGCCGCCGCCGCGACCCGCACCTCGCGCATCCGTCTGGGATCAGGCGGCGTCATGCTGCCCAACCACGCCCCGCTCATCGTCGCCGAGCAGTTCGCGGCGCTCGAAGCCATCGCGCCCGGACGCATCGACCTCGGCCTCGGGCGCGCCCCCGGCAGCGACCCGGTGATCACCCAGCTGCTGCGCGGCTCGGGCACAACCAGCGACGTCGAACAGTTCCCCCGCAACGTGCAGGACATCGCGGCGCTCGTCTCGGGCGAGGGCGCCACCGTGCGCTTCACCTCCGGCGGCGAGTACACCGTGCGCGCGACGCCCGCCGCGACCGGCGCCCCCGAGGTGTGGCTGCTCGGTTCGAGCGACTACTCGGCTCAGCTCGCAGCATCCCACGGCCTGCCGTACGTCTTCGCGAACCACTTCTCGGGCCAGGGCCTCGAGCGCGCGCTCGACCTGTACCGCACCGGATACCAGCCCAGCGAGGAGCATCCGGAACCCCGCACGTTCCTCACGGTCAACGCCGTCGCCTCGCCCACGGTCGAAGAGGCCGAGGCGCGCGCCCTGCCGCAGCTGCGCATGATGGCGCGGCTGCGCCTGAACCAGCCGCTCATCGCGCTCGAGACGGTCGAAGAGGCACTCGCCGCGACGACAGATGCCGCGACAGACCAGGCCGTCGCCGCCGGACGCTCGCGCTGGTTCGTCGGCACGGGCGAGTCGGTCGCCACCGAGGTGCGCGAGTTCGCCGCACGCTGGGGCGTCGACGAGGTCATGCTCTCGCCCGTCGCCGGGGCCTATGCCGCCGAACCCGCCGCCTCGGCCGCGGGTCGCGCCCAGACGCTGGAGCTGATCGCCGCGGCGCTGTAGGGGTTTCGCCTCTCCCTCCCCCTCCTCTCTGCGCTTTTTCCGCCGCGGGATCAATATGTCGGCTTCCCGGGCTGTTTGGCGTGACATATTGATCCCGCAGCGCGGGGTAGCGGTGGGGTGGGGTGGGGTAGGGAGAGGGAGCTCGGGGCGCGCGCTGTCCACAGGGCGAGTTGTCCACAGAACATGGGGACGGATGCTTTCGCCCGCTCGCGCGATGCCGGGCACGGCGACGATGGGGCGATGCGTCATCGGATCCCCCTCCCGCCCTCGCTCGGTCCCTGCTTCTCGGTGCGCAGAGCCGAGCATTCGGGAATCGGTCGCACACGGTTGTCCTCCGGCGAGCTCGCTCGTCCGTTCGACGGGGTACGCGCCCTCCAGCATCCGGAGACATTCGCTGAGCGCGTCGCGTGCTTCGTGCCGCGCCTCCGCCCGGGGCAGGCATTCGCCGGGCGCACAGCCGCGCGGCTGTGGGGACTCCCCCTTCCGATGCCGTGGCGTATCGACGAGCCCGTGGACGTCGCGGTGGCAACCGGCGCGTCTCCGCCCCGCACGGCCGGGGTCCGCGGCCGACGGCTGTCGGCCGACCGGCTCACCGTGTGCGAGATCGACGGCATCCCCGTGCTCGATCCGATCGCGACCGTCGTCGTATGCGCCGCCGAGCTGGCTCCGCTCCAGACTGCCGTGATCGTGGAGGCTTCGATGACCCGCGCGCAGAACTATCCCGGGCTGAGGGGCGACCGCCCTCCGGCCACGATCGCGATGATCGATCGTCGGCTGAGCGAGTGGGGGCGCTTTCCCGGATGCGGCAAGGTGCGCGCAGCACTGGAACTCGTGCGCGAAGGCAGCGAGTCGCCCAAGGAGACCGAAACGCGGATTCTGCTGGGCGCCTTTCACCTCCCTGAGCCCGTGCTGCAATACACCGTGCGAGTCGATGGCCGATTCGTCGCTCGGGTCGACCTCGCGTATCCGCAGTGGCGCATCGCGATCGAGTACGAGGGCGACGGTCACCGGACGGATCGAGAGCAGTGGCGCACCGATATCCGTCGGCAACGCGACCTCGAGGATCATGGCTGGATCGTGATCCGAGTCACCCAGCTCGATCTCGCTGACGGTGGCGCTGCGCTCGCGTTCCGCGTACGCCGCGCCATCTCGTCTCGCCGCTGACCGCCCCGCTCCGCCCCGCCAGCCTCGCCCCGCCAGCCGTTGCGGGATCAATATGTCACGTTCACACGCGTTTTGACGTGACATATCGATCCCGCAGCATGTCGCCGCGCCGCCACGCCAGGCCAGGCACAGTGGAGAGGGGTCTGGCCAACGCGACCGCGCGGGCGTACCCTCAGCGCAGGAGAGGAGTTCACCGATGAACACCACCACCACGCTCGCGCTCTGGGTCGCCTACGGCCGGAACGGAGTGGTCGGAAGCATCCGTCACGACGACGAGGGCTACCGGGTCACGATGGCGGGGGCGGATGCTTCCGCCGGCACGTACCCGTCGCTCGCGATCGCCAAGGGGGCACTGTACTCCCGGATGACGCCGGGCAGCGATTGGCCGAACTTCCGCGAGCACTGAGCGCGCGGGAAGCAGCGAGCTCAGTCTTCGGGCTCGCCCGAGACGATGGCGCGCAGCCAGTCGCGCGCTTCGACGAACACGTCGTCGGCGTAGCGGTCGGGATAGTGCACGATCTGACGGTCGGCGCGCGGGTACGAGCCGAGGAACACCACGCGCGGGCTGAAACGACGGATGCCGAGCAGGGCATCGGCCATACGCTCGTGCTCGATGTGGCCGTCGGCGTCGATCACGAAGCGATAGCGGCCGAGCTCGTCTCCGATGGGACGCGACTCGATGAGTGACAGGTTGATGCCGCGGGTCGAGAACTGTTCGAGCATCTCGAGCAGTGAACCCGGGTGGTCGTGCGGCAGTTCGACGATCAGCGAGGTCTTGTCCGCGCCGGTCGGGGCGGGCGGAGCCGTGGTGCGCGAGACGAGCACGAACCGGGTCACGGCGTTCGCGTTGTCGCCGATGCCGGACGCGAGCACCTCGACGTCGTAGTGGTTGACGATGCCGGGGGCGGCGATCGCGGCTTGCGCCGGAAGCGTGCCGTCGAGCACGCCGATGGCCGAGGCGACGTTGCTGGATGCCGGTACGTGCGAGTGCGCGGGGATGTTCGCGCCGAGCCAGCCGTGGCACTGGGCGTACGCCACGGGGTGTGCGGCGATGACGCTCACCTGGTCGAGCGTGGTGCCGGGAGCCGCGACGAGCACGAAGTTCACGCGCACCAGATACTCGCCGATGATGCGCAGGCCCGGCAGAGTCGCCAGAGCATCCTGCGTGGTGGAGACGCCACCCTCGATGGAGTTCTCTATCGCGATCATCGCGGCGTCGCTGCGCCCCTCGAGTACGTCGTCGAGCGCTTCGCCCACGTTGTGCACCGCGCGCCACTGCTGTCCGCGGGCCTCGGCGACCTGGTCGAGCGCGGCCTCCGTGAAGGTTCCTGCGGGTCCCAGATAGCTGTAGGTACGGCGTTCAGTCACGCGTTTCACCTTAGCCCTCCCCTCCCTCGGCGGATCCCCCGGCGGACACGAAGTTTCGTCTCGGGCCGGATCGGTGCAGACTGAGCACATGACGAGCCGTGCCGGCCTCCCCGCGGAGGAAAGTGACCTCATCGATGTCGACGAGTTGATCGCCGCCTACTACGACCGTGTTCCTCGACCGGACGTGACCGCCGAGCGCGTCGCGTTCGGCACGAGCGGCCATCGCGGATCGTCGCTCAGCGGCAGCTTCAACGAGAACCACATCCTGGCGACGACGCAGGCGATCGTCGACTACCGCAACAGCCAGGGCATCAGCGGTCCGCTGTTCCTCGGCCGCGACACCCACGCCCTCTCGCTCCCGGCCGAGCGCAGTGCGATCGAGGTGCTCGTCGCGAACGACGTCGACGTGCGCGTCGATGCCCGCGACTCGTACGTGCCGACCCCGGCGCTGAGCCATGCGATCCTCACCTTCAACCGCACCCTCACCGCTGGTGCGAGCGGCCGCGCCGACGGCATCGTCGTCACCCCGTCGCACAACCCACCGCGCGACGGCGGCTTCAAGTACAACCCGCCGCACGGCGGCCCCGCCGACACCGACGCGACCGGATGGATCGCCGACCGCGCGAACCAGCTCATCGAGAACGGTCTCGAGGGCGTGCATCGCGTGCGCTTCGCCGACCTCGACGCCGACACCCTCGCCACCTACGACTTCCGCGACGCGTACGTGCGCGACCTCGAGACGATCATCGACATCGAGGCGATCCGCCGCGGCGGAGTGCGCATCGGTGCCGACCCGTTGGGTGGAGCATCCGTGGAGTACTGGGCGCTCATCAAAGAGGTCTACGACCTCGATCTCACCGTCGTGAACCCCGAGGTCGATCCGACCTGGCGTTTCATGACGCTGGACTGGGACGAGAAGATCCGCATGGATCCGTCGTCGCCGTCGGCCATGGCCTCGCTCGTCGCCAAGAAGGGCGACTTCGACGTGCTCACCGGTAACGACGCCGACGCCGACCGGCACGGCATCGTGACTCCGGATGCCGGTCTCATGAACCCGAACCACTACCTGGCCGTCGCGATCGACTACCTGTTCTCGCACCGTGCGCAGTGGCCGCGGGATGCCGCGATCGGCAAGACCCTCGTGTCGTCGATGATCATCGACCGGGTCGCCGAGTCGCTCGGCCGCCGCCTGCTGGAGGTGCCGGTCGGCTTCAAGTGGTTCGTGCCCGGGCTGCTCGACGGCTCCGTCGCCTTCGGCGGCGAAGAGTCGGCGGGGGCTTCGTTCCTGCGCATCGACGGCTCGGTGTGGTCGACCGATAAGGACGGCATCCTGCTGTGCCTGCTGGCCGCCGAGATCATCGCCGTGACGGGCAAGTCGCCGTCGGAGCGCTATGCCGAGCTCGAGCAGGCGTTCGGCTCATCGGCCTACCAGCGGGTGGATGCTCCGGCCACGCCCGAGCAGAAGGCCACCCTCGGCAAGCTCGCCCCCGAGGCCGTCAGCGCGACGACGCTCGCCGGCGAGGAGATCGTCGCCAAGCTCTCGCACGCCCCCGGCAACGGGGCGGCGATCGGCGGCCTGAAGGTGCAGACAGAGCACGCCTGGTTCGCCGCGCGCCCCTCGGGCACCGAAGACGTCTACAAGCTGTACGCCGAGAGCCTGCTCGGGCCGGAGCACCTCGCCGAGGTGCAGTCGGAAGCGCGGGCTGTGGTGTCAGCGGCGCTGGGGGCATAGCGCGGCGGGCGTTCCGGCGCGCTACTCACGCTCGGAGCGTGAGGCTTCCCAGGCGTCGAGGTACTTGTCCGTTAGACGCAACCTCGCGAACCGGTCGAGAACACCGAACGCTCGATCCATGTCCTCCGCCGTGTTCTGCGCACTGAGCCACTCCCCGAAGTAGTCGAACGTGCGGAGCTTGTCAGAAACTTCGTATGCGAACGTAAAAGTCGTCATCCGCGGCTCGGGCATGCGCAAGTAGAAGACCTCGACTCCGTACAGGAGCAGTTGCACTTCGCCGTCCGTTGGGCTCGCGGCGAGACACCGCCCGTTCGAGCCGAAATACCTACGGGCCAGCTCGCAAAAATCTTGCACATCGGAAATGAGCACGACTTCAATCCTCCGGCGGATACATCATCAGCGTGTCCGGGTGGAAGGTATAGTTCAAGCTTTCGAGGAAGCTGAGTTCTTTCTGCAGAAAGTAGTCGCCGTCTTCGATCGGGTGAACCGTGAATCTCACTGGCAGCTTCTTTTCGGCGATCTCGCGGAGAAAAGGCTTCTTGAAAAGCTCGAACATGGTGTCATCGTCCAGCCCATGCTTCATCTTCGTGTCGTTCCACATATCACCGACATAGACCGCGCCAGCATCATCCGTGGGCACGGTGGCGGACGAGTACTCGATTTTGCTGGGATCGACACTCGGCCGGGTGCCACTGATCTCCCAGAGCTTTTCCACCCATGAGCCGACCGTCTTCCAGATCGAGAACGGCACCGTCACCCCCGCCTCTCCGAGTAGCCGTCTGCCTTCGCGAAGAGTTCATTCAACCGTGTTTCGAGCACCGCCGTCTTCTCCTTCGCACTCAACTCAGCTTCACATTCGCCACAAGAACACCCTCCGATACATCGGCACGAGAGATCCTCGAGCCCCCAGTCGAGCACCATAGCCGAACGCGACTGACGCCATGAGACCCCTGTGGACAACTCCGGTGCGGTCGGCGTGGCGAGTCGCGCTCAGCGACGGTCGGGGTCTGTAGCCGGCGTCACGATAGTGAAATGGAGCGACTGCGCGCGAGGAGGAGGCTCGGTGTAGACCTCGACGACGAGGTGATACCCATCGCGGTAGTAGTCACGCTCGATGCTCTCTTTACCCGGCGGGAACTCACTATCGGCATTCCGCTCCCACCCCTGGCTCTCCAACCAAGGAGCTAGATCGTCCGCGACCTGCGTCGGCGTCCTCGCGCCTTCCTGCCTCAGCTCCACGATCTGAGCCCAGTAGTAATACTTCGGCCACTCTGCGCCGTAGTCGCTCGTCTTTCGCACTCCGCCTATGTTGTGGGAGTCCGACTCGGGCTCGATCTCCGCCACTGGGATCTGAGCTGTAATCTCCTCGCCCCACCCGTCGGCCTGCGAGATGGCTTTTTTCAGCTGCGTGTCTTGCACCACGATCTTCTCCTCCGCGCTCACTCCACATCCAGACAAGACAGCCACAGCGGCGAATAGAACGAGCAGCACATTACTCACGCGTATCCGAGCGCTCATCAGTCCGTTCTCGTTCCCCAAAATTGGTGTCGCTGCATCGTGAAGCGTCGAGCTCAGCGACGGTCAGGATCCGTCTGCGGTGTCACGATTGTGAAGTTGATCGATTGCGCCCGCGGCGGAGGCTCGGTATAGACCTCGACGACCAGGTGGTATCCGTCGCGGTAATAGTCGCGCTCGAATCTGTCATCGTCGGGCGGGAATTCAGAGCCCTTATTCCGCTCCCAGCCTTGATCCTCCAACCACGGCTCTATGTCGTCCGCCATCTGCGTGGGTGTCCGCGGACCATCCGCACGAAGCACGACGGTTTGCGCAAAGTAGTAGTAACGCGGCCACTGCTGGTTGTAGTCGCTGACCCCGCGTGCCCCGCCAACGTTGTCGGAGAGTAGCTCCACCTCAGACGCCGGGACTTGTGCAATGACCTCCGCTCCCCACGCGTCGGCCTGGGCGATGAGTTCTTTCAACTGCGCCTCCTGCACCTTGACCTTCTCCTCTGCACTCAATCCGCACCCTGCTAGCACCGCGATTGCGAAAACCACGGCCACCAACGACGCGCCCAGCCTCGAGCGACCGCTCATCCATCTACTCCCTTCAACGTGATCGGGGAGATCAATTCCTCTGGTTGACCTGCGTCGGAGCCCGGGTCACTGACGGCGACGGGAGCGAACCTTCCACGGATAGTCATGTCATCCGGGTGGTAGAGCGAGACCGGCTTATTCCACAGCGGTACTCAAAGGGAACCGTCTCGTTTCTTGATTCAAAATTGCATATCGTCAATTGGCTGAATCCGGTCAGGACGGCTCAGATACCGACTCATCCCAGGCCCGCAGATACTTGTCGGGAAGGTGAAGCCGAGCAAAGTTGTCGATCACGTCAAACGCTCTCTCAACATCTTCCTGGGTGTTCTCGACAGCGCTCAGCCTCACGCCGAAGAAGTCCTGAGTGCGGGTTGTCGCGGACGCCTCATACTGAAACGTGATACCCGCCCTGGGATTATTTGGCAGCCCCAGATAGAACACATCTACACCGTATAGGAGTAGCTTTACCTTTCCGTCCGCCGAGTTCATGGACCTAACACGCCCTCGAGAACCGAAGTACGCGTTAGCTTTTCTGTAGAAATCTTCGAGATCTAAGATATACATCTTCAACCCTTCGGTGGCGTCATCGTAAGCGTATCCTCGTGGAAGACGTAGCCCTTTTCTCCCAGGAACAGATACTCGTCATGCAGGTAACCCTCGTCTTTGTCGGGGTTTTCGGAGAACTTCACGGGCAGCCTCTTGTCAACGATCTCCTGGAGGAACGGCCGGTTGTAGAGCTCGAACATTTCGGGCCTGCTCAGACCAAACCTATCCTTCGCGTCCGTGCAGAGGTCTTTCGGCGAACGCACCTAAGGCGATTGCAACGTTTTCCTGCTGCTCCCAAGTCGGCCGAACACCAACACTCATTCAATTGGCCCCGCAGAGGTTTCTTCGTATCTCAAGAACACCCACCTTTCACCTTCCAACAAGACTCGCTGGTCATAGATCGGCACTTCGACTGGAACACACCCAATCACTACGTCTTCACAGAAGTCTGCAATAATTCGGGTTTCTATGTCGTCGGTGACGAGACGCTCTCGGTCTCCTAAAGATTCGTAAATGAACCTCACGTCGATTGTCGGATGGATGGCGCGAACGGAAACGCTTCGGAGCGTAGGCAGGACAGCATCCCACATCGCCCTGTTTACTGACAGAATCACGTCCGAGCTAAATGAATCCGAAATTGAGTTCATGACCATCAATCAACTGGCCCCCTCGCTGTCTTTCCGCAGTGATCCTCCACGGCATTGCGGAGTTCTCGAAATTGAGATGTACATCTGATCGGCATTCCCAGGTAGAACGCTTCAGAGATGGGCGCGGCAGTATTCATCAGCGGCTCGAACAAGAGTCCCAATGCCGGCGGCACTATTTGTTAGATGCCGAGTCGAGTAGCCTGCGAGATCGGAGCTGAAGTGTCCACCGGAAAGGACGACCCTCATATCTAGATCGCCTTGATCCCACGCAACCTCGAATACGAACCGCTCATCGAGGACAAACACCAATGTGGGTGCAAGACGGGCCACGGCGAAGCGATCCTCGAACACAGATCGCAGAACAGACTGAAGATGGGCGAGTTTGGAGACCCCTCCAGCCCCGGAGACAACTTCCGTCAGCGAGGCTTCGAGTATTCCAAAGTTCGGCTCGCGATACGGCTTCGGCGAGGAACAAAACGCTTCGATGCGATCAAGTGCAGAGGCCAACCCCTCTTCGGTATTCGAAATGAAGGCCGTATCCTCCCCTAGGAGCACTGTCTGCCGTATATTACCTGGAAGATTGTGCACAAATCCAAGACTCTGCCCAGGGACCTTCGACCACCCAAAGCTGAAGGAGTGCACGCCGTCGAGGATGACCGTAATAAAGTCACTCGATTCTTGGCTCGCGTCAATTTCGATGCGCCGCCCGAACCGTTCGAGGAGAATGCCGTTGAGTTTTCTCAAATCATCTATGTACATCCCTAGTCCTCCTTGGTCGCAACATTTGTGATCGGGTCGAGAACGTATCCTTTTTCCTGCAAGTAGGCCCACTCCTTAATTAGTGACAGACCTTTCGCGTGATCCGGGTCTTCATTAAATCGAATCGGGAGCCCCTTATCGATAATCTCGTCCAGGAAAGGGCGATTGAAGAGTTCGTACATCTGCGCATCGGTCAGGCCGTAAGCATCTCTCGTGTCGTTCCACATGTCGGTGGTCTTCGAGCTCGGCATGCCGAAATACGAATCCCCAGACTCCGCGGCGAGCTTCTCATAGCTCGTTGGGTCTCCCGAACGGTACGCCCCAAGGGTGGCGCGCTCGGCGTTCATGTTATGAGTACTGACGTCGTACTTTTCGGTCCACTCTGCCACGGTCATCGCGGGCTTGCCGTCAACCACAATCTTGCCGTTGTCAACCCTGACGCCCTTGCTGCCATCAAGCTGTTGCGTGGCGCGCGTCTCCAGCCTTGCCAGCTTCGCAATTCTCTCAAGCTCCAGCTTCTCGAGCCGGGCCGCCTGCGCGGCTTTGGCGGTGATGGTCACACCTTTGACGCCCTTCAGGAAGCCGCCGACGCCGGTGACGAGGAGAGCAGCGTTGAGAGCAACGCGCCCGAAAGCTACGCCGGGTTCGTTCGCCCACAGATCTACGGCGAAGAAGTCGGCGAGGATCGCGCCGATGACATCCCCCGGATGCGTGACCATGTAGCCGATGGTGTCGCCCACCTCGCCGAACCGACGCTTCATGTTTTCAATCCAGGCACCGTACGCGCCATCACCGCCGTTGATCTGGTCGACGATGAACCGGAAGGGATCAAAGGTCTCGAAGATCCACCATCCTGACTCCGCGAGCCCGACGGCCAGATCGACGATTCCGCCGATCACACCAGGGAAGACGACGTCGGGCAAGAACATCACAACCTGTTCCCACCCTTCGCGATCCTTCGGATCTACACGAGGCAGATCTGCCGTGGGCCGGATCGCCGATGCGACCTCCGACTCGACAGCCTTCAGCGAACTGAGCGCGGTTGCGAGGGTCGCTTGCGCCTGCGCGTTGAATGTCGCCCCGCGATCGACGAACGTGACCGGTTGCGTCGGCGAGGTCACGGGCACCGATGCGGCCTGGGCGCTCGCAACCGCAGTCTGATAGTCCGACCGCGACTGGGCGGTCAGCGCGTCTGCACGCGCAGCCAACCGCACCGCTTCTGCGGCCTGGGCGCGCGCGGCGATGAACGCGGATTCCCACCGGCTCATCGCCGATGCCGATCGGGAGAAGGCGCCGGGAAGGACACTCACTTTCTGAGCTTCACGGGGCGCAACCAGCGCAAACCGATCGGCCGCCACACCCTTCCACCCCTGCACCTGCAGCCCGGTTAACGTCGCTGCCGCACCCTGCACCGGAGCGATACCGCTGCCGAGCATGTCCCGCGCTGAGGCGATCGCCGATAGATCTCCAGGAACGAGATCTTCCACCCGTGAATGGGCCGTCACCATCGCCATCACACCCGTCCCAACCGGTCGGCGCGCTGCGCGATCAGTTCATCTGCCCGGGCGATGTCGCGGGCAGCGCCGGTCAACGTCGCCTCCGCCCGGCGCGAGGCATCCGCGCGGAGGCGCAGGTATGCACCCCATTCGCTCTGGAAGGCGTGCAGAGCAGCAGCCACCTCGGCGGACCCGACGTCGCCGACCGCAAGGCTGTGGATCGGGTGCGCAGAGAGCGCCTCCGCGGCCTGGACGAACCTCTGGCCGGCAGCGCTCATCGCCTGACCCGATGCTTCAAAGCTCGACATGAGATCCCTCCTCCGGCAGTCCACCGCTGACCTTGCCGTCCGCGTCTCGTTGCAAATTGATCGCCAAGGTCGGCGCACCGTTGCGTGGCAAGGGTTGCGGAAAACGCGCGCCCAGGTCGATCACGACAGTCGGCTGCTCACTGGGATCGATGGCGAGCAGACGCGCACGCACGGGCAACGCGAACAGCCCCGCACCCGTCACCCGCACCCAGTCGAATCCCTCTGCGTCCGCATCGCTTCGCGCGCTCACGAACGCCGTCAACCGATCGAGGCTCGAGAACACCGGCGTCACCAGGCTCGCTCCGGTATCGAGAACTGGAGCACCGAGGTACTCCGGCTTCTCCATGTAGAGCTCAGCCGTGTCGAACAATGTCCAGAGCTTCGACCGTTCCACATTGCCGCGCGCGAACATCCTCGCCACCTCGACGAGGAAAGCTTCCTCAGAGAGCGACCCCGAAGGGTCGCTCTCTTCACTGCCCGCGAGCGGCGCCTGGTCAGGCACCAGCATCGAGATCAGTTGATCTTCGAGGCGATCTGGGAGTCGAACTCACGACCCGCGTTCGCAGTGCCGCTGATGAACGCCGAGATCTCCGTCAACTGGGCGATCACCGTGTTCGCGCTCTGCGTGTACCGCGTGTACGCGTCATTGAACTTGCCCGACGCCTGATCCGTCACGAACCCCGAAGCCACAAGCCCCTGGATCTTCACCTGCATGCTCTGCAGCTTCTGCGTGATCTCTTCGCGACCCGCATCGAGATCCTTCGCCGCAGCATCCATCTCGTCGTAGCTGAGCTTCACATTGGCCATAACAACACCCTCCGATACATCAGCACGAGACAATCCCGCGCCCCCAATCGAGTACCATAGCCGAACGCGTCGACCTTTCGTCAAGCTTTTGGCGATATACCGAGACGCGACCACAGGGGGGTCTGTGAGGCTCAAATTTTCGCTGCTCGAAACCGCACCGGACGGTCAGAAGCACGCGCGTGACATCGTGGTGACCGCCGACGTCACGGCAACCATCGGAGAACTCGCGCGCACCATCGCCCGCGCTGAAGCAGGTGACCGCAACCTCTTCGTCGCCGCCATCGAGCGCACCTTGCCGCTGACGCTCCTCGTGCATCGCGCCGAAGACCGACCTCTCATGCTGGACCCGTCCGATCCGGTCGGCGTCTCGAGCCTGCAGGCCGGGGCGATCATCGAGGTGATCCGCGAACAGGACGCGGGCGCGGCCGAGCGCGTGGTCGAACCGGCGGCTTACCTCGACGTTCTCGACGGCCCCCAGGCCGGCTCGCGGTTCACCCTGGCGGAAGGCGAGAACGGCGTCGGCCGCGAGCGCACGAATCGCGTCGAGCTGCACGACAGGAGCGTGTCCCGGCACCACCTCGTGATGACGGCATCCGGGCAAAGTCGGGTTATCCGCGACCTGAACTCGGCGAACGGCGTCGTCCTCGAGACACGATCGGGTGAGCTGGCGCGGATGACGACCCCACTCTCGCTCGTGCAACCCACGGTGCTCCGACTGGGAGAGGTGCACGTGCGCATTCACCCCGTCGCCACCAGCGGCGCGAATTCGCTGCGCAGACGAGCGGCCGTGAGACACCAGAGGTCGCCCCGAGTCGATCCCGTTTACGCGCCGACGCCGTTGGAGCTCCCGTCGCCTCCGACGCCTGCCGAACCTTCACGCTTTCCCCTCATCGCGATGGTGGCGCCACTGGCCATGGGGGCCGCGCTGTTCGCCGTCACCCAGTCGGCGCTGAGCATCGCGTTCGTCGCACTGTCGCCGTTGATCATGATCGGAAGCTGGCTCGACGGACGCATCGGCCAACGACGCCGACTCAAGAAGCAGCGGCGCGAGTTCACCGCGACGCTCACGAGCGTGCGCGAAGAGGTCGAGCGTCGCCACGACGAGGAGCGGCCGGCCCGCCAGCACGAGAGCGTGCCGCTGGCCGACCTGCTCATCGCCGCCCGCGATCGCAGTGCGGTGCTGTGGACCCGACGCGCGGAGCACCGGTCGTATCTCGAGATCCGGCTCGGCAGCGGCGAACTGCCCAGCCGCACAGAACTCGAGATGCCGTCGCGGGGGGAGGCGTCGACCGAGGACTGGAAGCAGCTGGAAGACGCCCATGCCGCCCTGAAGACGATCGCCGATGTTCCGGTGCTCGAACGGCTCGACCTGAGCGGCTCCATCGGCGTCGCCGGTGAAGGAGTGTGGTCCGACTCGATCACACGGTCCGTGCTCGTTCAGCTCTTCGGCCTGCACTCCCCCGCCGACGTCGTCTTCACCGCCTTCCTCCCTGATCTCCCCACCAGCGCAGGCTGGGACTGGCTGAAGTGGGTGCCCCACGCAGATTCGGTCTACAGCCCGATCCGCGCCCCGCACCTCACGGCGACCGCGCGCGATCGCGCACTGCTGCTCACGGAGCTCGAGGGCATCATCGCCACCCGTACGTCGAGCGCTGCGAACCGCACGATTCGCAGCCGTGAGCAGGCACAGGCATCCGACACCGATGAGCGCCTCGCCGCCGTGCAGAAGTCGCCTTCGCTGCCCACCATCGTCGTGCTCGTCGTCGCCGACGATGAGGACGAAGACCTCACCCGGTTGGTCGGACTCGCCGAAGACGGCCCGGATGTCGGCGTGCACGTGATCTGGTCGGCCCGGACGATGTCGGCCGTCCCGGCCGCCTGCCGCACCACCATCGACGCGGCGTCCGGCCACACCGCCGCCCACTTCGTGCGCTCGGGCACGGTCGTGCCTCTCGAGACCGTGGAGCGGATCGACATCCCCGCCGCCGAGTCGTTCGCGCGCAGCCTCACCCCCGTCGTGGATGCCGGCGCACGGGTGCTCGACGAGAGCGACCTGCCCCGCAGCGTGAAGCTCGCCGACATCGATCGCCGCAATCTGCTCGATGACCCGCACGAGGTCGTCGCGAGCTGGGAGGCGACGGACTCGCTGAAGAGCCGATGGACGGCCGGTGCCGACCGCGACCCCGGCACCCTTCCCGCGACGGTCGGGCAGAGCGACGCCGGCCCGGTCGAGATCGATCTGCGCACCCATGGCCCCCACGCGCTGGTCGGCGGAACGACCGGCGCAGGCAAGTCCGAATTCCTGCAGACCTGGATCCTCTCGCTCGCCGCCTCATACTCCCCCGACCGCGTCACCTTCTTGCTGGTGGACTACAAGGGAGGCGCGGCCTTCGCCGACTGCGTGGCGCTGCCGCATACCGTCGGGCTCGTGACCGACCTCGACCAGCACCTGGTGCGTCGCGCTCTCACGTCTCTGCGCGCCGAACTGCGCTACCGCGAAGAGCTCCTCAACGAGCACGGCGCCAAAGATCTGGCCGGACTCGAGCGCCGATCCGAGATCGCCGCGCCTCCCCTTCTGCTCATCGTCATCGACGAGTTCGCAGCGCTGGCGAAGGAGATCCCCGAATTCGTCGACGGCGTCATCGACATCGCCCAGCGCGGCCGTTCGCTCGGCCTGCACCTGATCATGGCGACGCAGCGCCCGGCCGGGGTCATCGGCGACAACCTGCGCGCCAACACCAACCTCCGAGTCGCGTTGCGGATGGCCGATGCCAGCGACAGCAACGACGTCATCGGCACCGCCGACGCCGCACACTTCGCCCCCGAGACGCCCGGGCGGGCCGTGGTGAAGATCGGCGCCGGCCGCTCGGTCCACTTCCAGACCGCCTATCTCGGCGGACGCTCCGACGCGACCCATGCAGACACCATCGACGTCGGAGACCTCGCATTCGGCCACTCCCGACCGTGGGCCGTCGCTCCCGACCGTGCACGCATCGACGACGGCGCCGCGTCTGCAGCGCGCGACATCGAGCGGCTGGTCCGCAACATCCAGGTCGCCGCCGATGCACTGCGGCTCGAGCATCCGCGACGGCCGTGGGTCGACCAGCTTCCTGTATTCTCTCGGCTCACAGAGCTCACGAGCGCCGAATCGACCGGCAGCGACGACGGTCTGCGCATCGCCGTCGGGCGCGCCGACGACCCCTCACAGCAGCGCCAGTCCGACCACGTCGTCGACCTCAAAGCCTCGGGGAACGTCGCGATCTTCGGCGCTCCCGGAACCGGCAAGACGACGGCTCTCATCACGTTCGCCGTCTCGGCGGTTCTGCGAGACGACGCGACGCGCATCTACGGCATCGATGCCGCCAGCGGTCGCCTCGGCGCTCTCGCGGGCCTGCCGTCGACCGGCGACATCGTGCCCGCGGATGATGCCGATCGCACCGTGCGTCTGCTCGGCATGATCCGAGATCTGATCGATGAGAGGGAGCACGACCGCTCCTCGTCGTCGCCGGTGCTCCTCCTCGTCGACGGGTTCGGTGCCTTCCGGGATCTCTATGAACATCACGGACCAGATACCGGTGTGTTCACGCAACTGGTCGACATCCTGCGTGCCGGTCGACATGTGGGGGTGCACGTCATTCTGGCCAGCGAACGCGCCATGTCTCTTCCCAGCGCGGTCGCCGCGAGCATCGCCGAGACGTTCGTGCTGAGGATGCTCACCGACCACGACTACGGCATGGTCGGCGCGTCCGCCGACATGCTGCGCGCGGCTCCTGCCGGACGAGCGATGCACCTGCCGTCCGAGCTGGAGATGCACTTCGCCATGCCTTCGTCCGGGACCGACAGCGACGCCCTGGACGAGGCGCTGGCCGCGCTGGCCGAGACACTGCACTCCCGGGGCATCGCGAAGGCCCCCGGCATCCCCGAGGTGCCCCACACACTCCACCGGCCCGAACTGCCGCCGACGGCGAACGCGCAGGCGTTCGCCGTCGAGACCACACGGCTCACCCCCATCGACGCGCCGCTGACGGGAATGATGCTGGTGACGGGACCTGCGGGATCGGGTCGCACCACCGCCGTGCGCAGCATCCTCGCCGCCCGAATCGAACATGCCGAGAGGAACGGGATCGCGCTCGACCTGGCGCTGATCTCGCCCCGCACTTCTCTTCTCGCGCACGGCTACGAATGGAGCCATCGGGGTGACTCTGCTCTCGATCGCTCAACCCTCATCGACGCGCTGATCGTGGCCCTGGGTGGCACTCCTCGTTCGACAGCCGCCTCACTGCTGTCTGCCATCCCGCTCATCGGAAGCACGCCGACGATCGTGGCGCCCGAACCGAAGACCGAGACGCTCGCGTTCCCCCGTGCCGGGTACGAGGGCATCGTCGTGATCGAGGACATCGGCGGATTCGACGGCAGCGGTGACGAGTCCGCCCTCGCGACGCTGCTCAAGCTGTTGCGCCGCAGCGACATCACGGTCATCGTCGAAGGTGAGAACGCCACGCTCACGTCGGTCTGGGAACTCGCGAGTCCCCTCCGCGGCGCGCGCTGGGGCCTCGCCCTGCAGCCCGACGCCAACGACATGCCCAGCGTCTACACCGCGAACTTCCCGCGTGCGCGCCGAGCGGACTTCCCACCGGGGCGTGGGTTCCTCGTGCGCAACGGCACCGTCACCGGTATCCACGTCGCGACGCCCTGACCCAGCCGGGTCAGGGCGCGGCCGTGCTCGACCGGGTCACCAACGCCGTCGGGATGATCGACGTGTCGGCCACCGCATCGCCCTCGATCTCGGCGACGAGCGCCGCGACGGCACGGTCGGCCAGTGCGGTGAAGTCCTGACGGATCGTGGTGAGCGGCGGGCGGTAGTTCGCGGCATCGGGCACGTCATCGAAGCCGACCACGCTCACGTCGGCCGGCACCGCACGTCCGGCGTCGTCGAGCGCGCGCAGCAGACCGAGCGCCATCTGGTCGTTGGCGCAGAACACGGCGGATGCTGCGGCCAACGCCGGCCCTGCGACATACCCCGACTCCGCCGACCAGTCGCCGCGCACTACGGCGGGCGGACGGATGTCGGCCGCGAGAAGCGTCTCGCGCCAGCCGCGCTCGCGCTCGGCCGCGGCGAAGGAATCGGCAGGTCCGGCGAGATGGTGGACGGTCGGATGCCCGAGATCGAGGAGATGCTGCGTCGCCGCGGCCGCACCGCCGGCGTGATCGCTGTGCACGGCCCGGAGGTCGCCCTCGGCCACGGCATCGACAACAGCATCGACCACGACGAGCCGGAGACCTGCGGGGCGTGCGGCGGAGGGCACGAGAGCGGATGCCTCGTTGAGCACGATCGCCCCATCGACCTCCTGCTCGGCGAGCCGGTCGAAGGCGTCGGCGACGCTCGCCTCGGCCGTGACGACCGTGAGGGCGTAGCCGCGGTGGGCGGCCGCCTCGGCGGTGGCCTGGAGCATCCGTGAGTTGCCGACCGTCGCGAGCGTCGTGACGACCAGACCGATGGTCTGCGAGCGACCGGTGCGCAGGGCGCGCGCCGCGCGATGCGGTCGGTAGCCGAGGTCGGACATAGCCCGCTCGACGCGGACTCGGGTGTCGGGGTCGACGCGGGGGCTGTCGTTGACGACGCGCGAGACGGTCTGCCCCGAGACGCCGGCGCGCGCGGCGACCATCGCCATCGAGACGCGCCCCGAGGGGGCGCGTCGCTTCGCGCGCGGGGCGGGGTCGAACACGTCGTCGGTCACCGGCATCCTCCATCGTCGATCAACACAACTCCTCAATGTTGACGTAATCACGGCTGGCGCTCTACCATGTTTACGTGAACACGAGCGAATCTGCGGAAATGCGCAGCGAGACCCTGACCGCCGGAGTCGTCAAGCGCGCCACCCTGCTCGCCGACGGACGCGACATCGTCTACTACGACGACCCCGACACGACACTCGGCGCCAAGCGTGCCGTCGACGCCCGCACGCTCGACCCGCGCCCCGCCACCGCCACCATGCGGCAGGATGTGCTCACCGGCGACTGGATCACCGTGGCCGCGAACCGGCAGAACCGCGTCATGATGCCCAGCGCCGACGCCGACCCGCTCGCGCCGCAGACCCCGACGAATCCGTCGGAGGTGCCCTCGCTCTACGACGTCGCCGTGTTCGAGAACCGCTCCCCCGCCTTCGGCCCCGCCCTCGCCGAAGCCGTCGGCACGGCTCCCGAGGCCACCGATGCCCCGCGCGGCCTCGACGACCTCGACGCCCTCGGACTCGGTCGCACCCGCACCTCGGTCGGCCGCTGCGAGGTCGTGTGCTTCAGCCCCGAGCATTCCGGTTCGTTCGGCACGCAGTCGGTCACCCGCGCCCGCACCGTGATCGAGGCCTGGGCCGACCGCACCGCGGCGCTGTCGCAGCTGCCCGGCGTCCAGCAGATCTTCCCGTTCGAGAACCGCGGTGAGGCGATCGGCGTCACGCTGCCGCACCCGCACGGCCAGATCTACGCCTACCCCTACGTGACGCCGCGCACCGCCAAGCTGCTCGACTCGATCGACCGCACCGCGCCCGACCTGTTCGCCCGCATCCTCGAGTTCGAACAGGCATCCGATCGCGTCGTCTTCCGCGGCGAGCACTGGACCGCCTTCGTGCCCTTCGCCGCCCGCTGGCCGCTGGAGGTGCACCTGATGCCGCACCGTCACGTGCCCGACTTCGCCGCGACCAGCGAAGCCGAGCGCGACGAGCTCGCCCCGCTCTACCTGCGCCTGCTGCGCGGCGTCGACGCCCTTTACGACACCCCCACCCCCTACATCGCCGCCTGGCACCAGGCCCCGGTGAACGTCGGCCGCGACACGGTGCGCCTGCACCTGCAGCTCACGAGCCCGCGTCGCGCGGCCGACAAGCTGAAGTTCCTCGCCGGATCCGAAGCCGCCATGTGGGCGTGGGCAGCCGAGGTCACTCCCGAGCAGGGCGCCGCCCGCATCCGCGAGGCGATCGCCTCGGTCGACAGCATCGCCGCGGCCGACATCGCTGCCCCGGCAGAGGAGACTTCCGCGTGACCACCGCACAGGATGCCGCGCGCGAACTCTTCACGTCCCTCACCGACCGCGACCCCGACGGCGTCTGGTCGGCGCCCGGCCGCGTCAACCTGATCGGCGAGCACACCGACTACAACGAGGGCTTCGTGCTGCCCTTCGCGATCCCGCACCGCACGGTCGCCGCCGTCGGGCTGCGCGACGACTCCCGCATCCGCGTGGCGTCGACGTTCACCGACGAGACGGTCGAGGTCGGGATCGACGAGCTCGACGGGCTGTTCCCGACCCTTCGACAGGCTCAGGGACCCAGTGGAGAAGCGACCCCCGGCGTTCCCGAGTGGGCCGCGTACCCGCTCGGCGTCGCGTGGGCCCTGCAGCTCGCCGCCCCCGAGGGCGCGTTCCGCGGCGTGGACATCGCGATCGCCTCCGACGTTCCCGTCGGCGCCGGCCTGTCGTCATCGGCCGCGATCGAGGGCGCCACCGCGACCGCCCTGAACGACCTCTGGCACACCGACCTCGACCGCACCGCGCTCGCCCGCGTCGGCCGTCGCGCCGAGAATGAGGCCGTCGGCGCCCCCACCGGCATCATGGACCAGATGGCGTCGATGCTCGGCGAGCCCGACGCCGCGATCTTCCTCGACTGCCGCACGCTCGAGGCGCAGCTCGTGCCGGTCGGCATCGCCGAGGCGGGGCTCGCGATCCTCGTGATGGACACGCGCGTCAAGCACGCCCACTCCACCGGCGGCTACGGCGAGCGCCGGGCGGCGTGCGAGCGCGGCGCGGCGATCATGGGAGCATCCAGCCTGCGCGATGTGTCGGTCGCCGATCTCGGCCGCGCCGAAGAACTCATGGACGACGTCACCTTCCGCCGGGTGCGCCACGTGGTGACCGAGAACCAGCGCGTGCTCGACACGGTGCGCGTGCTGCGCGAGCAGGGCGCCCGCGCGATCGGCGATCTGCTCGTCGCCTCGCACGCGTCGATGCGCGACGACTTCGAGATCTCGGTGCCCGAGCTCGACACCGCGGTCGAGGCGGCTCTGGCCGCCGGCGCCCTCGGCGCCCGCATGACCGGTGGCGGCTTCGGCGGTGCCGCGATCGCCCTGATCGAGCAGGATGCCGTCGCCCCGGTGTCGGATGCCGTGACCGCCGCGTTCGCCGCGGCGGGCTTCACCGCCCCGCACCTGTTCACGGTCACCCCGTCGGCCGGCGCGCACCGCGACGCCTGAGCGACGCGACGCCGGAGATGGCAGCACCGCCTGAAAGACCAGCACCGCCTGAAAGACCCAGCACCGCCTGAGAGAATCGAACCCGGAGTCGCGCCAGGGGTGCGGCCGGAGAGGAACGCAATGTCCTGGATCGTCACCGGCGGTGCCGGCTACATCGGCTCGCACGTGGTCCGCGCTCTCGCGGAAGCGGGTCTGACGCCGGTCGTGCTCGACGACCTCTCGAGCGGCGTCGCGTCGTTCGTGCCGGAGGGTGTGCCTTTCGTGCGGGGGAGCATCCTCGATCGCGAGCTCGTCGAGAAGACGCTGCGCGACCACCGAGCAGAGGGCGTCATCCACGTCGCCGGGTTCAAGTACGCCGGGGTCTCGGTGCAGCGTCCGCTGCACACGTACGCGCAGAACGTCGAGGGCACGCGCGTGATCCTCGAGGCGATGGAGTCGGCCGGGGTCACGAACATCGTCTTCTCGTCATCGGCCGCCGTGTTCGGCACTCCCGATGTCGCTCTGGTCGTCGAGGAGACCGCCAAGAAGCCGGCGAGCCCGTACGGCGAATCGAAGCTCATCGGCGAGTGGCTGCTGCGCGATCAGGCGATCGCCACCGCCGACTCGCCCGCTCCCCTGCGCCACACGTCGCTGCGCTACTTCAACGTGGTCGGATCGGCCGACCCGACCGTCTACGACGTGAGTCCGCACAACCTCTTCCCGATCGTGTTCGAGTCGCTGCTCGCCGGCAAGACGCCGCGCATCAACGGCGACGACTACGCCACCGAAGACGGCACCAACGTGCGCGACTACGTGCACGTCGGCGACATCGCCGCGGCCCACGTCGCGGCCGCGCAGCGCCTCTCGGCGGGCGAGCCCCTCGAAGCCGCCTACAACCTCGGCTCGGGCGACGGCCTCAGCGTGAAGCAGATCATGGATGCCATGGTGCGCGTCACCGGCATCGACTTCACCCCCGAGATCGGCCCGCGCCGCCCCGGCGACCCCGACCGGATCGTCGCCACCGGCGAGCTCGCCGCCCGCGATCTCGACTGGAAGATGCGGTACTCGGTCGACGAGATGGTGCGCACGGGCTGGGAGGCTCGGCGCGCAGCTTCCGTCTGAGCCCACTCAGTACAGCCCGGCCTCGCGCAGACGCCCACCAGGAAGCTCCGAGAGGAGGTGCAACGCGAGCGCTCGATCCTGCTCCCGCGCGAGCGCGACAACACGCTCGTGTTCGTCGAGATCACCGAGAAATCCGAAATGCGAACGGAGGGCTTCGCTGAGTTCTGTCGCAGTGGGGATCGGGACGGCAAGTGCGCCAATGTCCTCCTCATCGAACTCGTCATCCGCGCTGCGGTCTCGCAGCCATCGCTCGGGGTCGAAGGCAGGTCCCTCATGGCCGGGCTTCCAGAAAGTATCGCCGGCGTGCACACCATTCGCATCGACCCAGATCTTCAAGACCGCCAGGCGGCGGAGCAGCGAGCGGTCGAGAACGCCTGTCCTCGAAGCGTGGGTCATGACCCAACGCAGGTCATACATGTCGCGCGCAGGAGTCGCTCGGTTGAGCCGCGCGACCTTTTCAGCGAGATTCTCCTCCAGTCGCACGATTTGCAGCTCTGGCAGCTCCGGCAGCCCGTACTGAGAATGCACGGGAAGCGGCTGCCACCCTCGACGAACGGTGGGGAGCCAGGGTGGCGGGTTCAGATCGAGCTTGCTCGAAAGCCCAACCCCGCTCCCTCCGAAGTCATGATCGAAGGTCAGCGCCCACTTGCCTCGACGCTCCTCAACGCCGTAACGGAACGGGCCGATCTCCGTGCCTTCGACAGCGGCGATCAGATCGAGCAGCACACCTTCGGGATCGAGGCCCACCGCAACTGACGCGAAGTCGAGATCGAGGGAGAACCGCCCCGCGTTCCCGGCGTATAGCTTTCGCAACGAGGTTCCGCCCTTGAAAGCGAGGGGCTCGAGAATGCCCTCGCCGTGAAGATGGCGCAACAGCAAGTCCTGGCCGATATCGACGAGCGCCGCATCCCGACCCTGGGCACCCGCCCCCTTCGGTGTGTGGCGGGCGACATGCCCGATCGTGAGCGTGATCTCACTCATACAGCGGGCCGCAGATCACGCGGGTCGAACGGCAGCACGGTGTCGGCGATCTGCCAAACGGCGTCGTGTCTCCGCAGCGTCCCCCGTGGTCCGAACCACGTCTTCCCCGATGGACGCCCGTCACGCCAAGACGCGGCCAGATCGGGGCGCAGGCCTTGGAGAAGATAGGCCGTGCGCGTTCGGACAGATGCCGGCCGCCCCTGGAACTCACTCTCGATCCTCGGGGAGGCGATGATTGCGGCGAGTTCCGGAAGCCACTCGAGTGCGCTGCTCCACGATCTCACCGCAGCCGGCCTCGCCGCCATGTGCACGACGATGCTCTCGGGAGCGAGGACTGGCACGGCTCGAAGGATCTGATAGTCGAGACGCGGCTCGAAAACCGATCCGGCCACCGCCGACGGGAGTTGACGAACGATGTCGGCGGACGCGGCCACTTCCAAATGAGACGGTACTCGATCTGCCGCCCCATGCGCCCACGCCCCGGCCTGGAACGTGAGCCCGCAGCGAGCGTCTGGCCGGTCAGCGAGGAACGCCCGTAACGGCGTGACCGGGTCGTTCCGCGAGTGCGGACCGGCGACCGCTGCCGGCGCAAACTCCCATACGCCTGCATGGCCGGTCGGCAGGAGCCATCCTCGCTCGCGCAACCGCGAAGCCAAAATCTTCGGTGGTGTCCGCACGCCATATTCACGTGCGAGCTGTGACAGACGATCAGTGGTGACAACCACCGGCTGTTCGAGTTCCAGCTCTTCGAGGATGCCACTCATGGATGGTGGAATCGTGCGCATCACGGGCCTCCTCTCTCTGACGTGCTCCTACCGGTTAGCGTGACAGAGAATTTGAGTGGTGTCAAATTTGAATGGAAGTTACAGAATCTGTAACTCAGGACAATATTTGACACCTCCGCAGTTCAGAGGTCGCGCGTGCGGATCGGGTAGAAGAAGAAGCACACCCAGGCGAGCGCGGTGAAGACCAGCGGGATGACCGCGAGCATCACGCGGATGCCGCCGTCGACCGAGTCGGGCTGCGCATCGCCGAGGCTCGCATCGAAGCCGGATGCCGTCAGCACCCATGCCGCGACGACCGCCTGCAGCACCACCGAACCGCGCACGACGAAGCCGTTCACCCCGAAGTACGCGCCCTCTCGGCGGTGCCCGGTGCGCACGGCATCCTCATCGATGATCTGCGACAGCACCACCTCGAGCAGCTGCAGTAGCCCCCCGACACCGACGCCCACCGCGACGCCGACGAGCGCGGCGGCGAGCACGGTCGACGGCAGCAGGTAGCCGAGCACGGCGACGCCGAATACGGCGACCGCCCACAGCAGCGCGGTGCGCGGACTGGTGCGGCGAACGACCGCGCTCCACAGCACGATCGCGGGGATCGCGGTCACGAAGATCACACCGAGCAGGATGCTGCCCTCGCCCTCGGGCGCCCCCAGCGAATAGCGCACGTAGAAGGGAAGGGCCGCGAGGATCACGGCGATCGACGTCTGCACGAACAGCGATCCGAGCACGTAGGGCACGAAGGCACGGTTCGCGAACGTGTACCGCATCTGCATGCGGAACGGCATCGGCGCGGCGACGGATGCCTCGGGCACGCGCCGCTCGATCATGCCGCCGCCGAACGACCACACCAGCAGCACGAGGCACACCGCGCTCAGCACGATCGCCATGCCGGGCCAACCGATCGGTGAGGCGTAGAGCAGCGGCGCCCCCGCGGTACCGAGGATCATGCCGGCGATCGCGAAGATCTGCCGGGGCACGTTGCCCCGCGCGCGTTCGTCGGTCGTGCGGAAGATCTCGGGGAAGAGCGCCGAGATGTTCAGCACCACCACCACGAACGCCACGTCGTAGACCGCGACGACCACGAGGAACCAGGCGATCAGACCGCCCGCCGGCAGCTCGGGAGGCATCCACACCAGGGCGAACGCGACCACGAGGGGCACGATGCCGAGGCCGATCCACGGGATGCGGCGCCCCCACCGCGTGCGCAGTCGGTCGGACACCGCACCGACGATAGGGTTGAGCACGGCGTTGAGGATGCCGTGGGCGATCATCGCCGCGGCGACCCACCCCGCCTGCACTCCGAGGTGCGAGACGTAGAAGTAGACGATGAACGCCGAGAACGTCTGCGTCATCAGCTGCGTGGGGAAACCGGATGCCCCGAACGCGATCGTCTGCGCCCGGCTCGGAGCCGCGTCGAGCCGTCGGTCGCGCAGGCGTTCGATGAAGGAGCTCATCGGCGCACCCCCCTCTGCAGGTCGCGCAATGCTCGCCAGCCGATGCGCACGAGCCCTTCGTCGTCGATCGCCTGCCGCACGACCGGGTCGGCGAGCAGGCGCCGCTCGTATCCGCGCTTCGGGGCGCCGTAGTCGACCGCCGAGCGCAGCTCTTCTCCGTCGACCATGGGGTGCAGGTAGATCTCGGTCACCCCCGCCGGAACCGCGCGGAGCAGCGCCACGAATCCGTCGCGCACCTGCTCGTAGGTCTCCTCGGCATCGGTGCCCTCCCCCGCGAGTTCGAACGGGTGGCTCCACAGTCGGTCGATGATCTCGACCCCGAGCGCCCCGGCTGCGGCGGCGGCCTGTTCGAGCTTCGCCTGCAGCGCAGCATCCGATTCCATGCCCTCCATGTAGCGCGGAAGACGGAAGGGAAGCCCGTGCCGGGCGGCGAGCGCGAACACCTGCTCGAGGAAGTCGTGGCCCGTCGCCAGCCCGTAGACCGAGCCCATGTGGTTGTCGAGGTGCGTCACGTCGACACCGGCGTCGAGGGCGGCCTGCAGCTGCGCGGCGAGCTCGGTGGCGACCTCGTCATCGCAGGCGTGCCGCTCGACCGCCACGACCTCGATCGGGAAGAACCCGTCGTCATCGACCAGCGATGCGCCCGCCGTGAGCGGACGCCACCGGTACCGCGTCCACTCGCTCGTGAGCACCAGATGCACGCCGAGGTCGACGTCGGTGCGGGTCGCGCCGAACGCGAGCGCCTCGGGCGACCACGAGCACGGCACCATCACCGTCGCGGAATCGATGTGCCCGGCATCGAGCAGTTCGACGATGGCCGTGTTGGCCGCGTGGCACATGCCGAAGTCGTCGGCGTTGAGGATGATCGCGCGGGCACCGGGTGCGAGGCCCAGACGTTCGGTGAGCTCTGCGGGTGCGGTCATGATCGGTCCTGTCGGGGGGTGTCGAGTACTGCGGGGGGTGCGGGCGGGTCAGCGCGCGGACTTGTCGAGCGGCGTGAGGATGCGGGTGAACAGTGTGGCGCGCAGGGCGGATGCCGCTTCGCCGACCGCCCCGACGAGCGGCGCCTCGGGCCCGAACGACGAGACGATGAAGCGCAGCGGCAGCCGGGGCGCATACTCCTCGGCGACGCGATGGATCGCCTCGACCAGCGCGGGGTGCGCGGCATGGCCACTCAGGATGAAGACCTCGGGGTCGATCACCAGCCCGATGCTCCCCGCCGCCAGGGCGATGCGCTTGCCGATCTCGGCGACGATCTGACCCGAGGCATCGTCGCCCTGTTCCGCGGCGTCGAGGTGCGTGGCGAGCGGAGCATCCTGATCGAGGCCCAGGCCCAGCGCAAGATCGGCGACGACCTGATCGTTGACGAGCGGGGCGCCGACAGGCAGCGGCGACTGCGGCAGGTACATGATCTCGCCGGCGACCCCGCCGTGGCCGCGGTGCAGCGCACCGTCGATCACGGTGCCCGCGCCGAGTCCGTCGTCGAGGAGCAGCAGCGAGAAGCTCGACATCTCGGCACCGACGCCGGCGGTGAGTTCGGCCAACGCCGCGAGGTTCACATCGTTCTCGACGCGCACCGGGCAACCGAGGCGCTCGGCGAGCGTGGTGCGGAACGCGCCGCCGTCGGGACCCTGATCGTCGCGGATGCTGCCGTCGGAGGTGACGATACCCGGCACTCCCACGACGGCGAGGTGCACGGTGCCGGTGGCGTCACGGCGGCAGGCCTCGACGAACGCGGCGATGTGGGCAACACGGTCGCCGTTCAGCGGGAAGTCACCGTGCTGCTCGGCTCGCACGACACCGGCCGCATCGACGAGCACGACGTGCGCGGCGCGGTGGTCGACGTGCACCGCGGCGGCGAACCCGAGCTGCGGGTGCAGGGTCACGCGTCCGGCCGCCGGGCCGCGTGCGCGGCGGTCGACTCCGGCTTCGGCGATCGCACCGGCGCCGTCGAGCATGCGCAGCACCTGGGTGACGGCCGTGCGCGAGAGGCCCGTCGCATCCATGAGTTCGGTGCGGGTCTGCGCACCGCTGCGGGCGAGCGATTCGAGGATCGCTCGACCGTTCAGTGTGCGCAGCAGGGTCTGCGGGCCTGCGAGTGGTCTGGTCATGGTGTGGGCGATCCCCCCGGGTCGGTCTCCACGAGCATGGCATATCGGTGGACCCTGGGCGACACTTCGTGTCGTACTCGTGCGGCGGCACACCGCCCCCAGCGGCGGGCCTTCTTCCCGGTTCTGCGCCCCCTTCGTCTCGCTCCGCTCGCTCAGGAACCGGATGTCGCTCAGTCGAGCGCGCTCATCACGTGCTTGATGCGCGTGTAGTCGTCGAAGCCGTACTGCGAGAGGTCTTTGCCGTACCCCGAGTGCTTGAAGCCGCCGTGGGGCATGTCCGACACGAACGGGATGTGGGTGTTGATCCACACGCACCCGAAGTCGAGGTCGCGCGAGAACCGCATCGCCCGTGAATGATCGGTGGTCCACACCGACGAGGCGAGCGCGAACGGCACATCGTTCGCCATCGCCAGCGCCTCCTCGTCGGACGAGAACGACTGCACCGTGAGCACCGGACCGAACACCTCGCCCTGCACGACCTCGTCGTCTTGACGCAGTCCCGACACGATCGTCGCCGGCCAGAAGTACCCGACTTCGCCCTGCCGAGCCCCGCCGGTCTCGACGGTCGCGTGGGCGGGCAGCCGCTCGATGAATCCCGACACCTGCGCCAACTGCGCGGCACTGTTCAACGGCCCGTACAGCACGCCTCCTTCGCGCGGCCCGCCGGTGCGAGCATCCGATTCCGCCCGTGCAACAAGCGCCGCCACCAGTTCGTCGTGTCGCGATTCGTGCACCAGCACCCGCGTCGCCGCGGTGCAGTCCTGCCCGGCGTTGAAGAACGCGCCCGTGACGATGCCCTCGACGGCCTTCTCGATCGAGGCATCCGCGAAGACGATCGCCGGCGCCTTGCCGCCGAGTTCGAGGTGCACGCGCTTGACGTCGTTGGCGGCAGAGCGGGCGACGGCCATGCCGGCGCGCACCGATCCGGTGATCGCGACCATCTGCGGTGTCGGATGCTCCACCAGCGCCACCCCGGTCTCGCGGTCGCCCAGCACCACGTTCAAGACCCCGGCCGGGGTGTGCAGCGCCACGATCTCGGCGAGCAGCAGCGTCGACAGCGGCGTGGTCTCGGCGGGCTTGAGCACGACGGTGTTGCCCGCGGCGAGCGCCGGTGCGATCTTCCAGATCGCCATGTTCAGGGGGTAGTTCCAGGGGGTGACCTGGCCGATCACGCCGATCGGCTCGCGCCGCACGAACGAGGTGTGCCCGGCGAGGTACTCCCCGGCGGAACGCCCCTCGAGGCTGCGGGCGGCCCCCGCGAAGAAGCGCAGCTGGTCGACGGACTGCATGATCTCGTCGGCGACCAGGCTGGCGCGCGGCTTGCCGGTGTCCTGCGATTCGAGGTCGGCGAACTGCTCGGCGCGCGCCTCCATCTCGTCGGCGATGCGGAAGAGCGCGAGCTGGCGGTCGGCGGGCGTGGTGTCGCGCCAGATCGGGAAGGCAGCGGATGCCGCGGCGTAGGCGGCATCGACGTCACTGCGATCCGAGATCGGGAGCCGACCGTACTCCTCTTCTGTCGCGGGATCGATGAGCGGCAGATCGCCTGCGCCGTGCACGGGTACGGGGCGACCGCCGATGAAGTTCTGCAACGTCTCTGTGCGCATGCAGACACAGTAGCGCGGTGCATTCGAAATCGGAAGATCCTGCGTGATTGGACAACCGAATCAGTTGCAGGAGAAGCATCCGCCTGTCAATATCGACATATGGCCACGAAGATGCAGCCGGCGCTCGATGACATCTCGAAGCGCATCGTCGAACTCCTGCAAGAAGACGGACGCCGCCCCTACGCCGAGATCGGCCGCGAAGTCGGACTCAGCGAGGCCGCCACCCGCCAGCGCGTGCAGCGGATGACCGAGGCGGGCATCATCCAGATCGTCGCCGTCACCGATCCGATGCAGCTCGGGTTCCACCGCATGTCGATGATCGGCATCCGCGTCACCGGCGACCCGCGCACCATCGCCGAACAGCTCACCGAGATCTCCGAACTCGCCTACGTGGTCGTCACGTTCGGCAGCTTCGACATCCTCGTCGAGGCCGTGTGCGAGAGCGACGCCGATCTGCTCGACCTCATCGCCACACGCATCCGCACCATCCCCGGCATCGTGCACACCGAGACCTTGCTCTATGCAGGGCTGTACAAAGACCTCTATAACTGGGGAACACGCTGACGCACGCTCGTCACCCCGCACGCACGCGAACGACCACAGGAGAGACCATGGGAACCACCGTCTTCGAACGCCGTCGCCCGCAGACCTCCGTCATCGACGAGTCCCTGCGCGACACCTCTTTCGCCGTGTTCTGGCTCGATGACGTGCAGCGCACCGAGTACCCGGCGCTCACCGGCGCCGTGAAGGCCGACCTCGCGATCGTCGGTGGCGGATACGCCGGACTCTGGACCGCCATCCGTGCGAAGGAGCGCGACCCCGAGCGCAGCGTCGTGCTGATCGAGGCATCGCGCGTGGCGTGGGCGGCCTCGGGCCGCAACGGCGGCTTCTGCGAGGCGAGCATCACCCACGGGCACGAGAACGGCGTGAACCGCTGGCCCGACGAGATCGACCAGCTCGAGCGTCTGGGGATGGAGAACCTCGACGGCATCGCCGACACCATCGCCCGGTACGACATGGATGCCGAGTTCGAACGCACCGGCCAGCTCGCCGTCGCCGTCGAACCCCACCAGGTCGAGTGGCTGCGCGAAGAAGAGGGCTTCCTCGATCAGGAGGCCGTGCAAGCCGAGGTGCACTCGCCCACGTTCCTCGCAGGGCTCTGGGAGCGCGACAGCAGCGCGCTCGTGCACCCCGCCAAGCTCGGCCTCGAACTCGCCCGCGTCGCCACCGACCTCGGGGTGCAGATCTACGAGCACACGCTGGTGCAGGACATCCTCGGCGACGGGTCGGGCCCGATCACGGTCGAGGCGAAAGACGGCCGGGTGACCGCGGATGCCGTCGCCCTCGCCACGAACGTCTTCCCCTCGCTCCTCAAGCGCAACCGCCTCATGACGGTGCCGGTGTACGACTACGTGCTGATGACCGAACCCCTCAGCGACGAGCAGCTCGCCTCGATCGGGTGGAAGAACCGTCAGGGCCTCGCCGACAGCGCGAACCAGTTCCACTACTACCGGCTCACGGCAGACAACCGCATCCTGTTCGGCGGATACGACGCCGTCTACCACTACGGCGGCAAGGTGCGCCCCGAATACGAGGACCGCATCGAGAGCCACCGCCGCCTCGCCTCGCACTTCTTCACCACGTTCCCGCAGCTCGAGGGTCTGCGCTTCACGCACCGCTGGGCCGGGGCGATCGACTCGTCGAGCCGCTTCTGCGCGTTCTTCGGCACCGCCCGCAAGGGCCGCGTCACCTACGCCACCGGGTTCACCGGCCTCGGCGTCGGGGCCGCGCGCTTCGCGGCCGATGTCATGCTCGACAAGCTCGCCGGCAGCGAGACCGAGCGCACCGCTCTGAAGATGGTGCAACAGCGCCCGGTGCCGTTCCCGCCCGAGCCCGCGGCGTCGGTCGGCATCAACCTCGTGCGCGCCGCGATGGACCGCGCCGATCACAACGACGGCAAGCGCAACCTTTTCCTCAAGACCCTCGACGCGCTCGGCATGGGATTCGATTCGTGAGCGAGCTCGCGCCCGGAACGGCGGCGGATGCTGCCACCCTCGCGCTCGTGCACGAACCGTTGCCCGCGGCCGACGTCGTTTCGGGCGGCCCGACGACCGCCGTGCATGCCCTCGCGACGCTGGGCGGCACCGAGGTCGGCATCTGGGAGATGACGCCGGGCACGGCATCCGATACCGAGTCCGACGAGGTGTTCGTCGTGCTCTCGGGCCGGGCGCGCATCGCGTTCGACGACCGGGACCTGCCCGACCTCGACGTCGGTCCGGGATCGGTCGTGCGCCTGGCCGAGGGCCAACGCACGGTCTGGACCGTCACCGAGACGCTGCGCAAGATCTACATCGCCTGAGCGCCTCCGCGGCCGGCGGCTCAGCCGATACGAGTGACGTCGGCGTGGGGCATCCGCTCCCGCATCACCCGGATCGCCTCCGGGTTGTCGTCGATCAGCACGCTCTCGCGCCCCAGCGCCGAGGCGACCGCGCCGGTCGTGCCGCTACCCGCGAAGAGGTCGAGCACCCGATCGCCGGGACGGCTGGATGCCCGGATGATGCGCCGCAGAATACCCTCGGGCTTCTGCGTGGGATAGCCGGTCTTCTCGCGGCCGGTCGTCGGCACGATCGTGTGCCACCAGACATCGGTGGGGAGCTTGCCGCGCGCGGCCTTCTCGGGCGTCACGAGACCCGGGGCCATGTACGGCTCGCGATCGACCTCGTCGGAGTCGAAGAAGTACGCCCGCGGATTCTTCACGTACACGAGGATCGTGTCGTGCTTGGTGGGCCAGCGGCTGCGCGACTTCGCGCCGTAGTCGTACGCCCAGATCAGCTCGTTGAGGAACGAGTCGCGCCCGAACACCGCGTCGAGCATGACCTTGGCGTAGTGGGCCTCACGGTAGTCGAGGTGCAGGTACAGGGTGCCGTCGTCGGCCAGCAGCCGCCAGGCCTCTTCGAGACGCGGCATGAGGAAGTCGCCGTAGTCGTCGAAACGGTCGTCGTAGGTGCGCAGCATGCCGCGCACCCGCTCGTACTGGTGCCCGTGGAACCCGTGACGGATCTCGGTTGGCGGGATCTCAGTTGGCGGGATCTCAGCGGCCGGGGTCTCCGCATCCGCGGCGTCATAACTCCTCAGATCTGCGGCGGCCTCGGGTCCCGAATCCCGTGGCGACGCGGAGTCATCGTCAACCGCATCCGATTCTTGAGGAGTTGTGCGCGTGCGCCGGGCCGTGACGATCTGCCGCTCCTGCGCCCGCCCCGTGTTGAACGGCGGGTCGAGGTACACGAGCGTGAACGCCCCCGAGGGCAGCGCCCGCGCCGCGGCCAGGTTATCGCCCTCGATGATCGAGACGCCGCCCTGTCGTTCCGCCGGGACGGCAGCGGGTTCGTCGGAGTCGGACGCGGTCACGGAACCCGATGCAGCCATGCGTCGGTGGAGAACTTCGACTCCACCAGAGCCTCGGCCGCCGCGATCTCGTCGTCGGTGACGGTGCCGTCTTCGGCGCCGGTGAGCGAACGGAACGTCGCGATGAAGCGGTCGATGATCTCTTCACGGGTCAGACCCGTCTGGGTGCGCAGCGGGTCGACGCGCTTCGCCGCCGAGGTGGTGCCCTTGTCGCTCAGCTTCTCGCGGCCGATGCGCAGCACCTCGGTCATCACCTGACCGTCGAGGTCGTACGAGAGCGAGGCGTGGTGCAGCACCCCGCCGTTGGCGAGGCGCTTCTGGGCGGCCCCGCCGATCTTGCCCGAGGGGCTCGCGATGTCGTTGAGCGGCTGGTAGACCGCGTCGATGCCCAGCGAGCGCAGCGCCTGCAGCACCCAGTCGTCGAGGAACGCGTACGAGTCGGCGAACGTCATGCCCTGCACGAGGGATGCCGGAACGTACAGCGAGTACGTGATGATCTGCCCCTGGGGGATGAGCATCGCGCCGCCGCCGGAGATGCGGCGCACGACCTCGAAGCCGTGGCGCTCGGCGCCCTCGGGATCGACCTCGTTGCGGTACGACTGGAACGAACCGATGACCACGGCGGAGCCGTCCCACTCCCAGATGCGCAGGGTGGGGCGTCGGCGCCCCTCGCCCACGCGGGAGGTGAGCACCTCGTCGAGCGCGAGGTTCATGCGCGGAGACACGGCCTTGTCGTGCACGATCTCCCAGTCGAAGTCGCTCCAGCCCGGTGCCGTCACGAGCGCCCGGCGCACCGTGGTGCCGACGGCCTCGGGCGTGAAGCCGAGCAGCTGGGCGCCCTCGGGAAGAGCAGCGCGCACGACGGCGGCGATCGCCGAAGCATCCGTCTCGACCGGGAGTCCGTTCACCGCTGCGTTGATCGCATCGAGCGCCGTATCGGGCTCGAGGAAGAAGTCACCCGCCAACCGGAACTGCGCGATGCGACCGTCTTCGACCTCGAGGTCGACGACGACGAGCTTTCCCCCTGGGACCTTGTATTCTCCGTGCACCTCCCCAGCCTACGACCGCACGGGGTTGTTGGTCGCAGTCGATGTTGTGCGGAGCGGCCCTTCGACAGGCTCAGGGACCCAAGTTCCGTCGGCCCCTGGATCGCTGAGCGAGCAATGCACCCGGTCCCTGAGCGGGCGAAGCGAGACGAAGGGTCAGCGCCCGAGCACCACCGCGCGCTCGCTGGCCCGGATCGGCGCCGAATAGCGATTGCCGAGCGGCGGGAGCGGGCACACGTACTGGTCGGAGAACGCGTACGGCGGCAGATACGCACGGTTGAAGTCGACGACCGCGGCGCCGTCGTCGGCGGGCTCGTCGATCTCGAGGAACCGGAACGGGAACGTCTCGACCCCGTTGGTCCCATCGCCGAACACCGCCCCGAGGCCGCCCTTCACCGACCGCGTCACGGTGAGCTCGTGCGGCACCCCGCGGATCTCGAAGTGCAGGCGGCCGGCCACGGGCGCGTCATGCCGATCGCCGTCGATCGCGACGATGATGATCGACTCGTCGGATGCCGGCTCGAACGTCGCGGCGAGACGCCAGGCCGGATCGGGCCGGTAGGTGTCGATCGCACTGAAGCGCTCGCGTTGCGGGCGCGACGGATTGAAGACCCGCAGCGCGGTGTGCTCGCGCCGGGGGAAGACCCGGAGCTCTCGTCGGCCGAGACGCAGCGCATCGCCGCGACGGAGCGTGACGGTGGCACCGGCGACACCGAGCTCGCTGCCGCGGATGCCGCCGTCGCCGTTGACCGCCCAGAGTCCGGGGACGCCCTCGACCGCGGCGGGCTCGCTGATGAGCCAGTTGGTCGACTCGAGCGCGGCAGGGCCGTACTCGGCTCCGGCGGCGCGCTCGCGCTCGGCGTGCCAGTCGTGCCAGTCGCTCTCGAAGCTCATCGGACGCTCCTCCCGTTTCGAGGAGAATCGCGCGGGGGCACGTCTCCCCCGGATGCCCGCGGAATAATGCCCTGAATCTACGGCGGGCCCACAGCATCCGCCGGGCCGGTGTCACACACCTTCACCCGACGTCATCCGGCGACATGAGTGGCGGGCGTCGTTCCTGACACCTCGAACCCTCGGTGCGGGATCGATATGTCACACCAACGGCCCCGGGGACGTGACATATCGATCCCGCAGCGGGCTTGCAGGAGGCGGACGGGATGGCGACGGTCAGCGCGCGGGAATGTGCGCGTCGAGCCAGGACAGCACGTCGGCGCGCACCTCGGCCTGCTGCAGCTCGGCGAAGATCTCGTGCCGGGCGTCGGGGTAGACCAGCGTCGTGACGTCGGTGAGGCCGCTGCGGGTGCGGTACTCCTCGGCGAGCTTGTGCACGCTGATCGGACCGCCCACCGGGTCGTCGCGACCGACGAGCAGCAGCATCGGGATGTCGGCGCCCAGATCCTTCTTCGGGCGTCCATAGAGCTTCGCCGCCTCGATCGGACCGAAGAGCTTCAGCAGCGGCTCGCCCGTGGTGAGCGGGTCGGCGGCGAACGCGGCCCAGACGTTCGGGTCGCGACTGAGCCATTCGTAGCCGGTCGCGTCGGGCCCGGCCCAGCGCGCGTTGAGGGGTGCGGCATTCAGCGATCCGGGCATCCGCAGCGCGGAGCCCGAGAGGATGACGGCATCCCACGCTTCCGGATGCTCGTTCACCAGCATCTGCGCGAGGAACGACCCCCACGAATGCCCGAGCAGCACGAGCGGCAGGTCGGGGTTCTCGTCGTGGATGATCTCGGTGAGCTGCCACACGGCATCCTTCGCGGCGTGCAGCCCGCCTTTGCCCAGGCGCCCGAGCTTCGCGGGCCCGCCGTGCTGGCGGATGCCCGTGCGCCCGTGACCGCGATGGTCGTCGGCGTAGACGTGGAATCCGGCCCCGGTGAGCGCACCGATCAGGGCGCCGTAGCGCCCCGCGTGCTCGCCCACGCCGTGCAGCAGTTGCACGACACCGCGGGGCGTCGTGGTCGCCGGGTGAACGTCGTAGACGATGGCGATGCCGTCGGCATCCGTGAATTCTCGCGTATCCGTCACGGTGCGAGCCTACCGATGAAGCGGACTTTCAGAGACCCAGTGCGTCACGCACCGCGAATGCGGTGTCGCGGTCGGTGACCTCGTAGCCGCCGACGCCGTCGGAGGCCGAGCCCATGCGCACGCCGCTCGCGGCGATCACGCTGCGCTTGGCCGAGAAGTGCACGGCGTCGATGCCGGTCGCGGCGAGCGCGGCGACGTTCGCGGCATCCACTCCGCTGCCTGCCATGATCTCGATGCGTCCGTCGGCGGCGGCGACGAGGGCGCGCAGGGTGTCGATGCCGTCGATCGCGGCGGATGCTCCGCCCGAGGTGAGCACGCGGTGAAGCCCGAGCGCGAGGGCGGTGTCGAGGGTCGCCAGGGGGTCGGGCGAGACGTCGATGGCGCGGTGCAGGGTGACGGATGCTCCGCCCGCCGCGTCGCGCAACCGGGTCATGACGTCGACGTCGAGTCGACCCTGGGCGTCGAGCGCGCCGATCACGACCCCGTCGGCGCCGGCTTCGAGCACGCGGCGGATGTCGCGTTCGGTGATCGCGATCTCGTCGTCGCTGTAGTGGAAGTCGCCGCCGCGCGGGCGCACGAGCACGTGCACCTCGACGCCGGCCGCGCGGGCCGCCTCGATCGAGAGTTCGAGCGTGGCGGGCGACGGGGTGAGCCCGCCCAGGGCGAGGGCGGTCGCGAGCTCGACGCGGGCGGCTCCGACGTCGCCGGCGATGCGCACTCCGGCGGGATCCTGCACGGCCATTTCGAGAGCGAGGGTTCGAGTCACCCCTCTATCCTGCCGGTCGGGATGCCGTGCGCAGAATACTTAGATAGACTAACTAAGTAATGACTGCGCCTGACGACTCCCTCCACCTCACCGCCACGGACCTCCGCATGGCGACGTTCCGCCTCGCCCGACGCCTGCGCAGCGTGCGCGCCGCCGACTCGATGAGCGACGGACAGCTCGCCGTGCTCGCCGACCTGCGCATGTACGGACGCCGCACCATCTCGACCCTCGCCGAGCGCGAGCGCGTGGCCGCCCCCTCGATGACGAACACCATCAACGGCCTCGAAGAGCAGGGCTACGTCGTGCGCACCCCCGACGAAGACGACCGGCGACGCGTGCAGGTCGACATCACCGACGCCGGCTCCGACATCGTGGTCGAGACCATCCGTCAGCGCGACGTGCTGCTGGCCGACATGCTCGCCGAGCTCGACTTCACCGAAGACGAGCTCACGACGCTGCGAGAAGCCAGCATCCTGATGCGACGGGTGACCGACCGATGAGCGCGATGTTCCGTTCGTTCGCGAACATCAACTACCGCATCTGGTTCGCCGGGGCCCTCGTCTCGAACATCGGCGGCTGGATGCAGGCCACCGCTCAGGACTGGGTCGTGCTCACCGAGCTCACCGACAACGACGCCACCGCCATGGGCGTCACGATGGCGCTGCAGTTCGGCCCGCCGCTCGTGCTCGTCAGCCTCACCGGCTGGGTGGCCGACAGGTTCGATCGCCGCCGCATCCTGCTCACCACGCAGGCCCTGCTGCTGCTGCTCGCCATCGCAGTCGGCGTGCTGCTGCTCAACGGTGTGATGACCCTGCCGATGATGTTCGGCTTCGCCCTCGGCTTCGGCGTCGTCAACGCCTTCGACGCCCCGGCTCGCCAGGCCTTCGTGTCCGACATGGTGACGTCATCCGACACCTCCAACGCCGTCGCGCTCAACTCCGCCTCGTTCAACCTCGCACGCATGATCGGCCCCGCCGTGGGTGGCCTGCTGATCGTCGCGATCGGGTCGGGCTGGGTGTTCATCGTAAACGCGGCGACCTTCCTCGCCATGCTGCTCGCGCTGCTGCTGCTGCAGCAGAAGCTGCTCGCGAAGCGCCCGAAGAACCGTGGGCGCGGCGGGCTCGCGGCAGGATTCCGGTACGTGTGGGGCCGCAGCGACCTGCGGGTCGTGTTCGTGACGGTGTTCCTGATCGGTGCGTTCGGCATGAACTTCCCGATCTTCGCGTCGACCATGGCGATCGAGTTCGGCACGGGCGCCGACGGCTACGGAGTGCTCTCGTCGATCCTCGCGATCGGGTCTCTCGTGGGCGCGCTGCTCGCCGCCCGACGCGACCGGGCCCGGGTGCGGGTCGTGATCCTCGCGGCGGGAGGGTTCGGCATCGCGGCGTTCGTGTCGGCGGCGATGCCCACCTACCTCACCTACGGCATCTCGCTGATGTTCACCGGATTCATGATCGTGACGCTGCTCACCACCGCCAACGGGTACGTGCAGATGACCACGGCGCCCGCCCTGCGGGGTCGCGTGCTCGCCCTCTACATGGCCGTGATCATGGGTTCGACGCCGGTCGGAGCCCCGATCGCCGGATGGGTGGCGGATGCCTTCGGGCCCCGCACCGCGATCATGCTCGGCGGCACCGCGGGACTCGTGGCGTGCGCGATCGGCGCGATCTGGGTGTTCACCTCGGGGCGCCTGCACCGCGACGAGAACCGTCGGTTCCTGCTGACGCTCGACGAGACGCGGCCCCTCAGCATCATCGACGAGGTCGACCCGGTGGAGTTCAGCGACGAGGCCGCCGTGACGACGCCGATCCGTCGCCCGCGCGAGTAGCCCGCGCGGTTCCCTCCCCTCCTCCCTCCTCTCCTCCCCTCTTCCCTCCTCCCCTTTGGTGCGGGATCGATATGTCACGTTCCCGGGCCGCGAGGCGTGACATATTGATCCCGCACCGGGGAGAGGGCGGGGAGAGGGCGGGCGGGTCGGCACTGAGTGCGGTCGGCGGCGGCTTGTCAATGGGGTCTTCGGATGCCGGGGGCGGGCGTAGCTTCGGCCCATGGACACCAACACGGAACAGACCCCGCACGCACAGGACCCGGCCGAAGGCGCCCCCGACGTGGGTGTTCCGGAGAGCGGCCAGGGCGGCGCGCTCCAGGGCGACAGCTCGCACGGCGACTCGCCGCGGGGAGCGATCCAGGGCGACGCCGATGAAGACCTCCCCGACGACGAGCACGGCAATCAGGGCGCAGCCCAGGGCGGCGCGCTGCAGGGCGACAGCTCGCACGGAGACTCCCCGCGCGGAGCGATCCAGGGCGATGCCGGCCCCGATCGGGACGACGCTCCGCTCGGCGGGCACGAGACCACCGAAGAGCAGTTGCACGCCGACAACGCGGCCGAGGAGGACTCCCTGAAGACCCTCGACCCCAATGACCCGCCCGCGTAGTCCCCACCGCGCGAGCGTGCGCGCCATCCCCCGTGGCGCCTGAGACACCCCCTTGAGTGCGAGTCATCCCCTTCTCGCACGGTCCACAAGGGGGTGTCTCGCGCGTGAAGGGGTGGTTCGGCGCTGTCAGTCCAGCGGCGGCCACTCGTCGAATCGGTAGACCCGGTCGGCATCCGCGTCGTCGGGCTCAGGGAGCTCCCCGCGCAGATCGGAGTCGTCCCCCCACCACTCGGGGCTGTTGATCTCGACCGTCAGGCTGTCGTCGGACGCCATCGACCACAGGTCGAGCATGAAGCCCTGCGCGTCGGTCCATTGGTTCTGGCGCGTCGTCTGCTCCCAGCCGAGCGCCTCGAGTCGGTCCAGGAACTCCGCGTCCTCGTCGTCGAAGTCCTCAGGCGTGCTCGCCAGCTGGAAGCCGACCTCGATCGTGTAGCACGCAGCATCCGCCGTCATGCATTCGTACGATGTCGAGCCGAACCCGGAGAAGCCCACTTGCTCGCCGTCCTCCTTGCGGATGCGCCAGCCGTCGTCGGAGATCAGCTCGCGCACGGCCGAGAGGCGCTCCTGCGTGAGCGCGTAGTTCTCTTCAGCGCGCTGCACCTGGTCGGCGAGGGGCATCGCGGCGATCTCGGCCAGCGTGTCACCCGCCGCATCGCGCTGCTGCGCGGTCACCTGCACGCCGACGAGCACGCTCGCGACGACCAGCGCCGGTACCGCGAACGCCGCGATCCACGACACGGTCGCCCAGGCGTCGCGGCTCGAGGCAGCCGGTGCGCGCGGCGGCCGCACGAAGATCGCGATCAGGAGCACCGCGCTCCACGCCAGCACCGCGGCAGCGATCGCGCCGAAGAACAGGAACATCTCGTAGTCGCGCGCGAGGGGCACGGTCAGCGTCTCGCGCAGCAGAGACAGCGGCGGACCGGAGTCGCCGGCATCCTGCATCGTGAGCGTCACGGTGACCCAACCCCACCAGTTCACGAAGAGCAGCCAGACAAGAGGGCCCGGGGCCGTCCGGTGACCGCGCTTGCGCAGGACGAACCGTGGCAGCGCGCCGAGCAAGCCCATCGCGGGCAGGAAGATCGGCGAGGTGGTCAGCAGGATAAGGGTGCCCCAGCCGCCCGCGCCGAGGAACCCGTGCACGACGAAGAGCACCGGCAGCACCCAGTTCATCCAGGGCCAGACGGCCCAGACGAAACCGCGGATGCCCCCGGATGTCGGCCGCGACTGCGGTTCCGGCATCTGCCACGCCGGTGCTCCCGCCGCGACCTCCTCCGGATTCTGCTGATAGGTCATGTGCTCCCCCTCCGTCGACAGCCTAACGATGTCGGGGAGGGGGAACGGATGCTGCGGCGCTACGCGCCCAGAACCACCCGGAGCTGTTCGACGGCCCAGTCGAGCTCTGTCGCGCGGATCACGATCGGCGGGGCGATGCGGATCGTCTGGCCGTGCGTGTCCTTCACGAGCACGCCGCGGTCGAGGAGCTTCTCGGCGATCTCGCGACCGGTGCCCTTCGCGGGATCGATGTCGACGCCGGCCCATAGTCCTGCGATGCGAACGGCCGTGACGCCGTGGCCGATGAGCGGTTCGAGGGCGGTGGAGAGGTGGGCGCCGAGGGCGCGGGCGCGCTCCTGGAACTCGCCCGATTCGAGCATCTCGACCACGCGCAGCCCGACGGCTGCCGCGAGCGGGTTGCCGCCGAAGGTCGACCCGTGCTCGCCGGGGCGGATGACCCCGAGCACGTCGGCGTTGCCGACGACGGCCGACACCGGAAGGATGCCGCCACCGAGGGCCTTGCCCAGCAGGTACAGGTCGGGCACGACCTCTTCGCGGTCGCACGCGAACGTCTCGCCCACACGGCCGAGGCCGGCCTGGATCTCGTCGGCGATGAACAGCACGTTCTTCTCGTCGCAGATCTCGCGGATGCGGCGCAGGTACCCCTCCGGCGGAATGACGACGCCGGCCTCACCCTGGATGGGCTCGACGAGCACGGCGGCGGTGTCTTCCGTGATCGCGGCGGCGATGGCATCCGCATCCCCGAAGGGCACCACGTCGAATCCGGGCGTGTACGGCCCGAAGTCGTCGCGGGCGGACTCATCGTCGCTGAAGCTGACGATCGTGGTCGTGCGGCCGTGGAAGTTGCCGGCCGCGACGATGATGCGCGCACGACCCTCGGCGATGCCCTTGACTCGGTAGCCCCAGGCGCGCGCGACCTTGATGCCGGTCTCGACGGCCTCGGCGCCGGTGTTCATCGGCAGCACCATCTCTTTGCCGGCCAGCTTCGCGAGCGCCGCGGCGAACGGCTCGAGGCGATCGCTCTGGAACGCCCGGCTGATCAGCGTCACGCGACCGAGCTGCTCGGTGAGAGCGGCGACGATCGCCGGATGCCGGTGGCCGAAGTTCACGGCCGAGTAGGCCGCGAGCAGGTCGAGGTAGCGCTTGCCCTCGACATCCGTCAGCCACGCTCCCTCACCGCGGGCGATGTTCACCGGCAGCGGGTGATAGTTGTGCGCGACGTGCGGCTCGGTGGTCAGCTCGGCCGCCGAGCCCACCGGGGTCGCTGAGCCCGTCGAAGCGTCGACCGACGTCACTGGGCACCGCGCAGTTCGAGCGTGCAGCACTTGATTCCGCCGCCGCCGAGCAGCAGCTCGGACAGGTCGACCATGATCGGGTTGTAGCCGCGCTCGCGCAGCTGCTTCTCGAAGTCCTTCGCGCGCGGCGAGATGACGACGTTGTATCCGTCGCTGGCCGAGTTGAGGCCGAAGACCGAGCCGTCTTCATCCGAGACGAGGATCGCGTCGGGGAAGCGCTCCTCGAGGATCGCGCGGCTGGCGTCGTCGAACGCGCCGGGGAGGTACGCGATGTTGGCGCGCTCCGGGCCGCCGTTCTCGGCACCCTGCACCGGGTCGAGCACGGCGATCGCCGTGTCGAGGTGGTAGAAACGCGGGTCGGTGAGGGTGAGCGAGACGACCTCGCGGCCGAAGACCTCGCCGACCTCGCGGTGGCTGTCGCCGGTGGAGCGGAAGCCGGTGCCGGCGAGGATCACGTCGCCGACGAGCAGGAAGTCGCCCTCGCCCTCGTTGACCTCTTCGGGGATGACGGTGTCGTAGCCGGCGCCGCGGAACCAGTCGGCGAAAGCGGGAGCCTCGCCCTGGCGCTCGACGAAGCGGAACTTGGGCACGTAGGCGCGACCGTCGATCAGGAAGCCGCCGTTGGCCGTGTAGACCATGTCGGGGTAGCCCGCGAGCGGTTCGATGAGCTCGACCTCGTGACCGAGCTCGAGGTAGAGGTCGTACAGCTTCTGCCACTGCGCGACGGCCTTGGCGGTGTCGGTCGGGTTCGACGGCTCCATCCAGGGGTTGATCGAGTAGTTGACCGTGAAGTGCTCCGGCTTGCACATCAGGTAACGGCGGTGGTGCGCGGTGCGCGCGGGTGCGGATGCCACGGCAGTCTCAGGCGTCGACATGGATGCTCCTCGTATGAAACGGGTGCGGCGGACGCTGTCCAGGGGCCCGGCGGTCCTTCGACCCGCTCGCTCACTCGGAGTCGGCGGGGAAGATGCGACTCGGGCACGCCGCATTCATTCTGTCATCCGCGGGCTGTGGGGCACCAGAGCGGGGGATTCCTGTTTCGGACGCTTCGCGGAACCTGAGGGGTCAAGACACGCCGCGGCGACAGCATCCGATGCGGCGTGTTGTGACCCCTCGCGCTCTTACTGGTCGGCGAGTTCCGCCTTCAGCTGATCTCGCCAGGCGGAGTCGCCCTTCCAGAATTCCCAGAAATCGTCCTTCTTCTCTTCCGGGGCGAGGTCGTCGTAGTACGTCCAGTCACTCTCGACCTGGCGCGTCTTCGTATCGACAGACCAGCGGAACCGCACGGGGGATTTGCCCTGCAGACGGATGAGCAGATCGTGCAGCTCGCTGATTCGAGGGAGGATGAAGGCAGAATTCGCTCTGAACTCGTCCTTGGAGAGCACCTCGGAGTTGTTCAACACTTCAGTGTTCAAGACACCGAAGATCATGTTGCCTTTGGTCATCGTGATCCGGCCTTCGTCGTCATCGGTGACCTTGCCAAGTACGTAGAACTTGTCGACCCGATCGGCGACCTGCTCCCACGTGAAGGCGAGGATCTCATCCTGGATCTGCGAGACCCGTTCAAACCCGGTTGCTTGCGTCATCTTGCTTCCTCCTGCATCGCTTCGGCAGGGTCGTCACACCCTTGCCGAGTCGAGGTCTCCGTCGCGACGGGTGGTGCAAGATGCGACTCGGGCACATTGCGCACATTGTGTCATTCGCCCGGCGCGAGATCCAGGACTCAGGGAGCGCCGAGCACGACGACCTTGCCGACCGTATGCCCGGCCTCGACGTGGGCGAGGGCGGCGGATGCCTCGGCGAAGGGATACTCGCGCTCGATCACCGACCGCAACGAACCCGCGGCGACGAGCGCGAGCAGTTCGCGCACGACGGCGGGCTTCGGGGTAGCGGCGAGCGAGCGGATGCGGCGGCGCGAGCCGACCGAGAGCACGGCGGCTTTCAGCATCCGCGGGATCGGGCCGAGCACGTGCCCGCCGTCACCCGTCACGAGCACGACCGTGCCGCCGTCGCGCACGAGACGCTGCAGCGCGCGCAGCGGGATGCCGCCGGCGATGTCGATCACCGCATCGAAGTGCGCAGCGGGCAGGCCGGCGAGGGGCGCCGTGCGGTGGTCGAGCACGCGCGCGGCTCCGAGCTCCTCGACGAGCGCCCGGTTGCGCTCGCCGCACGTGGCCCAGATCTCGGCGCCGCGCAGGGCGGCGAGCTGCACGGCAAACGTGCCCACTCCCCCGGATGCTCCGATGATCAGCACGCGCTGCGGCTGCTCGGCGGGGGCGATGCGTGCCGCGTCGAGCGCCTGCCAGGCCGTGCCGCCCGCGATCGGGAGGCATGCGGCCTGCGCGACCGAAACCTCGACCGGGCGCACGACGAGACGCGCGGCCGGGGCGACCGCGTACTCGGCGAGCCCGCCGCCGCCGGGCAGCTCGACCACGACCTCGTCGCCGGGCGAGGCATCCGCCACCCCGTCTCCCACGGCCACGATCGTTCCCGCGACATCCATCCCCCGCACCGGATTCTTCGGCTTCGTGAGCCCGAAGATCGGCCGCACGAGCAGCGGGTCGCCGAGCATGAGGCGCACGTCGCCCGCATTGAGCGCCGTCGCGTGCACCCGCAGAAGCACTTCGCCGGGACCGGGTGTCCGGACGGCGATCTGCTGCCGTCGGAATCCGGATGCCGGGCCGTAGGTCTCGTTGCGCCAGGCGGGCATCGTCGCGCCCTGCGTCTCGCTGCGCTCGCTCAGGAACCGCTTCTCGGTCATGTCAATCCTCCGGGTACTGGAAGAGCTCGTCGAGCCCGACTCCGAACGCGCGGGCGATCTGGAAAGCGAGCTCGAGCGTCGGCGAATACTTCTGCTGTTCGATCGCGATCAGGGTCTGCCGGGTGACGCCGATGGTGCGGGCGAGTTCGGCCTGGGTGAGGCCGGCGGCCTCGCGGTGGGTGCGGATGCTGTTCGAGACGAGTGTGGGCTTCACCATCAGACGAGCCCCCGACGGTAGGCGATGACGCGGGCGATGCCCCCGACGATGGCCGAGACCGCGAAGCCCAGGAACATCGTGTTCGCGATCCAGAACACGTCGGCGCCGACCGCGCAGAGCACGATCACCCCGAGCCCGGCGATCACGAGGAACGCCTGTTCGACCCGACCGCCCAGGCGGCTGATGTCGCGGTCGCGGATGTCGGAGCGGCCGGTGCTGTCGGGGTCGCGGCGGTGCGCGATCAGGCCCCACACGATGCTGACGGCAATGGTGACGACGATGCCGAGGCCGATGGCCCAGAGCATGAGGGGGAACCAGTCGACGCTCTCGATCGACCTCCCCGTCGCCTGCTGCAGCACGACGATGACGTACGCCGGGATGACGATCAGGCTGATGATGAGTCCCGACCAGGCGTTGCGTTCTTCGTAGACCACGACACACCTCCATGTAAAAGATTCTTGACACGAGAGTATGCCCAGCCCGAGTGTGTGTCAAGAATCTTTTACATCGTCATCACTCCGCGTCGGGCGGAGAACTCCCTGTTGGGCGGAGAAATGAGGCGAGAGTCTCCGCCCAACGGCGAGATCTCCGCCCCACACGACGCGTCGCGAGCGACCCAGCCCCTAGATCACCTCGGCGAAGACCGGGTCGGGGTTGCCGAAGCGGTGCGCGGTGATCGAGATCGCCTGCTCGTGCACGAAGGGCAGCAGCTCGAGACGGCCGGCCGAGGTCACTTCGCCGTCGTACACGGCGACATCCGGGTCGCCGTCGACGGCGCGCGCCAGCGCCGCGCGAAGCGCCGCCACCCCGGCGCGTGAACCGATCAGGCGGATGCGCGAGGCCCGCGGCGCGGACACCACCTCGCCCTCGGCATCCGCTTCCGCTTCCGAGCGCGAGCGCGAGCGCCCCACCCGTGCCAGCCACTCGTCGTCGCTCTCGAGGAACACCGCCGCGTCGAGGTCGCCGAGCGCGTGCCGCACCTCGGCCGGGAGCCCCGCCGACACCGACAGCACGAACCGCGCGCCGGCGCGCACCGCGGCGAGCACCGTGCGCAGCACCTCCTGCAGCGGAGCATCCGCCGTGGCACGCAGCTCGACGGGCAGCGGGCGGTATCGGAAGAGATTGCGCTCGACCCCCAGGTGCGACACGTCGCGCACCTGGCCGAACTCGCGGTCCCAGGCCAGGGCGTCCGACAGGGCGGAGCGCCGCAACCACTCGAAAGTGTCGAAGCTCAGCGACGGCTGCGCCGACTCGATGAGCGCGGTGATGCGCGAATCGAGGCCGCGCAGGTGCAGCGTGCTCGACGGCGTCGAGCCGGGTCGCGAGCGCCACGACCCTAGGCCGATCAGGTAGTTCGGACCGCCCGCCTTGGTGCCGGGTCCGACCGACGAGCGCTTCCATCCGCCGAACGGCTGGCGCTGCACGATCGCGCCGGTGATGCCGCGGTTGACGTAGAGGTTTCCGGCCTGCACGCGGTCGAGCCAGAGGGCGAGGTCGTCGGGGTCCTGCGTGTGCAGGCCCGCGGTCAGGCCGTAGTCGACGGCGTTCTGCAGTTCGATGGCCGCAGCCAGCGTCGTCGCGTACATGACGCCGAGCACGGGTCCGAAGAACTCCTCGAGGTGGAACCGCGATCCGGCCCGCACGCCGACGCGCACACCCGGACGCCACAGGCGCCCACGTCCGTCGTCGCCGGGGGCGAGCGCCGGCTCGATCAACCACTTCTCATCGCCCTCGAGCTGCGAGAGCGCCCAGGCGAGCTTGCCCTGGGGCTTCTCGATCACCGGGCCGACCTCGGCGAGCGGGTCCGTGGGCCAGCCGACGTGCAGTGAGCGCACGGCATCCGACAGCTGCCGTGCGAAGCGCTGCGAGCGACCGACCGGCCCGACGAGGATCGCGAGCGACGCGGCCGAGCACTTCTGCCCCGCATGCCCGAAGGCGCTCTTGACCAGGTCGGCGACAGCCAGGTCGAGATCGGCCGAGGGGGTGATGATCATGGCGTTCTTGCCGCTGGTCTCGGCGAGCAGGGGCAGGTCGGGGCGCCACGAGCGGAACAGGGCGGCGGTGTCCCACGAGCCGGTCAGGATCACGCGATCGACGGCCTCGTGCGTGATGAGCTGCTGCCCGAGATCGCCTTCTTCGATGTCGACGAGCGCGAGCACATCGCGCGGGATGCCCGCCTGCCACAGCGCCTCGGCGACGACCGCCGCACAGCGCCGCGCCTGCGGGGCCGGCTTGAAGACGACGCCCGACCCAGCGGCGAGCGCGGCCAGCACACCACCCGCGGGGATCGCGATCGGGAAGTTCCACGGAGGGGTGACGACGGTGACGGATGCCGGCACGAACGCCGCGCCCGAGATCGCGTCGAGCTCGCGCGCCTTGGCCGCGTAATAGCGGGCGAAGTCGACGGCCTCGCTGACCTCGACGTCGGCCTCGGCGAACACCTTGCCGGTCTCGGATGCCGCGACCTCGATCAGTTCGCCGCGCCGCGATTCGAGCGCGGCGGCCGCGCGCAGCAGCACCTCGGCCCGTTCGGCGGCGGGGCGCGTGCCCCAGCGGGGCGCAGCATCCTGCACCCGTCGCACGATGCGTTCGAGATCGGATGCCTCGTCGACGCGCGCCGCGGACAGGGTCTCGAACCCGGCCGTCGACCCGGGGATGCGCGCACGCACGTCGCGGGCCCACTCGCGGTTCGCGGGGAGGGCGGGGTCGCTGTCGACGGCGTTGGTGAACCCGGGAGCGCCGGAGGTCTCGTCGACGAGTTCGCGCGGCGAATACACCGCCGTCTCGAGGAACGGTTCGCCGTCGAATCCGTCGAACCCGGACGATCCGCGCGAGATGCCGAGAACGGCCTTGGTCAGATCGGTCTCGGGCTGCGGGTCGGCGAAGATCGGGCGCACGGATTCGTGCATCGGCGCCAGGCGATCCTGGGTGCGGCGCGGCCCCCGCCAGAGCGTCGTGTCGGTGGAGCGGTCGAGCGCGGCGAGGAACCGGTTCTGTTCACGCTGGAACAGCGTCTCGTCGTCGCCGAGCTGGAACGCCGCCGAGAGGAAGTTGTCGCTCGACGCGTTCTCCTCCAACCGCCGCACGAGGTAGCTGATCGCCACGTCGAACTCGGCGGGCGCCACCACCGGCACGTACAGCAGCACGGGGCCGACCTCGCGCGCGACGGCCTGCACCTGCCCCTGAGCCATGCCGAGCAGCATCTCGAACTCGACCTGCTCGCGCACGCCGCGCTCCCCCGCCAGCAGCCAGGCGTAGGCGATGCCGAAGAGGTTGTGCCCGGCGATGCCGAGGTGCACGGCCGAGGTGTGACCGGGCTGCAGCGCCCAGTCGAGGCAGCGCAGGTAGTTGGCATCGGTGTCGAGCTTGGTGTCGTAGGTCGCGGGCTCCCACCCGTGCATCGTCGCCTCGACCCGCTCCATCGCGAGGTTCGCCCCCTTGACGAGCCGCACCTTGATGGGAACGCCTCCACGGTCGACGCGGTCCTGCGCCCACGCCGTCAGCTCCTGCAGCGCGGGGAGCGCATCGGGCAGGTACGCCTGCAGCACGATGCCCGCGCGCAGGTTCTGCAGACGCGGATCCTCGAGGATGCGCGTGAACACCGCGATCGTCAGATCGAGGTCGCGGTACTCCTCCATGTCGAGGTTGATGAAGGTCTGGTCGGAGGACGCCGTCAGGTACAGCGGCATCAACCTCTCGACGACCTGGGCGACGACCTCGTCGAACGCCCACATCGAGATGTGGCTGACGACGGCCGAGACCTTCACCGATACGTAGTCGACATCGGGGCGCCGGATCAGATCGTGGATGCCGTCGAGCCGGCGCTGCGCCTCGGTCTCACCGAGCACCGCCTCGCCGAGCAGGTTGAGGTTGAGGCGGGCGCCCGACTCGCGGATCTTCGCGATCGCGGGGCCGAGCTTGGCGGGGCGGGCATCGACCACGAGATGCCCGACCATGTCGCGCAGCACGCGCCGCGCGATGGGCACGACGGGCGACGGCAGGATCGGGGCCATGCCCCCGCCGAGCTTGACGGCGCCACGCACGTACCAGGGCAGGAACTCGGGCACGATCGGCGCGATCCGGTGCAGGCGCGAAGCCGCGGCCCCGAGACTCTCGGGCCGCATCACGCCGTCGACGAAGCCGAGCGTGAAGGGCAGCCCGTTCGCGTCTTGCAGCACGCCGGCGAGACGCGCGGCTGCCGGGTCGACGTCGGCCGCTGCGGCCTCGATCACCCAGCGACGGGCGAGTTCGACGGCCTGTTCGGCGATCGGGGCGGATGCCGCAGCATCCGATTCGGGAGACGACGACTCTGCCATGGTTCCCACACTAGGACGGCGGCGGGGTCTCGGCCCGCTGCCTCGCCCGTCGTGGCGCGGGTTTCGGGGCGCCGCGTCGGGCTTTCTCGCACAACTTCGGAGATCCGAGCCGACTCGCCGTCGGACGGATGCCTCACCCGGGGTGTCGCGCGACGATCTCCGAAGCCGTGCGGGACGGAGCGCCCCGGAACCACCGGTTCGACGCAGGGACCACGAGCAGTACGCACTGCACGGCGACGGCCAGAATCCCCCCGATGCCCCAGTCCACGGGCTGCACGGCCAGGCACACGATGAGCACGAGCGCCTGCATGGCCACGAGCCACTGCGCCCACGTCGCACGGCGGACGATGCCGATGACGACCGCGACGTTGACGAGGAGTCCGAGCACGGTGAGTCCGATCCAGACCGCCACGGGCAGACCGAGCGCTCCGATCGCGAACACGCCACCCACGACCCAGGCGATGCCGAAGATCGCGGCGAGCACCATCACGAGCATCGTCGCCACCGGCGTCCGCTCGCGTCGCGTCTGTCCGGTGCGCTCGCTCCGCTCGGTCATGATCCCCCTCCGCGACCGCGCATCGTCGGAGATGCGAAGACGAACCCTCACCCTACGGCGGGTTCAACCCGGGTGTCGAGGCCCGTCAGTTCCAGACGCTCGGGGCCGACTGCCGCACGGGCGGCAGGGCGGATGCCGCGGCCCAATCGTGCACCCACGCATCGATCTCGGGCACGCCCTCGGGCTTGCCGACCGCGGCGAACAGCTCCTCGTTCTTCACGGTGCCACCCGAGCGGCGCAGCATCCGCGCCCGCACGATGGCCCGCGCATAGATCTCGCCGTCGACGACCGCGCGGTGCTCCATGAACAGCGCCTTCTCGTCATGGCCGATGAACCGCGACTGCACCTCGAACCTCTGCCAGAGCTCGAGCGACTTGCGGAACGTGACGGTCTCGCTCGACACGACCGCGTACCAGCCGTTGTCCTTCATCGCATCGAACAGCCCGGTGCGGATGAGCAGATCCCACCGCCCCAGATCGAACAGCGACAGGTACCGGCCGTTGTTCATGTGGCGCAGGATGTCGATGTCGGTCGGCAGCGTGGTCAGACGGATACTCCCCACCGCCGTCGGATCGAGCGTCTTGCCGCGCCGCACGCGGCGGCGGGCACGGAGGATCACGAGGAGGGTGCGCCAGATCACGTTCACGAGGATCGATCGTATCCATCGGCGCATGATCTGCGAACATCGTTGTCGGAATCCTCCAGCAGCACAGAACGGCTTGTGGGGAGCATCCACTCGATTTCCGCTTCACGGATGCCGCGCGTAGAGTCACGATCATGAGCGCCGAAGCCCAGCCAGAAGTCATTGTCCGTCCGGTCCGTGATGTCGATGCGGAAGCCCTCGGTCGTGTGCACGCGCAGTGCTGGCACGAGACCTACGACCACCTGATCAGCAAGGCCGCCCTCGAGCGGGTCTCGCCCCGCCGCATGGCCGAGCTATGGACGCACTGGGCCTCGCAGGGCCCGGACTTCACCATGAACGCCGCGCTCGTCGACGGGGAGATCGTCGGCTTCGCCGGTTCCGGCCCCGCCCGCGACAAGGATGCCCCGGCATTCCGCGAGCTCTACTTCATCTACCTGCTCGACGCGCTGCACGGCACCGGCATCGGCCAGAAGCTGTTCGACGCCGCCGTCGAGAAGGACGAGCCGCTGTACCTGTGGGTCGCCGAGGACAACCCCCGCGCGCACCGCTTCTACACGCGCAACGGCTTCACGCTCGACGGCGCCAGCCACACCGAGCCGTTCCTCGGCGAGACGCTCACCGAGGTGCGCTTCGTGCGCTGATCGCACCTCGCAATTCCTCAGAATCGGCCCCGGATGCTCTGCATGCGGGGCCGATTCTATGTGTCCGGACGGTTCTCGAGGAGTTGTGAACGCCTCAGCGCCCCGACACCTGCCCGAAGGCCTTCGCGATCGGCGCGAGCACGAGAGGCCGAGCGGCCACCCAGGCGCCGATGATCACGACGAGCGACACGATGAACACCCAGAAGCCCGTCCACGTCGCCGCGTCCTGCGAGGCGTACATGTGGTTCAGGTTGCGCAGGAATCCGGTCAGCATCACGAGCGCGACGTGGGCGATGATGAACGCCACGAAGTACAGCATGATCGGGAAGTGCAGGGCCCGCGCCCACTCCACCGGGTACGCCTTCGACAGGCGCTCGGCCTTCTTGGGCCACATGCCCGACATGCGGAACCCGGTGATCGCGGCCAACGGGGCGGCGATGAACACCGTCACGAAGTAGGCGAGCTGCTGCAGGCTGTTGTAGTTGTTCCAGCCGTTCTCGTGCGGCCAGTCGAACGACACGTACTGCAGGGCCGCCGAGAGCGCATTCGGGAAGACGTCCCAGCTCGTCGGCACGATGCGCACCCAGTGGCCGGTCACGATCAGCAGCACCACGAAGATCACGCCGTTCACGAGCCACAGGATGTCGAGCGCCTGGTGGAACCACAGCGTCAGGCTGATCTTGCCCTTGGGGTTGTTGCGCGGCGACCAGAACACGGTCGGCCGCTTCTCGGTGCGCACGCGCAGGCCCGAGCGGATGATCAGCACCATCAGGAACACGTTGAAGAAGTGCTGCCACCCGATCCACGGCGCGAAGCCCGGCTCGACGGCGATCGGCGACACGTACTCGCCCGGGAACGCCGCGAGGAAGTCCTGCATGAACGGGAAGCTCAGCAGCGTGCGCACGAACGCCACTGCGGCCGCGGCGAGAACACCGAGGGCTGCCGCGCCGAACAGCACGGCGATGCCCTGCGTCCAGGTCGGGCGGGGGCGAGCGGATGCTGCGGGCAGCGTGATGTGGCGGGGCGCGCGGCCGTTCCAGGCCGTGGGCGTGCGCGGGGTCGTGGTGGCGACTGGTTCGAGGGCGGGTTCGAGGGTCGCGGGCGGGGACGCTTCCACAGGCTCAGCGACCAACTCCTGAACCCCTGAGCCGATCTGGGTCGCTGAGCTCGTCGAAGGGCCGGGCACAACCGAAGGGCCCGTGACGACAGGAGCAGTCCCGGCCGGCGGCCAGGGCTCGCCACCCGGAGTGCGCGGCAGACCGCGGCGGATGCCGGAGGCGACGGGAGTCTCGGAGGGGGACGCTTCGACGGGCTCAGCGACCCAGTTCTGCTCAGCGCGAGGCTCCGCCACCGGGGTTCCTGGCCCTGCCGAAGGGCCTGCGGCCGCGGGAATCTGGGTCCCTGAGCTCGTCGTAGGGTCCGGCACATCAGGAGCAGCGCCGACCGGCGGCCACGGCTCGCCGCCCGGAGTGCGCGGCAGGCCGCGGCGGATGCTCGATGCTGCGGGCGACTCGTGGGGGGACGCTTCGACAGCCTCAGCGACCCGCTCCTGCGCGACGCCCGGCTGCTGCGCGGAGGCCGCTTCCCGCGCGGAGGCCGACGTGAGAACCTCGGCCTCTGCAAGGGCCTCGGCCCCTGAGCCCGTCGAGGGCAGCTCCCCGCCCGCACCCGCAGGGGGCCAGGGCTCACCGCCGGGCACGCGCGGCAGACCGCGGCGCAGCATCCGCCCCTCCTGTGCCTCAGCGACCATGAACTCCCCTACTTCCGGGCGTCGAGGGCGGCGATGATCTGCGGAACGACCGTGAACAGATCGCCGACGATACCGAAATCGGCGACGTCGAAGATCGGGGCTTCGCCGTCTTTATTGATCGCGACGATCGTCTTCGAGGTCTGCATGCCGGCGCGGTGCTGGATCGCCCCCGAGATGCCGAGTGCGACGTACAGCTGCGGCGACACCGAGACGCCGGTCTGGCCGACCTGGTGCGACTGCGGGATGTATCCGGCATCGACGGCGGCACGCGAGGCGCCGACCGCGGCACCGAGGGCATCGGCGAGCTCTTCGACGAGTACGAACTTCTCCTTCGAGGCGAGTCCGCGACCGCCCGAGACGACCCGGGTCGCGCCGCGCAGCTCGGGCCGCGACGATGCCACCTCGACCGCTTCGACAGCGCCGACGGATGCCGCGACCGCACCGGAACCGGTGGCCTCCAGCGCCTCGACGACCGGCGAAGCGACGGCTTCGCTACGGGCGTCGACCGCGCCCTGGCGCACCGTGATGACCGGTGCGCCGTAGGTGGGCGCGGAGTCGACGAGGTAGGCCCCGCCGTAGACGGAGTGGTGGGCGACGACGCCCTCGTCATCGCGCGAGACGCCGACCGCATCGACCGAGAGGGCGCTTTTCGTGCGCACGGCGAGGCGCGCGGCGGCATCGCGCCCGGCGATCGAGTTCGACACCAGCACCGCGTCGGGCTGCACGCGCTCGAACGCGGCGTGCAGCGCATCGACCACGGGCACGGTGAGGGCGGCGGCATCGGCATCGGCGGTCAGGACGACGGATGCTCCGAGCGCGGCGACCGCGGAGGCCGTCTCGTCCGAGCCGCCGACGACGAGCGCGACGGGCGCACCGATCGTCGAAGCGGCACCGATCAGGGCGGCGGTGCTGCTGGCGGGGTTGCCCGCGGGGTCGACGTCGACGAGCACGAGGATCGGGTTCTCGGGGTAGCCCATGTCACACCAGCCTGTTCTGAACGAGGTAGTCGACGAGCTGCTGCGCGGCATCGCCCTCATCGGTGATCTTCACGCCCGCGGCGCGCGGGGGCTTCTCGGCGACGGACGTCATGATCGTGCGCGGAGCCGCACCGGGATCGGCCGAGACATCGAGGTCGGCCAGCGTGAGCTGCTCGACCGGCTTCTTCTTCGCGGCCATGATGCCCTTGAAGTTGGGGAACCGGGCATCCGGCAGCGCCTCGGTGATCGAGATCACGGCGGGGAGCGGCGCGGTGACCGACTGTGACCCGAAGTCGCTCGCGCGGGTGCCGGTGACGGCATCCGCCCCGATCTCGACCGTCGTGAGGGCCGTCGCCTGCGCCCAGCCGAGATGTTCGGCGAGCATCGCCGGGATCACCCCGCCCGAGCCGTCGGTCGACAGGTTGCCGGTGATGACGAGGTCGGGAGCCGCACGGCGGATCGCGGCGGCCAGCACCTCGGCGGTGAGTCCGAGATCGGCACCGGCGAGCTGCTCGTCGGCGACGTGCACGGCGGATGCCGCACCGATCGCGAGCGCGCGCCGCACCGTGGCCGTCGACCCCTCGGGGGCCATCGAGAGGGCGACCACTTCGGTGCCCTCGTTCTTGTCGGCGTGGCTCAGCGCCACTTCGAGCGCACGCTCGGTGATCTCGTCGAGCACCACGTCTCCGGCGGCTCGATCGGCGAGGCCGGTCTCGAGATTCAGCTTGCGGTCGCCATAGGTGTCTGGCACCTCTTTGACCAGGACGAAGATCTTCATCGATTGCTCCTCACGACTGATTCGATTCTAGCCCTGCGGCACTGCGTGCCACCTCTGATGAAACTGGGAACCACCGCTCGCGGCATCCGCTCAGCGACGCACACGGCAGGTACCGTAGAGGCGTGGTCCGACCCCGCCCGTTGCCCGTCGATCCGCTCGCCGAGGCGAAGCGGCAGTGGCTCGCGCACGGATGGGCGGACGCCGCCGACGGCATGGCGCTCGTCACCTCGGTCATGCGCGCTCAACAGCTTTTGCTCGCGCGCGTCGACGCCGCACTCAAGCCCTTCGCGCTGAGCTTCGCGCGCTACGAGGTGCTGCGACTGCTCGCGTTCAGCCGCGAAGGACGCCTGCCCCTGTCGAGCGTCGTCGCCCGCCTGCAGGTGCACGCGACGACGGTGACCAGCACCGCCGAGCGCCTCGTGCGCGACGGACTGATCGTGCGCGAGCCGCATCCGCACGACGGGCGCGCCGCCCTGCTCGCGCTCACCCCCTCGGGACGCGATCTCGTCGAACGCGCGACGACCGCCCTCAACGCCGACGTGTTCGCGCACCCCGGAGTCGATGGCGCAGACGCCGAAGAACTCGTCGCGATCGTCGCGCGCCTGCGCAAGGATGCCGGTGACTTCACCGATCCGCGTCCTGCGCCGGAGCCCCTCTGACATGGCGCAGTTCGTGCTCGAGACCGTGATCGCCGCACCCGTCGCGGCGGTGTTCGCGGCATCCCTCGATCCCGAGCTGCACGTGCGGTCGATGGCCGCGCACGGCGAGACGATGGTCGAGGCGCCCGCCGGGGGCGTGTTCACCGAGGGCTCGACCGCGACGTGGCGCGCGCGGCACTTCGGCATCCCGTTCCGACTGCGGTCGGTGGTGTTCTCCATCGACGCGCCCCACGGATTCCGCGACCGGCAGATCTCCGGGCCCTTCGCCGCGTTCCTGCACGTGCACACCTTCGCGGAGCATCCGCGGGGCACACTCATGCGCGACGTCGTCACATTCCGCTCGCCCTGCGGACCGATCGGGCGCGCGGTCGACCGGCTGTTCATGCGGCGGTACATGCGCGGCGTGATCGCCGAGAGAAACCGCGTACTCGTGGCGGAACTCGAACAGCGGTGAGGGCGGCGTATCCTCTCGGCATGAGTGAACTGCGCATCCACACCGTTCTCGCAGGCCGGGGACCCGCCGCCGCGATCGTCCTCACCGACGCGCAGGTCGAATCGTTCGGCGCGGGCAAGGCGTTCCCGGTCGCCGTCACGATCGGCGACCGCACCGCCCGTCTGCGTCTCGCGCGCATGGGAGGCCAGAACATGATCGGCTTCAGCAAGGCCGTGCGCGCCGAACTGGGCGTCGAGATCGACCAGGAGGTCGACGCCGTGATCCGGCTCGACGCGGGCGAGCGCACGGTCGAGGTGCCCGCCGAGCTCGCCGCCGCGCTCGACGCCGATCCGGCCCTGCGCACCGCCTTCGACGCGCTCGCCTACTCGGCCCGCAAGGAGCACGCCCGCTCGGTCGCCGAAGCCAAGCAGGATGCCACGCGCGAGCGGCGCATCGCGAAGGTCATCGAGGCGCTGCAGGGCTGAGACGGTCGCCAGCCCTTCATAACTCCTCAAGAACCCGACAGTCGGTCGCGAAACCGGCGATCCGCGGCGAAACTGCCGCATCTTTGAGGAGTTGTGCGCCACGACTCAGCGGTTCCGGAAGTCGGGCTGCCGCTTCTCGCGGAACGCCGCCATGCCCTCCTTCTGGTCCTCAGTGTCGAAGAGCAGCGCGAACGCCTGCTTCTCGTGCGCGAGGCCATCGGCGAGCGACGTCTCCATCGCGGTGTCGAGCGCGGCCTTCGCGGCGTAGAGCGAGGGCAGCGACTTCGAGGCGATGGTCTCGGCCAGGGTCGTCGCCTCGGCCAGCAGATCGGATGCCGGCACCACCCGCGAGGCGAGACCGATGCGCTCGGCCTCGACCGCGTCGATGATGCGGCCCGAGAGCACCAGCTCGGCGGCCTTGTAGTACCCGACCGCGCGGATGAGGCGCTGCGTGCCGCCCATGCCGGGGATGACTCCGAGGTTGATCTCGGGCTGCCCGAACTTGGCGGTGTCGGCGGCGAGGATGATGTCGCACATCATCGCCAGCTCGCACCCGCCGCCCAGGGCGAAGCCGGCGACCGCGGCGATCACGGGCGTGCGCACGGCGGCGAAGTCGGTCCACGCACCGAAGTGGTCGGTGGCGAGCATCTCCGCCGACGACATGCCCTCCATCTCCTTGATGTCGGCGCCGGCGGCGAACGCCTTCTCGGAGCCGGTGACCACGATCGCCCCCACGCCCTCATCGGCGTCGAACGCGACGGCGGCCGCGGTGACCTCTTCGGACACCTTCCCGTTCAGGGCGTTCAGCGCCTGCGGGCGGTTGAGGGTGATCCACCCGACCCGTCCGCGCTGCTCGACCAGGATCGTCTCGTACTCGGTCATGGTGTGTCTCCCTCGTGTCGTGTCGTGTCGCTGTCCAGTCTCCCCGTCCCGGCTTTCGAATCGCTCACTTTGCTGCAGATCCGCCCTGGATGGCGCCATTCGAGCGATTCGAAAGCGGGGTCACTCGCCGGCGCGGATATCGGTGATGATGCCGGAGAAGTCGCGGCCGGCGCCGTCGCCCGCGGCGTACGCCGCGTAGATCTCCTGGGCGAGCCGACCCATGCGGGCATCCGTCGACGTCTGCTCGATCGCCGTGAGCGCGAGCCCCAGGTCTTTGGCCATGAGCGCTCCGGCGAAGCCCGGCTGGTAGTCGCGGTTCGCGGGACTCGTGGGCACGGGACCCGGCACGGGGCAGTTGGTCGTGATCGACCAGCACTGACCGGATGCCTGTGACACCACGTCGAACAGCGCCTGGTGCTCGAGTCCGAGGCGCTCCCCCAGCACGAACGCCTCGGCGACGGCGATTTGCGACACCGCGAGCACCATGTTGTTGCAGACCTTCGCGGCCTGCCCGAGGCCGGGGCCACCGCAGTGCACGATGCGCTTGCCCATCGCCTCCAGCAGCGGGAGGGCTGCCGCGTAGTCCTCGTCGAGAGCGCCGACCATGAACGCGAGCGTGCCGTTCTCGGCTCCGACGACCCCGCCCGAGACGGGGGCATCGATGTTGCGGTGCCCGGCGGCGAGCGCGAGGGCGTGCGCGGCGCGGGCCTCGTCGACCGCGATGGTCGACGACTCGATGAACAGCGTGTTCGGGCGCGCGGCGGCGAGCAGTTCGGTGCGGTACGCGTCGATCACGTGGCGTCCGGCGGGGAACATCGTGATGACGACGTCGGCGTCGACGACGGCATCCGCTCCGCTCGCAGCCACCGGGATGCCCGCGGTGCGCGCCGCCTCGATCGCGGCGGGCATCGGGTCGAAGCCGTGCACCTCGTGCCCGGCCTTCACGAGATTGATCGCCATCGGCAGCCCCATGTGGCCGAGGCCGAGGAAGGCAACGACCTGTTTCGACGACGTGGTCATGAGGCGCTCCGCATCGATGCGGATTCTGCGGGGCGCAGCATCTCGCGCCCGACGATCAGCCGCATGATCTCGTTCGTGCCCTCGAGGATCTGGTGCACCCGCAGGTCGCGCACGACCTTCTCGATGCCGTAGTCCTGCAGGTAGCCGTAGCCGCCGTGCAGCTGCAGCGCGCGGTTGGCGACGTCGAAGCCCGCGTCGGTCGCGAAGCGCTTGGCCATCGCGCAGCGCATCGTGGCGTCCGGCGCCTTCGCATCGACCGCCTCCGCACCGTCTCGCACCATGAGGCGAGCCGCCTGCAGGTCGGTGCGCATGTCGGCGATCTGGAACAGGATCGACTGCTTCTCGGCCAGCGGCTCGCCGAACGCGACCCGCTCGTGCACGTACTGCACGGCCCGGTCGAGCGCCCACTGCGCGCCGCCCAGCGAACACGCGGCGATATTGAGACGGCCGCCGTTGAGGGCCGACATCGCGATCGCGAACCCGCGGCCCTCCTCGCCGAGAAGAGCGGATGCCGGCACCCGCACCCCGTCGAAGATCACCTGTCGCGTGGGCTGGGCGTGCCACCCCATCTTCTTCTCCAGCGCTCCGAAGCTGAGCCCGTCGGCGTCACCCGGCACGAGGATCGCGCTGATGCCGCCCGCACCCGGTCCGCCGGTGCGCGCCATCACCACGTACACCGCGGCCTCGCCGGCGCCGGAGATGAATTGCTTCACGCCGGTCAGAACGTAGTCGTCGCCGTCGCGTACCGCGGTCGTGGCGATGTTCGCGGCATCCGATCCCGCCCCCGGCTCGGTGAGGCAATAGCCACCGAACTGCGCCATGACCGCGAGGTCGGGCATCCACCGGGCGATCTGGTCGTCGGTGCCGTAGGTGTCGATCATCCACGCGACCATGTTGTGGATCGAGATGTACGCCGCGACCGCCGGGTCGGCCTTGGCCAGCTCTTCGAAGATCGCGACCGTGTCGGCGCGGCTCAGGCCCGTGCCGCCGGATTCCTCGCGCACATAGATGCCCCCGAGGCCCAGCTCGCCGCCCCGGCCGAGCGACTCGCGCGGGAAGATGTGCTTCTCGTCGCGCTCCAGCGCGTGCGGGGCGAGCTCGGCGTCGGCGTACTCGCGCACCGCTTCGAGGATCGCCTCGCGCTCTTCGGCAGTGGTGGTGGTGACGTCGGTCATGGTCATCATCGACTCCTTCGGCTCGTGGCCTGGTCAGTGCATGGTCGGGATGACGAAGCTCGCGCCATCCTTGATCCCGGAGGGCCAGCGGCTCGTCACGGTCTTGGTCTTCGTGTAGAAGCGGAAGGCGTCGGCACCGTGCTGGTTGAGGTCGCCGAACCCGCTGCGCTTCCATCCGCCGAACGTGTAATACGCGATCGGCACGGGGATCGGCACGTTCACGCCGACCATGCCCACCTCGACGCGGGCGGCGAAGTCGCGGGCCGCATCGCCGTCGCGCGTGAAGATCGCGACGCCGTTGCCGTACTCGTGCTCGGAGGCCATGCGCAGCGCCTCCTCGTAGTCGGCGGCGCGGGCGATCACGAGCACCGGCCCGAAGATCTCCTCGCGGTAGATCGCCATGTCGGTGGTGACGTGGTCGAACAGGGTCGGTCCGAGGTAGAAGCCGTTCTCGAAGCCGTCGACCGCGAACCCGCGGCCGTCGGCGAGCAGCGTCGCGCCCTCGTCGATGCCCTGCTGGATGTACCCCTCGACCTTCTCGACCGCGGCGCGCGTCACGAGCGGTCCGTAGTCGACGTCGGGCGCCAGCGACGGGCCGACACGCAGCTGAGCGACGCGTTCGGTGAGCTTGGTGGCGAGAGCATCCGCCGTCTCCTGCCCCACCGGCACCGCCACCGAGATGGCCATGCAGCGCTCGCCCGCCGAGCCGTAGCCGGCGCCGATCAGGGCGTCGACCGCCTGGTCGAGGTCGGCATCGGGCATCACGATCATGTGGTTCTTCGCCCCGCCGAAGCACTGGGCGCGCTTGCCGTGCGCAGCAGCCGTCGCGTAGATGTACTCGGCGATCGGGGTCGAGCCGACGAACCCGACGGCACGGATGCGGTCATCGGTGAGCAGCGTGTCGACCGCCTCTTTGTCACCGTGCACGACGTTGAGCACGCCGGCCGGGAGCCCCGCCTCGAGGAACAGCTCGGCGAGACGCACGGGCACCGAGGGGTCGCGCTCGCTGGGCTTGAGCACCACCGCGTTGCCGGCGGCGAGCGCGGGACCCGCCTTCCACAGCGGGATCATCGCGGGGAAGTTGAACGGGGTGATCGCGGCGACGACTCCGAGCGGCTGGCGCATCGAGTAGACGTCGATGCCCGCGCCGGCGCCCGTGGAGTACTCCCCTTTAAGCAGGTGGGGCGCGCCGGCCGAGAACTCGATGACCTCGATGCCTCGCTGGATGTCACCCTTCGCATCGTCGACCGTCTTGCCGTGCTCGCTCGCGAGCAGCTCGGCGAGCGACTGCAGGTCGCGCTGCACCAGGTCGAGGAAACGCAGCAGCACGCGGGCGCGCTTCTGCGGGTTGGTCGCTGCCCACTGCTGCTGGGCGGCCTCGGCGTTCGCGATCACGGCGCGCACCTCGTCGGCCGAGGCGAGCGGCACGCGGGCCTGCACGGCTCCGGAGCTTGGGTCGAACACGTCGGCGAAGCGTCCCCCGTCGGGGGTGAGGTGCGATCCGCCCACGAAGTGCGGGATGGTACGAGTCATTTTGCGACGTCCCTTCGTGCCGTCATTGGCACATCGCGAGTTTACTTCGGCATCCGCGTATTTACTAGGGCGTCCTTGTATATGCGCAGTCGCGGGGGTGCGAGCCCGGGTCGATCGGTGGGAAATGCTCGAAATGAGCGCCGAGAAGTGACATTTCGCACCGATCCACCGCGCGTCGGGCAGCGACGGATGTTGAGGCGGCGTTCACCGCCGCGTCATCTCGGCGAACTACAACTGCAGGTGCGCGGATCGCCTCAGACCGGATCGGGTAGTCACAGGATTCCGCGCCACGGTGAGCGCCTCGCGCTCCCGGACCCCCGCCGAAATCGGGTCGGCGGGGGTCTCTCCTTTTGCTCCCGGGATTACAACCGCTCCACAATCATCGCGTTGGCCATGCCACCGCCCTCGCACATCGTCTGCAGACCGTAGCGGCCGCCCACCGCATCGAGCTGATCGACGAGAGTGCCGAGCAGGCGCGTGCCCGACGAGCCGAGCGCGTGCCCGAGCGCGATCGCCCCGCCGCGCGGGTTGAGCTTTGCCGGGTCGGCGCCGAGTTCGGCCGCCCAGGCCAGCGGCACCGACGCGAATGCCTCGTTCACCTCATACGCATCGAGGTCGTCGACCGTGAGCCCGGTCTGCTGCAGGATGCGTCGGGTCGCGGGAATCGGGCCCGTCAGCATCATCAGCGGGTCGTCGCCGACGACGGCGAAGGAATGGATGCGGGCGCGCGGAACCAGCCCGAGCGATGCGGCCCTCTCGGCGCTCATCAGCACGGCGGCCGACGCCCCGTCGGTCAACGGTGAGGAGTTGCCCGGCGTGATGCGCCAGTCGAGATCCGGGAAGCGCGCGGCGAGGGCATCCGTGCGGAACGCCGGATTCAGGCCCGCGAGACCTTCGGCGGTGGTGCCGGGCCGCACGGTCTCGTCGGTGACGGCATCCGGAGCCTCGTCGACCCCGACCACCGTGCGATCGAAGAAGCCCGTGGCCCAGGCATCCGCCGCCCGCCGGTGCGACTCGGCAGCGTACGCATCGAGTGCGTCGCGGTCGAGGTTCCAGCGCTGAGCGATCAGCTCTGCCGACACGCCCTGGTTCACCAACCCCTCGGGATAGCGGGCCCGCAGCCGGGGCGAGATCGGGGAGCCACCGGCGGCCGATGACCCGAGCGGCACCCGGCTCATCGACTCGACGCCGCCCGCGATCACGATGTCGTAGGCGCCGGCCATGATGCCCTGCGCCGCGATGTGCACCGCCTGCTGGCTCGACCCGCACTGCCGGTCGATCGTCGCCGCGGGCACGCTCTCGTCGAACCCGGCGGCGAGCACCGCCTGACGGCCGATGTTCATCGACTGCTCGCCCACCTGGCTCACACAGCCGAGCAGCACGTCGTCGATCTGACGCGAGTCGAGGCCGGTGCGCTCGAGCACAGCCTGCAGCACGCCGGCGGCGAGGTCGACCGGGTGCACTCCCGACAGCGACCCACCGGGCTTGCCGCGACCCACCGGGGTGCGGACGATGTCGACCAGAACCGCTTCGTTGCGTGTGCTCATGCGTCCATTCTGCGCCGGAGGCGCGCTCCCGCCGCCGTAACCCGCCCGTCACACGCCGCGAATACAATCGACGATGCGCCAGAACCCCGGCGCATCCGCTTTCCCGGCGGGCCCGCAACCCGGGCCGCCCGTTCTCCGAGGACCCCACCATGTCCAGCGATCCCATCACCGTGTCCATCCGCCGCGAGGTCGACCCCGAGCGCGTCGCCGAGGCGACCGCGTGGGTGCAGACCGGCGTGAACCTCGCCAACAAGTACCCGGGATTCCTCGGGTCGGGGTGGGTGAGGTCGGGCGATGAGACCAACGTCTGGCACATGCTCTACCGCTTCGCGGACGAGCCGACGCTGGTCGCGTGGGAGCAGTCCGGCGAACGGGGCTGGTGGCTGTCGATGGGCGAGGGGTTCGTGCGCAGTGAGCGCTCGCGGCGCCGCACCGGCATCGAGGGCTGGTTCGACGAGCCGACGACCGGCACCATCACCGTGCAGACGGCCGAGGGCACGGCCGAGGTGACCGTGGGCAACAGCGCCCCGCCCCGCTGGAAGCAGGCCGTGTCGATCTGGCTCGGGTTCTTCCCGGTGAATCTCGCCTTCACCTACGCGATGTCGCCGGTGCCGGGATGGGATGCCTTCCCGATCTGGGTGCGCGTGCTGGTGACGACGCTCGTGCTCACGCCGATCATGGCGTACCTCGTGCTGCCGTGGGTGACGCGTCGCCTGCGCCGCTGGCTCGCGCGCTGAAAGTCAACGGGCAGACCGGGGGACGGATGCCGTGGCACTGTAGTGACATGCGCATCGCTCTCACCGGATCATCGGGCAAGCTCGGCCGCGTCGTCGCGAGGGAACTCCGGGCGAACGGGTACGAGGTCATCGGGATGGACGTCACGGGGGTGCGCGGCCCGGACTTCGTGCAGGTCGACCTGACGGACTACGGCCAGGTGATCGACGCGTTCACCGCGGTCGGCGACCGGCACGACGGCATCGACGCGGTCGTGCATCTCGGCGCGATCCCCGCTCCCGGCATCCGCACCGACGTCGCCACGTTCCACAACAACATGCCGGCCACGTTCAACGTGTTCTGGGCGGCGGTGCGCCTCGGCATCCGCCGCATCGTCTACGCGTCGAGCGAGACCGTGCTCGGCCTGCCGTTCGACGTGCCGCCGCCCTACATCCCCGTCGACGAGGAGTACCCGGCCCGCCCCGAGTCGGTGTACTCGCTGGTGAAGACGCTCGAAGAGCAGCTGGCGACCGAGATCGTGCGCTGGCACCCCGAGATGTCGATCACGGCCCTGCGGTTCTCGAACGTGATGGACCCCGAGGACTACACCGCCTTCCCCGCGTTCGACGCCGACGCGACGCTGCGCAAATGGAACCTGTGGGGCTATATCGACGCCCGCGACGGCGCCCAGGCCGTGCAGCGCGCACTCGAGGTCGCCGCTCCCGGATTCGACCGGTTCATCATCGCCGCCGCCGACACCGTGATGTCGCGCCCGAACGCCGAGCTGATCGCCGAGGTCTTCCCCGGGGTGCCGGTCACGCGCGAGGTCGGCGCGAACGAGACGCTGCTGTCGATCGACAAGGCGCGGCGCGTGCTGGGCTTCGAGCCGCAGCACTCCTGGCGCGACGAGGCCTGACGCGCGACGGGCAAGCCCCACGCGCTACCGCCGGGCGATGGTCGAGCCGCGGATGACGAGGCGCACCGGCAGGTGGTGCGAGCCCTCTCCGATGTCGACGCCGTCGATCGCATCGAACACGCGCTGCGCGGCCTGTCGCCCCAGCTGCTGCAGGTTGGCGTCGATGCTGGTGAGCTCGGGACGGGCGTTGGTGGCGAGCACCTCCCAGTTGTCGTACCCGATGACGGCGAGGTCGTCGGGCACCGAACGCCCCAGGTCGCGGGCCGAGTCGAGCACCCCGCGGGCGATCTGGTCGGATCCGCAGAAGATCGCATCGATGTCGGGATGCCGCTGCAGCAGCAGCGCGCCGGCGTCGCGCCCCCAGTGCTCGGTCCATTCCGAGAGCATGGGTTCGCCGACGAGTTCGAGCCCGGCTTCGGCGAGCGCCGCCCTGGCTCCGGCGAGGCGGTCTTGGGCGGCGGCGTACGAGGGTTCGCCCGAGATGTGCGCGATGCGTCGGCGTCCGCAGGCGAGCAGATGCTCGATGGCGAGGCGTCCGCCGGCGTAGTTGTCGGGGGTGAGCGACAGGTCGCGGGGGTCGTCGGAGGGCGCGTACGCGTAGACGACGGGCACGGGGATGTCCTGCCCGAGCGAGGGGCGCGGGTCGGTCTGCCGCCCCACGACGATGATGCCGTCGACGCGGCGACTGAGCAGTTCCTTCAGGTGGTGCTGCTCGCGGATGGCGTCGCCCCGGGCGTCGCAGAGGAACACGTTGATGCGGCCGGCGCCGAAGGCGTCTTCGGCGCCCATGAGGATCGGGATCATGAAGCGGCCTTCGAGGTCGCTCGTGAGCAGGCCGACGGTGCCGGTGCGACCGGCGAGCAGGCCGCGGGCCATGGCGTTGGGGGTGAAGGAGATCTCTTCGGCGGCGGCGAGTACTCGGGCGCGGGTCGCGGCGGCGACGTCGCCGCGGTCGTTGAGCGCTTTGGATGCCGTCGCGATCGACACTCCGGCGAGACGGGCGACGTCGCTGAGCGTCGACGCCCTTCCCACTGATTCATTCCCTGCCATCACGCCCCCTGAACATTGCTGAAAGGTTATCGGAACGATCCTTGACCGCTGCGCATCATTCACGATATACCTTTTCGAAAGGGGTTTCGGAGTTTTCGAAACCGCCCCTCAGCTCGACACCGCCGTCGCCCGACGACAGCATCCACTCACCGAAGAGTCCTGGAGGCAATCCCATGCACACCACCCGACGCCGTGCATTCCGCCGCACGGTCACCGCGCTCGCCGTCACCGGCCTGCTCGTCACTCCCCTGGCGGCATGCGCCGCGAACACGCCCGATGCCGGCCCCGCCGAGGACATCCCCGCCGAGGGCATCGACGACGGCTCCACGCTGACGCTCTGGACGCGTGCCCCCATCGAGCATCAGGCCAACCTGCTCGTCGACGCGTACAACGCCTCGCACGAGAACCAGGTCGAGCTCACGGTCGTCCCCAACGACGACTACGTCGCCAAGGTCGGCGCCGCCGCCGGCTCCGGAGGCCTCCCCGACCTCTTCGCCGCCGACATCGTCTACGTGCCCAACTGGGTCGAGCAGGGCCTCTTCCAGGACATCTCCGAGCAGATCGACGGCCTCGATTACAAGGACGAGATCAACCAGGGCCACCTCTCGGCCGGCACCCTCGACGGCAAGGAGCACGTACTGCCGTTCGCCCTCGACCTGTCGATGCTGTTCTGGAACAAGGAGCTCTTCGCCGAGGCCGGCCTCGACCCCGAGAAGGCCCCCGCCACCCTCGAGGAGTTCTCCGACGCCGCGCTCGCCATCCAGGCGCTCGACAAGCCCGACACCTACGGCACCGCCACCGGCCTCAACTGCGGCGGATGCCTCGTCTTCACCTGGTTCCCCTCGATCTGGGCATCCGGTGAAGAGGTCATGAACGAGGACGGCACCGAATCGCTGCTCGACGGCGACGCCGCACAGGCGGTCTACGACACGTGGACCGGACTGCAGGATGCCGGGGCCGTACTCCCGTCGTCGACGGACGAGGCCGGACCCACCTGGACCGCCGCGTTCAGCGAGGGCAAGGTCGGCCTCATGCCGTTCCCCGCGACGCTGCTCCCCTCGCTCGAGTTCGACGCGGGCGTGGCCGGCATCCCGGGTGTCGACGGTGGCGCCTCGACGTTCGTGGGCGGCGACGGCATCGGCGTCTCGAAGGACTCGAAGCAGTCGGCTCAGGCGTGGAACTTCCTGCAGTGGATGATGTCGGAGGAGGCGCAGGTCGAGGTGCTCGCGAAGGACGGCAATGCCGTCTCGCGCACCGATCTCGCCGACAACGAGTACGCCGCCGCCGACCCGCGCCTGGTGACGATCAACGAGGTCGCCGCCGATGGGAAGACGCCCTTCTCGCTCAACTTCCAGCAGGCGTTCAATGCTCCCGGAAGCCCGTGGCTCACGCTCGTGCGCAACGCGGTGCTGAACGGCGACGACGCAGTGCCGGCCGACAACGAGGAGATCACCGCGATCCTCTCGCAGTGATCCCCCGGTGATGCGCGGTGGGGCGGCCCGAAAGGCCGCCCCACCCCACCCGCCTCGTCCGACCCCATCGAAAGAGACTGTGATGACTTCGACCGCAACCCCGCTGCGCCGCCGCCGGTCGCGCACCGGATTCGGCGGCCCGGTGCAGGGCTGGCTGTACGCCGCCCCGACGGCGACCTTCGTCGCCCTGCTGTTCGTGGTGCCGCTGGTGCTGGTGCTGCAGATGTCGGGATCGGACTGGCCGCTGCTCAGCGGCAACCGCGGCCCGAATTTCCCGGAGAACTACGTGGATGCGGTCACCCACCGCCTGTTCTGGGACTCCATACGCTTCACCCTGCTGTACACCGTCATCACGACCGTGATCCTGATCGGCCTGGGTCTCGGGCTCGCCCTGCTGGTGCAGGAGTCGACGCGCTGGAAGGGCTTCCTGCGCACGGCGTTCCTCATCCCAAGCGCGCTGGGCCTGGCATCCGCCTCGCTCCTCTTCTACGTGCTGTACTCCCCCATCGCCGGCCCGTTCGCCGGGCTGATGAAGTCGTGGGGCATCACGTTCCTCGGCACCCCCGAAGGGGCGCTGTGGTCGACCATCTTCCTGATCGTCTGGCGCTACGCCGGCTTTTACATGCTGCTGATGCTCGTGGGCCTGCAGGGCATCCCCGACGACGTCTACGAGGCCGCGCGCATCGACGGCGCCGGCCGCTGGCACACCTTCCGCTACATCACCGTGCCGTTGCTCAAGCCGACCTTCGCGCTCACGACCGTGATGTGCGTGACGGGGTCGCTGCTGGCCTTCGAGCAGTTCTACATCCTCACCAAGGGTGGACCCGACAACAGCACCATGACCGTCGTGCAGCTCATCTACAACGTGGCCTTCCAGGGGCAGAACAGCCTCGGCATCGCCGGCGCGCTCTCGGTGATCGTGCTGCTCGCCCTCATCGTCATCAACGTCTTCCAGCTGCGCGCCTTCCGGCGTCCGGATGAGAACTGAATCGAGAGCCGACCATGTCTCAGACACTCACCCGCACGATCGTCGCTCCGGCGCATCAGCCCACCGCCCCGCGGTACCGGTCGAAGGCCGCCCGCGTGGTCTACGGCATCCCCTACTGGGTCTTCACCACCGCTCTCGCGGTGATCTTCCTCTATCCGCTCATCTGGACCGGCGTCTCGTCGGTCAGCCCGATGGCGGGCACCAGCCAGACCGACGGATGGGGCTTCGGCAACTACGCCGCCCTCGGCGAGTACCAGGCCGGCATCTGGGTCTACCTCGGCAACTCGCTGTTCGTCTCGGTGCTCACCGTCGCGCTGACCCTGTTCATCTCGCTGCTCGGCGGCTACGCGTTCGCCCGGTTCTCGTTCCCCGGCAAGAACGCGCTGTTCCTGCTGACGCTCGCGATCCTGATGGTGCCGTACGCGACCCTGCTGATCCCGCTGTACGTGATCCTCAACGCCGTCGGCCTGCAGAACTCGCTCGTCGGGGTGGCGCTGGTGATCACGATGTTCCAGCTGCCGTTCTCGATGTTCATGATGCGCATCTCGTTCGAGTCGATCCCGAAAGAGATGGACGAAGCGGCGATGGTCGACGGATGCTCCAGCTGGGGCGCCCTGTGGCGGGTGCTGCTCCCCGCGGTGAAGCCGGGCCTGGTGACCGTGGGCCTGTTCGCCTTCCTCACCGCATGGAACGACTTCATGGCGCCGCTGATCCTCATCAACGACACCAACCGCATGACGCTGCCTCTCGCGGTGGCGAACCTGCGCGGCCAGGTGCAGGGCGTCGTCGACTACGGCGCCACCGAGGCCGGGGTCGTCGTGCTCGCACTGCCCTGCATCCTGCTGTTCCTGATCCTCCAACGACACTACGTGCGCGGCTTCATGTCGGGCGCCTTCAAGGGATGACCATGTCCGACACCACTGCACCGGCCGCACCGGTCGTACCCACCCGCGGGCGTCTACGCCCCCTCGGCCTCGACGAGGTGCGCATCACCGGAGGATTCTGGGGCGACCGTCAGGCCATCAACGGCGAGGCGACCCTCGCGCACATCGAGTCCCGTCTCGAGAGCGAGGGGTGGCTGCCCAACTACGACCTCGCGGTCGCCGGCACGCTGCCGGAGGGCCGTCGGGGCCGGGAGTTCGCGGACTCCGAAGTGTACAAGTACCTCGAGGCGCTCGCGTGGGAGATCTCCCGAACGGATGCCGCGGCCGATGCCCCTCTCGAGCAGCGGTTCCGTCGGGTCGTCACCCGCGTCGCCGCCGCCCAGGAGCCGGACGGCTATCTGAACACGATGTTCGGGCGGCCTGGGCAGGCGCCGCGCTGGTCGGATCTGGAGTGGGGGCACGAGCTGTACTGCCTGGGGCACCTCTTCCAGGCGGCGGTCGCCCGGCACCGCACCCGACCCGATGCCGACGACGGCCTCGTCGAGGTCGCCCGACGCGCAGCCGAGCTGGTCTGCCGGGAGTTCGGCCCTGCGGGGCGCGACGCGATCTGCGGGCACGCCGAGGTCGAGGTCGGTCTCGCCGAGCTCGGCAGGGCGCTCGACGAACCACGCTTCATCGCTCAGGCCGCCCTCTTCGTCGAGCGGCACGGGCACGGCTCGCTGCGCGAGATCGAGTGGGGGCAGGAGTACTTCCAGGACGACGTGCCGGTGCGAGACGCCGAGGCCCTGCGCGGGCACGCCGTGCGGGCGAACTACCTCGCGTCGGGCGCGACGGATGTCGCGGTCGAGGGCGGAGACACCGCGCTGCTCGACGCGCTGCGCGCCCAGTGGGATCGCACGGTCGAACGCCGCACCTACGTGACCGGCGGGCAGGGCTCGCACCACCAGGACGAAGCGTTCGGCGACGACTGGGAGTTGCCGCCGGACCGCGCCTACTCCGAGACGTGCGCGGGCATCGGCTCGATCATGTTCTCATGGCGCCTGCTGCTCGCGACCGGCGAGGCGCGGCACGCCGACCTCATCGAACGCACCCTGTTCAACGTCGTCGCGACCTCACCCGCCTCCGATGGCCGGGGCTTCTACTACGCGAATACCCTGCACCAGCGGGTGCCCGGCGTCCCCGCCGATCCCGACGGCACCTCGAAGCGCGCCTCGTCGTCGCTGCGGGCACCGTGGTTCGAGGTCTCGTGCTGCCCGCCCAACGTCGCCCGCACGTTCGCGAGCCTCGCCGCCTACCTCGCCACGGCCGACGACGATGGCGTGCAGCTGCACCAGTACGCGCCCGCGTCGGTGCGCACGACCCTGCCCGACGGGCGAGTCGTCGCGCTCGACATCGAGACGGGCTACCCGGTCGATGGCAGCATCCGCGTCACGATCGTCGACGATGCCGCGTTCACCCTGAGCCTGCGCGTTCCGGCGTGGGCGACGGATGCCGTGCTGCGGGTGCACTCGGGCGACGGGCTGGCGGAGCATCCGGCCGCCCCGGGCACCGTCGAGGTCGCGCGCGCATTCCGGGCCGGCGACATCGTCGAACTGGTGCTGCCGCTCACGGTGCGCGCAACGGCGCCGCATCCGATGGTCGATGCCGTGCGCGGAAGCGTCGCCATCGAGCGCGGACCCGAGGTGCTGGCGCTCGAATCGGTCGACTTCGGGTCAGACATCGGCGATGCCGTCGTCGCCGGCGACCCGGTCGAGAGCGACGGGCGTGTGGTGCTGCCAGTGCTTCATCGCTCGACGGGCGACGTCGTCGAGACCCCCCTCGTGGCGTACCACGACTGGGCCCGTCGCGGCCCCTCGACCATGCGGGTCTGGGTGCCGACGATCTGAGGGGCGGGAGGGGCGGGGCGCCCTTCGTGTCGTCGCCGCGCTCGTCTCCCGAACCGCGCAGCGGGACGAAGGCCGACGCCGAGTCGAGCTAGCGGATCTCGTAGGACTCGTCACCGGAGAGGTCGAGCTGAGCGCCCTCGGGAGATTCGACGGCGCGAGCCAAACGGAGCAGCCGTTCCACGAGTTCCGGATCCTCGAGCTCGGACCCGCCGTCGTTCACCGCTTTCGAGACAATCTGGCTCGCGGGACCGATCAGGAACTTCGCCGTGACGACGGAGCCGTCACCCTCGCGCACCGGGATCTCGACGATCTCCGCCCGCTCGCCATCGCCCAGCGCACGGCTGTAGGCCAGCAGCGCACTGGCGATAGCGTCACCCGTCAGGTACTCGTCTCCGGCGTAGTTGATCAACTGCATGATGCCTTTCTAACCCTCGCAGGAGCCGCAGCGATATCCCTTGCCGCGACCATCCTTCGTTTGCTAGGCAGGCCCCGCCCCCGCTACTCCTTCTTGCGAGTCACCGCCCGCTGCAGCAGCACGAAGACCAGCAGGATGCCGCCGGTGATGATCGTCGTCATCTCCGGGGGGATCCCGCCGTCACGGGTGATGAGCACCGTCATCAGCCCCAGCACGAGCGCCCCGATCACCGAGCCGAGCACGTACCCGTAGGCACCGGTGAGCACCGTGCCGCCGATGACCGCCGCGGCGATGGCATCGAGCTCCCAGCCGATGCCGGTGATGTTCTGCGCCGTACCGATGCGTGCCGTGTAGAGCACGGCGGCGAGCCCCGCGAGGGCGCCGCTGATCACGTACACGAGCACCTTCGTGCGCCGCACCGGAAGACCCATGAGCAGGGCGGAGTTCTCGGAACCGCCGATCGCGTAGACGGTGCGTCCGGTGCGCGTGCGGTGCAGCACGAAGAACGCCACCAGCACGACGACGGCCGCGATGATCACGCCCGGTGTGATGACGAGGTCGTTCACCTTGGGACCATCGATCACCTTCAGCTGCGCTCCGAGCCAGCGGATCGGCGAGTCCTCGTCGAGGCGCTCCGGCGTCGTACTGAGGAGCGAGGCCAGACCACGACCGAGGAACATCATGGCGAGTGTGGCGATGAAGGGTTGCACGTTGAAATACCTGATCAGCACCCCGGAGACGACGCCGAACGCCGCGCCGGCGCCGATCATCGCGACGATGACCGCGAGTGGATTCCATCCGGCGTTCGCCAGCATCACCCCCGCCACCGACGAGAAGGCGATGATCGAGCCGACCGAGAGGTCGATACCGCCGGTGATGATCACGAACGTCAGGGCGACGGCCAGCACGATGAGGTGCGCGTTGTTGATCAGCAGGTTCGACAGCGTGTTGAACTGCACGATGCGCCCGTAGGCGATCTCGCCGTAGACGACCATCGCGACGAAGATGACCACGGATGCGATCGTCGGGAGCACCGAGGGGTTGGCGCCGATCATGCGGCGCACCCGCGCCAGAAGGTCGGCGGGCTCGTGCTGCGTGGGGGTCGCGGTCAGGACGGTCATGCCGTCACCTCCTCTTTGATGGTCTCTGCAACGGGGCCTGCGGGGCGCGCCTTCCGCCGAGTGCGGAACCAACTGCGCACGCGCTCGGACTGCAGCAGGCACAGCAGGACGATCACGATCGCCTTGAACGCCGGGGTGGCCGACGACGAGACGCCGAGGTAGAGCACGGTCTTGTCGAGCGTCGCGATCAGCAGGGCGCCGACGAAGGCACCGCTGAGCGAGAACTTGCCGCCGGCGAGGGAGGCGCCGCCGATGACCACCGCGAGGATGGCATCGAGCTCGAGCTGATATCCGGTGCGCGAGATGTCGACGGTCATCACGCTGCCGACCGACATGATGCCCGCGATACCGGCGAGGATGCCGCTGAGCACGTAGGCGGTCAGCAGCAGGCCCGCCGGCTTGATGCCGGCCATGCGGCTGGCCTTGGGGTTGATGCCGATCGCCTCGATCATGAGCCCGAGGGCACTGCGCCTGACGACGAGGCCGACGGCGATGACGAGCAGCACCGCGAGGATGAACACCACCGGGATGCCGATGACGTAGCCGTTCGCGATCCAGCGGAACGGCGCGTTGGTGGCCGAGGTGTTCTGCCCTCCGGTGATCACCTTGGCGATGCCGCGCCCGGCGAGCATCAGCACGAGCGTCGCGATGAACGGTTGCAGCCCCACGTAGGCGACCAGCACACCGTTCACCGCTCCGAGGATGGCGGTGACCAGGAGCGCGAGACCCACGGCGGCGAAGGCGACACCCACGGACTCGGATTCGCCGGCCGCGCGCAGGAACTCCATCGACACGGCACCGGAGACCGCCATCAGCGACCCCACCGAGAGGTCGATGCCACCGGTGGCGATCACCAACGACATTCCGACGGCGATCATCATCACCGGTGCGGCCTGGCGCAGGATGTCGATGACGTTCCCGACCAGGTTGCCGTTGTTCGGGTTGATCGACAGGGCGAGGTAGGTGGGGTCCTTGATCACGTTCAACGCCAGGAGCGCGAGGATCGCGACGATCCCCCAGAAGAAGGGTTTGTGGATCAGGTCACGCCAGAGGGACGTGCCGGCTGCGGAGGTCATCGCGCGCCTTCCTTGTCGGTCGAGGGGACAGGATCGACGAGCGACCCTTCGGCGTCGTCGAGCGTCTCCGCTGCCGCGTCGACGCCGTGAGCGGCGATGATGTCGACGATCTCCTGCGCGGTCACGTCGGGACCGTTCTGCAGCTCGCCGATCTTGCGGTGGTCCTTGATCACGATGATGCGCTCCGAGAGCCGCACCACCTCCTCGAGTTCGGAGGAGATGAACACGACGCCCACGCCCTCTTCGGCGAGCTTCGCCACGGTCTCCTGGATCTCGGCCTTGGCGCCGATGTCGATCCCGCGCGTGGGTTCGTCGAGGATCAACAGCTCCGGCTCCGTGGCGAGCCAGCGGCCGAGGAGCACCTTCTGCTGGTTGCCGCCCGAGAGGTTCTTGATCATGCGGTTGGGGTCGGCCGGGCGCACGTTGAGCGCGTCGATGTACTTCTCGACGAGAGCGTCCTGCTCCTTGCGCGGCATCGGCCGCGCCCAGCCGCGCTTGGCCTGCACGGCGAGGATGATGTTCTCGCGAACGGTCAGGTCGCCGATGATGCCCTCGTCGCGGCGGTTCTCGGTGGAGAACGCGATGCGGCGAGCGAGAGCATCCGACGGCGATTTGAGATCGGCGCGCTCGCCATCGATCTCCATGCGCCCCTCGTCGGCGCGATCGGCGGCGTAGAGCAGACGAGCGAGTTCGGTGCGGCCGGCACCGAGCAGACCCGCGAAGCCGACGATCTCGCCGCGGCGCACCTCGATGTCGGTCTGCTCGACCGCACCGCGACGTGCGATGCCGGTAGCGGCGAGGAACGGCTTCTCGTCGGGGTCGCGGGGTTCGACCCGACGATTGCCGCCGAGCGACTTCAGCGTGTCGAGGTCTTTGCCGATCATGGTGGAGATGAGGGCGTGACGGTCGAGCTCGCGAGTCATGAACTCGCCTTCGTACCGTCCGTTGCGCAGCACCGTGAGTCGGTCGCTGATCGCATAGATCTGGTCGAGGAAGTGCGAGACGAAGAGGATCGCGACGCCCTGGTCGCGCAGAGAGCGGATGACCGTGAAGAGGTTCTCGACCTCGGCGGCGTCGAGGCTCGACGTCGGCTCGTCGAGGATCAGCACCTTGGCCTTGACGGCCATCGCGCGACTGATCGCGACGAGCTGCTGCACGGCGATCGACAGGGTGGAGAGGGGCTTATGGGTATCGAGATGCTCGAGCCCGAGACGGGCGAGCGCGTCGGTCGCGGCGCGATGCGTCGCCCGCCAGTTGATGTCGAACAGCCCGCGCACCTCGTGACCGAGCATCACGTTCTCGCCGATCGAGAGGTTGGGTGCCAGGTTCACCTCCTGGTAGACCGTCGAGATGCCCGCGGCCTGCGCATCGCCGGTACCGGCGAAGCTGCGCTCGCGTCCGGCGACGACGATCGACCCGGAGTCGATCGAGTAGACGCCGGTCAGCGCTTTGATCAGCGTCGACTTGCCGGCGCCGTTCTCGCCCATCAGGGCATGCACCTCACCGGGGAACAGGCGGAAGTCGACGCCGTCGAGGGCTTTGACGCCGGGGAACTCGATCGAGATCCCGCGCATCTCGACGATGGGCAGTTCTTCGTTCATCTCTGTCTCTCAGTCCGAGGTGCGCTCGGGTGGTGCTGCAGCTGCTGCACCACCCGAGCCTGGATCCGGCTGCTGCGCCGGCTCCGGTGATCAGTACTTACGGTCGGCCAGAACGGCCTTCGCTGCCTCTGCCGAGTCGAATGCCTCGCTGGGGACCACGATGTACGACTCGACCTCTTCGCCGGCGAGCGTCTTCTTCACGACGTCGAGAGCCGTCTCACCGAAGAGAGGGTTGTACTCGTGCACGTAGCTCAGCTGACCGTCGGCGAGCGCCTGCATGGCGTTCTTCGTGCCGTCGATCGTGGCGATCTGCACGTCCTTGCCCACGACGAGCCCGGCCTCTTCGGCCGCCTGTGCGGCCCCGAGACCCATCTCGTCGTTCTGTGCGAACACGAGCTGGATGTCGTTGTTGTTCGCCTTGAGCATGGTCTCGAAGACGCTCTTGCCCTCTTCGGCAGACCAGTTGGCGGTCTGCGCGTCGAGCTTCGTGAGCGACGAGTCGCCGAGGCCCTCGTCGAAGCCCTCGTTGCGCTCGTTCACGACGCCGACGCCCGCCGGACCCTCGAGCACGACGTAGTTGCCGCCGTCGGGGAAGGTCGCTGCGGCCCACGCACCGACCTCCTTGGCGACCTCGACGTTGTCGGGCGCGATACGTGTGACGTACAGGCTGGTGTCGTCGGGCTCGACGCCGCGGTCGAGCAGGATCACGGGGATCTCCGCCTCCTGCGCACGCTTGAGCGAGTCCTCCCAGCCGGATGCCTCGGTGGCCGAGAGCAGGATCACGTCGACGCCCGCGTCGACGAACGACGTGAATGCGTCGATCTGCGACTTCTGGTCGAGGTTGGTGGCGGGCGCGTACTTGAGGTCGAATCCGGCTTCCTCGGTGAAGGTGTCCTGGATGTTGGCCTCGTTCGCCTCCCGCCATGCGCCCTCGGGGCCGACGGCGACGAAGCCGACGGTCGTGAGCTCTCCGGAATCGCCGCCGGTGTCTCCTCCGGCATCCGATCCTCCACCGGCGCAGGCCGTGAGTCCGATCGCGAGCATTCCTGCTGCGGCCAGACCGAGCGCGGTGCGGATGCGCTTCTTCGCGAACATGTTCTCTCCTCTTTGAGAAGCCGGGACCGACCCGGCGAACCGTCGAGACCGACATGGTCCCTGGTGATTGCAGGACGTCGTATCGGGCGTCCTGGTGGCGATGTTACCGGGAACAATCGATGGAACACAACGTCTTCTTGAAAATCAGGCTTTCTCGGCGGCACCCATCGTGTTACCGGACACATAACCCCCGGATTCGAAGTCGGCAGCGATCATCTCGACGACGGTGTCGACGGTGACACCCGGCCCGTTGCTGAGTTCGCCGATCTTCTCGCGGTCCTTCAACACGATGATCCGATCGCTCAACCGCACCACCTCTTCCAACTCCGACGAGATGAAGACGACCGCGACGCCGCTCGCAGCGAGCTGGCTGACGCGCCGTTGGATCTCGAGCTTCGCCGCGATGTCGATCCCGCGGGTGGGCTCGTCGAGGATGAGCACATGCGGTCGGGTGGCCAGGGCGCGGGCCAGCAGCACCTTCTGCTGCGTCCCTCCCGAGAGCACACCGACCGGGCGATCCATGTCGGCGGGGTCGAGGTGCAGCGCCTCGACATAGGTGTCGATGAGTTCCGCCGACTCTGCGGGCGACAGGGGGCGAGACCAGCCCCGCAACGCCTGCAACGACAGAACGATGTTCTCCCGCGCGGTGAGCTCGGCGATGATCCCCTGCGAGCGGCGACTTTCGGTCGACATCGCGATCCGGTGGCGCAACGCGACCGAGGGGCTGCGCAGGTCCACCCGCTGCCCGTCGATCCACAGCTCGCCGCTGTCGGCGCGCACGAGTCCGCCCATCAGGCTCGCGAGTTCGGTGCGCCCCGAGCCGCGGAGCCCCGCGAACCCGACGATCTCGCCGCGCTGCACCTCGATGTCGGTGCACCCCATCTCGCCGCGGCGCCCGAGGTCGGATGCCTGGATCGCCGGCTCGCCGTCGGTGGCGTAGTGGTGCGCCTTGCGCTCCGACTTGAGGGCCCGCAGGCTCTCGATGTCCTTGCCGAGCATCTGCGAGATGAGGTCGGCACGTTCGAGGTCGCGCGTGGCGTGCTCCGAGATGAGCCGGCCGCCGCGCAGCACCGTCATGCGGTCGCTGATCGCGAACGCCTGTTCGAGGAAGTGCGAGACGAACAGGATCGCCACTCCGCGTTCGCGCAGGCCGCGGATGACGCGCATGAGCGTGGCCACCTCGGCCTGGTCGAGGCTCGAGGTCGGCTCGTCGAGCACGAGCACCGTCGGATCGTCGACCACCGATCGGGCGAGGGCGACGAGCTGCTTCTGCGCCGGCGAGAGCAGAGCCAGCGGAGTCTTCGGGTCGAGGTCGTCGAGGCCCAGACGCGCGAGTGCAGCTGCGGCATCCACCCGTGTGCGTCGCCAGTCGATACCGAACCGCCCACGACGCTCGCGGCCGAGCATGACGTTCTCGCCGACGCTGAGGTTCGGGCTCAGCTGGGTCTCCTGGAAGACCGTCGCGATACCCGCGGCTCGGCTGTCGGCGACGCCGGAGAACCGACGCGGCACTCCCGCGACGGTCAGGCTCCCGGCGACGGGGATGCAGGTGCCGGTGAGCACCGCGATGAGCGTCGACTTTCCCGCACCGTTCTCGCCCATCAGCGCGTGCACCTCTCCGGGGAAGAGGCGGAAATCGACGTCCTCGAGCGCGCGGACTCCCGGGAAGTCGACCGTGATGCCCGACAGCTCGACCAGCGGCTGCCGGTCGGGCGCGGTCATCAGCGCACCTCCCGAGGCGGACCGGTGGATGCCCGGGGCACGAGCTCGGTCTGGATGCGCGTGAGAGCCGGGATCTCGCGTTCCTCGATCGCTGCCCGCAGCATCTCGACGACCGCTCCGCCGAGCGCGTGGAAGTCCTGTCGGACGGTCGTGAGCGGCGGCAGGAAGTGGCGGGCGAGGGGCACGTCGTCGAAACCGACGACGCTGAGATCCTTCGGCACCTCGAAGCCCTTGTCGTGCAGGCCGTGGATCAGGCCGATGGCCATGTCGTCGTTCGCCGCGAAGACTGCCGTGTATTCGGGGAGCTTGTGGAGTCCCATCGCGAAGTCGTAGGCGAAGTCGGCCGTCCAGTCGCCCACGACGATCGGCCGTTCGCGGATGCCCCAGGATTTCGCCCGGGTGTGGAAGGCGCGCTCTCGCGCACGGGCGTCGAGCCAGTCGAGAGGGCCGGAGATGTGCAGGATGTCTCGGTGACCGAGCGCGACGAGATGATCGACCACGAGCGTGGTGCCCGCATGCTGGTCGATCGAGACGGTCAAGAAGGTCGGGTCGGCATCGGCCTTGACCACGAGCATGGGCACGTTGATGGCGACCCGGCGCAGGGCGGCGACCGACGACGATCGGGGCGCGATGACGCACAGCGCATCGACACCCTGAGTGATCAGGTTCTCGACGGCGTCCTGCGGCGTGGTGCCATCGCCCTCGTGCAGGGCGATCTGGGTGACCGAATAGTCGGCGGCGCGGGCCGCGAGCTCCACGGCGCGGAGGATGCTCGAGGGCCCGAAGGCGACAGAGCTCTCGACGAGCACACCGATGCGCCTCGAACGCTGCGTCGCGAGTGCGCGGGCGACGAGATTCGGGCGATAGTCGAGCTCTTCGATCGCCTCGAGCACTCGGCGACGGGTATCGGGTTTGATGTTCGGGTGGTCGTTGAGCACGCGTGACACGGTCATGTGCGACACACCCGCGATCGTCGCGACCTGCCGGATATTGGGTTTGTCCGAACCGACGTTCACCATACCCACCTCCGTCGGCCGCGCCTGGAGGCGATGTTACCGAGAACAAGACCGGTGGCGCAATGATGCGGATGCCGGTCCACCCCCTCCCCGCCCAGGCGAGGAGGGAGCGGACCGACATCGCGGTCAGCTCATGAAGACGCCGACCTCCGTCATTCCACGCTGACCGCCCGCTGCGACTGCCGGCGTCGCCGGAGCATCCACAGCCCCGATCCCGCCCCGAGCAGCAGCAGCGCCAGCCAGACCGCGTTCATGGTCGCTGCCATGTCACCGCCGGTGTCGGCCAGGGCGCCTCCGCCGGCACCCGAGGAACCACCCCCGTCGACCGAGCCGCCACCGCCGCTCGCCGCGCGCGTCACCGTGAGCGGCAGTCGCGCCAGCTCGGTATCGCCGTCGCGGAGCACGATGTGGTGGGCACCGGCCTCGGCGTCGGCGGGAACGACCACGGTCGCCTCGATCCGGCCGTCGACCACGGCCACGGTCGCGAGCGCACGGTAGGTGCTCTCGATGCCGATCTCGACCTCGGCCGATGTCACGCCGGTCGCCGTCACCGTGACGGAACCACCGGCGGGAACCTCGGTGCGCGAGAGCTGCGCTGCGAGCTCCGCGCCCGGCCCCTCGCCCTCTCCGGCGAACGACCAGTTGTCGATCTCGAAGAGGTCGGTCTCGGCTTCGGCACCCTCGGGCGCGGCGAACACGAAGAACAGGTCGTGCTCTCCGGTCGCTCCCGTGACCTCGGCGGTGACCTGCGTCCACTCGCCGACCGTGCCGTCGACCGGGATCTCGGCGACGACCTGGCCGTCGACGTCGTCCAGACGCACCTGGATCGATCCGCCCTCGACGAGCGGCTTCACCGTGGCGGAGACCGTCTTCGCACCCGCGCCGAAGTCGACACCGGAGATGCCGGCGAAGTCGCCGTCATCGACACCCGACAGCACCATGTTGCCGCCGCCGTTGTGCTCGGCGAACTCGACAGACGCCGTGTCCGTCGACGCCGTGGTGATGCCGAGCTGCCATGCCAGCGTCTCGGCCTCGAAGGTGCGGTACGGGTCGAAGCTCTCGACCTGATCCACTCCCCCGCGCGTACCGGTGATCGGCTTGATCGTTCCATCGGCGTTGAAGTCGAGCTTGTCGATGTGCACGGAACGATACCCCTGCGTCGCGCCGGGGGTGCCGAGAGCCGCGGCCCACGCCGCCCCGCGCGTCTGCGCGTGGTAGGTGAAGTAGGTCTCGCCCTTGTACGTGAACATGTCGGAGTGGTTGTTGCCGCCATTGCCCGCGCCGAAGAACGTGCCCTGGTTGACGAACGCGACGCCTGCGTACTCCGGCGCCTTCAGCTTCATCGGGTCGTCGGTCATCATGTACGCGATCGCGCCGCGCGACGGGTACAGCCCTGGCGCCTCGTTCACCTGGAAGTTCGACGAGTACGAGTAGTAGTACTTGCCGTCGCGCTTGAACATGCTCGACGCTTCGAACATGCCGGGGGCATCGATCTCGACCGGGTCGCCGTCGAGGGTGACCATGTCGTCCTTCAGCTTGACGACGCGGGTCGACTTCGGGTTCTGCGGGCCCTGCACGTTCGGCGAGGTGCCGATCTGCGAGTTGCCACCGAAGTAGAGGTAGCCCTGACCGTCGTCATCGATGAAGACCTCGGGGTCGAAGAGCCACATGCCCGCGGGGAATCCGCCGCCGGCGATGTAGTCGCGCGACACCGTGTCGGGGATGATCTTCTTGCCGAGCGGGTCTTCCCACGGTCCGAGAGGCGAGCCTCCGACGACCACGGCGGTTCCGGTTCCACTGTCGCAGAAGTACAGGTAGACCTTGCCGTCCTTCTCGATCGCCGCGGGCGCCCAGGAGTTGCGCGCCCACGGGGCGGCGCCGCCCTCACGGGCGATGGGCACGGTGCCGTGATCGACCCAGTTGACCATGTCGCTCGTCGACATCACGTTCAGTCGCGTGATCCCGCCGTAGCCGTTCGACTGCGTCGGCAGACCGTTGGCGTCCTTCGTGTTGAGGTCGTACTGCTGCGTGTCGTCTGTCGAGTAGATGTAGAGCCGACCGTTGTAGATGAGGTGGTGCGGGTCGGCGCCGAACTTGTGCCCGACGAGCGGGTTGTGGTCGCCGATCGGCTTCGTCTGCACCTTCTCGAGGCTCGTGAACTCCGGCCCGGCGGGAGCATCCGCGATCTTGACGAGAGAGACCTCGTCGATCGCGAAGTCCTGCAGTGCGGTCGATCCCCAGGGGGTCTCGACGAAGAACCAGTCCGCCGCCGCGTGGCGCGCTTCCGCCGTGAACTCCTGCGAGAACGTGCCCCACTCACCCTTCGTGAACGTGTGGCCGTAGTCGGCGCATCCGTTGAAGTTTGCCGGGCAGAAGGTGAAGTTGAACTGCTGGGATGCCGCGCCCTCGTCGTACTTGAGCTTGCCGGTGACGCGATACGACGCTCCGAGCTCGATCTTGCCGGTGACGCTCGCGAAGGGACCCGACTGGGTGTTCTCGCGCCCGCTCACCTGCAGGGAGTTCGCACCGCTCGCGGCATCCGGGCTCAGGGCCAGGGTGCCACCGCGCGGGTTGCTCCAGCCCGTCAGGTCGGAGACGAACCGGCCGTCGGGCAAGAGGTTCCCGGGAACCGCCGGGGGTTCCGTCGACGTCGAGGGACCGCTGTCGGCCGTGAGCGAGACGTCATCGATGACGAACGACTGCACGTCGGTGTTCCAGGGCGTCTCGATGAACATCAGGTCGTAGCTCGACGACAGCGGCGTGAACGTCTTCTCGATGGTCGACCACGCGCCGGCTGTGGCGGTGGTCGAGGCGACGACGTCGCACTGGCTGCGAGACGCGGTGCAGAGCACCACGTTGAAGTTCTGCGTGGCGCGCCCGGTGTCGAACTTCAGCGAGAGGTTCAGGTCGTACGTCGTGTCTGTGCTGAGCAACCCGGTGACGGTCGCGGTCGGTCCCGACTGGAACGACGTGCGACCGCTGATGGCGAGAGACTTCGTCCCGGTCTTGGCGTCGGCACTCTGCGAGAGCGTGCCTCCGAGAGGGGTCGACCATCCCGTGATGCCTGTCTCGAAGGTGCCGTTCTCGACGATGGCCGTGGGCGCCGCCTGCGCCGCGCCGCCCATGCCGACGGCCGTGACCGTCGAGGCGACGAGCGCGGCGATGCCGAGCACGGCCGTGGCCCGAGGGGCTGATCGAGCCCGAGAACGATCGGTGGATCTCTGACGTGGTTTCACTGCGTATCTCCTTGCGATTCGATCGCATGAGGGCGCACGAACGCATCGGTGCGCGCCGACGGGCGAGCACCGAGGAACCTGGACCTCGGGCGACGGGGGTGGAATGCGGCCGCGAACGACCTCACCGCGGCGGATCACCGCGGAGCGGGCGCCGGCCTCCTCGTGGGTTCGGGGGTGGGGTGGGAGCCGAGCGCCTCAGTCGCGAGGGTCGGGTCGCGCACCGGATCGACGACCGGGCGCGTGCCGGTCTCGTCGACGGTCTGGGGTTGCTCCGAAGATGTCCATGCGCTCTCCTCCTTGAGATGCCGGGAACCGCTCGTCACACGGTTCCATGACGGCGCGTGAGGGGAACGGCGGTTGCTCCTGCCTGGATGTTACCGGTAACAGTTTCCGGAAGGCAAGAGTCGGTCGAAGGCCCGCCCCGCGAACGCCTACAACCCGAACCGCTCCAGGAACCCGTTGACGAGTCGCCGCTCGGGGTCAAACCGGGCGGCGAGCGCCGCGAAGTCGTCGAAGCGGGGATAGCGCTCGCGCACCTCGGCGGGGTCGAGCGTGAACACCTTCCCCCAGTGCGGGCGCGCCGTGGGCGGCAGGGCCGCCTCGAGCGTGGGCAGGAACGCGCGCACGGCGGCCTCGTCGGGTTTCCAGGTGAAGTGGATGCCGACGGCATCCGTCCCGTACGACGAACTGAGCCACAGATCGTCGGCCTTCATCGTGCGGATCTCGCTGACCAGCAGCAGCGGCGCGATCTGCCCGGCGAGGCCCCGCACGGCCTGGATCGCCGCGACGGCGTCGGCCCGGGGCACGAGGTATTCGCTCTGGATCTCGGCGCCGGCCGAGGGCGTGAACTCGAGCTTGAAGTGCGCGAGACGTTCGAACCAGGGGCCGGCGACGCCGAGCTGCTCGGTGCACGCGACGGGGTCGACGCCCAGGATCGGATGCCGCTTGCTCACCGCGGCCTCGGCGCCCAGGCTCGCGAACAGCGATTCCCGGGCGGCCTCGTGCGCCTCGGGCACGCGCTGCTTGACCCAGATCTGGTCGGCGATGTCGGTGCGCTGCCAGGTCGAGAAGATGCTGACGCTGGTGCCGACGCCGGTGACCGCGTCGAGATCAGCGAGGATCGCCTCCCACGACGGATGCTCGAACACGTGTTGGGCGACGTCGTAGGTGGGCTCGACGTCGAGCGTGAGATCGACGACCGCACCGAGGGCGCCGAGGCTCACGACGGCACCGTCGAAGTCGTCGTCACCCCGCACGAGATGCCGCGTCTCGCCGGAGGGCGTGAGGATCGTGAGGGCGCGCACGGCGCTCGCGAGCGAGCCGATCGCGTCGCCGGAGCCGTGGGTTCCGGTGGCGACGGCCCCGGCGATCGAGATGTGCGGCAACGAGGCGAGGTTGGCGAGCGCGAGCCCTTCGGCGGCGAGCAGCGGCGCGAGGTCGCCGTATCGCAGGCCGCCCGAGACGCGCACGGCGTCGCGTGCCTCGTTCACCTCGAAGACCACGGGCAGCCGGTCGAGGGCCACGAGTTGACCGTCGGTGTCGGCGATGTCGTTGAAGCAGTGGCGCGAACCGAGCATCCGCATCGGTCCGTCGTGTGCGAGAAGTCGCCGCAGCTCGTCGATCGAGGCCGGATGCGTCACCGTCGACGCCCGGTATTCGAGGTTGCCCGCCCAGTTGCGTTCGATTCCCATCGCGCCAGCATAGCCAGACCTCGCCGTTCTACATCGTTGTATTCCACCGAGCGATCAGACGCCGGCGCGCAGACGCGCGACTAGGCTGACCGCATGACGACCATGCCGCCGCCCCGCGCGACGATGAAGGATGTCGCCGCTCTCGCGGGCGTGTCGACGAAGACCGTCTCGAACGTCGTCACGGGCACGGTCCCGGTGAACGAAAACACCCGCGCCAAGGTCGAGGCTGCGATGGCGCAGCTCGATTTCGTGCCGAACCTCAGCGCCCGCGGTCTGCGCAAGGGTCGCTCGGGCATCATCGCCGTCGCCCTCCCCGACCTCGCCACCGCGTTCTCGGCCGAGCTGGTTCATCGCGTCGTCGAGGCCGCGCACGCCCGCGGGCTCGCGGTGCAGATCGAAGAGACGGCATCCGATCCCGACCGCGAGAAGGAACTCGTCTCGCGCGCCCGCGCCCACCTCGTCGACGGGCTGATCCTCAACCCGATCCGCCTCGAAGACAGCGTGCTGCGCTATGCCGACCGGCTGCCGCCGCTCGTGGTGATCGGCGAGGTCGAGCAGAACCGGGCCGACCACGTGCGCATCGACAGTCGCCGCGCCGCGGCCGATTCCACCCGGCACGTGCTCTCGCGCGGCGCCCGCCGCATCGCCGTGGTGGGCGCCGACGACGACCCCTCGATCGCGACCGCCACGAGCCGGCTGCGCCTCGAGGGCGTGCACGACGCACTGCGCGAGGCGGGCATCGCCCGCGATCCGCGCCTCGAGGTGAATCGCCTGCCGTGGGAGATGGCGGGCGGAGCGGATGCCGTGCGCACGCTGTTCGACCGCGGCGTCGCGTTCGATGCGATCGTCGCCTTCACCGACTCCCTCGCGCTCGGCGCGCTGCACACGCTGCACGACCGCGGGGTGCGGGTGCCGGAGGACGTGATCGTCACGGGGTTCGACGACGTGGAGTTCTCGAAGTTCACCTCGCCCTCGCTCACGACCATCGCCTTCGACCGCCGGGCGTTCGCGGTCGCCGCCCTCGGGTTGCTCGAGAGCCGCATGGACGATCGCACCGCTCCCCCGCGTGCGCTGACGCTGTCGCACCAACTGCTCGAGCGCGCCAGCACCGGCGCGACACCCCTCGGCTACACGCCCTGAGGGGCGAAGCATCCACCTGGATCGAATGCTTGCGCTCCCGATTACATCGATGTAATGATGGGGCATTCGCCCACGGTCACGAAGGAGTGACGATGACGCCCCCGCTCGATCTGTCCCGAAGGCAGTTCCTCACTGCCGCCTCACTCGCCGCCGGCGCGGCGCTTCTCGCCGGGTGCGCTCCGGGCTCTCCGCTGAGCTCGCGCACCGAGACCCTGCAGTTCTGGCATCTGCTCTCGGGCGGCGACGGCGTGACCATGTCGGCGCTGCTCGACGGGGTCAACGCCGCGCAGTCCGACTACCGCATCCGCCCCACCGTGCTCGCCTGGGGCACCCCGTACTACACGAAGCTCGCCATGGCGGGCGCCGGCGGCCGCGCCCCCGACGTCGCGATCATGCACGCCACCCGCGTGAACGGCTGGGCGCCCGGCGGGCTGCTCGACACGTGGGACGTCGACCGTCTCGCCGAGCTCGGCGTCGACCGCTCGACCTTCCCCGGACCCATCTGGGAGAAGGGCTTCGTCGGCGACCGGTTGTACAGCGTCGCCCTCGACGCGCACCCGTTCGTGCTGATGTTCAACACCGACATCTGCGATGCAGCGGGAGTCCTCGACTCCGACGGCAAACTGCAGCAGACCTCGTCGCCCGAGGAGTTCCTCGACCAGCTGCGTCAGGTCGGCGGCTCGGCCAGCGGGCATGCCCTCTCGTACGGGTACCTCGGCGACGGCGCGCAGATGTGGCGCCTCTTCTACGGCCTCTACGCGCAGCACGGCCTCGAGATCGAGCTTCCGGTCGGCGGCAAGGCCGTGATCGACAAGGATGCCGCGGTCGAGGCCCTCACCCTCATGCAGACCCTGCTCGACGGCGAGATCGCCGCGGCACGGGCCGACTACGGCGGGGCGATCGCGGAGTTCGCGACCGGCAAGAGCGGCATGCTCATGACCGGCGTGTGGGAGCTGCGTACGATGCAGGCGGCGAACCTTCCGTTCGACGCGACCACCATCCCGACGCTCTACGGCACGCCGGCGGTCTACGCCGACTCGCACTCGTTCGTGCTGCCGCACCAGGCGAACGCCGACGACGCCCGCCGCGACCTCGTCTATCGCTTCGTGGCCGAGATGCTCAAGGGCTCGTTCGACTGGGCCGAGGCCGGGCACATCCCCGCCTACCTCCCGGTCACCTCCTCCCCCGCCTACGACGACCTCGTGCCGCAGGCGCACTACGCCTCGGCCGCCGACAACGTCGTCTACGACCCCACCGCCTGGTTCACCGGCTCCGGCTCGAGCTTCCAGGGCGAGTTCGGCGCCGCCGTGCAGAACGTGCTGCTCTCGGGCGCCGACCCGGCAGCCGCGATCGACCGCTTCGAAGCACGCGTCAACACGCTCCTGCGCCAACCCAACCCCGCCGACCCCGAGGGGACGTGGAAGCCATGACCGCCACCGCCACCACCACGCGCGCCATCGTCACCGGCGGAGCATCCGATTTCCGCCCCCGGCGCAGCGGCTCCCGTGAGCAGCTGATCAGCTGGGCGTTCCTCGCCCCGTTCCTGATCGCGTTCGTGCTCTTCCTCGCCTGGCCGATCATCCACGGTATCTACCTCAGCTTCACCGATCAGTCGCTCACCGGGGCCGGCGGCGGCTTCGTCGGATTCGCGAACTACGCCGAAGCCCTCACCGACCCGATCATGTGGCAGTCGATGGGCAACACCGTCTGGTTCACCCTGTTGTCGACCGTTCCCCTCATCGTGATCGCGCTGCTCATGGCGGCGCTCGTCGACCGCGGCCTTCCCGGTCAGTGGCTCTGGCGGCTGTCGTTCTTCATGCCATACCTGCTCGCCTCGACCGTGATCTCGCAGATCTGGGTGTGGATCTTCAATCCGCAGATCGGTGCGGCCAACAACATCCTCAAGTTCTTCGGGCTCGAACCGCTCGCCTGGCTGCAGAACCCCGAGACGAACATGCTCTCGATCGTCATCGCCACCGTGTGGTGGACGGTCGGATTCAACTTCCTGCTCTACCTGGCCGCGATGCAGAACATCCCGCCGCAGCAGTACGAGGCGGCCTCGCTCGACGGGGCGGGCGCATGGCGTCAGTTCTGGTCGATCACGCTTCCGCAGCTGGGACCTGCGACCGTGCTGATCCTCATCCTGCAGATCCTCGCCTCGCTCAAGCTGTTCGACCAGGCGTACCAGATGCTCGGCGGCGTCGCGAGCGACACCACCCGCTCGATCGTGCAGTACATCTACGAAGCCGGCTTCGTGAGCTACCGGTTCGGCTACTCGGCCGCCATCTCGTACGTCTTCTTCGCCCTCATCGTCATCATCGGCGTCGCGCAGGCTCTGATCACGCGTCGCAAGAAGGAGCAGTGATGTCCTCCACCACCCTCGTGCCCACGGGCGCCCCGAACGACGACCACACCCGCACCCTCACCGTTCCGAAGAACCGCCGCACCGTTCGTCCGAAGCTGCCCGGCCAGAAGGCGTTCTCGCCGCTGCGCGTCGCCGCCTTCGTGGTGCTCGCGCTGCTTGCGATCGGTTGGCTGCTGCCGTTCCTCTGGGCGGTCGCGACCGCGTTCAAGACCGAGACGGATGCCGCATCCGGCGACCCCGGATGGATCGGCGCGACCGGCCCCACCATCGAGGCATTCGTCGCGATCCTCTCGCAGGGCAACGTCTACATCTGGGCGTGGAACAGCCTGTGGACCGCCCTCGCGGTCACCCTCATCACTCTCACGATCTCGGCCCTCGCCGCCTATGCGTTCTCGCGGTTGGACTTCACGGGTCGCAAGTGGCTGTTCGTGGTGATCATCGCCTCGATCGTCGTGCCCCCGCAGGTGCTGATCATCCCGCTGTTCTACGAGATGCTCGCCTTCAACCTGATCGACACCCACTGGGGCCTGATCCTGCCGCAGGTCGTGGCGCCCGCGATGGTGTTCATCTTGAAGCGATTCTTCGACGCGGTGCCGATCGAACTCGAAGAGGCGGCGCGCGTCGACGGCGCCAGTCGCCTGCGCGTGTTCTGGTCGATCGTGCTGCCCCTGTCGCGGCCGATCCTCGCCTCCGTCGCGATCTTCGTGTTCATCGGCGCCTGGAACAACTTCCTCTGGCCGTTCCTCGTCATCAACGACACCACGCTCATGACGCTGCCGGTCGGACTGCAGACCGTGATCAGCGCCTACGGCGTGCAGTACGCGCAGGTCATGGCCCAGGCGGTGCTGGCCGCACTGCCGCTCATCGTCGTGTTCCTCATCTTCCAGAAGCAGATCGTCAAGGGAGTCGCGACGAGCGGCTTCGGCGGTCAGTGACCCCCGCTCTGGCATCCCACCCCGCAGCATTCACCCCGCAGCATCCACCCCGCAGCATCCACCGGCGCAATCAAGGAGAGCAATGTCTCACGCCCGCATCACCATCGACCGCGACTTCACCATCGCCGACGTCCCCCGGAGGCTCTTCGGGTCGTTCGTCGAGCACATGGGGCGCTGCGTGTACACCGGCATCTACGAGCCGGGGCACCCGCAGGCCGATGAGCGCGGCTTCCGTCAGGACGTGCTCGCCCTGGTGAAGGAGATGGGCCCGACGGTCGTGCGCTACCCGGGCGGCAACTTCGTCTCGGGATACCGCTGGGAAGACGGCGTCGGCCCGGTCGACGAGCGTCCGGTGCGCATTGACGGCGCCTGGCACACGATCGAGACCAACGCCTTCGGACTGCACGAGTTCATGGACTGGGCGAAAGAGGCCGACGTCGAGGTCATGGAGGCCATCAACCTCGGCACCCGTGGCGTCGAAGAGGCCCGGGCGCTCGTCGAGTACGCCAACCACCCCGGCGGCACGTACTGGTCTGACCTTCGCCGCAAGAACGGTGCCGAGCAGCCCTTCGACATCAAGCTGTGGTGCCTGGGCAACGAGCTCGACGGTCCCTGGCAGATCGGCGGCAAGACGGCAGCCGAGTACGGGCGCCTGGCTCAGGAGTCGGCGAAGGCCATGAAGCTCGTCGACCCCACCATCGAGCTCGTCGCGGTCGGTTCGTCGAGCCGGTCGATGCCCACGTTCGGTTCGTGGGAGCACACCGTGCTCACCCACGCGTACGACGAGGTCGACTTCGTCTCGATGCACGCCTACTACCAGGAGCACGACGGCGACACCGAGTCGTTCCTCGCGGAATCGGTCGACATGGACGGCTTCATCGATGGCGTCATCGCCACCGTCGACGCGGTCAAGGCCTCGGGCAAGCACACCAAGCAGGTCGACATCTCGTTCGACGAGTGGAACGTGTGGGACCAGGTGCGCTACAACGACCACGAGGCCGCCGAGGTGGCCGCGGCCGGGTGGCGGGAGCATCCGCGACTCATCGAAGACACCTACTCGGTGACGGATGCCGTCGTCGTGGGTACCCTGCTCAACAGCCTGCTGCGGCACGGCGACCGCGTGCGCATCGCCAACCAGGCGCAGCTCGTGAACGTGATCGCACCGATCCGCTCGGAGGAGAACGGTCCGGCCTGGCGCCAGACCAGCTTCTGGCCGTTCGAGCGCATGGCGCGGCTCGCGAAGGGACGCATCCTGCGCCTCGCGGTCTCGGCCTCGCAGATCGAGACGAAGCGCTACGGCGGCGTCGACTCGGTCGATGCGGCCGCCACCTGGGACGAGCAGACCGGACGCGTGGTCGTGTTCGTCGCGAACCGCTCGCTCACCGAGGCGAACGATCTGACCATCGACCTGCACGGGCTGGGCGATCTGCACGTGCGGCAGGCCGAGACCCTCACGATCCCCGAGGGCGGCGACCGCCGCACCGCCAACCTCGAGACGGCTCCCGACACCGTGCACATGGTGCCGCTCGCGGGCGCCGAGGTCGTGGAGGGCGCCGTGCGCGCGACGCTGCCGCCGCTGTCGTGGTCGGTCATCGAGCTCGAGGTGACGCGCGCCTGAGCCTGCACCGGTCGACGGTTCCCGTCGCGAAAAGGCCCGGTATCCGAAGTGGATACCGGGCCTTTTCGCGGCCTGAGCGCTGCGGGACGGCGGATGCCGGGGACTACTCCCAGACGACCGTCGGGGTCTCGGCGGCGAAGTCGACCTTCGGAGCGAGCATCTGCGACCCCCAGAGCGTCTGCGCACCCCAGGACACCTTGATCTGACTCCGCTGCCCGGCCGCGTTCTGCCCCTCGAGCGTCATGTCGACGCTGAGGGTCCCGAACTTCGAGACGACCGCTCGGTCGACGACCTTACCCGTGAGGCCGGCGAGCGCCGTTTCACCCTGCGTGCTCAAAACGCGCGTCACCGTGCCGTCGACGGCGACGTAGCCGTCATGCTCGACACTGGTGACGTCCAGTCCGCACGGCGTACTCAGCGTCTTCATCGCCAGGCACTCGCGCAGCGAGGTCGTCACGAGTTCGCGATACGCCGCTACACCCGCGTCGCTCAGCTCGGGGCGGAGGTAGAGCAACGCCTCCTCGCTCTTCTCATCGGCGAACACGAGCGTCGTTTCCCCCTCGATCGTGAACTCCTCGAGGGCGGTGTTGAGCTCGTACGTTCCCGGGAATACCAGGGCATCGTCGGGCACCTCCACCCCGTTGACCGTCAGACCGATGTCGCCGAAACCGAAGTTCGCCACCCGGGCCGCTCCGTTGTACATCGTGATGTCACCGTTGTACTCGCTCTGATACATCTCGAACTCGCGCGTCACCTCCTCGCCGCCGATCGTGAACGTGGCCGGCACGATGACGTGGGTGTAGTCGCCCGCCGTCGCCTCGCCCACCTCGATGTCGTCGATGGGCCCGAGCTCGAGCGATGACTTCAGCACCTCATCGGTAAGGAGATCCGTGCTGTAGGAGGAGGTGTCGAGGTACGTGATCGCCGCATCGGCGTCACCCTCGGCGACGGCGTTCAGGTATCCCTCGACGAACTCCTCCGGCGTCGAGGACTCCGGAGCCGAGGAGTCGCCACTCGCTCCCCCGCCGCGATTCGCGAGCGGGATGATGATCACCGCCGCCAGCACGAGGGCCGCGATGATCCCTCCGGCGATGACGCCGATCAGCGCCCCCGTCGGCAGCTTCTTGTTCGGGCCGAAGCCGTCAGGGGTCTGCTCGGGAAGCGGGCCGGGCGCGAGCGCCGGATCGAGCGGGCTCGGAGCTGGCACGGGGCCCGGCGCGTATCCGCGGTCGGGATCGAACGGCGTCGGCTGGGGCACTCCCTGCGGAAGCTGATGCCCGCCGGGAAAGAATCCCGCCGTGTTCGGCGCCGAAAGGGTCTGCAGCGGATCGGCCAGTGCGGGCGGGATGACCGGATATCCCGGCGCCCCGTCTTCGGACGAGGCGGGCTCCTCGGACGAGGCGGACTCCTCGAGCGAGGCGGGCTGCGCGGCCGGGATGGTCGGCGGGGCGGCCTGCTCGCCGGCCTCCGAGGCTGCGGTCTCGGGCTGTTCGTTCGGCGTCGCGGGCCCGGTCTGCGGCGGGTTCTCCGGTGTCTCGTGTTCAGTCACTCGGGTAGCATAGTGTAGTCATGCGTGGCATATTGGCATGCCGATGCGACCCTTCGCTTCCCGCCGCTCAAGACCGGCCCGGCGACGGATTCCGCAGACCACGCCGCGATTTCTCCCCCTTACGCCAGGGGCAACGCGTCACCTGCAGGGAGGATTTACACCTGCCGGGAGCATCCGCCGCATCCGCCCTGCACGTGTACTTTCTCCCTGCATGTGGCACCCCCGCAAGGCACCCCGGCGAGCAGCTCGACGCCCCACCTACTCGAACTTCGCCACCTGCACGAGGGTCGCACCGGTGCCGCGGCGCACGAACCGGCCGCGGCCGGGCACCATTTGCTCCGCGAAGACCTTGGGCAGCAGCGCTCCCTCGGCGCGGTCGCCGCTCATGATCAGCGTCGATCCACCGGTGTCGCGCAGCGCCTGCAGTGAGGCGTCGAACATGGCGCGGGATGCCCCGAGCACCGGACGCGTGAGCACCACGTTCAGTCCGAGATCGCGCGCGGATGCGAGATAGGGCAGCAGCGGCCGAAGCGGTTCGGTGCCGCCGGCGGCGAGCACATCGAAGTCGTCGACGATCACCAGGATGCGCGGGCCCCCGGACTTCGCCGCTTGCCTCTTCGCGAGTTCCGCGGCGATCGACTCGGCGAGCTGTCGAGCGAGCGATGCCGAACCGGCATGCCCGCCGAGATAGGGCTCGGGCACGCGGTCGACGAGCTCGCCCCGCACGTCCATGAGTGCGATGACCAGCTCGTCGGGCGTGTGCTGTGCGAGTGCTCCGGCGATGACCCCGCGCAGCACCGTCGTCTTGCCGCAGCCGTTGTCGCCCAGAACGAGCAGGTGCGGATCGTTGCGCGCGAGATCGAGCGTCAGCTCGGCCATCGTGTCCTGACGCAGACCGAGCGGAACCCCCGCAGGCACCGGGCCCGAATGCGTCAGGTCGGCGGGGCGCAGCTCTTCCGGCAGCAGGCGGATGGGGGTGGCCCCGGGCCCTGCCCAGGCCTCGGCCACCTGTCGGGCCTGCACCTCGAGCGCGTCTCCGATGCCCAAGGTCTCGTGCTCCTCGAGCACCGGCAACGCGATCTGCGCGAACTCCGATCCGTCGGTCAGCACGCGCCCCGGCTCGTCGGTGCGCAGCGTCGCCGAGAGCTTGCGCGACACCTGCGACTCGCTCGGATCGTTCAGTCGCAGCTCGACGCGGGTGCCGATGAGGCTCTGCTGGGTGCCGCGCAGTTCGTTCCAGCGCGTCATCGTGAGAACCACGTGGATGCCGTAGCCCCCACCGCGTTCCAGCAGCCGATTCAGCGGTTCATCGAGTTCGTCGAAGTCGGAGCGCAGGGCCCCGTAGCCGTCGACGAGCAGCACGATGTCGGCCGACGGGAGCTGCGGGAGCAACCCCGCGGCATGCCGTCGGCGCATCTCGTCGACCGAGTCGATACCCTCCGTCCGGAACACGCGCTCGCGCATGTCGAGCATCGCGTCGAGCTCTTCGAGCATCCGTCCCGCACGCTCGCGGTGCCCACGGGTCGCGACGTCGCCGACGTGCGGGAAGCCCTCGACGCGCGCGAGCCCTCCGCCGGTGAGGTCCAGCGCGTAGATGCTCACCTGGCGGGGCGTGCGGGTGAAGGCGACGGATGCCGTCAGGGTGCGCAGGAACGTCGACCGGCCCGACTGCGGAGCACCGAGCACGGTGACGTGGCCTCCCGAGCGGGCGAGGTCGAGCACCCACGGATGCTGCCGCTGATGCGCCGGTTCGTCGAGGAGTCCGAGGGGGATGCGCAGGCCCTCGACGGCATCCGGGGAATCTCCCTCGGCGCTCGACGGCAGCACGGCCCCGAGGGTGAGGCGATCCGGCAGCGGAGCGAGCCACACCGGACGCGTACGGTGCGACCCGCGCGCCAGGCGTTCCACGACCGCGTCGACGAGCGTGCGTTCGGGTCGCGGGGCGACGGCGTACGTCCGCTCCTCTCCGCCATCGAAACCGGCGGCGATCTCGGGCGCGGTGTCGTAGCCCGAGATGACGTGCAGTCGCGGACCGTCGTCACCGGCATCCGCACTCCGGTCGTCGGTGTCTGCCAGCGCCCCGGAGACGTACCCCGCCCGCAGTCGCGTGTACACCGACGTGTCGACCTTCAGATAGGCGTATCCGGGAATCGCGGGAAGGTGGAACGCATCCGCACTGTCGAGCACCATCGAACTCTCGGCCGCCGAGAAGGTGCGCATGCCGATGCGGTACGAGAGGTAGGTCTCGAGTCCCCGCAGCTTTCCGGCTTCGATGCGCTGACTCGACAGCAGCAGGTGCACGCCGATCGAGCGGCCGATCCGACCGATCGTGAGCAGGAGGTCGACGAACTCGGGCTCCGCGGTGAGCAGCTCGCCGAACTCGTCGATCACGAGGAACAGGTGCGGCAACGGCGGGAGGTCGCCGCGCGTCTCACGCAGCTGACGGTACTGCGTGATCGACGCCGAGTTGTCGGCGCTCTTGAGCAGGCGCTGCCGCCGTACGACCTCGCCCTGGATGCTCGCTCTCGCCCGCTCGGTGAGCTGCGGATCGTCGGCGAGGTTGTCGATGATGCCGGCCACGTGCGGCAGACGCGTGAACGGCGCGAACGCCGCCCCTCCCTTGTAGTCGACGAGGATCATGCTGAGGTCGTCGGGCCCGTGCGTCGCCGCAAGACCGAGCACGAGCGTGCGCAGCAGCTCGCTCTTGCCCGATCCGGTCGCGCCGATGCAGATCCCGTGCGGGCCCATCCCCAGCTGGGCCGACTCCTTCAGATCGAGCAGCACCGCCCCGCCCGCGTCGTCGACGCCGATCGGCACGCGCAGGAAGTCGGCGGGCGCGCGGGGCCGCCAGGCCCGACGCGTGTCGATCGTGGCCAGATCGCCGACCCCGAGCATCTCCGACAGATCGAGCGCCCCGGCATCCGCCGCCTCGGTGGCGGTCGCCCGCGTGATGCGCAGCGCGGCGAGCGGACGCGCGATGGTCTCGAGCAGGGCGGGCGCGACGGCATCCGCCACCACTCCATGCACACCCACTCCCTGCACACTCACTCCCTGCACCGACGCGACCGTCGCGACCCCCTCGATCGCGATCCCCTCGGCCCCGATCACGATGCGTCCGACGGTCGCTCCCGGCTCCTTCACCCGATCGTCGACGATGTGCACGACCGTGATGCCGAGGTCTGCGGTGCCGAGAAGCGAATCCCACGCGGGAAGCGGGGTCGCGTGGCCGGCGCCCTCGTCGACGAAGAGCACGAGTCGCACCGGGAGGGTGCGGCGCCCTGCCCGCCGTGCCGCCGTGGTGGCCGCCACCCGATCGCGCAGCTCGGGGCCGATCGCCGCGAGCAGCGCGTCGAGGGTCGGCGCGATGCGTCGTGCGAGCGGTCGGCCGGCGTCGCGGCGGGGAGCGTTGACGTGCGGAAGCAGGTCGAACCCTCTCCATTCCCGACGAGCGGATGCCGGAACCACCGCCGCGAGATGCACCTCGTCGGGAGAGTGGAAGGTCGCGATCTGCGCCGACAGGCCCCGAGCGACCTGCAGCGCGGCGGCGCGGTCTCCGACGATCGCGTACTGGCCGCCCGCGGAGAGGTCGATGGTCGCCGGCATGCCCTGCACGACCCCGCCCGCGCGCACCAGACGCTCCGCGGCGGCCTTCATGATGGGGTCGTACGGCTGGACCGGATTCGACTCCTCGGGAAGCACGATCGGCAGCATCGCGAGATCGCCGGTGCCGACGCGCACCACGAGGAAGTCCGCATCCGTCGGGCGGCATTCCCACCGTCGCGCCGGATCGTGACCGATCTCGATCAGTGCCGCAGGCGACGGATGCCGCCGCAGCGCCGACTCTCTCGTGCGGGCGGCCCGCTCGCGCAGAGCGGTGCGCATCTGCTCGAGATGGTCGAGATAGCGTTCGCGCTGGAGGCGACGCTGGCGCACCGCGTTGCCCCGCGTCGTGAAGAGCATGCCGACGCCGCCGACGAGCGCGACGACGAGGATGACGGCACCGATCACGACGAACATCGGATTGCCGCGCAGAAGCACCATCATCGTGATCGACGACAGGCTTCCGACGATGGGGAGCACCGACTGCAACGGGAAGCCGGCGGCCGCATCGTTGCTGGCGGGTGGCGGGGTGAGCACGACGGTCTCGGGCGCCTCCGGCGGGCTCGAGGTGCGGGCGGGTCGGTGCACGATCGTCTGGGTCATGCCCCGGACTCCGGCGGCGTCGACTCCCCCACGAGCAGGCTCGTGAGATGCAGGATCGCCTGCCGTGCGCGCAGCCCCCGCGCCGGGCCACCGCTGCGCAGCCCCGCATCGTGCGGGATCAGGATCACGGGGTGCGCGGTCTGCGCGGCGATCACCGCGGGCACGCGCCGCGATGCCCGCCCCGCGTCGACCAGGGCGACCACCGCACGCGGATGCTCCGGCATCTCGGTGATCGCCTCCGCGAGGACGCGCGCCCGCTCCCCCGCACCGCGCTCCGCGGGGGCGACGAGGCAGACCACGTCGCACAGTGCGGCCGCACCCGCCAGGTCGCCCTGCGGATCGCGGGGGCCGAAGTCCGCGACGAGCAGTTCGTGGAAGCGCATCACGGGCGCGACCTGCTGCGCCCAGGCGGCTACGGGGTGCGCCGCGGCATCCGACGGCCGAGCACCCCAGGTACTCGCCGCGATGCGCTGCAGAGATGCGGCGGCATCCGCACTGGTGCGCACGGCGCGGCCGTCGCCCCGCACCGCTGCCTCGTCGACGCCGAGGCGGTTCGCCAGCCCGCCATCGTCCGACAGATCGATCGCGAGCAGCGGACCGGTTCGGCGCGCGGCGACCACCCGCACGACCTCGGCCGCCAGCGTCGTCGCACCGACCCCGGCCACGAGCTGTACGAACCCGATGCGGTGCACGGCGCCGACCGGTCGCCGGATCGCGTCGTCCCACGAGACGAGGCGTGCGCCGACGCCGGCGATGCTCCCGAACAGCGCTCCCGGCACTCCGCGGGCGTCGACCGCCGTCACGCGCCACCGCCGAACAGCGCGAGCAGGTCGGCATAGATGCCGAACACCCCGACGACGAGCGGCAGCAGCGCCACGACCACGATCGCCTCGAGCAGGTCGCCGAGCGCGCGCAGACGCGCCCGTTGATGCGCGCGCGGTCGCGCCATCCCCGCCACGGCCGCCGTGCCGCCCACGAGCACGGCGGCGGTCAGCATCCCCCCATCCGACCCGCCCCGGCCGAGTGCCGACGCCGCGCCGCACACCACGATCGTGACCGCTGCTCCCCACAGCAGCAGCCCCTGCGAGCGCAGCGGAAACGCCCGCGATCGCAGCACCAGTACGGCAGCCAGCGCGACGGCGAGCAACGTGCTCCAGACGGTCCCCGCCGTCGAGAGCAGCGCCCCGCAGATCGTCGCACCGACCGCGAGCGCCGCCACGCTCCCGGTCAGAGTGCGGTACGCGTCGTCCACGATCCCCAGCGCCGCGGACCTGCGCACATCACCCTGGCCTGCCGCCCGATGGTCGAGTCCCGTCAGCCCGGACGCCGACAGGGCGATCCACGGCACGAGCCCGACCAGCAGCACGGCGAGCACCCCCACCACCGCCGCGCTGCGCACCGGCGGCACGCCGCAGGTACTCGACAGCAACAGCAGTGCGGGCAGCGCGATCCCCAGCGCACCTCCCACCAGCGCACCCCGCGACCGCTGCGCGACGCCGACCCCCAGCATCAGCACCACCGCCTCGGCGAGTGCGACCGCCGTCACCACCGTCGCCACCGCAGTCCCCATCGCGGCAGTGCCGGCCGTCACCGTGTCGCCCGACCGGTCGCCGACGACCATCGCGGTGTGCACCGCGACGACCACCGCGGCGTGCACCGCCGCGGGCACGGCAGCACCCGCGGCGGCGACCGCGAAGGCGACGGCAGGGCGCCGGGCACCGCCGAGGCCGAATCCGATCGCCCCGGCCAGCAGGAGCCCGAAAAGCGACAGGCGTGCGACGAGGCCCGCATCCGCCCCCAGCGGCAGCGCCGCCGATGCCGTCGCCGCCGCCAGTGCGATCAGCGCACCGGTCACCGCACCGCGCGCCCGGCCGTCCCACCGGTCGCGACGCACCCCCAGCTCTTCGGCGACCACATCGACCACGTCGATGACGAGCGGGGGCGGCGGTGCGGAATCGAACGGCAGCAGACGCAGCGCCGAGCCGTCGACGAGACCCATCTCCCGCGCCGATCGCTCGAGATCGAGTGGCTCCCCGACCGAGGTCAGAAGAGCGAGCGGACGGGCCGCGGCACCCCCGGGCTCGCGCAGGGCATCGATCAACTGCGGCAGCACGGCGCCGAGAGGGTCGTCGCTCGACACGGCGATCTCCGCGCGACGGGCTGTTCCGCGCACGGTCAGACGGGTGTACTCGCTCATGCGCGCTCCTCGGTGAAGGAGACGACGAACGCGTTCTGCTGCGCCTGCTTCTCGGCGGCCTGCCTCTCGAGCAGGTCGGTGACGAACGAGATGCCGACGCAGATCGCGCACGCGAGAGCCGCGACGATGAGTGATCCGACGAAGCGGCCGACGTTGTCGTTGACCGTGCGCCGCTCGTCGATGCGCCCGTGCAGCAGGGCGGATCCGTGTCGCATGCGCTGCGTGCGCGCCTCTTCGATCAGCGTGCGATCGCGGAGGTCAGGCATCCGCTCCTCCCCGGGGCTCGTGCACGTCGGAGGCAGGATGCTCCGGGGCGCCCGCGATCGTGATGCTGCGGTCTCCGAGCCAGAGCACCGCGTCGGCCGGCATCCGCCTCGGCACGAAGGATGCGAGCGCCACGAGCTCGCCGCCCACCTGCAGCGCGGAACCGTTGGCCGAGCCGAGGTCGGTCGCCCACACGTCGCGCCCGTCCCACGTGAGTCGTGCGTGCGTCTTCGACAGGGTGCGCGAGAGGTCTGGCCACGAGAACCGCTGATCGCCTCGGGCATCGGTCATCGGATTGCGGCCGATCACGAGCGCCCGCGCGAAGGGAAGACGCTGCCCGGAGTCGAGCAGCGCGACCGCGTTCTTCGGCGCGTGGGTGGGGGTGTTCTCGGTCGAGGCACGCTGCGGGAAGTGGAACGGCGCGATGGCGGGGGCGATCGGGTCGCGCCCGCGCCGGATGTCGCACGCGACGAGCACGCCGGCGAGGAGATCGGCGACCAGGCGGGCTCCGGGTGGGGCGCCGGTCGATCGTTCGACGGTTCGGGTGCCGGTGGCGAGCGCGCCGAGCGAGCGCCCCGTGATCGCCAGCGACGCGGCCGTGCCGACGCCCGCGGCGAGCGCGCACAGCAGCAGGAGCAGACCGATCGGTGCCGCGCCGCGGGAGAGGGCGACGGCGGATGCTCCGGCCGCTCCACCGATCACGACGACGTCGATCGCGGCGGCGATGGCGCGGGCTCGCGGCTCGGCGCGCACGCTGAAGACGAAGGCATCCACCGTGCCCGAAACTGCCTCGGCGCTCGCCATCATCCCCTCCTCCGAGCACCGTCGCGTGCTCCCTCGAAAGAGATCATAGTGTCCTCATTTATGGCATATCAGGATACTTTTGCGTGCTGTGGATAAACCCTTCTCCGGCGTCCGATCCGGCTGTTACGCTCATCTCGCCCACAGGGTGGCGAGGGCTCGCAGACGCGAGACGACGGCCGTGAAGAAAGGGATGACCGGCATGAAATTCGACATGGGGGCAGAGACGCTGAGCGTCCTCACGAAGCAGACGTCAGGCTCGAGCGACGATCTCGGAGCGCTCGTGAAGCAGCTCGTGGTCGCCGCCGATCCCCTGATGCAGGTGCACGCGGGCGCGGCGAAGGCCGCATTCGACAGCTTCAAGAACCGCACCGACGAGGTCGCGGCCGAACTGAACGGCTCGCTGGCCGCGGTGCTCGGCGGCATCTCGGGCATGGACCGCGCCTTCCGCGAGGGCGAATCCGAGATGGTCGACCAGACCCGCAGCGCCGAGAGCGGGGCCGCGTTCGACGCCGCCCGCTTCGGCGGATCCCGCTGAGACGACGAGGAGAACCACAGATGGCACATGAAGACCGCCGCGCCTACAGCGTCGCCGCCTCGCAAGAGGTGCAGGGAGAATTCAACCGCGTCGCCGGGCTGCTCGAGAGCCTGATCGCCGACCGCGACAAGGCCGTGCAGAACGCCATGTCCGACTACTCGGCCGACGGCGTCTCCGACGAGTACCAGAGCAAGGAGATCCGGTGGAAGCGCGCCGCCGACGAGGTGCGCACCATCATCACCGTGCTCCGCAGCACCATGGAGGGCAACGACGGCACCGCCTCACAGGCCGGGTCGCGCGCCCGCGCCGCCGTCGAGAACATCGGCTGACGGCATCCGCCGTTGCGCAGAAGGCTGGGTCCCTCGACTCATCGAAGGGCCCAGCCTTCCGCGCGTGAGCGGATGCTCAGACCGCGACGTGCCTCTCATCGGGTCCGACGTACTCCGACAGCGGGCGGATCAGGGCGTTCGCCCCGGCCTGCTCGATCACGTGGGCCGTCCACCCGGTGACCCGCGCCGCGACGAACAGCGGCGTGAAGGTGAGGGTGTCGAAGCCGATCAGGTTGTACGCGGGGCCCGAGGGGTAGTCGAGGTTCGGGTAGATGCCCTTGCGTGCGACGAACTCCGATTCGAGCGCCGAGTAGAGATCGGCGACATCGTCGCGACCGTAGTGCTCGACGAGCGTGTCGAGGGCCGCCTTCATGGTCGGCACCCGCGAGTCGCCCTTCTTGTACACGCGGTGGCCGAAGCCCATGATCTTGCGCTTCTCGGCGAGCGCCTTGTCGAGCCACGGCTTGACGTTCTCGGCCGAACCGATGTCGTCGAAGATGTGCAGCACGGCCTCGTTCGCTCCTCCGTGCAACGGGCCCTTGAGGGCGCCGATCGCCCCGACGACCGCCGAGTACAGGTCGCTGAGCGTCGACGTGATCACGCGAGCGGTGAACGTCGAGGCGTTGAAGGAGTGCTCCGCGTACAGGATCATCGAGCGGTTGAACGCGTCGACCACCACCGGATCCGGCAGTTCTCCGAACGTCATCCAGAGGAAGTTCGCGGAGTAGTCGAGGTCGTCGCGCGGTGCGATGATCTCCTGCCCGCGGCGGCGGCGCTGACCGTAGGCCACGATCGCCGGCAGTGCGGCGAACAGGCGGATGCTGCGCTCGAGGTTCTCCTCCGGGCTGCCGCCCGCATCGAGCACCGAACCTCCCGCACCGGCATCCGATGCCCCGATGAGGCTGACGGCCGTGCGCACCTCGTCCATCGGGTGCGCGGTCACGGGAACGAGGTCGATGGCCGCCTTCACGTTGTCGGCGAGCGCGCGGTGCGCGCGTTCCTCGACGCGGAACGCCGCCAGCTCTTCAGGCGTGGGCAGCTCGCCGTTCCACAGCAGGTAGGCGACGGCTTCGAACGACTGCGTCGCCGCGAGCTCCTGCACCGGATACCCGCGGTAGAGCAGGCTGTTGGTCTCGGGATTGACCTTCGAGATCGAGGTCGTGTCGACGACGACGCCCGCGAGGCCCTTCTTGATGTCCGGCTCGGTCATGGTCACTCCTTCGTGATGGTGAAGTTGAAGACGCCCGAGTCGAAGTGGTTGTACGACTCGTAGTCGATCAGTTCGTAGAGGTCGGCGCGGTGCTGCATCTCGCCGAGCTTCGAGGTCAGATGCCCCTCGTCGTTCAGCGTATCGAGCGCACGGCCCGCCGCGCCCATCGCGGTGCGCAGAAGCGACACCGGCCAGATGACGATGTTCACGCCGGCGCTCTGCAGCTGCGACGTCGAGAAGAGCTCGCTCTTGCCGAACTCGGTCATGTTGGCGAGGATCGGCACGTCGAGCGCGTTCGCCATCGCCTCGAATTCGGCCAGGTCGCGCATCGCCTCGGGGAAGATCGCGTCGGCCCCGGCATCCACCAGCGCCTTCGCCCGATCGATCGCGGCATCCAGCCCCTCGATCGCGCGGATGTCGGTGCGCGCCATGATGAGGAAGTTCTCGTCGCGGCGAGCATCGGCGGCGGCGCGGATGCGCTTGATCGCCGTGTTCTCGTCGACGACGCTCTTGCCGTCGAGGTGACCGCACCGCTTGGGGTTGATCTGGTCCTCGATGTGGGTGCCGGCGAGGCCCGCATCCTCGAGCTCCTGAATGGTGCGGGCCACGTTCATCGGCTCGCCGAAGCCGGTGTCGGCGTCGACGATCGCGGGCAGCTCGGTCATGCGGGCGATCTGCTTCGCCCGCCCGGCGACCTCGGTCAGGGTCGTGAGGCCGATGTCGGGGAGTCCGAGGTCGGCCGAGAGCACAGCGCCCGAGATGTAGACGCCGTCGAAGCCCTTCTGCTCGATGAGGCGCGCGCTCAGCGGGTTGAACGCGCCGGGGAACCGCAGCAGTTCGCCGCTCGCGAGGCGCTCGCGGAAGATCCGCCGCTTCTCGGCGGGCGTGGTCGTGGAGTACAGCATCAGTTCGTCCCCTTCGCCTTCGGCTGCCGAGCACAACTTCGGAGATTCGCTCCGGCACGCCGGAGATCGGATGCTGAGCGCGGCGTGTCGGCCTCGAACTCCGAAGTTGTGCGGGGGCACGCGCGGCCCCAACCCATCAGAACAGCCCCGCAGGCGACGGTGCGGCGTCGAGCAGACCCGGCTTCGCGATGATCGACAGCTCGCCGACCTCGTCGGCGGTGAGCTCGGGCAGCCGCTGCACGAGGGCGAGGAAGCGCTCGATCTCGGCGGGCTCGAGCACGGGCTCGGCCAGCAGACGGAACTTCGCGATGTAGTTGTCGCGGGCGAACGGACGGGCACCGAGCGGATGCGCGTCGGCGACGGCGATCTCATCGACGACGGTCGAACCATCGGTCAGGTGGAACTCGACGCGACCGCCGAACGCCTTCACATCGGGGTCTTCGGAGTGGTAGCGGCGCGTCCATTCGGCATCTTCCGCCGTGGTGATCTTGTGCCACAGGGCGACGGTGTCTTCCCTGCCCGCGCGCTCGGGGGCGTAGGAGTCGACGTGGTGCCACCCGCCGTCCTGCAGCGCCACCGCGAAGATGTAGGGGATCGAGTGATCGAGCGTCTCGCGCGACGCCGTCGGGTCGTACTTCTGCGGGTCGTTCGCGCCCGAGCCGATCACGTAGTGCGTGTGGTGGCTGGTGTGCAGCACGATCGACGCGATGTTGGCGGGGTCGCGCAGCGCCGGGTTCTCGGTGCCGAGCTTGCGGGCCAGGTCGATCCACGCCTGGGCCTGGTACTCAGCCGAGTGCTCCTTCGTGTACGAGTCGAGAATGGCGCGCTTCGCCTCGCCCGGGGCGGGCAGCGGCACCTCGTACGCGGCATCCTTGCCGTCGAGCATCCACGCGATCACGCCGTCTTCGCCCTCGTAGATGGGGGCGGGGCTGGTCTGTCCGCGCATCGCGCGGTCGACCGCCTCGACGGCCATCTTGCCCGCGAAAGCCGGGGCGTGCGCCTTCCAGGTCGAGATCTCGCCCTTGCGGCTCTGCCGCGTGGCGGTGGTGGTGTGCAACCCCTGCCCGACGGCCTGGTAGATGGTCTCGACGTCGAGTCCGAGGAGGGTGCCGATGCCGGCTGCGGCCGACGGGCCGAGGTGGGCGACGTGGTCGATCTTGTGCTTGTGCAGGCAGATCGCTCGCACCAGATCCATCTGAACCTCGTAGCCGGTCGCGATGCCGCGCACCAGCGCCCGCCCGTCGGCGCCGACGTGCTGTGCGACCGCGAGGATCGGCGGGATGTTGTCGCCCGGGTGCGAGTACTCCGCCGCGAGGAACGTGTCGTGGTAGTCGAGCTCGCGCACGGCGACGCCGTTCGCCCAGGCCGCCCACTCGGGGCTGGTACGACGGTCGAGGGCTGCACCGAACAGGTTCGCGCCGACACCGCCGGTCGAGACGGGGTGGCTGAAGGCCTGTGCGCGCGCCGCGTTGATCGGGGCGCGGGTGAGGGATGCCGCGGCCACCGAGGCGTTGTCGATGATGCGGTTGATGATCATGTCGACGACGGGCTGTTCGACCTCTACCGGGTCGGCGGCGACCTCGGCGATCTTCCAGGCGAGCTGGTCTTCACGGGCGAGGTTCTCGTCGCTGCGGTGCACGCGGACGTGGTGGGTGACGGTCATGATCGTCCTTCACTGTCTGTTTCCGGGTCGGGGAGGGAGTCGAGGATGCTGGTGAGCGCATTGTGCAGGTGCACGTGCGTGGCGTGCGCGGCGAGGTCGCCGTCGCGGGCGCCGAGCGCCTCGGCGATGGTGCGGTGCTCGGCGGCGGATGCGGCGAGCCGGGCCGGCTTGTCGCGGGCCATCCGCCGCACGCGCACGAGATGGGTGCGCACGGTGCGTAGCGCCGAGGCGATGTAGTCGTTGGCGACGGCCCCGTCGAGGGCGGCATCGAAGCGGGCGATCAGGGCGTAGTAGGCGTCACGGCCCTCGCCGGCTTCGAGGTCGACGCGCGAGAACTCGTCGGCGAGGGCGGCGAAGGCGGCGGCGTCTCCGCGGGTGGCGGCGAGGCGGGCGGATGTCTCTTCGAGCGCTCGACGGATCTCGAAGAGCTCGCGGATATCGTCGGCATCGAGATCGGCGACCACGGTGACGCGCGGCGACTGCTGCACGACGAGTCCATCGGCGGCCAGGCGGCGCAGGGCCTCGCGCAGCGGCGTGCGGCTCACGCCGAGGCGGGCGGCCTGTTCGACCTCGCCCAGCACGGTGCCCGCGGGGAGGGTTCCCGATTGGATGCCGTCGAGCAGGGCGGCGTAGGCGCGGTCGCCCGCAGTGCGCTCGACGGAGAGGGTCATGGTTCGAGTGTATACACAAGTGCCGAGTTTCGGGCCTTGGGTTGAGTTTGAGCATCCGTTCGTATGCACAGACGTCTTGGTTCCTGAGCGAGCGCAGCTCTCGCACTCACCGGTTCCTGAGCGAGCGCAGCTCTCGCACTCACCGGTTCCCGAGCGAGCGCAGCGAGACGAAGGACCTACGACCGTTCAGGCACCGGCTCGACGAACTCCGGCGGCGCGGGCTCGCCGAGTTTCACGACGATCACGCCGGCGAGCACGAGCGCACCACCGAGCGCCTGCAACAGATCGGGCAACTGGCCGAGCAGCAGCCAGCCGAACAGCAGTGCGGCGACAACCTCGGCGAGGGCGACGAACGAGGCGAGGCGGGATCCGAGCATCCGCGTCGAGGCGATGCCGAGCACGTAGGCGAGCCCCGTCGCGAGCACGCCCATCGCGAGCACCGGCACGAACCAGGGCACGCTGCCGAAGCGGTAGGCGATGTCGTCGGTGGTCCAGGCGAGCGGGAGCACGCCGATCGCGCCGGCGATCGTGAGGCCGAGGGCACCGAGCAGAAGCCCGCTGCCGGCGAGGGCGAGGGGTGGCAGACCGGTGTCGGCCTTGGCCGAGAGCACGAAGTACGTCGCCGCGCCGACCATGGCGCCGAGTGCCCAGAGCACGCCCGGCACGTTCACGGCGGCGCCGGTCACGACGTCGAGCATGAGCACGAGGCCTACGAACGCGATGATCGCGCCCAGGATGCTGCGGCGGCTGGGCTTCTCGCCGCGGCGGATCCAGAGCCAGAGGATCACCGCGACCGGCGCGGTGTATTCGATGAGCAGGGCGATGCCGACGTCCATCACGGCAACGGCCTGGAAGTAGAAGAGTTGCGTGGCGGTGACGGCGAGGAGTCCGTAGGCGGCGATCATGCCGGCGTTGCGGCGCAGCAGCCCCCAGCGCCCGCGCAGAGAGAGGATCGTCGGGATCAGCAGCACGAGGGCGGCGACCCAGATGCGGGCGGTGACGGCGGCGCCCGGAGTCCAGCCCGGGTCGATGAGCCCGCGCGCCCAGCCGCCCGACATGCCGAAGGCGAAGGCGGCGCCGATCGCGAGCGGAAGGCCCAGCTTCACACCCCGCGCCGTGCGCACGTCATCGGTCACAGTGCTCATGGGGTGTGACGCTACTCGCGTGCGATGTAAGATGTCAACATGATCTTCACCGATGACACGGCGGATGCTCTGCAGGCATCCGTCTGGCTCGTCAATTCGGCCGAGCATCCGGATACCCTCTCCACACTCGATGACGAGCGGGAGTTCCTCGAGGAGTTCCCCTACACCGGGCGGATCGACCGCGATGACGCCGAGCTCGCAGATCTGCGCGCCATCCGGCCGCGGCTGCGCGGGCTGCTGCTCGCCCCGCGCGACGAGATGGCCACGCGGGTCAACTCCGTGCTCACCGAGACCCGACTCGACGCGCAGCTCGTGCGCCACGGCGACACCGACTGGCACCTGCACGCCGTCGGCGACGAGCGCCCCCTCGCCGAGCGCGTGCTCATCGAGACGGCCATGGCGCTGATCGATGTGATCCGGCAAGACGAAGGTTCGCGTCTGTCGATCTGCGACGACGACACCTGCGAGGCGATCGCGCTCGACCTGAGCCGCAATCGGTCGAAGAGGTACTGCTCGACGGCGTGCGCGAATCGCAACGCCGTCGCCGCGTATCGCGCCCGGCAGGCGGAGGGGTAGAGCGAGGGCGTTCGTTCGCGGGGGCGTTCGTTCGCGGGTTCGTTCGTTCGCGCGTTCGTTTTGGTTGCCCGTTCGTTCGTGCGATCGGCGAGCGTTCGTCGGGTGCGTGGGGCTCATCGGGTGCGTAGGCGTTCGTCGGGTTCGCGGGGGCCGACGGCGCTCGTGGGGGGTGCCGGATTCGTCGGGGGTTCGCCTGGGTTCGTCAGGGTTCGTCGGGTGCGCGAGTTCGTGTGGGTTCGTAGGTGTTCGTCGGGCGCGTGGTTGGACCTGTCCTGCACGGGTGGGGGTCGTTTCGGGGTTGTCCACGGTTTGTGGGGATATCTTTTCTGATCTGGGGTTTGCGGGTCGGAATGTCGGTGGTTGCGGGTTGACTTCGGGGTATGAAGAACGCCGCGGATGTGCTGGATCGAGTCGTCGCCGACCTCGATCTGCTGCTGCGCGTTGACGGGGCGTCGGTGGGGTTTGCGGGAGTGTCGGATGCCGAGGCGATGCGGGTCCTTCGCGTTGCGGGTGAGGTGCAGCGGCGCGTCGATGCGGTGATCGTCGAGACGGTCGCATCCGTCGATTCGCGGCCGGCGGGGCCTGGAGAGGTGACGTTCGCGGCAGGATTCGGATGCCGCACCACGAACGACCTCCTCCAACGCATACTGCGCACCGATACCGCCGGGGCCGCGCGAATCGTGAAAGCGGCGAAGATCGTGCACCGCGATGTGGAGTTCACCACCGGGGCCCCCTTGCCTGCGCGGTGGCCCGCGCTGCGGGAAGCGATGCTGGGCGGGGCGATCGGGGTCGCGGGGTTGTTGGCCGCGACGACACCGATCGAACAGGCAGGACCCCGGGTCGGGGCCGCGGACCGGTGGGCGGCCGATGCGGAACTGGCCGGGTATGCACGCGGGCTGGCCGCGGTCGACGCTGCGGACGCAGACGCTCCCGAAGCCCGCGAGGGCGACGCCGCTCCCCCGGCAACGCCCGAGGATCTCCGGTTCCTCGCGCAGGCGATCGTCGCGTATCTCGACCCCGACGGTGCAGAGCCCGCGCACGAGCGCGCGATGCGCGCCCGCGGGATCACGCTCGGGCGCGCGAAAGATGGAGTCATCCCGATTCGTGGTGCACTGCTCCCCGAAGCGGCCGGACAGTTGCAGCGCATCTTGGACGCGTACCTCAACCCCAAAGTCGACGGGCCACCCCTGCCCGGCGTGCGATTCATGCCCTCCGATGGTCACGGGGAGGGGCACCGGGGTGCGGTTGGCGATGGAGACGCGCTCGATGCTTACGGTCACGTCGTTGGAGACGCGGTCGACGCGCACAGTCACGCGGTTGACGACGCGCTCGATGAAAGTGTTTCCGCGTCTCGTGCCGACCACGCGCTCTTGCCCAGCGGTGACCCCGGGCAGATGATCGACACCCGCACCCGTCCACAGAAACAGCACGACGCCCTCGCCGCAGCCCTCGCGATCGCCGCACGCCACGACGACACGCCCCGTCTCGGCGGCGCCGCACCCACACTCATCGTCTCCGTGACGGCCGAGGACTACGCCACCGGGCGCGGATGGGCACACGTCGACGGCATCGACACCCCCGTCTCGATCGCCACCTCCCGCCACACCGCCTGCGGCGGCAGCATCCAGCGGGTGTTGTTCGACCCCGAGGGCAGGATCATCGGCATCGGCACCAGCGACCGGATCTTCACCACACCCCAACGCCGTGCGATCGCCCTCCGCGACCAGGAGTGCCTCATCCCCGGGTGCCACGTTCCCGCCGCGTGGTGCGAGATCCACCACGTCGAAGAGCACGCCCGCGGTGGCCCCACGTCCACCGACAACGGTGTCGCGTTGTGCTGGCACCACCACCGCACCCTCGACACCTCCGGGTGGGAAATCCGCATGCAGAACGGGACACCCCAAGTCCGCGGCCCCGCCTGGTGGGACCCCCACCGACGATGGCGACAACCACGACCCGCAAGGCAGTCGGGTTCGCGAGAGCGCGTCCGGGTCGTGAGCCGAACGTGAGGAGCAGCCCGGTGCACCCCGAACCGGGCCGAACTGGCTGGGCAGCGTCAGGCACCCGGGCCTGGCCGGGCTGCGTTGGACTGGACTGGACTGGGCTGGGCTGGGCTGGGCTGGGCTGGGCTGGGCTGGGCTGCATGGCCTCCGAGGCGGCTCTACGCATCGAGCCCGGTCCCGCCGAGCCCCACCGCCTCACCCGATCGCCACAACCGCCGAGGCCTAGACCTAGACCTAGACCTAGACCTAGACCTAGACCTAGACCTAGACCTAGACCTAGACCTAGACCTAGACCTAGACCTAGACCTAGACCTAGATCAGGCCCTCCCCGAAACCACCGCTGCCCTCGCGACCGAGATCAAGAATGCCACCCCCGGGTCCGAGACGAAGACCGCCATCGCGACCGGGCCCGCGAGCCTCACCGAGACGACTACCGCCGCCCCCCCCCCCCCCCCGACCGCCATCACCACAGCCGAGCCCGCATCGTGAGGGCGGCCCGCATCGTGATGGCGGCCGGCGCCCTCCGCGCTGATCCATTCCGCGTCCTCCGCAATGACCGCCTTCCGCTGGTCAGCAGCCCCTCGCCGTCGGACGTTCGGAGCAGGTGTACTCGACGAGGGCCGTGTGGGCTTCGTAGATGCGGATCTGTTGCGTGGGGCCGGGAACCGACAGCTCCCCATCAATGGGTATCCAGCCGGCTCCGACATCGATTTCGGCCGTATAGCGCACGGTGACGTCAGCGTCGTACGTGCCGCGGTCGCGATACACGTGACTCGTGGCAGTGGGCGTGAACTGCGCCTGACCGAGCGTGGTCCAGGTGCTGCCGCCGGTAGACAGGTTGGCCGTGCCGCCATCGCCATAGCGGAAGTCGAAACCGACCGGCGTGAAACGCACACTGATCGGAGCACCGAAGAGCGTCCCCGTGCGCACATGGGCGGATGCCGACGCCACGAAGTTCATCGGCAGACCGGCGACTCCAAGATTCGAGGGTTCGCCCGTCGCCGTCGCGGTCGCCGGAGAGAAACTGGCGAGGTCCGTGATCGTGACAGCAGGAGCCGCGGCGGGCGCCGCAGCAGTCGTCGGAGTCGGGGCATCGGCGGGGAATCGGAGGTTGCAGTAGCTGCCGTCTCCGAGATGCGCGACGACGCACGTCGCACTTCCGGCGCGCTCCCGCTCTTCTGCAGTCGGTCCCGCGGTAGCAGGCGAGCCCGATCCTCCGGGGTTCGACGGCCCCGCGGACCGGCCAGGAGATTGAGGTGTCGAGCGGTCGCTCGAGACGGTGACGGAGGTTCCGTTGTTCGATGAGCAAAGGCCTGCGAGCTTGATCGCCGCTGAACAGTCCTGGGACGAAGCAATTGCGGGAGTCGCGGGAAGAGCTAGTTGCAGCGCCAGCGCAAAGGTGACTGCGGCAGTTCGTCCGATCAGCATTGCTCGGCCGCCGCCGCAGACTCCTTCGCGATCTGCATCTCGGCTTGACTCCCGATAAATGTCACAACCTGAGCGACGATCTCCTCCCTGCCTTCTGGCGTCGCGTCAATTCCTCCTGCGTCGAGCACGTGGATGGCGGTGCCATCTAGGCAAACTAGCGCGGTGATCGTGACACTGCCTTCAGCGTCCATGACGTCGATCCCGCTGAAGGCGGCGAGGACCCCCTCGCCGGTCAAGCGAAGTCCCTGCTCGCTCAAGAACCTGAGGCCTTCCATGTCGGCCTCCAGCGCCTCACCAATCAGATAGTCCTGCGGATCCGGTGTTGACTCGCCGGCGATTCGCGCGTTCCCCGCCTCGTTATACGCCCGATAGACCTCTTCCGCCGCGGCGAAGGCTTCTTCTTCCGACGCGAATGCGGGGGTCGGCGTCGGGCTGGGCTGGGGTTCGGGAGCGCATCCGCTCATCGTGGTCGCCGCCAGGGCGAGCAGCAGCATGGGCACGGCACGGGTCAGTCTCGAGATCACCGCCACAAAGTAGCCCGAATATGAGCTCCCACGTTCGAGTTATCCACAGGAGCATCCGACGGGCGGCGCAGCCGCGCGCTGCACCGGGCCGCATGAATCACGCCCCCACCCCCACCGCTCTCCCGCGCACCTTCTCTCGCGCGGATGCGCACCCGATACTGGACGCGAACCTGTCATAACAGGTATGCTCACTTGTTATTACAGGTTGCGGTTCTCGCGCCTGTGCAACGACGCACACCGCGACAAGGAGCACCCATGCCCGCGTTCCACACTCCGCCGATCTCGCCGATGGCCATCGCCTTCGATGCCGAGAAGCTGACCCTCTCCCCCGAGGGCCCCACGCTCACGCGGCGGATGTCGGACCTCGAGGGCCTCTTCCTCGACCACGACGCATGGAAGACCGCAGCCGAGGGCGACAACCCGGTCGTCTACAGCGTCGTCAGCTCGCCGGTCCCCGAGATCGACCGCGAACTCCCCCAGTCGATCACCACGATCATGCCCGGCGACACCTCCGGCGAACTCTGGATGACCAAGGGCCACCAGCACCCGAACCACCAGGGCGAGATCTACCTCGCCCTCAAGGGCCGCGGCGGACTGCTCATGTTCGACGGCGAGCGCACCGAATGGCTCGACATGCTCCCCGGCACCATCGGCTACATCCCGCCGGGCTGGGCGCACCGCTCGGTCAACACCGGCGACGAGCCCTACGCATTCCTCGCGGTCTACCCCGGCGGCGCCGGCCACGACTACGGCTGGGTGCTCGAGAACGGCATGGGATCCCGCGCCTACCGCGCCACCCCGAGCGCCACCGACGACACGGCAGCCACCGACGGCACGGCAGCCACCGTCGACCTGCGCCCCTACGCGACAACCCCGACAACGACCCCGACAACGACCCCGGCAACGACCTCAGAAACAACCCCGACGTCGACCGCAACGACGCCGACCCCCTCGGCCTGACCCGATCATGCTCATCGCCCACGACCTCGGCACCACGGGGAACAAAGCCTCCCTGCATCACGACGACGGCCGCCTCGTCTCGTCGGTGACGGTGCCCTACCCGGCGCACTTCGCCGCGGGCGGCATCGCCGAACAGAACCCGAACGACTGGTGGAACGCCGTCGTCGAAGCCACGCGCACCCTGCTCGCGAAGACCGAGACGAAACCGTCCGACGTGGCCGGCCTCGTCGTCGGCGGGCAGATGATGGGCGCCGTGCTGCTCGACGCCGACGGCGAGCCCGCACGCCCCGCGATCATCTGGGCCGACACCCGCTCGGGCGCGCAGCAGCGCGAACTCGAACAGGCCCTCGGCGCCGAGCACGCCTACGGCATCCTGGGCCACCGCCTGAATCCCACCTACTCGGTCGAGAAGATCATGTGGGTGCGCGACAACGAGCCCGACGTGTGGGCGCGGGTGCGCCGGTTCTGCATCGCGAAGGACTTCATCGTGCTGCGCCTCACCGGCCGCCTCGCCACCGACCGCTCCGATGCCTCGGGCACCAACGCCTACGACCAGCGCACCGGCTCCTGGTCGACCGAGGTGCTGCAGGCGGCTCGCCTCGATCCGGCGCTGTTCCCCGAGATCCTCGACTCCACCGCGATCGCGGGATCGCTGACGGATGCCGCAGCCGACGCCCTCGGCCTGCACACGGGTGTGCGCGTGGTCATGGGAGGCGGCGACGGCCCGCTCGCCGCCGTCGGTTCGGGCGTGGTCGCGCCGGAAGACGGCGCCTACGTGTGCCTGGGAACCTCGTCGTGGATCTCGTTCGCGGCGGATGCTCCGCTGCACGACCCCGCGATGCGCACGTTCACCTTCGACAACGTGGTGCCGGGCTCGTTCGTGCCCACCGCCACGATGCAGGCGGGCGGAGCATCCGTGCAGTGGATCGCCGAAGCCCTCTCGCCCGACCCTGCCCACCCCGATACGGGGCGCCTGACGGCCGAGGCATCCGCCGACGTCGACACCGACGACCTCTACTTCCTGCCCTACCTGCTGGGCGAGCGCTCTCCCCTCTGGGATCCCGACGCCCGCGGCGCCTTCGTGGGACTCGCCCGCCACCACACGCGGGCGCACCTCGTGCGGTCGGTGCTCGAGGGCACGGCGTTCAACCTGCTCACCTGCATCGAGGCGTTCCGCGCCTCGGGCGCGACGATCGACCGCATCGACGCGGTCGGCGGCGGCGCCCAGAGCGACGTCTACCTGTCGGTGCTCGCCGACGTGTGGGGCGTGCCCGTGCGCCGACGCACGATCGTCGAAGAGGCGAACAGCCTCGGCGCCGCGGTCACCGGAGCGGTCGGCCTGGGACTCGCCGAGTTCTCGGCGGCCCGCGCGCTCAGCGAGGTCACCGCCGAGTTCGCCCCTGACCCCACCCGCCACGCGGTGTACGCCGAGCGCCACGCCCGGTTCACCGACGCGTACACGGCCCTCGCGCCCTGGTTCGCCGGACGCCCCGCCGCCGCCGCTCCCGCCGCCGCTCGCCCCGCCGCCGGAACGAGCAGCTGATGGGCGTCATCCTCGTCACCAGTCGCTCCTTCTCCGACGGCGACCTCGACCTCGTCGAGCGCGCGGCCATCGCGGGGCATCGCATCCTGCGCGGCCCGGCGCACCACGACCTCGACGAGCTGCGCGTGCTGCTGCACGGCGCGGATGCCTGGATCGCCGGCACCGGCCCCATCACCGAGGAGCACCTGGCCGCCGCGCCGAAGCTGCGGATCATCGCGCGCTACGGCGTGGGCACCGAGTCCGTCGATCTCGACGCGGCCCGTCACCGCGGCATCCCCGTCTCGAACACACCCGGTGCGAATGCGGATGCCGTCGCCGACCACGCGATCGGCCTGATGCTCGCCGCCCTGCGGTTCGTGCCCGACGGCGACCGCCGGGTGCGCGACGGCGACTGGGGCGTGCGCCGCGGCCGCGAACTGGGAGCGGCGACCGTCGGGATCGTCGGCTTCGGCCGTATCGGCCAGGGCGTCGCGAAGCGCCTGAGCGGATTCGGCTGCCGCATCCTCGCCGCCGATCCGTTCCTGTCCGCCGAGACGGTGCGCGCGAACGGCGCCGAGCCCGTCGACCTCGACGCCCTCTTCGAGACGGCCGACGTGGTGTCGCTGCACGCCCCGGGCGGGCAGCTGCTCGTCGACGCGACGCGCCTCACCCACATGCCCCGCGGCAGCATCATCGTCAACACCGCCCGCGGCGACCTGATCGACGAGGCCGCCGTCGCCGAGGCCCTGCACGACGGCATCCTCGCCGGATACGCCGCCGACACCCTCGACGGCGACACCGCCGCGAAAGACAGCCCGCTGCTGGCCGACACCCTCGCCGACCGGGTGATCGTCACCCCGCACCTGGGTGCGCAGACGACCCAGGCGGTCGACAACATGGGTTCGCTCTCGCTCGACGACGTGATCGCCGTACTCAAGGGCGCCGACCCCCGCCACCCCGTGAACGCTCGCTAGGAGACCGCGATGACCACTTCCCCCGCCGTCGACACGGCAGACACCGGCGGCACCGCTACCGCAGGCACCGCCAAAGACACCGGCAAAGACACCGGCAAAGACACCGCCGGGTACATGGGCTTCGTCGGCGTGAGCACCGGCTCGTCGTCGATCATGCAGGTCTTCCCGCGCTGGGCCGACGTGCTGGGCCTCCCGACCCGCGAACTCGTCGGCCACGACCTGCCGATGGATGCCACGCCCGCCCAGTACGTCGCGATGGTCGAGCAGATCCGCGACGACCCGAACCACCGCGGCGCCCTCGTCACGACGCACAAGATGAACGTGTTCGCCGCTGCATCCGACCTGTTCGACGAGCTCGACCCGTTCGCAGTCTCGTGCAGCGAGATCTCGAGCATCTCGAAGCGCGGCGACCGGCTCATCGGCCGCGCGAAGGACCCGATCACGGTCGACCTCGCGCTGAACGACTTCCTGCCCGCCGATCACTTCGCCCGCACGGGTGCGGAGGTCGTCATCCTCGGCGCCGGCGGATCGGGCACGGCCCTCAGCTGGGCCCTCGCCGAACGAGCGGATGCCCCGGCCCGCGTCACCGTGACGGCCCGCACCGACGACGCGCTGGAGCACCTCGAAGCGGTTCACGCGCAGCACGGCACCCCCGAAGGACTCATCCGGTACGTACGCACCGACACCCCGCAGGAAGCGGCCGCGCTCGTGGCCGCCGCGCCCGCCGGCTCGGTCATCGTGAACGCGACCGGCCTCGGCAAGGACCGCCCCGGCTCTCCCCTGCCCGATGACATCGTCTTCCCCGCGAATGCCTACGTGTGGGAGTTCAACTACCGCGGCTCGTTGGAGTTCCTGCACCAGGCCCGCGCACAGGAGGCCGAGCGCTCGCTGCACGTGGTCGACGGCTGGCGGTACTTCATCCACGGCTGGTCGCAGGTCGTCGCCGACGTCTTCGAGCTCGACCTGACCCCCGAGATCGTGGAACGGCTCGCCGAGGCCGCGGAGTTCGCACGGCGATGATCCGCACCGTCCTCGGCGACATCGACCCGGCGCTGCTCGGGGCGACGAACTACCACGAGCACCTGTTCCAGGTGAGTCCGCTGCTGCCCGGCGACGAACTCGACGACGAGGCGCGCTCCGGCGACGAGGCGGCGCTGCTGCGCGACAGCGGATTCGCCGCGATGGTCGACGCCACCCCCTTCGGCATCGGACGCGACCCCGAGGCGGTCGCCCGCATCAGCGCGGCGACCGGACTTCGCGTCGTCGCCACGACCGGGCGGCACCGCGAGGCGCACTATGCGGCGGAGCATCCGATCCGCGAATGGAGTACCGACCGCCTCACCCGGTTCTTCGTGCACGACATCGCCGAGGGGATGCCGGCAGACGACGCCCTGGTGTTCGCCTCACCCGAACCCCCGCTGGCCACCGCGCCCGACGGCGCGGCCGTGCGCGCCGGCATGCTCAAGGGCGGCATCGACTACTGGCGCATCAGCGACTTCGAACGCACCACGCTCGACGCCCTCGCCGCCGCCCACCGCGAGACCGGTGCCGCGATCATGGTGCACCTCGAGTTCTGCACGGCCGCCCACGAGGTGCTCGATCTGCTCGCGGCCGAGGGCGTGGCATCCGACCGCGTCGTGCTCGCGCACGCCGATCGTGATCCCGATCCGGGGCTGCACACGTCTCTCGCCGAACGCGGCGCGTACCTCGGCTACGACGGCATGGCGCGCCCGCGCACCCGGTCGGACGCCGAGCTGCTCGCGCTGACCGCCGCGGTCGTCGACCGCGGCGCCGGCGACCGCATCGTGCTGGGCGGCGACGTCGCCCGCCGCACCCGGTACATCGCCTACGGCGGGATGCCGGGACTCGCCTACCTGGGCGACCGCTACGTGCCGCGTCTGCGCGAGCTCGTCGGAGACGACGCCGTCGAACGGATGCTCGTCGCCAACCCCGCACGCCTGCTCGACCTCGCGCGCCGAGCGCCCACCGCCGATCTCCCCGAGGAGCCCGCATGACCGAGCCGACCATCCTGCACGCCACGTTCACCGCGCGTCCCGGCGAGGGCGATCGCGTCGCCGAGATGCTGCGCTTCTTCGCCGAGGTCGTGCGCGCCGAAGAGGGCAACGTCGTCTTCGACGCGACGCGACTGGTCGACGACCCCGACCGGTTCTTCGTCTACGAGGTGTACCGCGACCGCGCCGCATTCGAGGCGCACATCGCCGCGCCCGCCGGGGTACCGTTCAACGCGGCGCTGCAGGAGCTGATCGTCGAGCCCTCGTCGCAGCTCACATTCCTCCGCCGTCTCTGACGCGCGGACCGACCGGAGCACCCCCTCACTCCGGTCGGGAGAAGGCCCGGTGTGCCCCCTCGGACACCGGGCCTTCTTGATGCCCGGGGCCCCTTCGACGGACGCCGTGACACAGCAAGAAGCCCCCCACCCGAAGGTGAGGGGCTTCTCGATTCGATCAGATCAGATCCGATCCGGTCACCGGGACCCGATCACGCAGATCACTCGTAGAGGACTGCAGCGATCTTCGGGTCTTCCAGGTTCTCCTTGTCGTACCAGTACGAACCGGTGTCGTAGAACTTCTCGACCGTGTCGCCGTTGGCGGCGTCGAACGCGGCCTGAACGACCTGCGCGCCGATGCCGATCGGGTCCTGCGTGATGGCGCCGGCCATCGTGCCGTCCTTGATCGCGTTGATCTGGGCCGCACCGGAGTCGAAGCCGATGATCGTGAGCTTGCCCTTTTCGAGGCCGAGCTCGTTGACCGCGTTCACGACGCCGATCGCCGAACCCTCGTTGGTGCCGTAGATGCCCTTGAGGTCGGGGTGCGCCGCGATCATGGCCTTGGCGATGTCGGCCGACTTCAGGTGGTCGCCGTCACCGTACTGGATGTCGACGATCTCGATGTCGGGGTAGTCCGCCTCGATCTTGTCGACGAAGCCGTCACGACGCTCGACACCGGTCGAGTTGATCTGCGAATGGCCGACGATGGCGACCTCGCCCTTGCCGCCGATGAGCTCGGCCATGTGCTCGGCCGCCAGTGCACCGGCGACCTTGCTGTCGGTGGCCGAGAGGCTCAGGCCCACGTCGCCGTCGCACGGAGCGTCGAAGTAGACGACCGGGATGTCGGCGGCCTTGGCCTTGTCGAGGTACGGGACGCAGGCCTCGGGGTCGAGCGCGGCGTACGCGATGGCGGCCGGCTTCTTGTCGATGGCGGTCTGCAGCATCTGCAGCTGGGCGTCGACCTCGGTCTCGGCCGCGGGGCCTTCGAACGTGATCTTGACGCCGAGCTCGGCAGCCTTGTCTTCTGCGCCCTTCTTGACGGCCTGCCAGAACTGGTGCTGGAAGCCCTTCGAGACGAGGGCGATGTACATTTCGTCGCCGCTGCCTGCATCGTCGCCGCCGGCGTCGCCACCGGTGTTGCTCGAGCACCCTGCGACGACGATCGCCGCAGTGGCGATGAGTGCCGCGAATGCGGTCTTCTTGCCGAACTTCATGGAAACTCCGTTGTTTGTGGTGGGCCGTCGACCAGGGTCGACGAGGGATTCTCTTGGTGCTGTGTGCCGGCGCGGATCGCTCCGCAGGTATCGGCCGGGTTCGCCGATCGGAGGGCGGCGGGCACGGTCGCCGCCTCCGAGGTCAGGTGCGCGAACGGTTGCGCAGCGAGTCGAAGAACACCGCGATCAGGATCACGACGCCGACGACGATGTTCTGCCATTCGGACTGGATCGACATGATGCGCAGGCCGTTGACGAGCACGCTCATGATCAGCGCGCCGATCACGGTGCCCAGAATCGAGCCGCGTCCGCCGAGCAGCGAGGTGCCGCCGATGATCACGGCCGCGATGGCCTGCAGCTCGTATCCGGTGCCGATCTGCGGCTGGGCCGAGTCGAGACGGGAGGCGATGATGACGCCCGCGATCCCGGTGAAGGCACCAGCGAACATGTAGACGAAGATCGTCCAGCGCCGCGTGTTGACGCCCGAGAGGCGGGTGGCCTCTTCGTTGGAGCCGATCGCGAACGTGTAGCGGCCGAGCAGCGTCTTCGACAGCACGAGGTACGCGACGATCGCGAGCACCAGCGTGATGAGCACGGCGTTCGGCAGGCCCGGGATGAGCGTGCCGAGGGCGATCTGCTTGAAGTCCGGTGCGGACGACGAGAAGTAGATCGGCGCGACGCCCGAGATCACGAGGGCGAGACCGCCGGCGATCATCATCATCGCGAGGGTCGCGATGAACGGGGGCAGACGCAGGAACGCGATGTTGAGACCGTTGATGAGGCCCATCAGCACACCGGTGACGATGCCGCCGATCACGCCGACGATCACCGGGAGTCCCATGTTGGTGATGAACACACCGGTCATGACCGAGCAGAGCGCCATGCCGGTGCCGAGCGACAGGTCGATGCCGCCGGTGATGATCACGAACGTGGTGCCGAGGGCGAGGATGCCGATCACCGCGGTCGAGAGCAGGATGCCCGAGACGTTGCTCCAGGTGAGGAAGTTCGAGTTGGCGACCGAGAAGAAGATGAACAGCACGACGAGCGTGCCGAACGCCAGTGACTGCTGCACCTGACGCTTGAGGAATCCCCCGAAGTCGCGCTTGTCGGTGTTCTCACTCACTGCGGTCTGGATGATCGTCGTCGTCGACGATCCGGGCTGCTGTGGGGTGCTCATCAGTCTTCCTCCCCGTGGGCTGCGAGTTGCATGATCTTCTCCTGGCTGGCTTCCTCGTTGCGGAGCGTCCCGGTGATCCGGCCGTTCGCGAAGACCGCGATGCGGTTCGCGACACGGAGGATCTCGGGGAGCTCCGATGAGATGACGATGATGGACTTTCCCTGGTCAGCGAGCTGCTGCATCAGGCGGTAGATCTCTTCCTTGGCGCCGACGTCGATTCCTCGGGTCGGCTCGTCGAAGATGAGGATGTCGCAGTCGCGCATCAGCCACCGGGCGATGACGACCTTCTGCTGGTTGCCGCCCGAGAGCAGCTTGACGACCTGGTTGACCGAGGGCGTCTTGACCCGCAGCTGCTGCACGTACTCCTTGGTGCGGTTCTTCGCCTTGCTGTCGCCCATCCAACCGATCGCGTTGGCGTAGGAGCCGAGCGAGGCGAGCACCGTGTTGAAGGTGACGTCCTGTTCGAGCATGAGACCGAGCAGCTTGCGGTCCTCGGAGAGGTAGCCGACACCGTGCTTGACGGCATCCGCGGGCTGGCTGATCCGTGCCGACCGACCGGAGATGGTGACCGTGCCGCCGTCGCTGGGGTCTGCGCCGATGATCGCGCGGGCGGTCTCGGTGCGACCGGCACCCATGAGGCCGGCGAAGCCGAGGATCTCGCCCTTGTGCAGCTGGAACGAGACGTCTTTGAGCAGGGCCTTGGTCGACAGATCCTGCACGTCGAGCACCACCGGGTCGTTCAGGTGCTCACGTGCCGAAGGGCGGGTGCCCTCGTCGATCGGGCGGCCGACCATCATCTCGATGATCTTCGGGACGCTGACCTCGGACTTCTCGAGTGATCCGATGTATGCGCCGTCGCGGAGCACGGTGACGCGGTCGGCGAGGCGGCGCAGTTCGTCCATGCGGTGCGAGATGTAGACGATGCCGGTGCCGGATGCCTTGAGCTGCTCGATCAGCACGAACAGCGTCTCGACCTCGGAGTCGGTGAGCGCCGATGTCGGCTCGTCCATGATGAGGACCTTGGCGTTGAACGAGAGTGCCTTGGCGATCTCGACCATCTGCTGCTCGGCGACCGTGAGTTCGCCGACGAGCTGGCGCGGGTTGAGGCGGATGCCCAGGCGCTGCAGCAGTTCGGCGGTCTGCGCGTTGAGCTTGCGCTCCGACAGGAAGGGGCCCGTGGTGGGCTCACGACCGACGAAGATGTTCTGCGCGACGGTCAGATCGGGCATCAGGTTGAGTTCCTGGTGGATGATCGTGATGCCGAGCTCCTGCGCCTGGAGCGGGCTGGTCAGCTCGACTTCCTGCCCCTCGAACGAGATGGTGCCCTCGTCCTTGGTGTAGATCCCGGAGAGGATCTTCATGAGCGTGGACTTGCCGGCGCCGTTCTCTCCGACGAGCACGAGGACCTCGCCGCTGCGCACGTCGAGGTGCACGTCCTTGAGCGCCTGGACACCGGGGAATCCCTTGCTGATGCCCTCTACTTTGAGAATGGGATCACTCACGTGTCTCACCTGCTTCCTTGAAGGTCCTGAATCACTGCTGTTCGACCCGAGGGTTAAACATCGGATCAATTCTGTCGTTCCGCAGTCTCCCGCGCAAGTTGTATCTAAATGTATCTAAGGAGGAACCGGATGGGAAGACCTGTAATAACATCTTGGCCACAGCTTCCCGCCGGCATCCTTCCGGCGCCCCTGCGGGCTAGTGCAGCCGGATCGAATCGACCGCGACGAGCTTGTCGCGGATGAACGCGTTCGCGTGCGCGCCGAGTTCGACATTGTCGGTCCACAGGTTGCGCCAGATGCCGAGCATCCGACTCAAGTCCGGGGCGACGACGGCCGACGAGAACGACTCGAACACGATCGGACCGTCGTAGCCGATACGGCCCAACGCCTTGAAGAAGGTGTCGAAATCGACCGAGCCGGTACCCAGGTACCCACGGTGGCTCTCGCCGATGTGCACGTACTGCAGCTGCGGAGCGGCGTCGAGGACCGGCGCGAACATATCCGACTCCTCGATGTTCATGTGGTACGTGTCGAGGTGGATGCCGAGGTTCGGGCGATCGATGCGACCCACGAAGTCGATGGCCTGGCGCGCCGTGTTGAGCACGTTCGTCTCGTAGCGGTTGACGACCTCGAGCGCGACCGACACTCCCCGCTCGGCGGCGTGGTCGGCGACCTTCGCGATCGCCCGGCGGCTGCTCTCGAGTCCCTCGGCGGTGACCGGCTCCATGTACTTCTTCATGGCGCTGTAGATCACGCCGCAGAAGTGCGTGCCGCCGAGGTCGGCGAGCACGTCGACCGCACGAAGAAGGAGGGCTTCGCCCGCCGCGACGATCGCGGGGTCGGAGCTGGTGACGTCCGTCGCCTCCGACAGTCCGAGCGAGGCGCTCACGGCGAGGTCGTGCTCTTCGAGAGCATCCTTCGCGGCCGAGACGTCGAACGAGAACGGATCCATGAGAGGGAACTCGATCAGGTCGAAGCCGGCAGCCTTCGTCTTCTCGACCGACAGACGGATGCCGTCGGCATCGAAGTTCCCGGTCCAGACGAGCCCGTGACAACCGATGTTCATGTGATCCCTCGGAGGCGGGTGTGCGGCACCGTCGCCCGCACCGATTGGCACGTGCCAAGTCGATGTGCAGGTCACGCTATGCGGCGTACCGGATCGCTGTCAAGAACTTTCTTGTAACGTGCCAATAACGTCGGCTACGCTGATCCCACCTTTCCGGCTCGCACGACGCCGGACCAGATCACGGAGGATCGATGCCCGCGAGCGTCAAAGATGTCGCCGCCCTCGCCGGTGTCTCGTCGTCGACGGTGTCGAACTACCTCAACCACCCGCACGTACTGGGAGATTCCAGCCGCGAGCGGGTGCGCGACGCGATCGAACGCCTGGGGTACGTGCCGAACGAATCCGCGCGGCAGTTGCGCGCGGGGTCGAGCAAGGCCCTCGCCCTCATCCTGCTCGACGCCTGGCTCCCCTACTTCCACGAACTGTCGCGCGGCGTCGAAGACGTCACCCGCGAGGGCGGCTGGTCGCTCTTCTTCAGCAACAGCAACCGCGACGGCGCGCAGGAGCGCCGCAACATCGACATGTTCGAAGCGCACCGCGTGCAGGGCATCATCATCTACCCGCTCGATGACGTCGTGCCCCGGCTCGAACAACTCGCCGATCGCGGCATCCGCTCGGTGGTCGTCGGCCCCATCCCGGCGTCGACGAAGGTCGCCTCGGTGCTCTTCGACGACACCGGCGGAGGACGGCTCGCCGGAGAGCACCTACTGTCGATCGGGCGACGACGCATCCTGTTCCTCGGCAATCCCGCCGTCAGCCAGTCGAACGACCGGCTCGCCGGACTCCGAGCCGCGGTCGCCGACAGCACCGCGACGGTCGAGGTGCTCGACGTGCCGCACCTCGCGACCGAAGACGGCATGGAGGCCGGCGCCCGCATCGCCGCCCTGGCGCCCGCGGACCGCCCCGATGCGATCTTCGCCGCGAACGATATGGTGGCGCTCGGCGTGCTCACGCAGCTCGTGCGCCACGGCATCCGCGTTCCCGACGACATCGCGCTCGTCGGGTTCGACGACGTCGACCAGGCTCACCAGAGCGTGGTGCCGCTCACGAGCGTGCGGCAGCCCGGCTACGAGATCGGGCGCGCGGCTGGGGCCGCTCTGCTGCAGCAGCTCGCCGACCCTGCCGCTGCGCCACCCGCGATGACGCCCTTCGCCGCCGAACTCATCGTGCGCGAGTCGACCGTCGGGCGCTGAAACCGGTGCTGCGTCACGCTGAGGCGTGCCCGACTACGCCCTTGCGCAGCAGTGCGTTGCCGTACTTGCGGGTCTCGCCCGTGCGCACCATCAGGTATGCCGACGCCGCGACCTCGTAGTAGGCGAAGCGCTCGACGAACCGGGTCGTCTCGAGCACCGTTCCGGCCGCGGCCATGAGCTCGCGCTGCACGTCGAGCACTTCGCCGTCGGCCGAGTCCATCAGGTCGATCCCGGGCGCATCGTCGAGCGGCAGCACCGTACGGATCGCGGCGACGACCTCGGGGGTGGTCGTTCCGGGCAGGTCGATCACGCGCGCGCCCAGTCCCCAGGCCGGGAAGTGCGCGTCGGCGATGACCACGGCGTCGGAGTGACCCATCCGGTCGAGGTGCAGCAGCAGCTCTCCGGTGAGCAGGGGATGGATGCCTTCGAGCACGGATGCTCCTCTCGATCGGGTGACCGGCGGTCAGACAGCGGGGATGAGTCCCTCGTCCGCCAGGTTCCGCCACAGCGCCGACGGGATCGCCAGCGCCGCGTATTCGGTGTTCTGCTGCAGCTGCGCCGCGCGACTGCCACCCACGACGACCGATCGCACTTCGGATGCCTGCAGCGGATACTGGATCGCCGCGGCGGGCAGCGGCACCCCGTGGTCTGCGCAGACGGCGGCGATGCGCACGAGACGGTCCCACAGCTCGTCGGGCAGCTGCCCGTACTCGTAGCGTCCGTCGCGGCGCGGCTCGCTGACGGCGAGCAGGCCGGAGTTGAAGACGGATGCCGCGACGATCCCCGTGCCGGTCTCCCGGCATCCCGGCAGCACCTCGGTAGCCGCGGGCTGCTCGAGCAGCGTGTACCGGCCGGCGACCATCACGAGGTCGAGGTCGGCCGAGCGCACGGCGGCGGCCAGGGCATCCGACACCATCGATCCGATGCCGATCGCCGTCACCTCGCCGTCGGCACGCAGCTTCTCCATGGCGGGCAGAGCCTCGGCGAGCGCGAGGTCGAGGTCGTGCCGCTCGGGGTCGTGCAGGTACAGCAGGTCGATGCGCTCGATGCCGAGGCGCTCGCGCGACTCGTCGAGGCTGGCCCTGATGCCGTCGGCCGAGAAGTCCCACACCCGCTGCAGGTCGTCGGGCACGTGGAAGTCGTTTGCCGTGTCGAGGCCGCCGGCGTATTCCGGATTCGGCCGCAGCAGCCGCCCGACCTTCGTCGACAGCACGAACTCGTCGCGGGGCTTGGTCTGCAGGAACGCCCCGAGGCGTCGCTCCGACAGGCCGAGCCCGTAGTGCGGGGCGGTGTCGAAGTAGCGGATGCCGCCGTCCCACGCGGCATCCAGCACTGCCCAGGCCTCGTCATCGCTGAGTTCGCGGAAGAGGTTGCCGACGTTCGCCGCTCCGTACCCGAGCGGGGGGATGTCGGAGAGGGTCGCCACGCGCTCAGGCGACGACATGCTCGCCCGTCCACGTGTAGGTGCGGATGCTGTCGGCCTTCATCTCCATGCCCGAGCCGGGCGCCGTCGGCGCCATGTACGAGCCGCCCTCGATGTCGGTGGGCACGACGAAGTGCTCGTGCAGGTGGTCGACGAACTCGATCATGCGGCCCTCGCGGGTGCCGGTGATGGCGACGAAGTCGAACATCGACAGGTGCTGCACGGCTTCGCAGAGGCCGACGCCGCCGGCGTGCGGGCAGACCGGCACACCGAACTTGGCGGCGAGCAGCAGGTTGGCGATGTTCTCGTTGACGCCGGCGACGCGCACGGCGTCGATCTGCATGACCGAGATCGCCTCGGCCTGCAGCAGCTGCTTGAAGATCATGCGGTTCTGCGCGTGCTCGCCGGTGGCGACCCGGATCGGGGCCACGCCGCGGGCGATCTCGGCGTGGCCGAGGATGTCGTCGGGACTGGTGGGTTCTTCGATCCAGGCGGGGTTGAATTCGGCGAGCGCGTTCACCCATTCGATCGCCTCCGACACCTCCCACCGCTGGTTGGCGTCGATCGCGATGGGGAAGTCGGGGCCACACACCTCGCGCGCCTTGCGGAAGCGGCGGATGTCGTCGTCGAGGTCGGCTCCGACCTTGAGCTTGATCTGCGTGAAGCCGTCGGCCATGGCCTCGCGGGCGAGCCGCTCGAGCTTCTCGTCGGAGTAGCCGAGCCATCCGGGGCTGGTCGTGTATCCGGGGTAGCCGGTGGCGAGCAGTTCGCGTTCGCGTTCGATGCGGCCGGGCTCGGCCGCGCGGAAGATCTCGAGGGCGTCATCGCGGGTGAGGGCGTTGGTGAGGTAGCGGAAGTCGACGAGGTCGACGAGCTCTTCCGGGCTCATGCGGGAGAGCAGCTGCCACAGGGGCAGGCCTGCGCGCTTGGCCTTGATGTCCCACAGCGCGTTGATGGCGGCGCCGATCGCCATGTGCATGACGCCCTTCTCGGGTCCGAGCCAGCGCAGTTGCGAGTCGCCGATGATCTCGCGGAACGTGCCGCCCATGTCGTCGAGGAGCGGTTCGATCTCCCGCCCGACGAGGTGTCCGGCGAGCGCGTCGATCGCCGCGACCTGCACATCGTTGCCGCGGCCGATCGTGAAGACGAACGCGTGGCCCTCGATGTCGTCGTCGGCGTCGGTGCGCACGATGACGTAGGCGGCCGAGTAGTCGGGGTCGGGGTTCATCGCGTCGGAACCGTCGAGGCTGAGCGACGTGGGGAAGCGGATGTCGGTGGTGTCGAGTGCGACGATGCGGCTCACTGGTTCGGTTCCTCTCGGGCATGGAAGAAGACCATGCAGATCTCTTGGAGTGTAAACATCCGATGTCTATACTGTCAACGAGACACGTCGTCGCAGGGCGACCCACCGACGGATCAGGAGAATCATGAAGTTCGCGCGGCTCGGCACCCCAGGGAGTGAGATCCCCGTCCTCATCGAGGGCGATCGATACCTCGACCTCCGCCCCGTGACATCGGATGTCAACGGTGACTTCCTCGACAGCGATTTCGCCGCCCGCGTCACCGCCGCCCGCGATGCGGGCGAGCTCCCGGAGCTCGAGGATGCCGCATCCCTCCGCATCGGGGCCCCCATCGCGCGGCCCAGCGCCGTCATCTGCATCGGCATGAACTACGCCGCCCACGCCGCCGAGTCCGGCTCCGAGCCGCCGACGATCCCGATCATCTTCCTCAAGACGCCCAACACCGTGGTCGGCCCGAACGACACCGTCACGATTCCGCGCGGCAGCGAGAAGACCGACTGGGAGGTCGAGCTCGGCATCGTGATCGGCGCCCGCGCCTCATACCTCGACTCCCCCGACGAGTCGCTCGCCCACGTCGCCGGTTTCGTGCTGGCCAACGACGTCTCCGAGCGCGCATTCCAGATGGAGGTCTCGGGCGGCCAGTGGTCGAAGGGCAAGATCGCCCCGGGCTTCAACCCGACCGGGCCCTGGCTCGTCACCCCCGATGAGGTCGACCATCACGCCCTGGGCCTGCGCAGCTTCGTCAACGGCGAGCCGCGACAGGACTCGAACACCAGCGACATGATCTTCTCGGTCGAGGTGATCGTGCACCACCTCTCGCAGTACGTGACGCTCGAGCCCGGCGACCTCATCCTCACCGGAACCCCGCAGGGCGTCGCCCTGTCGGGCAAGTACCCCTACATCGCGCCCGGCGACGTCGTCGAGGTCGAGATCGACGGACTGGGACACCAGCGTCAGGAATTCGTGGCCTGGGAGGCACAGAAATGACCGGACCCCTGCACGATCTCGTCGCGATCGTCACCGGCGGAGCGGCGGGCATCGGCGCGGCGATCGCGCAGCGCCTGCACGCCGACGGTGCGCAGATCGCCGTGCTCGACCGTGACACGTCGGGCGCCGACGAGCGTTTCGCCGCGTTCACGGCCGACATCTCGGATCGCGCGAGCGTCGACGCCGCGATCGCCGCGGTCGCCGAGAAGTTCGGACGCATCGACATCGTCGTCAACAATGCCGGCATCGGCGCCCAGGGCGACATCGCGGCGAACGACGACGCCGAGTGGGCCCGCGTGCTCTCCGTCAACGTGACCGGCATCGCCCGCGTGACCTCGGCGGCACTGCCCTGGCTGCGCGAGTCGCCGTCGGCGGCGGTCTGCAACACGGCATCCATCGCCTCGACGACCGGCCTGCCGCAGCGCGCGCTCTACAGCGCCTCGAAGGGCGCCGTCTCGGCCCTCACCCGGGCGATGGCCGCGGATCACCTGCGCGAAGGCATCCGCGTGAACGCCGTCAACCCCGGCACCGCCGACACCCCCTGGGTCGGGCGACTGCTCGACTCGGCATCCGACCCGGCCGCCGAGCGCGCCGCTCTCGCCGCCCGCCAGCCGCACGGCCGCCTGGTCAGCCCAGACGAGGTCGCCGGCGCCGTCGCCTACCTGGTCTCGCCCGCCTCGGGGTCGACGACCGGCACGTTCATCGAGGTCGACGGCGGCATGGCGCAGCTGCGCCTGCGCGCCGAGTAGCCGCGCCGAGTAGCCGCCGGACTGCATTCCGGGCGCGAAAAGTCCCGGTATTGCACACGAATACCGGGCTTTTTCGCGACCGGAGCCGAGTTCACACGCACGACAGGACTCGGTTGTGGAGAACTCCGCCACGGATGATCGCGGCGTGGAAGAGTGCCGTGATGCGCCGTCCACGACCACTGCCCCCCGAGCTCGGCGTTGCCTTCCCCGTGTCTCAGGCGCGAAATGCAGGTGTGAGTCGCGGGCGGCTGAGCCGTGGCGACCTGACGACGCCCTTCCACGGACTTCGGTCCGTCGGAATCGCGGATGCCGTCACAACCACTGACCCGTATGAACACCAAGCCGTCGCTCGACGCGACGCCGCACGGCTCTACGCCCTTCGCCTTCGCACCGGGCAGTTCTTCTCGCACGAGACGGCCGCCGCGCTCTGGCACGCGCCGCTGCCCTTGAGTCGAGTCGACGACCGCATCGCGCGCGCCGACGAGCTGGCGGTGCACGTGAGCACTCTGGCACCCGCACCGCTGGTGCGAACGCAGGGCGTCTCGGCGCATCGGGCACAGCCGCGGACGACCACCCTCACCCGAGTTCACGGAGTGCCCGCGACAACACCCGCAGCGACCTGGGCCAGCCTCGGATCGCTGCCCCTGATCGACCTCGTGGCGCTCGGTGACTATTTCTGCCGCGTCTGGCGTGCGGGATACGGTCGCCCGAATGCGGGCGCAGCCCCGCTCACCACACCTGCCGAACTCCGCTCAGCCATCGACGCAGGACGTCGCATCGGCATCCGTCGTCTTCGCGAAGCCATCGATCTGATCCGCGAGGACTCCTGGTCACCCCGCGAATCTGCCGTGCGGTGCCACATCGTGTTACGCGGCCTGCCCGAACCCACCCTGAATCACGACGTCTACGAAGACGATCGATTCATCGCGTGCGTGGATCTCGCGTATCCCGAGAAGAAGGTCGCGATCGAGTACCACGGGCTCGTGCACGCCACTCGCTACGCGGAGGATGTCGAAAGGATCGCCGCCCTGCGAGCCGCCGGGTGGACGGTCATCGAAGTGACCTCCGCCCTCTTCGCAAACCCCGAACGGCTGGCCGCACGGATCAAGGTCGCGCTCAACCGCTGACGCCTTCACCGCGGCTCCGGTCTCGAAAAGTACCGGAATGAAGCTTCCATTCCGGGTTCTTTTGCGACCGGAACGCACCACCTACCCGCCGAACAACCGGTCGAAGAAGCCCTTCCGGCGCGGGGGTTCGACAGCGATCGCGTGCGGGGCGCCCAGGCGGTAGAAGCTCTCGACATTCGCCCACAGCAGCGCATCGACGTCGTGTCCGCGATCCCGCGCCCAGGCGATCACCGCATCCGCCCACCGCGTGCGCGCCGTCGGCTGGTAGGTGTCGGAGCCGTCGGCGGGGGCGTGCGGGTCGCCCTCCTCCGCCGGACCGATCACCGACACCGGCCAGTCGCTCCCCCACATCAGTCGCTCGATGCCGAAGGCGTCGGCCGCCGCGTCGAGGAACGGCTCGAACTGCGCCGCGGTCCAGTCGCCGCCGGCTTCTCCGGGCAGACCCGACAGCTTGCAGAACGCGAGCGGATGCCGCGCCAGCTCGCCGACGTCGCGCAGCCATTCCGCCGACGGAAGCAGCGGAGCGGATGCCGTGCCGACGGCAGGCTTGCCCAGGTGGTCGAGCAAGAGCCGGAGGTCGGGGATCGCCCCGGCGAGGCGCGCGACGTCGGACAGCTGGTCGGCGCGCACGCAGGCGTCGAAGGTCCATCCGCGGGCGGCGACCTCGCGGGCGCCGGTCACGAACGCGGTCGACACCGCGAGCCCGTCGGGTTCGCCCTGCAGGTTGTGGCGCACGCCGACCACGAGCGGATGCGCAGCGAGTTCGTCGAGGTGCGTGATCGTGTCGACGCCGCGGTCGAGCCGCGCGCCGGCCACGATCCCGACGATGCCGAGGGCGGAGGCCATCGTCTCGACCCACTCCACCTCGGCGAGGAAGTCGTCTTCGACGGTCTCGGCCTGCACGAAGATCGCCGTCTCGTCGATCGCGTTCTCGTCGCTCGCGGTCTCGCCGGTCGCCGTCTCTCTCGCCGCGCCGCCCAGGCGCGCATGCTCGAGTTCGAGGTCGGCGAAGCGGAAGGCCAGCGGCCCGTCCAGCCAGGTGTAGGCGAGGACTTCGTTGTCCCACAGGTGCAGGTGTGAATCGAGGACGCGCATGCGACCATCCTGCCTCAGACATCCGATCAATGGCTAGGATGACGCCATGGCTGTGACGGATGAGGCGATCGAGAAGATCAAGGCGATGATCGTGTCGGGAGAGCTCTCCCCCGGCGATCGACTCCCCCCGGAGAAGGAGCTGTCCGAGCGCCTCGGCCTCTCGCGCAACTCGATGCGCGAGGCTGTGAAGGCGCTCGAGGTCATCCGCGTGCTCGATGTGCGGCGCGGCGACGGCACCTACGTCACCAGCCTCGAACCGCACCTGCTGCTCGAGGCGATGTCGTTCGTCGTCGACATGCACGACGACGATTCGATGCTCGAGATCTTCGCCGTGCGGCGGATGCTCGAATCCCAGGCGACCGGCCTCGCGGCCACGCTCAGCACCGACGACGACCTGGCTCGGCTCACCCTCGAGGTCGAGAGCGTCGACGCCTCGGTCACGATCGAGGAGCTCGTCGAGCACGACATCCGCTTCCACCGCGAGATCGTCGGCATGGCGGGCAATGCCTACCTCGCGAGCCTCATCGAGCACCTGGGCAGCCAGACGGTGCGCGCCCGGGTCTGGCGCGGACTCACCGAGGCGAACGCGGTCGAGCGCACCCTCTCCGAGCATCGGGCCATCGCGGATGCCGTCGCCCAGCACGACTCCGCCCTGGCCACCTCTCTCGCCACGGCGCACATCGCGGGCGTCGAGCGCTGGCTGCGTCAGGCCGCCTCGGCCTGAGCATTTGCTTCGGGGGCCGTCACGCCCCGAGGCGCACCATCGCGGCGTCGAACTCGGCGGCCGAGCTGTCGCTGACCTCGTTGAAGAGCACCTGGTCGATCACGTCGGGCGCGGCGGTGAAGTAGGGCACGCCCGCGAGGCGGAGGCCCGTGATGTCGTCGGCCGAGCGCAGGCTCGCCGCGAGCACGTTCGACCCGCTGCCGGCGCAGACCTCCTGCATGCGGGCGATCACGGTGTCGCCGTCGATCCCGGCATCGCGCATGCGTCCGAGGTACGGCGCGATGTAGTGCGCGCCGATGCTCGCGCAGGCCAGCGCCTGCGCGACGGAGTAGACGGCGGTGACGAGAACGGTGGCGCCGTCGCGCACGAGGGCGGATGCTGCGGCGAAGCCGTCGGCCGTGGCGGGCACCTTCACGGCCACCCGGTCACCCAGCGCGCGGATGCCCTCGGCGTTGCGCAGGAACGAGGCGGTGTCGCCGCCCCAGGTCTGGAAGAAGATCTCGCCGGCGCCTTCGGACTCCCAGCGCGCGTAAAGATCGGGGATCTCGGCGGCGGTGCGGCCGCCCCGCTCGAGGATCGTCGGGTTGGTCGTGACGCCGTGCACGACGCCGGCGGCGAGGAGCCGGGAGACCCGGTCGACGTCGGCGCTGTCGACGTACAGGCGGGGGGCGATCGCAGTCATCGGGGCTCCTTGCAGGGCAACCTGTCGTTACAGGTTGGGCTTCGGCTAATGTAATGACAGCCGCCGATGAATGTCAAAGACATCGGGCGCGCGTACACCGCCGTCGACGACGACCAGGAGTGACATGCCCCTCGAACAGCCCGCAGACCGTACCGGCGTCGTCATCGTCGGCAGCGTCACCGCCGATGTGACCACCTTCTCGCAGCGGCTCCCCGCACGCGGCGAGACGATCCTCGGCGATCAGTTCACCCTGATGCTCGGCGGCAAGGGAGCGAACCAGGCGGTCGCGGCCGGCCGCTCGGGCGCCCGCACCAGCTTCGTCGGCTGCGTCGGCGACGACCTCTTCCACGACCTCGTCATCGCGGGGCTCAGCGAAGCCGGCGTCGATCTCGCGCACCTGCGCACCGTGCCCGGCCCGACCGGCATCGCGCACATCCGCGTCGACGCCTCGGCACAGAACGACATCGTCATGGTGCCGCTCGCCAACGCGGCGCTCAGCACCGAGCAGATCGATGCGGCCCTCGCCGCACTCGCCCCCACGACGTCGGTGCTGCTCACCCAGCTCGAGACGCCGTCGGCGCTCACCGCCCACATCACCGCGCGCGGCCGCGAGCACGGCATGACCGTGATCCTCGATCCCGCGCCCGCCGCACCCCTTCCCCCCGAGGTGTGGGGGAACATCGACATCGTCACCCCGAACGAGACCGAGGCGACGCTGATCAGCGGCATCGAGGTGACGGATGCCGCATCCGCCGAACTCGCCGGTCGCTGGTTCCTCGCCCAGGGCGTCGGCGCGGCCGTCATCACGCTCGCCGGCCAGGGCTCGTGCGTGGTCACCGCCGACGGAGCATCCGTCATCCCCCCGTTCCCCGTCGAGGCCGTCGACACCACCGCCGCCGGCGACGCCTACGCCGGCTATCTCGGCGCGGCCCTCGCGAACGGCCTGTCGCTCGCCGACGCCGTGCGCCTGGCGACCGCCGCCGGAGCACTGACCGTGACCAAGCAGGGTGCGTCGCCGAGCCTGCCGCTGCGCGCCGAGGTCGACGACTTCCTCGCCCGGCGCGAAGCCGCACTGCCCGCGAGCTGACCGCGAACCGACTCGCCCACCGAGCCGTCCATCGAGAGACCGGAGCCCTCATGCGCAAGACGTCGACCACCATCAATCCCGCCCTCTCGCGCGTGATCAGCGAGACGGGGCACACCGACCTGATCGTCGTCACGGATGCAGGCCTGCCGATCCCTCCGGCATCCGAGCGCATCGACCTCGCCTACCGGCCCGGCGCACCGGCGTTCCTCGACGTGCTCGACACGGTGCTCGCCGAGCTCGTCGTCGAGGGCGCGACGGTCTCGGCCGAGGTCGCCGAGAAGAGTCCCGAGGTGCTCGAGGCGCTGCGTGAGCGCTTCGCCGGCATGGGCTTCGATATCGAGCTCGTGCCGCACGTCGAGTTCAAGAAGCTCACGCACGGAGCGCGCGCGTTCGTGCGGTCGGGCGAGTTCACCCCGTACGCCAACGTCATCCTCCATGCGGGAGTGGCGTACTAACATGTCCGCCGTGCTCCCCGATGCGATCGACCGCCACTCCGCGGCGCCGATGTACGACCAGCTGCGCCAGCTGATCATCGACGGCATCGCCCGCGAGGGGCTGCAGCCGGGCGATCCGCTCCCCGGAGAGCACGGACTCTGCGAGCGCTACGGCGTCTCGCGCACCGTCGTGCGGCAGGCGCTCGCGCAGCTCGAGCACGAGGGACTCGTCGAACGCGTCAAGGGCAAGGGCACGTTCGTCTCCCGCCCCCGCACGAGCGAGAGCCTGGTGCACACGCTCGTCGGCCTGTACGACGACGTCGAGCGCCGCGGCGGTCACGTGCACAGCGACGTGCTGCGCCACGAGCGCACGGTCGCCGATGAAGAGATCGCGCTGGCCCTCGACATCCCGGTCGGAGCGCCGGTCGTCGTTCTCGAACGCCTGCGGCACGTCGACGAGGAGCCCTGGTCGCTGTCGACGACGTGGATGCCGGATGCCGTCGGCAGCGTCACCCTCGGCGTCGACCTGTCCGAAGCATCGCTCTACCGGTTGCTCGCCGACAACGACATCATCGCGACACACGGAGTGCGCTCGGCCGAGGCGACGGTCGCGACGCATGAGCAGGCGCAGCACCTCGGTGTGAGCGCCGGGTCCGCCCTGCTGCGTCTGCGCAGCGTGAGCCGCACCGACGACGGCACCCCCATCGAGTACTTCGTCGCGTACCATCGTGGCGACCGTTCACGCTTCGAATTCCAACTGCAGCAGGAGCAGTCCCAAGCATCCCTCCTGCACATCGACGGCCGCGCGGGCATCACCCTCGCCGGCAGCAAGCGAGTTACACCATGAGCACGGGCCACGACGACATCACCTCCGGTACCGACGAGTCCGGCGGGATCGCACCCGCCGCGAACGTGCCCGAGGAGCAGGTGGTCGCCCCCGCGCCCCCTGCCCCCGACGCGCCGCCGAGCCCGGCGACGCCGCACCTCGCGCCGCCCGTCGGCTCGTCGGCGGCCGAGCAGACGCTCCCCGCGGGCGCACCGCTGCCTCCGGGATACCGGCCGGCACAGTACCAGCCGCCCGCCGCCTATCAGCCGGTCGCCGACTACCGCCCGTCGGCCGCCTACCAGGCGCCTCCGGCACCGCCCGCGTATCCCGCCCCTCCGGCGGCGGCACCGCAGCAACCCCCGGCCGCGTACCAGGCCGCGCCCCCGCACCAGGCATCGGCTCCGTACCAGGCGTCGGCGCCGTACGAAGGATCGGCGCCCTACCAGGCATCCGCGCCGCACCAGGCATCGGCTCCGTACGAGGCGTCCGCTCCGCACGAGGCGTCTCCGTCGTACCAGGCGGCCCCCTCGTACCCGGCGGCACCGTCGTATCCGGCATCCGCCTCCGCACCGTCGACCCCGGGCTACCCCCAACCCGGCGCGTACCCTGAACCCGGCGCGTACCCCGAACCCGGTGCGTACCCGCAACCCGGCGGCTACCCGCAGCCCGGCGGCACTGGTACCGGCTACCCCATGCCGCCGGCCCCGCGCCGGTCGCGCGCCGGACTGACCATCGGCATCATCGCCGGCGCCGTCCTGATCGGGCTGGTGCTGGTCGTGGCGGTCGGGTTCTTCCTCGCGCAGAGCAACCGCCCCGAGACCATCGCCCCTGTCCCGTCGAGTGCGCCCAGCGCCCCCTCGCAGGACGAGCCCGAGGAGACGACCGCGCCCGACGACTCGAACGACAACCCCTTCGGTGGCGACTCGGTCGAATCGACCCTGCAGGGCAAGATCGAAGAGTACAAGGCGGCTCGCGACGACGGATCGCTGTGGACGAAGCTTCCTGAGACCGAGTTCAACAAGACCGCGCTGGCCGCGTACTTCTACCTGATGACCGACATGAAGCTCGCGGCCTCGTTCGGCGGCGACACCTCCGACTACCTCGAGCGGGCCGACGAGCTCGAGCGGCGGCTGCTCGCCGGAGAACCCCTCGGCACGAGCGTGTCGATCAAGCTCTCCGATCGCACCTTCACCTACGACGGAGACACCGGCGAGGGCGGTTACACGACCGAGTGACCGTGACGGGTGACGGGGGTCGGTGGCCCCCGGGTACGCTCGAACCGTGGACTCCTGGACCAGCAACGCGATCGCCCTGCTGGAGGCCGACGCCAACCGCAGTGCCGACACCCATCTGCACGTCTTCCCGCTTCCGGCGGAGTGGGGCATCGATCTCTACCTGAAAGACGAGTCGGTGCATCCGACCGGCTCCCTCAAGCACCGCCTCGCCCGCTCGCTGATCCTCTACGGACTCGTCAACGGGCACATCCGCGGCGACACGACGCTGGTCGAGTCGTCGAGCGGATCGACGGCCGTCTCCGAGGCGTACTTCGCGCGGATGCTCGGGCTGCCGTTCGTCACGGTCGTGCCGCGCTCGACGGTGCAGGAGAAGATCGACCTCATCGAGTTCTACGGCGGCACCTGCCACTTCGTCGACCGCGCCGAAGACATGTCGCCCGAAGCCCGACGCCTCGCCGGCGACTGCCACGGCCACTACCTCGACCAGTTCACGTTCGCCGAGCGCGCGACCGACTGGCGCGGCAACAACAACATCGCCGAGAGCGTGTTCAGCCAGCTCGCCCAGGAGAGGCATCCGATCCCCCGCTGGATCGTCGTCGGCGCGGGCACCGGTGGCACCAGCGCCACGTTCGGCCGCTACGTGCGCTACCGCCGCCACGAGACGCAGATCGCGGTCGTCGACCCCGAAGGTTCGGCGTTCTACGACGGATGGGCGGGAACACCGGATGCCCCGGCCGGGCGCCCGAGCCGCATCGAGGGCATCGGCCGCCCCCGCGTCGAGCCGTCGTTCGTGCCGAGTGTGATCGACGAGATGATCCGGGTGCCCGACGCCGGGTCGATCGCCGCGATCCGGATGCTGCGCGAGCGCACGCTGCACTGGGCGGGCGGGTCGACCGGCACCAACCTGTACGGGGCGTTCCAGCTGATCGCCCGCATGCGCGCGGCCGGCGAGACCGGCAGCGTCGTGACGCTCATCTGCGACAGCGGCGTGCGCTACGCCGGCACGTACTACTCCGACGACTGGGTGGCGCAGCAGGGGTGGGACCTCGCCCCGCACCGCGCCCGCCTCGACGGGTTCCTCGAGACCGGCCTCTGGGTCGAGTAGCCCGGTCGGTTCCTGAGCCTGTCGAAGGGCCCGCGTCTCCTCGCCTCGCCGTTCATAACTCCTCAAATCCGGCCCCGATCACGCCGTAGCGCTCTGTTTCGCGCCCGAATCGGTCGTTCTTGAGGAGTTATGCAGGCGCACACCCCGGCACCCTGTCCACAACTCAGGACAAACCGGCCGAGAGCGGCCGATTCGGCCGGTTTCGGGGGCCGCGGCATCCGTTCTTCCTGAGTTGGGCCCGCGCCCGGCCGTGCAGAGCACTGCGGGCTACGCTGGCCGCATGACTACTCTGATCCTCACCGTCGCGGGCGCTGATCGCCCCGGCCTGGTCGCCGCTGTCGCCGATGCCGTCGACGCGCACGGAGGCAACTGGGAGAACAGCCGCCTCTCCGAACTCGCCGGCACCTTCGCCGGTGTCATCGAGGTCTCGGTCGCCGCCGACCGGGTCGCCGAGCTGCAGGCCGCGCTGCGCGCGCTCACGGGCCTGCTCACGGTCACGATCCACACCGGATCGGATGCTGCGCCCCGCCCCGACGCGAACTCGATCTCTCTCTCGGTGCTGGGCAACGACCGCGCCGGCATCGTGCACGAGATCTCGGGTGTGCTCAGCGCCCACGCCCTCAGCATCACCGGCATGGCGACCGAGACCCGCGACGCCGCGATGGCCGGAGGACGCCTGTTCGAGTCGACGGTCACGGCGACGGTTCCGGCATCCGCCGATCTCGATGCACTGCGCACCGACCTCGAGAAGCTGGCCGCCGAGATCCAGGTCGACATCACCCTCGCCTAGGGGCCGGCGGCATTCGGGAGGAGATCCGCAGAGGGGAGGACGAATCCCCCGGATCGATCCTCCCGAATGAGGATCTCCTCCCGAACGAGGAAGCACGCCGACTCATCCACACACCGAGCCCCCGCACCGCCCCCGCACACAGAAGAGCCCCCTGCCGCATCACGCGACAGGGGGCTTCGTGCAGAAGACCGCGCCTCAGACCAGACGCGTCTTCGGGCTCACCGAGTACGTGTGCTCGGCGTCGCGGTTGACCGCCCCGCCGAGGGCTTCGTCGATCGCGGTCATCGTGTCGGCGTCGAGCTTCACACCCGAGGCCTTGACAGTCTCGGCGAGCTGCTCGGGACGGGATGCTCCGACCAGCGCCGCGGCGATGTTCGGGTTCTGCAGCACCCACGCGATGGCGAGCTGCGGCATGGAGAGGCCGGCATCGGCGGCGATCGGCTTCAGGCGCTGCACGGCCGTGAGGATGTCGTCTTGCAGGAAGCTCTTGATGAAGTCGGCGCCGCTGTGCGGGTCGGTCGCACGCGAGCCCTCGGGCACCGGCTGGCCGGGGAGGTACTTGCCGCTGAGCACGCCCTGCGCCATCGGCGACCAGACGATCTGCGAGATGCCGAGTTCTTCGGACGCCGGAACGACCTTGCCCTCGATGACGCGCCACAGCATGGAGTACTGGGGCTGGTTCGAGATGAGCTGGATGCCGAGCTGCTTCGCGAGCGCGTGGCCCTCGCGCAGCTGCTCGGCGGTCCACTCCGAGACGCCGATGTAGAGCGCCTTGCCCTGGCGGACGACGTCGGCGAAGGCCTGGAAGGTCTCTTCGAGGGGCGTCTCGTAGTCGAAGCGGTGCGCCTGGTACAGGTCGACGTAGTCGGTGCCGAGTCGCTGCAGCGAGCCGTTGATCGACTCGAGGATGTGCTTGCGGCTCAGGCCGGTGTCGTTCGCGCCCTTTGGGCCGGTCGGAAAATAGACCTTGGTGAAGATCTCGAGGCCCTCACGGCGCTGACCTTCGAGCGCCTTGCCGAGCACGACCTCTGCGGCCGTGTTGGCGTAGGTGTCGGCGGTGTCGAAGGTGGTGATGCCGGCGTCGAGGGCGGCGTGCACGGTTTTGACGGCGGCGTCGTCTCCGACCTGCGAGGCGTGGGTGACCCAGTTGCCGTAGGTGATCTCAGAGACCTTGAGACCGCTGTTGCCGAGGTAGCGATAGTTGACCATGCTTCCACGCTAGCGCCGGTCACGGACACCGGGGGTCGGATTCCGTGACCGGTCTCGGGTCGCCCCGCCTCAGACGGCCGAGAGGCCTTCCCTGCGGTACTCCGTCCAGGCGGCGCCGAGCCGGCGCACCCCCTCGGCGAGCATGTCGTCGGTCGCCGTGTAGGGAATGCGGATGTGGTCGTCAGGGGAGACGGATGCCGCGAACGCAGCGCTCCCCGCGATCGAGACACCATGCGTCGCGGCGACTCGGGCGAAGACGGCGGCCGATCCCGTCGGCAGCGCCGCCCACAGCGAGAGGCCACCGCGAGGCGTGTCGTACGTCCACTCGGGCAGGTGCTCGGCCATCAACCGTTCGAGCAGCCGGAGTCTCTGCTGGTGCACACGGCTGTTCTCGCGACGCAGGTCGTCGGCGCGAGCGATGAGGTCGAGCGCGATGAGCTGCGCGGGAACGCTCGTCGACTGGTCGGCGAGCTGCCGCGCCCCACGAAGGCGGCGCACGAGCACGGGGTCGGCGCGCAACCAGCCAATCCGCAGGCCCGCCCATGCCCACTTCGAGACGGACTCGACCACGATCACCGGAGCATCGGGGCGCTCGGCCGCGAGCGACGGCGGCACGACGCCGTCGAACGAGATGCCCGCGACCACGCGATCCTCGATCACGGGAACCCCGTACTGCGCAGCGAGTTCGGCGACCCGATGACGGGCCGCGGCGGGAAGGCGCGTACCCGTCGGATTCTGGTGGTGCGGGTTCACAGCGATCAGCGCCGGTCGCAGCCGCGCGATCGCCACCTCGAGCGCGTCGACGTCGAGCCCGTCGGGACCCATCGGGATGCCGTGCACCGATCCGCCCCGCAGCCCCACCGAGTCGGTCACGCCCGGCCAGGTGACCTCTTCGGCGAGCACCACGTCGCCCGGCTCGACGAGGGCGTTCACGACCAGGCTGATCGCTTGCTGCGCGCCGTGCGTCACGAGGATCTGCTCGGGCGTCGTGGGCGTGCCCTCCGCCCGGTACATGTCGGCGATCAGCTCGCGCAGCACGGGGAGCCCGGCGGGATCGGTCTCGGGCAGCAGCGCGAGGTCGAGTCGCGGTTGATGGTCGCGGATCAGCTGCATCGCGAGCGCGGGGATCTGCGGAACCGTGCGCAGCAGATCGATCGCGTTGGGAAGCGCTGAGAACAGCGCTTCACCCCGACCCGGCCGTTGACGCGAGGCGACCGGAGCCCCTACTCCGGCGATGCGCGTGCCGCTCCCCTGCCGCCGTTCGACCAGCCCGTTCTCGGCGAGGTCTGCATAGGCCGACACGACAGTGCCCCGCGAGACCATGCTCGCAGCAGCGAGCGCGCGCTCGGCCGGCAGACGGTCGCCCGGGCGCAGCTCACCGTCGGCGATCAGGTCGGCGATCCCCCGCGACAGTCGGGCCGCGAGCGTGCCGTCTCCGTGGGTCCAGCGACCGAGTCGCGCCGAGAGCCCCTCCGACGAGACTTCGCCCGCGCGCACCAACGTCACGGATGCACCACCGGTGATCGGCCCACTGCCCGATCGCTGGTCCACTGGTCGCACATTGGCACTGTCTTCGACGCCCATGAGAACCGAGTCTGGACCAATGGACACGCCATTCGCCACCGAACGCACAACATATGGGCCAATCAGTCCCGATTGGACCATCAACGAGCTCATCGAATGGCTCGCCGACGACGCTCGTCAGCACGAGGCGGCGCTGCAGCATCCGCTCGCCCTCATCGAGGCGGCGGCGACCGGGTCGGTCTGGCGAAGCGCCCCCTCGACCGTGGCGCTCATCCGATCGCTGGTCGAGGCAGCACGCACGTCGCCCGCTCTCGGGGCGACCACAGTCCGCGAGCTCGTCGACATGCGTGCGGCGAGCGCGGGTGCGGCAGGAACGCACCCGCGCACCCGCCACGAACGGATGCCGCAGACTCAGCTCGCCGGAGTCGCCACCTGAGACGCCGGCGCCGTCACGATCGCCGCGCGGTCGCGGAAGCCCTCGGCGGTCACCCGGTCGAGCGCCACCTGCTTGCGGATCGCCGCGGCCTTCTCGTACAGGCTCGGCTCGCCGTAGCTCGTGAGCACCTTCACCAGCACGGGGAGCAGCTCGATCATGAAGAACAGCGCGGCGATGAGGATGTGCGCCCACAGGATCGTCGGCTCCTTCTCGCTGAGCCGGTTCAGCCCGCTGATCTGGCTGAGCAGACCGGTGGCTCCCGCGTTGCCCTGGGCCACGGCATCCGCCCGCGCGTTGTACGCGGCGAGCGCCTGGTCGTAGCTGGTACGGGCCGACGGCAGCTGGTCCTGCGCGAGCTGGCGGTTCTGGGTCTCGGACGTCGAGGTGTTCGCCTTGGCGGCGGTGCCGGCGGCGGCGAGCTCTTCGTTCGCGACGCGCAGCTGCTCGGCGAGGCCGTCGTACGTCTGCTGAGCCTGCGCGAGCTGCGCCTCGGCGGCGTCGGAGCTCGCGCCCTCGCCGTTCACGCCGGTGCAGCCGGGCACGGTTCCGGCGCCCTCACCCGTGAGCTCGCACTGGTAGAGGATGCGCGCCTGATCGATGACGCCCTGCTGCTCGGCGAGCTTGGCGGTGAGGTCGTCGACCGTCGACTGCGCGGCGGATTCGGATGCCGAGGCCGAATCGGTTCCTGCCACGATGCCGGTCGCGGCCTGGTTCTCGAGTTCGGCGACCTTGGCGGTGGCGGCGTCGAGCGCGATCTTCTCGGGACCGGACTCGAGCGCCTCCTGGTCGGACTGCGACTGCGTGATGTTGGTCGCGGCGACCTCGCGGGCGATGTCGTTGTGGAAGATCTGCAGCACGAGCGGTTCGGCGACGACGAAGCCGATGATCGCGGCCATGATCACACGCGGGATCGCGAGGCCGATGAGCCGCCACACGTTCTTGGTCGACGCCATGGTCGAGGTGAGGAACCGGTCGAGGTTGAAGATGATGAGCGCCCATACGAGCGCGAGCGGCACGGCCAACCAGATCGCGGCCTGCACACCGGTGGTCAGCGCGAACAGCATCGAGATCGCCGAGACCAGTGCGGTGCCGGCGAGCACGAAGAACATCTGCACGAAGCGGGGCGTCTCGCCGGGCACGCGGTCGAGGATCTCGCCCTCCGCGCCGCCGAGGATGGCGAGCTGCCGCAGGCGCGAGCCGGGCGTGCGCGGGGCGCGGGGCCGGCGGGGCTTGCGCACGCGCGGCTCGCGCGGCGGCTTCACGGGCGGTGCGGCGTCGGCGGAGGCATCCGGCTCCGAGACCGGTTCGGCAGTCGTGTCGGGCACCGCGGGGCGCGTGCTCGTGACGCCGATGAACGGCTCGGACTCGGATCCTGTGGGCTCGTACTCGCGCAGGAAGTCGAGGTCATCGGTGGTGGCGTTCGGGTCGCCGTCCACGATGATCCGACCCTGCGAGTCGAAGCGACCCGGTCGGTGGGCGGAATAGGGCATCCGAGAATGCTACGAAACCCCGCCTGTGCATCGAGTGGAAGAGTCCTTTGACGGCTTCCCAGGTTCGGATCGCCCGAGCGGATGCTCAGACCGAGGCGAGCAGCCGGTCGAGCGATGCGACGTACGCGGCGAGGGCGTCGTCGAGGGGGAAGTGCCCGGCGGCGGCGAGGGTGCCGAGTCCGTGGATCAGTCCCCACAGCGCCACGACATCGGTCGGTCGGTCGAGGCCGGCCGAAGCGGCAGCCGCGGCGAGCGCCCCCTCGAGGCCGTCGATGAGCGGTGCCATGGTGGCCGTGGGCGATCCGGGAACGCAGACCGTGGGGTCGTAGACGGCGTCGAAGGCGTGCGGATGCTCGACCGCGAAGCGCACGTAGGCGGAGCCGCCCTCGATGAGCGCGGCCCGCGGGGTGTCGGCATCCGCCACGGCAGCGCTCACCTGCGCGAGGAGGTCGGCCATGCTGCGTTCGGCGATCGCCTTGAGCAGGCCGAGGCGGTCGGAGAAGTGATGATAGGGCGCGTTGTGGCTGACGTTGGCCGCGCGGGCGACCTCGCGCAGGCTGATGTCGGCGGCCGGCATCCGCTCGAGCAGCTGCATCGCGGCGTCTTCCAGGGCGCGCGGGAGGTCGCCGTGGTGATACCCCGTCTTGGAACTTGACATGAGCAACATTCTCTCTTATCTTGACAGTGCCCACCTAATGGACAGTGTCAAGATAGGAACAGCCATGACCGCTCTCGTGATCGACGGCCACCCGCACGCCGAATCCCTCACCGCCGCCCTCGCCCAGCGATACGCCGCAGGCCACGGCGACACCCGGGTGCTCGCCCTGCGCGACCTCGAGTTCGATCCCCACATGCGGTTCGGTTACCGCAAGCGCATGACCCTGGAGCCCGACCTGGTCGATGCGAAGCAGGCCCTCGCCGAGGCGCAGACGATCATCGTCGCGACGCCGCTGTGGTGGGGCTCGGTGCCGGCGCTGCTCAAGGGATTCTTCGACCGCGCCCTGCTGCCGCAGCAGGAGTACCGCTACTCGAAGCAGGGCCTCCCGGTCGGGTTGCTCCCCGCCCGGCAGGGGCGCCTGCTGCTCCTCGCCGACACCCCCTGGTACGCGGCACCGTTCACCGGACTCCCGGCGCAGCGTCAGGTCGTGCGCAACACGATGAAGTTCTGCGGCGTCCGCTCGGTGCGCACGCACCGCATGCTCGGCGTCAAGAACGCCGATGACGCGCAGATCACCCGCTGGCTCGACCGCGCCGAGAGCCTGGGCGCCTCAGACGGGCGTCGTGACGGCGCAGACCGCTCGGCCGCGAGCGCTCAGACCATCGCCGCGGACGCGGCCTCGTCTTCGGTCGTGGCGACGAGCTGACCGCAGGCGCCGTCGATCTCCTTGCCGCGGGTGTCGCGGAGGGTCGTCGGAATGCCGGCGTCGTTGAGGCGACGCACGAACTCGTCGGTCACGTCCTTGTCGGACGAGGTCCAGATCGAGCCGGGCGTCGGGTTCAGCGGAATCGGGTTCACGTGCACCCAGCCGCGACCGCGCTGGTTGAGCTTCTCGGCGAGAAGATCGGCGCGCCAGGCGTGGTCGTTCATGTCCTTGATCAGTGCGTACTCGATCGAGACGCGGCGACCGGTCTTCTCGTAGTAGTTGTAGGCGGCGTCGAGAGCCTCGTCGACCTTCCAGCGGGAGTTCACCGGGATGAGCTCGTCGCGCAGGTGGTCGTCGGGCGCGTGCAGCGACAGTGCGAAGGTCACCGGGATGCCCTCATCGGCGAGCTTCTTGATCGCGGGCACCAGGCCCACGGTCGAGACGGTGATGCCGCGGGCGCTCATGCCGAGACCCTCGGGCTGCGGGGCGACCATCGAGCGCACGGCATCCATGACCCGCTTGTAGTTGGCGAGCGGCTCTCCCATGCCCATGAAGACGATGTTCGAGACGCGCTCCATGCTGTGATCGTCGGCCTTCTTGCCGCCGAGGCCACCCTCGGCGATGAGGCGGTTGGCGCGCACGATCTGCTCGATGATCTCGGCGGTCGACATGTTGCGGGTCAGTCCCGCCTGCCCGGTGGCGCAGAACGGGCAGTTCATGCCGCAGCCGGCCTGGCTCGACACGCACAGCGTGATGCGTCCGGGGTAGCGCATGAGCACCGACTCGACGAGCGCGCCGTCGTGCAGACGCCACAGGAACTTGATCGTGTCGCCACGGTCGGTCTCGAGGCGGCGCACCTCGGTGAGCAGCGGCGGCAGCATGCCCGCGACGAGCTGCTCCCTGGTGTCGGCCGGGAGATCGGTCATCTGCTCGGGGTCGGACGTGTAGTGACGGAAGTAGTGCGTCGACAGCTGCTTGGCACGGAAGCCGGGCATACCCAGCTCCTTCACCTTCGCGACGCGCTCGTCGGGTGTCAGGTCGGCGAGGTGCACGGGCGGCTTGCCGCGCTTGGGGCTCGCGAACTGCAGCAGCGGGCGCCCCTCGGCATCCTTCTGCTGGGTCCAACCCTCGGTCGCCGGGCGCACCTGTGCGGCGCCCGTGGCGCGGACCTTGCCCTGCGCCGGCTTCCCCTGCGGGGCGGACGCGGATGCTGCGGGGCGCGTCTCGCGCGTGCGGGGAGTCTCGGTCATACCTTCCAGGGTACCGGGGAGCGGATGGGAAGGGCCTGGGGCGAGGCGGAGCCGCTCCCTAGACTGAGCCCATGGACATCATCGGAGTCGCCTGGATCGTCGGAATCGTCGTCGCTGCGATCGTCGTGGTGATGATCCTGACCGCGGCATTCCGCGGGATGCGCCCGAAGGCTCCCGAGGCGCAGGTGTACACGCCGAGCGTCGCGGTGTCGCGCACGACGCCCACCTCGGCATCGCCGACGACGGCGACCGGCCTCACCCCGCAGCTGACCGCCGAGATCGACCGCCTGGTCGGCGCGGGCCAGAAGATCCACGCCATCAAGCTGCTGCGGGAGCACACGGGCCTCAGCCTCAAGGGCGCCAAGGACCGCATCGACCACTGGTCCGTGAGCACCACCGCCCCGCACCTGGCCGCCGTCTCGAACGCCTCGGCAGCCACGTCGTCGATCACCCCGGCGACCGCGACCCCGGCCTCGATCCGCGCCACGCTGCCGGTGAACGTCGCCGTGGAGATCGATCGCCTCGTCGCATCGAACCAGCCGATCGTCGCGATCAAGCTGCTGCGCCAGCACACCGGATTCGGGCTCAAGGAGACGAAAGACCTCATCGACGCCTGGCGCTGAACACGACCCGGCTTGTAATGACAAGTTGCGGTCAGGGAGAATGGAACCACCCCCACCGCTAGGAGCATGATGTCCGACCGTCTCACCCGCGCCCGCGCCACCGGAGTGCTCGCCGTTCTCCGCGCCTCCTCCCCCGAGCTCGCCCTCGAGGCATCCGAGGCCATCATCCGCGGTGGTGTGACCGGTATCGAGGTCACGTTCTCGACCCCCGACGCTCCCGCCGTCATCCGCGAACTGATCGCCCGCCACGGCGACGCCGCCTACATCGGCGCCGGCACCGTCACCACCCCCGAGCAGGCGACGCTCGCCGCCGACGCGGGCGCCGAGTTCCTCGTGAGCCCTGGCACCCTCCCCGACCTCACCCGCGCGATGCTCGACACCGACCGCGTCGTCATGACCGGAGCCATGACCCCGACCGAGGTCATGGGTGCGCTCGCGCTCGGCGTCGACGTCGTGAAGATCTTCCCCGCCTCGCTCGGCGGCCCCGCGTACCTCGGCGCGCTGCGCGGCCCGTTCCCCGACGCTCCCCTCATGCCCACCGGGGGCGTCAGCCCCGACAACCTCGCCGCCTGGTTCGCCGCCGGTGCGGTCGCGGTCGGCGCCGGCGGAGACCTCGCCAACGGCGCCTCGCTCAAGGCGCAGGACTGGGCCGACATCGAGCAGCGCTCCGCACGCTTCGCCGCAGCCCTCGCCGCTGTTCGCGGCTGACCCCCGGTGATCGCGCTCGAGCCGTGGGCGTGGGTGGCGCTCGGGCTGGCCGCGATCACGATCGGCATCTCGAAGACGGCGCTTCCGGGTGGCAGCATCCTCGCCATCGCCCTGTTCGCGACCGTGCTGCCGGCGCGCACCTCGACCGCCGCGATGCTGCTCCTGCTCATCGTCGGCGACGTGTTCGCGCTGATCGCCTACCGTCGGCACGCGCACTGGCCGACGCTGCTGCGTCTCGCACCCGCCGTCATCGCTGGCCTGCTCGCGGGCTTCGCGTTCCTCGCCCTCACGGGTGATGGGGTGGTGCGCCGGGCGATCGGTGTGATCCTGCTCGTCATGATCGCGGTGACGCTGTGGCGGCGGGCACGGCAGAACAGGGCGCGACGGAGCGGGACGGATGCCGCGGCTCCCCCGCCCGGCGGCATCCTGCTCGCGGGAACCTACGGCACGCTCGGCGGGTTCACGACGATGGTCGCGAACGCCGGCGGCCCCGTGATGTCGATGTACTTCCTCGCGACGCGCACCCCGGTGCAGGTGTTCCTCGGAACATCCGCCTGGTTCTTCGCGATCATCAACCTCGTCAAGATCCCGTTCCTCGCCGGACTCGGACTCTTCGAGGGCCCCGTGCTGCTCATGGATGCCGCTCTCGCGCCGCTCGTCGTCGTCGGCGCACTCGTCGGCCTCGCCGTCGCGAAGCGCCTCGATCAGCGCCTGTTCGACCGCATCGTGATCGCGCTCACCGTGGTCGGCGCGGTGTATCTGCTGTTCTGAGGCGCCCTATCACCGACCCCGCCTCAGTCGAGGAAGATGTCGGGGAACAGCGCGCTGTCTGGCGTCCCGGCGATCGCGGCGTAGCCCGAGAAGTCGGTGACGCCCGCGGCCTCGAGCACGTCCTCGACGATGAGCGTCTGCCCCGTGTACGAGCTCGCGGGCTGCAGCAGCACCTGGTACGCGGCATCCGCATAGATGTCGGGCGTGCGGCTCGCCGCCATGACCTTGTCTCCGCCGAGCAGGTTCTGCACCGCCGCCGTCGCGATCGTCGTGCGCGGCCAGAGGGTGTTGGCGGCGATGCCGTCGCGCGCGAATTCGGCCGCCAGCCCCAGCGTCGCCATCGTCATGCCGAACTTCGCCAGCGTGTAGCCCGTGTGCGCCCCGAGCCACTTCGGCGTCGGGTTGAGGGGCGGCGACAGCGACAGGATGTGCGGGTTCTCGGCATCCTTGAGGATCGGCACGGCCGCCCGCGACAGCATGAACGTGCCGCGCACGTTGACGTCCTGCATGAGGTCGTACTTCTTCGCTCCGAGTTCGAGCGAGCGCGACAGGTCGATGACACTGGCGTTGTTGATGACGATGTCGATGCCGCCGAACTCGCCCTGCGTCTTCAGCACGGCCTCGGTGATGTCGTCGTCTTCGCGCACGTCGCCGACGATCGGGAGCGCCTGCCCGCCGGCCGCACGGATCTGCTCGGCCGCCGTGTGGATCGTGCCCTCGAGCTTCGGATGCGGGGTATCGGTCTTCGCGAGCATGGCGATGTTCGCGCCGTCGGCGGCCGCACGCAAGGCGATCGCGAGCCCGATGCCGCGGCTCCCGCCCGACATCAGAATGGTCTTTCCTGCGAGTGTGCTCATGTCTCTCCTTCGTAAGCGATGCGTCTGAAAGACGACCTCGGTCGCGCTTTCGGTCGCGGGCGGGTTACTTCGGCGCCATGCGGATCGCGCCGTCGAGACGGATCGTCTCGCCGTTGAGGTAGTCGTTCTCGACGATCTGCTGCACGAGCGAGGCGTACTCGTCGGGGCGGCCGAGGCGCGAGGGGTGCGGCACCTGCTGACCGAGCGAGTCCTGCGCGGCCTGCGGCAGACCCATGAGCATCGGGGTCTCCATGATGCCGGGGGCGATGGTGACGACGCGGATGCCGTAGCGGGCGAGCTCCCTCGCGACCGGAAGGGTCATCGCGTGCACGCCGCCCTTCGATGCGGAGTAGGCGGGCTGGCCGATCTGCCCGTCGAACGCGGCGACGCTGGCGGTGTTGACGATGACGCCGCGGTCGGCACCGTCGCCGATGACATCGTTCTTCGCGATGACGGCGGATGCCTGCGACAGCACGTTGAACGTGCCGACGAGGTTGATGCGCACGATGCGCTCGAAGTCGGCGAGTACCGCCGGGTTGCCGTCGCGGTCGAGCACCTTGGCGGGCGGGGCGATGCCGGCGCAGTTCACGACCACGCGCAGCGGGGCGGCGGCCTGAGCCTGGGCGACGGCATCCTGCACCTCGTCGACGCTGGTGACGTCGGCCGGCACGAAGAGGCCGCCGAGTTCGGCCGCGATGTCGGCACCCGCCGAGGTCGGAAGATCGATGATCGTGACGTAAGCGCCAGCGGCGGTGAGCCGTCTGGCGGTCGCGAGTCCGAGGCCCGAGGCGCCGCCCGTGATGAGGGCTCCCTGTCCGCTGATCTGCATCTCTGTTCTCCTTCGAACGTCGTTGTGCGACTGAGTTCCAGCCTACGTGGTTCTTGGTTTCACCACGATCCCCGCGGGCCGGCTGTGTCGTGAGCGAGCCTACGGGGTCGGGGTTCATAACTCCTCAGATCCTCATCACCGACCGCGCCCGCCCCGCGGAAGGGCGCGAGGCCACGCGCGGAGCGCACGCGATTCTGAGGAGTTGTGAACCGCCACGCGCCGCGCCGCGAGATGATGAACGGGTGAGCATCCCCACAGCGGACATCGAGGTTCCCGCGCACGTGCGAGCCCTGGCACGCGGCGCCGCCATCGCGCCCGTCTGGCTGAACGGCATCGGCGGACTCACCTTCCGCACCGACGACGCGCGGTACATCAAGTGGGGGCCGCTCGACCCCGAGGCGTCGATGCGCGACGAAGCCGAACGGATGCGCTGGGCCCACACGTTCACCACGGTGCCGCAGGTGCTCGAGCAGGGGCAGGATGCCGCGCACGAATGGCTCGTCACGCGAGCGGTCGATGGGCGCAGCGCCGTCGACCCGCACTGGTCCGACGATCCGGCCACGGCGGTGCGCGCCGTCGGTGAGGGGCTGCGCGCCCTGCACGACACGCTGCCGGTCGCCGAGTGCCCGTGGGACTGGAGTGTCGAGACACGCCTGGCGAACGCCACCGAGCGCGGAGTCGAGATCCCCGATGATCTGCGCACCGCACCCGAGATCGACCTCCTCGTGGTGTGCCACGGCGACCCCTGCATGCCCAACACCCTGCTCACCGACGACGGCCGGTGGGCGGCGCACGTCGACCTCGCCGCCCTGGGCGTCGCCGACCGCTGGGCCGACATCGCCGTCGCCGCGATGAGCACCGAATGGAACTACGGACCCGGATGGTCGGATGCTCTCATCGAGGCGTACGGCCTCGAACCCGACCGCGAACGGCTGGAGTACTACCGGCGCGTGTGGAACGAGACCTGAGCGAGCACTCCCCCGGTCAGCTCCAGACGAAGCGGAAGGTGCCGACGACGACCGCGGCGGCGAGCGCCGCTGCCATGATGGCGACGCCGCCGAGCAGCGCCACCGCGTCGCGCGGGTGCAGTCTCGACGGCCGCGACCAGGTGCGGGGGATGCCCGATCCGAAGCCGCGCGCTTCCATCGCCGCGGCGAGCTTGGTGCCGCGGCGCACGGCGAAGACCAGCAGCACGAACGCCATCGAGAAGAATCGCCGCAGCACTCCCCGGTCGCCGACTCCGCGTGCCCGCCGCGCCAGACCCATCGTGCGCCAGTCGTCGAGGAAGAGTCCGAGCATCCGCGTGCCGGCCAGGATGCCGAGCACGAACCGGCTCGGCAGCTTCGCGACCTGCGAGAGGGCGTCGGCCAGCTGCGTCGGATCCGTGCCGCCGAACAGGAGGATGGTGGGCAGCCCGAGGGCGATGACGCGGAGACTCACCGCGATCGCCAGCCCGATCGAGTCCTCGCTGATCGTCGCGAACCCGAACGACCAGTAGATCCGCCCGGCGGGTTCCGCGTAGAGCAGCATGCTGAGCCCGGCGATCGGCGCGAAGATCGCGAGGGGCAGCAGGCGCAGCAGCACGGTGCGCGCTCGCAGCCCCGTGAGCGGGATGCACAGCAGCTGCAGACCGATCGCGACCAGCGCGCTCGTGACGTCGATCGACGCGAACAAAGGGATCGAGAGCAGCAGCGCGAGCAGCAGCTTCGTCACCGGGTTGACGCCGTCGAGCCACACCCGACGTTCGACCTCGGTGGCCGTCATGACGCCTCCCCCAGAACGATGCGGTGCCCGCCGAGGTGATGGCTCACCGCGTCATCATGGGTCACCGCGACGACTGCGCGTCCGCGCGCGATCTCCTCCTGCAGCAGCGCGACGAGCGAGATCCAGCCGCGGCGATCCTGGCCGAAGGTCGGCTCATCGAGCACGATCACCTCCGGCGACCCGGCGAGCACCGTGGCGACGGAGAGCCGACGCTTCTGCCCGCCCGACAGGGTGAAGGGGTTCGCGAGCGCCAGCGGAGCGAGACCCAACCGTTCCAGGAGCCCGTCGACCACGGCATCCGTACGCGCACGATCCCAGCCCAGGGCGCGCGGCCCGACCGACAGCTCGTCGCGCAGGGTCTGCGTGAGGAACTGATGCTCCGACTCCTGGAACACCATGCCGATGCGGGTGAGGAGCTCGCGGGAGGTCCAGCGGATCGGACGCACGCCCCGGCGGCCCGCCAGTCGCTCCGCCGTCCGCACCTCGCCGGAATGCTCGGGGATGAGTCCGGCGAGCGTCAACGCGAGGGTGGACTTGCCTGCGCCGTTGGGACCGGTGATGACGGTGGCGTTCGCCTGCGGTACGTGCAGGTCGAGCCCCGACTGCACCGGCCGGCCGGGCTCGCGCGCGATCGACAGCGCGGTGGCGGACAGCGCATCCGGAGCCTCGACCCTACCGAGCACCGGCAGATCGATACCCCGGTCCGGCACCCACACCCCGGCATCGGCCAGCGTCTCGCCGTGCGCCGCGAAGACCTGTGCGGGCGGGCCGTCGGCGAGCAGCCCCCCGTCGGCCGCCACCACGATCACCCGCGTCATCAGGTCGACCCAGATCGGGGTGCGATGCTCGACGACGATCAGGGTCGCCTGGGTCGCGTCGACCGCACGCTCGACGCTCGCACGCACCTCACGCACGCCGACCGGATCGAGGTTGGCCGTGGGTTCGTCGAGCAGCAGCAGCCCGGGGCGCATGGCGAGCACTCCCGCAAGTACGAGACGCTGCTTCTGCCCACCCGAGAGCGCCTTCGTCGGGCGCTGCAGCGGAACCGCGAGACCGACGGCTTCGAGCGCTTCCGAAACCCGCGCAGGGATCTCGGATGCCGGAACGCCGAGGTTCTCGCACCCGAAGGCGACATCGTCGCCCACCTTCGACAGCACGATCCCGGCATCCGGATCCTGCAGAACGAGACCGATGCGACCGCGCTGCGACTCGGGCGTGGCGCCGTCGATGCGCAGCTCGCCGGCGCGCTCGCCCTCATCGTCGTCGCCGAGCACACCCGCGAGGCCGGCCAGCAGGGTCGACTTCCCGGCACCGGATGCGCCCAGCAGCAGAACGCGCTCGCCCGGCTCGATCGTGAAGGTGAGATCCGACACCGCGGCTCGCTTGCGCCCGGCGTAGCGCCATCCCCAGCCCGAGGCCTGCACCCGGGCCGGGGCGGCGACAGTCATCGTCAGACCTCGCGCACGTGCTCTCGCCCGGCGGCGAAGCGGCTGAGCGCCCCCGTGACCGCCAGCGCGCGCACGAGCAGCCAGCCGAGCACACCCGCGAGGATGGCGCCCGAGACCACGACGCTGACGAGGTAGATCGTGTTGAACTCGAACGACTTGAGGATGTTCGGCGAGCTGCCGTAGAACAGCTCGAACACCCAGGCGGCCGCTCCCGCACCGATGCCCGCGAGCGCGGCGACCGCGAGGCCGAAGCGGCGGTAGAAGAACAGCGCGAAGATGATCTCGGCGCCCAGACCCTGCACCAGCCCCGAAAGGATCGTCGAGATACCCCACACGTTGCCGATGAGCATCGACACGATCGCCGCCACCAGTTCGACGACGAGGGCGGCACCGGGCTTGCGGATGACGAGGCCTCCGACCACGCCGCCGAGCAGCCAGATTCCGACGGCGATGCCGCCGAGCCCCGGGGTGAGCGCATCGGCGGCACCGAACCAGGCGTAGCCGATGGTGTTCCATCCCCAGAAGACGAGACCGATCGCGACGCCGAGCACGGCGGCCACGACGATGTCGACGACGCGCCAGCGCCAGATCTGGCGGGCGGGCTGCCCCGAATTCGCGGATGCCTTCGCGGCGCTGCTCTTCGCGGCGTTCTTCGCGGCGGATGCGGACGTGGACGTACTCATCTGAACTCCTCCCTGCGCTGGCATGACCCAGATCAGGTTCGACGGTCGAAGCGCGATTCGCTCCCTCTCAGCCCGGCTCGCCGGACTCCCGTGGTTGTGGTCCCCAGCATACCGAGTGCCGACACCGGCGGCAGCGCAGACCGCAGAACCACGCAACCGGCCGCGGATTCGGTACCGTAAGCGAGTGACCGCTCCTGATCCCGCCGAGGCCACCGCCACCGCCGAGCCGCAGATCGGCGTGCGCGCAGACGGCGATCCGCCGGAAGCGGCGGTCGAGACGCCCCCGGCGGAGACCGCCGTCTTCAGCGACGACCCCGGCGAACTGTTGCAGCTCGACGATGCCGATGCCTCCGCCGAGTGGGCCGATGATGGCCGCCAGGCGACAGCGCTCACCTGGGTCGATCCGGCCGCCGTCGCCGCCGGATCCACCGCCCGCGGCTTCGACGAGCCGCTCGACGCCTCCGGGATCGGAATTCTGCGAGGAGCGCGTCTGCGCCCCGCGATCGCCAGCCCGCGCGTGCTCGTACCCATCGGTGTGCTCGTGGCCCTCGCCGCGTCATACGCCGGAACCACGCTGCTGTGGCCGCTGCACGAGGTCGCCCCCACCGCAGCTCCTGTCGAGTTCTCCGTCACCGCCGCCCCGGTCGCGTCGGTCGTCTGGCCGGCGCAGGGCAGCGCCGCCGTCGGCGTGGGGGGCATCGGCCTGACGGCTTCGTCACCCGATGCCGCGAGCATCGCGAGCATCACGAAGGTCGTCAGCGCCCTCATGGTGCTGGATCGGATGCCGTTGGCCCCGGGCGAACAGGGTCCGGCGTTCTCGTTCACGCGCGCCGACAGCCAGAATTACTGGAGCTATCGCCGCTCGGATCAGTCCGCACTCGACGTGCCGGTCGGCGGCACCCTCACCGAGTACCAGATGCTGCAGGGCACACTGCTCGGATCGGCGAACAACTACATCGACCGCCTGGCCTCCGAGATCTGGGGATCCGACCGCGAGTTCGCGGCGGCCGCGGCGATCTGGCTGCGCGACCGCGGCCTCAGCGACATCACGGTGGTCACTCCGTCGGGCTTCAGCGAAGCGAACACCGCGACCCCCGAGGCGCTTCTGCGTCTGGGAGAGATGGCGATGAAGAACCCGGTCTTCGCCGAGATCGTCGGCACCGCATCCGTCGAGCTGCCGGGTGCGGGCACGGTCGTCAACACCAACGGGATGCTCGCCGACCCCGGCGTGGTGGGCATCAAGACGGGCACGCTCGTCGGATGGAACCTGCTGACCGCGAAGGACATCACCGTCGACGACACCACGGTGAAGCTGTACGCCGCGGTGCTCAACCAGGGCGATGACGAGCAGCGCCTCGCGGCGACGCGGTCGCTGTTCGCCGAGGTCGAGGCCGCCCTCGCCGCGCAGGACGCGGCCGTGCCGGAGGGCACCGTGGTCGGCCAGGTGCAGACGGTGTGGGGCGAGGAGATCGACATCGTGACGGATGCCGACACCGATGTGCTGCTGTGGAACGGTGCGACCGCGACATCGACTCCCGAGTTCACCCTGGGCGATGCGCGCGACGAAGGCACCACGGTCGGCACGTTGAGCACGACCGGCCCTCTCAACGCGGCGACGACCGAGCTGACCCTGGCCTCCGACATCGAGGGCCCGAGCTTCTGGTGGCGCCTCACGCACCCGTTCGAGCTGTTCGGCATCGACGCGGACTAGCAGCCGCCTCCCCGGCCGGCGTTCCCGTCGCACTCCCGTCCGGCGCTCCCGTCGCACTATCTGTCGTTCTGACGCGCCCGGACCGACAGTTTTTACGACGGGAATGCCTCTCGGTGCCGAGGTGGAGAGGGCGGGTCGGGTGTCATCAGAACGGCCCCATCCCGGTGAGGGATGGGGCCGTTCTGCTGTGAGTCGCTCGGAGGCGAGTGCTCGGAGGCGAGTGCTCAGGCTCGCGAGCTGTCGCCGCCTCGGTCACCGTCACCGTCACCGTCACCGTCACCGTCACGGCCACCGCGATGGTCACCGTCTGACGTGAACGCCTCGATGACCGCCTCGGCGGCTGCCGCTTCGGCACCGGGCAGCTGCGCTCCGATCGACGCACCAGCGCGCGCTGCGGCCGCGACCTTCTCGGCCTCGACCTCTGCCGCGACCTCGGCTGCAGCGTCTGCGTCGCCGGTGACCACGACCGGCGTCGACCCGGTGAGGGCGTCTTCCGCGTCGATGTCTGAGGCCGCCTGCTCGAACTGCGACTGGTAGAGCCGCCAGTAGGCGCCCTGCGCGGCGATGAGCTCGTCGTGCGTGCCCTTCTCGACGATGTCGCCGTGCTCCATCACGAGGATGAGGTCGGCGTCGCGGATCGTCGAGAGCCGGTGCGCGATCACGAATGACGTGCGTCCTTCGCGGAGCGCCGCCATCGCGTGCTGCAGCAGCAGCTCGGTGCGAGTGTCGACCGCCGACGTTGCCTCATCGAGGATGAGGATCGACGGCTGGGCGACGAAAGCCCGGGCGATGGTGATGAGCTGACGCTCGCCCGCCGAGACGTTGGAGGCGTCTTCGTCGAGAACGGTGTCGTAGCCCTCGGGCAGCGCGTGCACGAAGCGGTCGACGTAGGTCGCCTTCGCAGCCTCGAGAACTTCGTCGTCGGTCGCGGTGGAGCGACCGTATCGGATGTTCTCGCGGATGCTGCCGTTGAACAGCCACGGGTCCTGCAGCACCATGCCGGTGCGCGAGCGCAGGTCGTCGCGCGTGATCTGCGCGATGTCCTGGCCGTCGAGCATGATGCGCCCGCCGTCGAGCTCGTAGAACCGCATGATCAGGTTGACCAGCGTCGTCTTTCCGGCACCCGTCGGACCGACGATCGCGACCGTCTGCCCCGGCTCGACCTGGAACGAGAGGTCGGTGATGAGCGGGCGATCCGGCGTGTAGGAGAACGCGACGTTCTCGAACTCGACGACACCCCGCCCACCGGTGATGGTCGGAGCATCGTCTGCATCCGGCTCTTGCTCGTCGGTGTCGAGCAGCTCGAACACCCGCTCGGCCGATGCCGTGCCGGACTGCACGACGGCGGCCATGCCACCCAGCTCGGACAGCGGCTGCGTGAACTGCTGCGAGTACTGGATGAAGGCCTGAACGTCGCCGAGGCGCAGCTGCCCGTTCGCGACCATGAGGCCACCGAGCACGGCGATGCCGACGTAGGTGAGGCTGCCGATGAACGTCATCGCCGGCATGATGATGCCGGAGAGGAACTGCGCCTTGAAGCTCGCCTGGTAGAGCTCTTCGTTCTCGTCCTTGAACTTGTCGAGGGCGTCTTGCTCACGACCGAACACCTTGACCAGCGCGTGGCCGGAGAAGGCCTCTTCGACGCGGGCATTGAGTCGACCGACCTTGCGCCACTGGGTGCCGAATGCCTTCTGCGACCGCGGTCCGATGATGCCGAAGATCACGCCCATGAGCGGGAGTGCCACGAGAGCGACGAGCGCCAGCTGCCACGAGATCGAGAACATGAGCACCAGCACGCCGACGACGGTGAGCACCGAAGTGATCGCCCCCGAGAGGGACTGCTGCATGGTCTGCGTGATGTTGTCGATGTCGTTCGTGACGCGCGAGATCAGGTCTCCGCGCTGCACCTTGTCGAAGTACGACAGCGGGAGGCGGTTGATCTTGGCCTCGACCTGCTCACGCAGGCGCCACATGGTTCGCACCATGATGACGTTGATCACGTAGCCCTGGATCCAGCTGAGGAACGCGGCGACGACGTAGATCGCGAGCACCGCGGCGATGATCCAGCGCAGCGCGTCGAAGTCGACGCCGTCACCGACCGTGAAGTCGCCCATGGCGGCGACCTGGTTCGCGAAGTCGGTCTGGCCCGCTGCGCGAAGGGCCTCGAGCACATCGCTCTTCGGCGTACCGACGGGGAAGCCGGGGAAGTCGCCGTTCGGCTGCGAGAGCTGTACGGAGGTGAACCCCTTGTAGATGAGGTTCGTCGCCTCGGCGAGCACCTTGGGTGCGGCGACCGTGAGCACGACACCGATCGCGCCGAGGATCGACACGATGATGAACCATACGGCGGAGGGCTTGAGCAGCCCGATCATGCGCGCGAAACTCACGCCGAAGTTGTCGGCTTTGCCCGGCGCGACGCTGTCCCAGCCGCCACCGTCCTGGCGCGCCTTCTCGGCGAGCTCGGCCTCGTACTTCTCTTCGTCGGTGAGTTCCGGCTCGACGGTGGTGGTGGCCGTGGCGGCAGCTACGCGGCCGCGACGGGTCCTGGACTCGTTCTGCTCGCTCATGCGTCGACCCCCAGCTGCGACTCGACGATCTCCCGATAGGTGGTGCTCGTCTCGAGGAGTTCTTCGTGCGTGCCGACACCCACCATGGTGCCCCCTTCGAGGACGACGATGCGATCGGCATCGGTGATCGAGGACACGCGCTGCGCGACGACGATCTTGGTGACGTGCGGCAGCTCGCGCCACAGCGCTTGCCTCAGCCGGGCGTCGGTCGTGAGGTCGAGGGCCGAGAAGGAGTCGTCGAACACCAGAACCTGCGGCTGCCGCACGATCGCGCGGGCGATCGCAAGGCGCTGACGCTGGCCTCCCGAGACGTTCGTGCCGCCCTGGGTGATGCGTGATTCGAGACCGTCCGGCATCTCCTCGACGAAGTCACGGCCCTGGGCGATCTCGAGCGCCGCCCAGAGTTCTTCGTCGGTGGCGTCTTCGCGCCCGTAGCGCAGGTTGGACGCCACGGTTCCGGTGAACAGGAACGGACGCTGCGGAACGAGGCCGATCGTCTTCCAGAGCGACTCGACATCTGCGGTGCGAACATCTGCTCCGCCGACGAAGACGGCTCCACCTGAGGCATCGAAGAGACGAGGAATGAGCGACACGAGTGTCGTCTTGCCCGCACCGGTCGATCCGACGATCGCGACGGTCTCACCCGGCTCAGCGGCGAAGCTGATGCCCGTGAGCACCGGCGAGTCGGCGCCGGGGTAGGAGAACTCCACGTCATCAAAGGCGACAGCGCCGGGCGCGGGGAAATCGGTGACGCCGTCGACGGGACGCTCCATGGTCGAGACGGTGTCGAGCACCTCGCCGATGCGCTCCGCCGACACGGCGGCGCGCGGGATCATGATCGCCATGAAGCTGGCCATGATGACGCCGCCCATGATCTGACCGATGTACTGCATGAAGGCGAAGATCGTGCCGACCTGCACCGTGCCGGTGTTGATCTCGATGCCGCCGAACCAGATCACGGAGACGACGGTGACGTTGAGGATCAGCATGAAGAGCGGGAACAGCAGCACGAAGAGCGACCCGATCTTGCGGCCGACGATCATGATGTCGGTGTTCGCCTCGCGGAAGCGCTCTTCTTCGATGGTCTCGCGCACGAATGCGCGCACCACGCGCACACCCGTCAGCTGCTCGCGCATGATGCGGTTCACGGCATCGAGCTTGCGCTGGTTGGTGCGGAAGAGCGGGACCATGCGGCTGACGATGATTCCGGCGAGGATCAGCAGCACCGGAACGGAGACCGCGATGATCCAGCTGAGCCCGAAGTTGGTGCGCACGGCGAAGATGATGCCGCCGATCGCGAGCAGCGGAGCCGTGACCAGCATGGTCGCGCCCATCATCGCCAGCATCTGCACCTGCTGCACGTCGTTGGTGTTGCGGGTGATGAGAGACCCGGCGCCGAACTGCGACACCTCGCGCTCGGAGAAGCCGCTGACCTTGCTGAAGACGTCTGCCCGGATGTCGCGCCCGGCGCCCATCGACGCGCGCGCGGCGAAGTAGGTCGCGATGATCGAGGCGATGATCTGCCCGAGCGAGACGGCGAGCATGAACATGCCGGTGCGCCAGATGAAGGCGGTGTCGGACGTGGCCACGCCCTCGTTGATGATGTCGGCGTTGAGCGACGGGAGGTAGAGGGTGGCCGCGACACTGGCGAGCTGGAAGACCAGCACAGCCAGAAGGAGCCACTTATATCGGGACAGATAGCGGAGGAGGATTTTACCCAGCACAGGCGGACTTTCTGAGAGATGAAGCTGTGGACTCATGTGTGGGGGAAGATGCCGACTCGAAATCGGCCACAACAAAGAGTGCCACGAAGCTCAGACATTCGTACTGTCGGGTTTACCACCTTCGCTCACAGCGAACCAGACCCGTCTCGCGCTGCCCGCGGAGCGGACCTCAGAACAGCGGCACGGCGGGCACGTACTCGCGCGCTCCGGCCCCGGCATCCGCGTCGAGCTCGGCGAGCGTCGCCGGCTGCCAGTGGGGGTTGCGATCCTTGTCGACCAGCTGCGCACGGATGCCCTCGACGAGGTCGGGGTGCTCGGTCACGAACCAGAGCACCCGGCGGTACTCGCCCTCCAGCGCCGCGCGCAGCCCCGCCGACGCCCGCGCCTCGCGCACCGCGTCGAGGGTGACCGTGAGGCCGGTGGGAGCCAGTCCTTCGAGCAGGTCGGCCGTGGCCGCGGCATCCGGAATCCCCTGCGCCTGCAGCCGCTCGATGATGCCGACGACCGTGTCGGCCGCGAACGCCTCGTCGACCCAGACGCGGTCTGCGGGCAGCTCCGACGGGTCCGGCGTCTCGTCGAACAGCAGCACGATCTCGCTCGGACCGGTCGGATCCGCGCGGTAGGCGAGCGCCTCGCGCAGCGCGTCGAGGCGCTCGGAGGGCACGAAGTGGTCGGCGAAGCCGAGGTAGATCGCGTCCGCACCGCTCATCGCATCGCCGGTGAGTCCGAAGTACTCGCCGAAGCGTCCGGGGGCGCGGCCCAGCAACCAGGTGCCGCCGACGTCGGGCGTGAATCCGATGCGGGTCTCGGGCATGGCCAGCTTCGAGCGCTCGGTGACGATGCGGATGGCCGCGTGGCCGGCGAGCCCGATGCCTCCGCCCATCGTGATGCCGTCGGCGAGCGCGACGACCGTCTTCGGGTACTCGGCGATCAACGCGTTGAGCGCATACTCCGCGCGGAAGAACTCGGCCGTGCGCTCGGGCTCGCCCGCCACGATCTGCGCATGCAGCGCCCGCACGTCGCCGCCGGCGCAGAAGCCCCGATCCCCGGTGCCGTCGAGCAGCACGATCTGCACGTCGGTGTCTGTCTTCCAGGCTTCGAGGGCGGCCGTGAGCTGCTCGATCATGCCCAGGTCGAGGGCGTTGATGGCTTCGGGCCGATTGAGGGTGAGCCTTCCGAGGGCTCCTTCGGTGCGGACGAGGACACGGTCATCGGAGGAGGAATCGGTCACGGATGTCAGGCTACTCCGATCCGTTCCGGCCCCCGGTATCCACAGGAAATACGCGATCCGGGCGCTTTTCCGGCAGGATAGAGAGAATTGACCAAGCAAGGAGAGGTCGCGCATGACCGACGGACAGGTTCTCGAATTCACGAGCGTGACGAAGCGCTTCAATGAGGTGACCGCTGTTTCCGACTTCTCCGCACGTATCGAACCCGGCGCCGTCACCGCATTCCTCGGCCCGAACGGTGCCGGAAAGACCACGACGCTGCGGATGCTCCTGGGCCAGGTGCGCCCCACCTCGGGCACGGCGACGATCGGCGGCACGGCATTCGCCGACCTCCGTCAGCCGCTGCGCGTGATCGGCTCGGTGCTCGAAGAGACCGTGTATCGCACGCGCCGCACCGCCAACCGCCAGCTCACGATCGCCGCGAAGGCGAACGACATCCCGCTCGCCCGCGTCGCCGAGGTGCTCGCGATCGTCGGCCTCGAGGACGAGGGTGACTCCCGCATCGGCGGTTTCTCGCTGGGAATGCGCCAGCGGCTGAGCGTCGCCCACGCACTGCTCGGCGACCCCGGCGCCCTCGTCTTCGACGAGCCGGCCAACGGACTCGATCCCGAGGGCATCCGCTGGATGCGCATGCTGATGCGTCGCCTCGCCGACGAAGGACGCACCGTCCTCGTCTCGTCGCACGTGCTCAGCGAGGTCGAGCAGGTCGCCGACAACGTGCTCGTGCTCTCGAAGGGCCAGCTGGTTCTCGCCAGCGGCATCGAAGAACTCGCCGACCCGTCGTCCGGGGCGGTCGTGGTCGATGCTCCGGACCGAGTCGCCCTCACCTCGGCGCTCGCGACGGCCGGTTTCGACATCGAGATCCTGCGTTCGGGACTCACCGTGCGCGGCAGCGATGCCCGCCGCGTCGGCGCCGTGGCGGCCGAGGCCGGCATCGCACTCACCACGCTCGTGCAGCGCGGACCGACCCTCGAAGACGTCTTCATGCAGCTGGTGCGGGGCGGCAAGCTCGAGCCGCGTGCCGAGATCGTCGCCTCGCAGCTCGTGCCTCCCACGTCCGCGTCGGCCGAGACGACCGCGCAGACGGCCGACGACGAGGCTGCCGTCGCCGCCGCGGCCATCGCCGCAGACGTGGCGGCCACCGTTCCCGGTGGCCCCGTCGCCACCGCGGTCGTCGCGGCCGGTGCCGGCACCGCCATCGCACACGATGGTGAAGAGCACCGCGGTGATTCCGCAGACAGCAGCAACACGGATGCCGGTACTACGGATGCCGACACCGCCGATGCCGACGCCGACGCCGACGCCGCCCTCGCGAACGCCGTGCTCGCCGAAGCCACGGTCGCCGAGGCGGCCACCGCCGAGTCCGCTGCGGCGGAGCCGGTCGTCGACGATGTCGACGCGTCGGGCGAAGCATCCTCCGGACCGTCGTTCGACGACATCCTGTTCGGCGCCGCACCCGCCCACTCCGACGAAGCCCCCTCGGTCTTCCCGGACGCCGACGGATCGGGCGCCGACGCGTCGGCAACCGATGAGTCCGGCATCGAGGTCTTCGACGGCCTCGGGTCGTCGGAGGGTTCCGGGAGCGACGCCGCCCCTCAAGGCGACGACGAATCCGGAGACCAGGCCAACGACCCGCGTTCCGCCGCGGTGAGCTCGATGCTCGCCGACGCCGCGCGCGCCTACTTCGAGGACGAGCCGAAGGACTACCCGCTCGCCGAAGCTCCCGCCGAGGGCGACGACGACCGTACCCGCACGATCGAGGTCGTCGACACCGCGACCGACGCTCCCGAGCACGGCGCGACCGACGGCCACGAGAACGACGGCGAGCAGAACCACGAGCACCACGAGAACCACGAGGGCGATCACTCGCACAACTGAGCCGCCACGCAGAAACGCCCTCCGGACCGTCAGGTCCCGGAGGGCGTTTCGCTGTGGCCTCTCAGGCCGGACGCGGGCGGATCACCGGGCGGCGGCTGCCCTTCGACGTCGGGATCGAACCCGTCGCGACGATCTCCTCGACGTCGGCCGGCTCGTCGGTCACCTCGAGTCGCAGCGCCTGCGTGAGCGCGAGCCCGTGCCGGGTGGTGAGAATGAGTCGCCGGTACTGATCGTCACCGGTCAGGTCGATGACGACGCTCGGACGACGCCGGCGGATGAGCACGAAGTCGGTGCTTCCGGCGGCCTTCCAGCTGCCCGCGGCGAGAACACCGGGAATGTGCGTCCCGGGGTTCGGAACTCCGCGCAGCCACGTCCAGGCGTCATCGGTGAGCTGCACCTTGGTGATCGTCTCGCGCACGAGGCGCACGTTGTCGCGGTGGAAGCTTGCGGCACGCTCGAGCGGCGAGAGCACGATCTCGAGTTGCGTCTGATCCAACAGCAACGTCACCATGAGTCCAGTCTGCCAGCGGGGCCCTGCCAGTTGTCTGGATCTTGCTCACAGGAACACAACGATCCGTTGTGGGAATACGCTCACTCCCGGGCGATTCGCGTGCTCCGGGCGTTTCGAGTGCTCAGGCGTGGGCGGATGCCGCGGCGGCTGCCGCAGCAGGCAACGCCGCTTCGATCCGCTGGAGTTCGTCGTCGCCGTGGGCAGCCGTGAGGAACCACGCCTCGAAGACGCTGGGCGGCAGTGCGACACCCTGCTCGCGCAGCGAGTGGAAGAACGGCGCGTAGCGGAACGTCTCCTGCGCCTGCGCCTCGGCGTAGTCGCGCGGAGCGGACGCACGGAACGAGGCGTTGAACAGGTTGCCGGCCTTCGCGACCGAATGGATCACGCCGGCGTCGGTGAGCGCCGCATCGAGGGAGGCCGACAGGCGATCGGATGCCGCGTCGATCGTGGCGTAGACCTCCGGCGTGGCCAACCGCAGCGTGGCGAGGCCGGCCGCAACCGACAGCGGGTTCCCCGACAGCGTGCCCGCCTGGTACACGGGGCCGAGCGGAGCCAGAAGGTCCATGATGTCGGCACGGCCGCCGAGGGCGGCCAGCGGCATCCCCCCGCCGACGACCTTGCCGAAGGTGAAGATGTCGGGCAGGTAGTTCTCGCCCGCGGCGGCCTGCAGACCCCAGTACCCGGCGGGGTGCACGCGGAAGCCCGTGAGCACCTCGTCGATGATCATGAGCGCGCCGTGCGCGTGCGCGGTGGCGGCGATCAGGCTGTTGAAGCCGGGAAGCGGGGCGACGACGCCCATGTTCGCGGCGGACGCCTCGACGATGACCGCGGCGATCCGCGGACCGTGCTCGGCGAAGACGGCGGCCAGCGCCTCGGGGTCGTTGTAGCCGATGACCAGCGTCTGCGCGGCGATCGGTGCCGGTACTCCGGCCGAGCCGGGGAGCGCGAGCGTGGCGACGCCGGAACCGGCCTCGGCGAGCAGACCGTCGGAGTGGCCGTGGTAGTGCCCGGCGAACTTCACCAGCAGATCGCGGCCGGTCGCGCCGCGTGCGAGACGGATCGCCGTCATGGTGGCCTCGGTGCCGGTCGACACCAGGCGCACGCGCTCGATGGGGCGGATCTCGCCGAACCGCACGCGGTCGGCGATGAGGGCGGCGAGTTCGACCTCGCCCTCGGTCGGGGCGCCGAACGAGAGACCGCGCGTCGCGGCCTCCTGCACGGCGGCGACGACCTCCGGATGCGCATGACCGAGCAGGGCCGGGCCCCACGACGCGACGAGGTCGATGTAGGTCGTGCCCGCGGCATCCGTCACCGTCGCCCCGCTCGCCGACGAGAGGAAGCGCGGCGTTCCGCCGACCGAACCGTAGGCGCGCACCGGAGAGTTCACTCCCCCGGGAATCACCTCTCGGGCGGCGGAGAACAGGTCGTCGTTGCGGTCGGTCATGGTGATTCCTCTCGGGTCACTCGGCAAATCGTGACGATCTGCACTCATTCGGATGATCTGCACTCGTTCTCGCGGCGATTCGGATGCCGAGCGTCACAGCGAGTGCGGATCGTCACGGTCGAACAACGAGTCAGTCGCGCAACCAGCGGGCGGCTTCGGTCGCCCAATACGTCAGCACGGCGTCGGCGCCGGCACGGCGGATCGACAGCAGCGACTCGAGGATCGCCGCACGGCGGTCGATCCATCCGTTGGCCGCGGCGGCCTCGATCATCGCGTACTCACCGGACACCTGGTATGCCCACACCGGAATATGGACGGTGTCGCGCACCTCGCGCAACACGTCGAGGAACGCCATCGCCGGCTTGACCATGACGATGTCGGCGCCCTCTTCTTCGTCGACGACGGCCTCGCGCACACCCTCACGACGGTTGCCCGGGTCGAGCTGATAGGTGCGCCGATCGCCCTTCAGCTGCGAATCGACGGCCTCGCGGAACGGACCGTAGAACGCGCTCGCGTACTTGGCGGCGTAGGCGAGCAGAAGGGTCTGCGTGAAGCCCTCGGCATCGAGCGCACGGCGGATGGCGGCGACCTGGCCGTCCATCATGCCCGAGAGCCCCAGCAGCTGAGACCCCGCGCGCGTCTGCGCGAGCGCCATCGAGGTGTACCGCTCGAGCGTCGCGTCGTTGTCGACCGATCCGTCGGCCGCGAGCACACCGCAGTGACCGTGGTCGGTGAACTCGTCGAGACACAGGTCGGTCTGCACGACCAGCGCATCGCCGACCTCGGCGGCCAGCGCCTCGGTGGCCAGATTGAGGATGCCGTGGGGCGCGTCCGCGCCCGAACCCTGTGCGTCGCGCACCGCGGGCACGCCGAACAGCATGACGCCGCCGACACCGGCTTCGGCCGCCTCGACGGCCGCCGCGCGCAGCGAGTCCATCGAGTGCTGGGCAACACCCGGCATGGATGTGATCGGCGCCGGGTCGGTGAGACCCTCGCGCACGAAGAGGGGCAGCACGAGCTGCTGCGGCTGGAGCGTCGTCTCGCGCACGAGCTGACGGACCGCCGGCGACTGACGCAGCCGGCGAAGACGGGTCTCGGGGAAGCTCACGGCGCGAACTCGTCTGCCGCGTGCGGAAGGGTGAAGTGCGACACCGCATCGATCAGTGCGTCGACCGTCTGACGGTCGGCGACGACCGAGACCGGGAGCCCGGCCTTGCGCGCATCGCGTGCGGTGCGCGGGCCGATGGCGGCGAGCAGCGTCTCGTCGGGGATCTCGGGGAACTGCTCGCGCACCTGCTCGGCGACCGATCCACTCGTGATGAGGATCGCGTTGATGCGGCCGTTCTCGACATCGCGCTTGATGCGGTCGGTCACCGGCACACCGACGGTGCGGTACGCGACCACGCTGTCGACATCGTGGCCGGCGTCGGTCAGCAGCACGCTGAGAACGGGCTTCGCGATCTCGCTGCGCAGAGCGAGGATGCGGCGGGGCTCGGTCTCGAGCGAGATGAGCAGCTCGGCCATGCCCTCAGCGGAGTTGTCCTGCTCCGGCATCAGCGCGACCTCGTAACCGACGGCCTGCAGCGCCGCGGCGGTCGTCTCGCCCACGGCCGCGATGCGCGTGGAGGGGGGAACAATGGCGCGGTGCGCGAACAACACGTCGACGGTCGTCGCACTCGTAACCGTCAGCCAGTCGTACGAGCCCGCGGCGAGCTGCGCCAGGGCGACATCGAGCGCGGCCTGGTCGGTGGTCGACGCGAAGTTGATCAGCGGCGCGACCACGGGCACAGCGCCCTGGGTGCGCAGGCTCGCAGCGACGCCGTCTCCCCATGGTCCGCCGCGGGGGACGAGGATTCGCCAGCCGTCGAGCGGCTTGTCGTGCTTCGATTCGGGTGTTGTGGTCATCAGGATTGCTCTCGGGAGACGAGGGCGGCCGCCCCTTGATCGAGCAGCCGACGGGCAACAGCCAACCCCAGCGATCGAACAGCAGGGATCGGAACAGCGCCATCGGCAGCATCCGCTCCATTGCCACTGCCGTTCCGTTGAATATACCGCTCGTTCAGGGGTTCGGTGACGTCGAGGCCGATCCGACGGCTGCCATCGGGGGCGTAGACGACCGTCCGCACACGGATCGACGAGCCTTCCACGACCGCATGAGCGGCCATCGGAGCCTGGCATCCCGCGTCGAGGCCCTCGAGGATCGCGCGCTCCAGAGTGATGGCGAGCCGGGTGTGCTCATCGTCGAGCTGCGCGAGTGCCGCACGGAGATCGGCCGGGGCATCCGTCGTCGTCTCGACCGCGAGCGCGCCCTGCCCTGGCGCCGTCGGCCACTCCGACAGGCCCAGCTCTTCGCGACGCAGCGGCGAGTCGGTGCCGAGGCGCGACAGCCCGGCGGCCGCGAGGATCACGGCGTCGAGCTCACCCGAGGCGACACGGCCCAGGCGCGAGTCAACGTTGCCGCGCAGATCGACCACCGAAGCGTGCGGAGCCCGCAGGTGCACCTGCGCGATGCGACGAGGAGAGCCGGTGCCCACCGTCGCGCCCGACCGCAGCTCGCGCAGCGGAGTGCCGTCGCGGGTGATCACGACATCGCGGGCGTCGACCCGCACGGGCGTCGCCGCGATCGTCAGACCGTCGGGGATGGCCGTCGGGAGGTCCTTGAGCGAGTGCACCAGGAAGTCGCACTCCCCCGCGAGCAGCGCTTCGCGCAGACGGGTGGCGAAGATGCCCTGTCCACCGATCTCCGACAGCGACGCACGGTTGGTGTCACCCTCGGACGTGATCGGCACGAGCACGACAGGTCGGCCGGCGACCTTCTCGAGGGCGGCGGCGACGTGACCGGACTGCGCCTGCGCGAGCGCGCTGCGGCGAGTCCCCAGACGGATGGGAGTGCTCATCGGGCGGCCTACTGCAGCACGTCCGCGATCTCGTCGAAGCGGAGCCTGCGCCCGGTGTAGAAGGGCACCTCCTCCTTCACGAACATGCGAGCCTCGGTGTAGCGGAGGTCGCGCATGAGATCGACGAGCTCGGTGACGTCATCGGCCTCGAGCGGAAGCATCCACTCGTAATCGCCGAGAGCGAAGGAGGCGACCGTGTTGGCGATCACGCCCGTGAACGCCGCACCCTTGCGGCCGTGGTCGGCGAGCATCGCCCGGCGGTCGGCCTCGGGGGCCAGGTACCACTCGGGGGTGCGCACGAACGGGTAGAGGCAGAGCCACTGCTTGGGCTCGATGCCGCGCAGGAATCCGGGAACGTGGGAGCGGTTGAACTCGGCATCGCGGTGCACGCCCATCGCGTTCCAGACGGGGAGCAATGAACGCAGCAGCTCGGTGCGCCGCAGGCGGCGCAGCGCCCGCTGCAGCTCTTCGGCGGTGGCGCCGTGCAGCCAGACCATCAGGTCGGCGTCGGCCTTGAGGCCCGAGACGTCGTAGAAGCCGCGCACGGTGACACCGGAGTCCTCGATGTACGAGACGATCGTCTCGAGCTCGGTGGAATCGGACTCGGTCACCGCGACATCGGGATTGCGTCGCCAGACCGCCCAGAGGGTGAAGCCGGACGGGTTCTCTACGCTCTCATCGGACATGGTCCCAGTCTGCCCCTTTTGTCTCACGGCTGCGAATGCACGCGGACGTGCAAATGAACGCCGGGTCGGGTGGCCCCGCTCGGCGAGATAACGCGAGCGCTCAGCGAGACAGCGCCCTGCTCAGCGCGGAAGCGCTCAGCGAGACAGCGCCCTGCTCAGCGCGGAAGCGCTCAGCGAGACAGCGCCCTAGCGATCACCCAGACTGCGCTGCCGACGACAGCGGCAGCGGCGACGCCGAGCGCGACCGCGCCGGCCGGGTTGCGATCGGCCAGAAGCCGCAGGCGCACGGCCGCACGCTTCGAGGCGTTGTCGAGACGACGAGGCACGTTGCCCTTGATCTCGATGGCAGCGAGAGCGGCTTTGAGTTCGGCGCGAGCCGACTCGACGGGGTCGACGATGCCGCCGGGGACGGCGGTGCGAGCCAGCTCAGAATTCGTCATTGTCGCCAGCCTCCTTCACGATGCGGACGTCGGTGGCGACGGCCTGTGCGGGGTTCTCGCGTCGCAGCACCTTGCGGAACTTGAGGATGCCGAGCAGTGCGAAGAACAGCACGGCGAGCAGCAGGATGCCGAACACCGCGAGCGCGGAGAGCCACACGGGCCACCACGACGCGATGCCTGCGATCGCGAAGACGAGAAGGACCGGGATGGCCCAGAAGAGGAAGAACAGTGCGACGACGAACCAGATCGAGCCGATGCCCGCGTCTTTCGCCGTCTTCGAGATCCAGGTCTTCGCCGCGTTGATCTCGGCCTTGACCAGGTTCGAGACGAGCTCGGGAAGGTCGCCGATCAGCGACAGGAAGCTGTCGTCGGCACGGTCGCGATATCCGCGGGGCATCTCAGTCGCCGGTCTTCTTGGCAGCGGGCTTGCGCGCCGCGGGCTTCTTGGCCGCAGTACGCGTTGTGGTCGAGGCGGAGGCGTTCGACGACGACGACTTCGGCGAGGCCTTCGCTTCGTCGACCTTCTTCGCGACGGTGTCCTTGGCCTCGTCAGCGGCGTCTTCGAGGTCTTCGGCGACGTCCTTGCCGGCGGCGATCACGGAGTCGAGCTTCTGCCCGGGGGTCGCGTCACTGCCCACCGACTTGACGATCTTCACCGCACCGCTCCAGAGTGCACCGGGAACCGCGGCGGCCTTCTGGCCCACGAATCCCTTGACCTGGTCGACCCGTTCCTGCACGGGATCGAGGTTCCAGACCTTCAGCCACTGCGTCTTGATCTGGTCGTAGCGCTCGCGTCCGGCGCGCGTTCCGAGCACGTATCCCACGCCGAGTCCGACGACGAGTCCGATCTTCCCCTTCATGGGGTCTCCTCACGTTGTTCCGGTCGAGCCGCAGGCGTTAGATCCCCGTCGGCCAGGTACCCAGAGTAACCCCATATGCCGAATTGGGCATCTACGGGGCAGGGGGGTTGACAGGCGCGGCCGGTTCACTCCCAGATCAGGGCGCGGCGCAGGCGGTCGGTCTCCTCCGTCGCGTCCGGAATCACCTGGGCGAGTCCGGTCCCGGCGAGCCAGGCTCCGACGGCTGCGAGTCCCGACACCTCCTGCACGGCGGCGCGAGCCGTCGCCCGTCGTTCTCCCGAGCCGATGACCGATGCGGGCTGCGCCTGCACGTACCGCGCGCGGTGCGCCGCGACGAGGGCGCGGGGTGGCAGCTCGACGCCCAGCAGAGCGGATGCCTCGCGCAGCGCGAGCGCGGACGCCGCGTCGTCGTCGAGGGTCGCCGTGGCCGCAGGCTCGCCCTGAGCGCCGAACGAAACGCGCACGAAGTGCCGCGAACCCGCGGCCGCCCGCACCCACGCCCACTTCGCCGACGAATGCGTGAGCGCCTTCGCGACATGGCTTCCGGGCACCGTGAGAACACCGGTCCCGCGCGGCGCCGCATCGAGTGCGGGGGCATCCAGCAGCAGCGTGACGATCTCGATCTGCGGAGAGGGAACATCCGCGACCTCGGCGAGCGCGGGAACCACGGTCGCCAGCAGCGCGCGGGCGGTGCGCTCGTCGACGGCGATGACGACGGCATCCGCGTCCCACTCCTGCAGACCGTCCGCGTCGTGATCGACGGTCGCCGCGTCGTCAGGGTCGACGGCTTCGTCACGGGTCTCGCCGGCGACGGCATCCGATCCGTCGCCCTCCGACGTCACGCGCCACGTCTCACCGGTCGCGTGCACCGCGTGCACCGGCGAGCCCGTGCGCACCGCGACTCCGAGCCGCTCGAGGTCGGCCAGGAGCGCCTCGACGAGAACGAACATGCCGCCCTCGAGCCCTTCGACTGCAGCCCCGGGCGTCTTCGCGGGTGCATCCGCCGCCGCGCGACCCGCGCGCGCCGCGTTGTCGTCGCGCACGGCCTGCACCGCCCCGGACAGCGAGCCGACACGGGTGAGTGCGGAGTTCAGACCGGGCGCGGCGATGTCGACATCGATGTCGTCGGGCGCCGCTGAGTAGACGCCGGTCGTCACGGGTGCGACGAGGCGGTCGCGCACCTTCGCCCCCATACGCGAGGCGACGAGCTTGCCGAGGCTGTGCTGGTGCCCGATCGTCAGGGGCGGGCGCACCCGATCGAGGTAGGCGCGCCACACGCCCGACCACCCGAGGATGCGACGCACGTCGTCTTGGAAGGGGTTCGCCGGGATGCCGAGGATTCCGCCCACGGGGAGCGGTGCGGCGCCCACACCGGGGATGCCCGCGAGCCACGCACCGCCGGCAGTCGGAGCGACGATGCGATCGGCCACGCCGAGTTCGGTGAGCAGTGCGCGCACGTGCCCGCCCCGCGTGGCGAAGCTCTCGGCACCGGCATCCACCACGACACCGTCGAGTTCCGCCCGACGGATCGCGCCGCCGACAGCATCCGATGCTTCGAGAACCGTCACCCGCATGCCGACCTTGGCGCACTCCCGCGCGGCGATCAGGCCACCGATGCCGGCACCCACGACGACGACATGCTTCTCAGCGGCACGGGCGGCGCGGGCGGCGAGCTCTGCGGATTCGGTCATGTCTCCATCTTTTCATCGAGGCGCTCGCGCCTCGACCGGAGATAACCCGCGCCCCGGACTCCCTCGCGCGAAGGTCAGGCGCGCTTGCGGATCTCGCGCAGCACGATCTGCTCGGGGCACACCGTCGAGAGGAAGTCGCCGACCGACAACGCGAGGCGTTCGCCGACCAGGGAGTAGAGGATGCGGTTCGCGTCGCGGCGCTCGCTCACGAGACCGGCCTGGCGCAGCACCGACAGGTGGCGCGAGATGGTCGGGCCACTCGAGGAGAACCGCGCGGCGATCTCGCCGGCCGCCATCTCGCCGTCCTTGAGGTCCTGCAGGATCTGCCGACGGGTGGGATGCGCCAGCGCGGCGAAGATGTCGGTCGCGCTGTCTGTCATGTTTGCAATATAGCACTCTTGCTAGATAGTCTTTAGCCGCAAAGCTAACTAGCGAAGGAGCATCCCATGAGAGTCGCCATCACCGGAGGCACCGGATTCGTCGGTCGCCATCTCGCCGAGCGTCTCGGCGCCGAGCAGTCCGTGATCGTCTCGCGCCGCACCGGCGTCGGTCTCGACGACGTCGATGCCCTCACCGCCGCTTTCGCCGGATGCGACGTGGTGGCGCACTGCGCCGGGATCAACCGAGAGATCGGCGACCAGACGTTTCAGCGCGTGCACGTCGACGGCACCCGCGCCGTGGTCGAGGCCGCACGCCGCGCCGGCGTGCAGCGCATCGTGATGGTCAGCTTCCTGCGCGCACGCCCCGATTGCGGCTCGGGCTACCACGAGTCCAAATGGGAGGCCGAGGAGATCATCCGCCACTCCGGCATCGATCACACCATCCTCAAGTCGGGCATGATCTACGGCCGCGGCGACCACATGATCGATCACGTCGCCCGCGCAGCGCGTACCCTGCCGTTCTTCTGGACCGTCGGTTTCCGCGAGCGGCGCGCGCGGCCGGTGCCCGTCGACGATGCGGTCGACGTTCTTGTCGCCGCCGCGAAGGGCCGCATCGCCGAACCGACCATCGCCGTGATGGGGGCCGACGAGGTGACGCTCGGCGAGGCGCTGCGCCGCATCGCCCGCGTCGCCGGGCGGAACCCCGTCTTCCTCCCCGTACCCCTCTGGATCATCCGCGTGCTCGCACAGGTGACGGAATGGACGATGGTCACGCCGTTGGTCGCGAAGGCGCAGGCACGGATGCTCGCCGAGGGCGTGACCGTGCCCGCCCCGTTCGCCCCCGAGCCACCGGAGGAGTTCCGCCCGCGACGCCCTTTCAGCGACGACCGCGTGCGCGAGGCACTGCCCGACGGACGCTTCACGCTCGACGACCTGAGGATCACGCGGTGGTGGCGGGCGCGGCGGGCGTGACCGCCGGAGAGGAGGTCACGCCATGACGGGAGCGGTGCGCTCTTCGGAGCGGATGCTCTGAGCCACCCGTCGAGACAGGCGGTGAGCGCCCCTCTCGACGAGGAAGTAGAAGATGATCGCGACGACCAGGCTCAGGCCGATCTGGATGATCGTGGTGCGCTTGCCCGGCCCGAGGAGGAAGAGCATGCCGATCACGATCGGACCGTGCGTGAGGTAGAGGCTGAACGAGATCTTGCCGAGCGCCACGAACGGCTTCAGCTGGAGCAACGAGCGCAGCGGAGCCCAGAGCATGACGACGCCGAGCAGGACGACGATCCCGACGATCTTCGACACCGTGAACACACTCGAGAAGAGGTTCACGCTCGTCTCGGAGTCGCGGTCGACGACGAAGTTGAACGAATAGGCCGCCGTGATCAAGCAGACCGCGACGACGAACGCGACCGCGCCGACGGCGTTCCCGACGACCTTGTTCGCGCGAAGACCGCTGAGTCGTTCGGCGATCGCCTCCCAGTGGTAGCCCAGCACTGCACCGATCACGAACATCGGCATGTAGAGCAGGAAGAGCGAGCCGGTCCACACGCTCGCGACCGAGGCGATCATCCCGACGGAGACGCTGATCCACGGGAACCGACGAGCGATCCGCACGGCCACGGGCAGCAGCAGCGAGAACAGCACCTCCCACTGCAGCGACCAGAGCGGCACGTTCGCGATGCTGGTGCCCGTCACGAGCGTCGCATCGGCGAGCGCGCTCTCGACCGAGTACGAGCTCGGCAGACCGATGACCATGCGGTTGAACTCGGGGCGGGGAGTGTGCGGAATGAGCCAGAAGACGAGGGCGGTGACCAAGACCGCGCCGATGACCGGCAGATACAGACGGATGATGCGGCTCGGGTAGTACGCATCCCACCGATACCCCGGGCGTGCGGCCGAGCGCACCAGAACGAAGCCCGACAGTGCGAAGAACAGCCAGACGGCCTCGGGCCCGGCGGTGAAGATCCGCAGCGGGGAGTACATCAGGGCGTTGTTCCAGAACCCCTCGACGGGCAGCAGATCAGCACCGTCGAAGAACGCCGGGATCGACGCCGCTGTGGCGTGGTAGAGGAGGACTGCAAGGGCAGCGATCCCACGAAGGGAGTCGAGTTCTGTTTTCCGCACGGCTGTCTTTCTGAGAGGGCAACCTGTGAAGCCTATCGACAGCGGGCAGGCCGGACAGGCCCTTTTCGCTGCCCTGCGAAGAACCGCCCGACAGCTGCTCAGGAACGCTGGGCGTGCACCAACTCGACGATGCGCGTGAGCTGGTCGGGATCGGTCTCGGGCGGCACCCCGTGGCCGAGGTTGACGATGTGCGCCCTGGCCGCACGGCCGCGCTCGAGCACGTCGAGCACGTGCGCCTCGAGAACCGGCCACGGCGCCGACAGGAGCGCGGGATCGATGTTGCCCTGCACGGTGACGTCGGGGCCGAGGATCGCGGCGGCCTCGTCGAGAGGCTGACGCCAGTCGACGCCCACGCCGTTCGCCACACCGTCGAGGCGCATGTCCGCGAGGAACGGTCCGGTGCCGACGCCGAAGTGGATGCTCGGCAGACCGATGCCCTCGAGAGCCGTGTGCGAGTGCGGCTGCACGAACCGGCGGTAGTCGGCGCGGCTGAGGCCGCCGGCCCACGAGTCGAAGAGCTGCACGACGGATGCTCCGGCATCGCGCTGCGCGAGGAGGAATCTGCGGGAGATCTGCGCCAGCCAGCCCGCCAGGCGGTTCCACGACTCCGGGTCGGCGTGCATCATGGCCCGCGCCCGCAAGTGCTCCTTCGACGGGCCGCCCTCGACGAGGTACGCCGCAAGTGTGAAGGGGGCACCCGCGAAACCGATGAGCGGGGTGTCGCCGAGCTCGGCCACCACCAGGCGCACCGCATCGGCGATGGCGGTCGCGTCGAGCGAATCCGGGTCGATCGCCGTGATGCGGTCGACATCGGCGGCGGTGCGCACCGGGTTCGCGAACACCGGCCCGCGCCCGGGCTCGATCTCGACATCGACACCGGCCAGACGCAGCGGAATGACGATGTCGCTGAAGAAGACAGCGGCATCGACTCCGTGGCGGCGCACCGGCTGCAGCGTGATCTCGGCGGCGAGATCGGGGGTGAGGCAGGCGTCGAGCATCCGCGTGCCGACCCGCAGCTCGCGGTACTCGGGAAGCGAGCGACCGGCCTGGCGCATGAACCAGACGGGGGTCTGGGCGGGGCGGTCGCCGGCGAGGGCGCGCAGCAGCGGAGCGTCAGAGAGGGCCATGCCTCCATCCTCCCATCGGCTGTTGTGGAGATGCTGCGCCCCGACCGACCGACCCCGCCGTCACCTCCGGTATAATCGAAGAGTGCTGCTGTGTGTCACGGCGAGTCACAAGACCGCCAGCTTCGATCTGCTCGAACGCCTGAGCCGCACCCCCGACGACGTCGCTCCCACTCTGGTGGGCATGACGCCGTGCGTGCAGGGTGCGGTCGTTCTCGCGACGTGCAATCGGTTCGAGGCGTACGTGGAAATGGACGAACCGGTCACTGCGGCCGGCGCGATCGGCGTCGAAGCCGTGCTCGAAGCGGTCGAGGCCGCGACCGGCGTTCCCGCCACCGAACTCGACGGCGCCTACACCGTGCACTCCGGCCGCCGTGTGGCCGAACACCTCTTCTCGGTCGCCTCCGGCCTCGAATCCGTCGTCTCGGGCGAGGGCGAGATCGCGGGCCAAGTGCGCCGCGCGCTGAAGTCGGCCCGTAAAGAAGGCACCACCTCCCCCGAGCTCGAGCGCCTCTTCCAGCGCGCGAGCCAGGCGCAGCGCAAGGTCAAGAACGTCACCGCCCTCGGTCGCGCCGGGCGTTCGCTCGTGCGTCTCGCCCTCGAACTCGCCGACAGCCGCATCGCCGACTGGTCGGCCGAACGCGTGCTGCTCGTAGGAACCGGTGCCTACGCCGCGGTCACCCTCGCCACGCTCCGCGAGCGCGGCGCCGTCAACATCTCGGTCTACTCGCCCTCGGGCCGCGCAGAGATCTTCGCCGCGAAGCACGGCATCCGACCCGTCGCTGAAGCCGACTACGCACACACGGCGGCCCGCTCGAGCCTGCTGATCACCTGCACCACCGCCACCGAGCCCGTGCTCGGACCGCAGCACCTACAGGCGCCCGTAGGCATCGCCGCTGCCTCGGCCACGACGTGCCCGGTCGCCCACGGCAACCAGCTGGTCGTCGACCTCGGCATGCCGCGCAACGTCGACCCGGCCGTCTCCGCTCTCGAGGGCGTCGCACTGCTCGACCTCGAGACCATCCGGCTGCATGCTCCGCTCGAAGAGCTGCAGGCGACGGATGCCGCCCGCACCGTCGTGCGCGAAGCCGCAGACACCTTCCACGTCGTGGGCGCCCGCCAGAGCGTGACCCCGTCGGTCGTGGCGCTGCGCTCGCACATCTTCTCGCTGCTCGAAGCCGAGGTCGACCGTGCGCGCGCACGCGGCGATGACGACGGCAAGGTCGAGCAGGCGCTCCGCCACCTCACGGGCGTGCTGCTGCACACCCCGACGACGCGGGCGCACGAACTCGCCGCCGCCGGTCGCGCCGATGACTTCGCCGCCGCACTCTCGACGCTCTACGGTCTGACGCCCGAGGCGCCCGCCGTCTCGGCCGTCTCACCGCTCGACGACGCCGCCTCCGCCTGACGCGATCCGAGGCATCCGCTCGCCCTTTGCCGGTGAGACACTGGACGCATGGCCCTTCACATCACCGGAGACACCGCCGCCGACGCGCTCCTGACCGATAATCCGCTCGCCCTTCTGGTCGGCATGCTGCTCGATCAGCAGGTGCCGATGGAGACGGCTTTCGCGGGTCCGTTGAAGATCGAACAGCGCACGGGCGCCGCGGATGCCTCGGCGATCGCGAGCATGGATCCCGACGAGTTCCTCGAGGCGTTCCGCACGACGCCGGCGGTGCACCGGTTCCCGGGATCGATGGCGACGCGCGTGCAGACGCTGTGCCAGACGCTGGTCGACGACTGGGGCGGCGATGCCTCGGCGATCTGGACGCGCGGCGAGCCCGACGGCGCCGAGGTGCTGAAGCGACTGAAGGCACTGCCGGGGTTCGGCGAGCAGAAGGCGAAGATCTTCCTCGCACTCCTCGGCAAGCAGTACGGTTTCACGGGCGAGGGCTGGCGCGAGGCGGCGGGCGACTACGGCGTCGACGGCTCGTTCCGCAGCGTCGCAGACATCGTCTCGCCGGAGTCGCTCACGAAGGTGCGCGAGCACAAGAAGGCCATGAAGGCCGCCGCGAAGGCCGCGAAGTAGGCCGTGCCATGAAACCGACCGGTGACGACGTCGCGGGCCTGATCGCCCGCTCGACTCCCGCGAAGCGCCGCCGGGACGCCGAGACGCTGACCGCGATGATGCAGGAGATCTCCGGGCGGGAGCCTCTGACCTGGGGCACCATCATCGGCTTCGGCTCGTGCCACTACCGCTATCCGACAGGCACCGAGGGCGACTCGGGCGTGCTCGGTTTTGCGCCGCGCAAGGCCGCCTCGACGATCTACCTGCTCGACGGCGTCGCCGCGCACACCGAGGCGCTGGCGAACCTCGGCCCGCACACGACCGGCGCCGGATGCCTCTACATCCCCGATCTCGAAGACGTCGACCTCGATGTGCTCCGGGGTGTGCTCGAACGTTCGCTCGCCTGGGTCGAGGCCGGCGGCACCGCCGAGATGCAGCTCACCGTCACGGGCTGACGCCGCGGCATCCGCTGTCCTGCGCCGAACCGACCCGAGTGACCCATCGACCCGCACGGCGCTCAGCGCAGCACTTCGACCAGGGCGACCCACGACACCACGATCGCCGAGACGATCGCGAGCAGGCATCCGGCGGCGGCGAGATGCAGGCCGGACGGATGCCCCACCCACACCATCACCCCGGCGGCCAGATACGCCAGAATCGGCAGGAACCCGACCAGATACTTGAGCGGGCGCGCACGATCGGCGGGGTCGGGGTCGCGCGCAATCAGCCGGGTCACGTTCACCTGGAACGCCGCCGCCAACAGGGTCGACGCGACGATCAGCCCGCCGTACCAGGCGAGATCGAGGTCGGGCACGAGACCCATCGCCGACACGGCGAGCGCGAGCACCAGGGCGGCGATGCCGGCGAGCAGCCGCGCGGTGAGCGTGCGCGACTTCACGATCTCGGCGATGTTGACGCTCGCGGCGACGATCACGAGGCCGGCGAGGGCGGCCGTCGCTCCCGCCATGGCGACGTTGAACTCGCTCCACTGCTCGATCATGCGGTCAGCATAGCCCCGGGCGAACGGCGGCGAACCACCCCTGAGACGCGAACCACCCCCGTGCCTGCAGCAGGCCCGGGGGTGGTTCGATCGAAAGGGGTGTCGCGGCATCCGAAGAGCGGATGCCGAGAACTCAAGCGCCCTTCAGACGCTCCGCGAGGTACTGGTGCAGCGTGTCGATCGAGACGCGCTCCTGCTGCATCGTGTCGCGGTCGCGCACGGTGACGGCGTGGTCGTCGAGCGAGTCGAAGTCGACCGTGACGCAGAACGGGGTGCCGATCTCGTCTTGGCGACGGTAGCGACGGCCGATGGCACCCGCGTCGTCGAAGTCGACGGCCCATGAGCTGCGCAGCGTGTCGGCGACCTCGCGAGCGAGCGGCGACAGGCGCTCGTTGCGCGACAGCGGCAGCACCGCGGCCTTGACCGGGGCGAGACGCGGGTCGAGCTTGAGCACGGTGCGCAGATCGGAGCCGCCCTTGGCGTTGGGCACCTCTTCTTCGCGGTACGCGTCGACGAGGAACGCCATCATCGCGCGGGTGAGCCCGAACGACGGCTCGATCACGAAGGGCGTGTAGCGCTCACCGGTCGCCTGGTCGAAGTAGGTCAGGCTCTGGCCCGAGGCCTCGCTGTGGCTGGAGAGGTCGTAGTCGGTGCGGTTGGCGACACCCATGAGCTCGCCCCACTCCTTGCCCGCGAAGCCGAACTTGTACTCGACGTCGATCGTGCCGGCCGAGTAGTGCGCGCGGTCGTCTTCGGGCACGTCGAACTGGCGCATGTTCTCGGGGTCGATGCCGAGGTCGATGAACCAGTTCCAGCAGGCCTCGACCCAGTGCGCGAACCACTCCGGAGCATCCGCCGGCGGGGTGAAGAACTCGATCTCCATCTGCTCGAACTCGCGCGTGCGGAAGATGAAGTTTCCGGGGGTGATCTCGTTGCGGAACGCCTTGCCGACCTGGCCGATGCCGAACGGCGGCTTCTTGCGGCTGGCGGTGAGCACGTTCGAGAAGTTCACGAAGATGCCCTGCGCGGTCTCGGGGCGCAGGTAGTACAGACCCGACTCGTCGTCGACGACGCCGAGGTACGTCTTCACGAGACCCGAGAACGACTTCGGCTCGGTGTACTGACCCTTGTTGCCGCAGTTCGGGCAGGGCACGTCGGCCAGGCCGTTCTCGGCCTTGCGGCCCTTGCGCGCCTCGAAGTCCTCGATGAGGGTGTCGGCGCGGAAGCGCTTGTGGCAGCTGAGGCACTCGACCAGCGGGTCGGTGAAGGTGGCGACGTGACCCGAAGCCTCCCAGACCCGCTTGGGCAGGATGATGCTCGAGTCGAGACCGACCATGTCGCCACGGCCGCGCACGAACGTCTGCCACCACTGCCGACGGATGTTCTCCTTGAGCTCGGTACCGAGGGGGCCGTAGTCCCAGGCGGAACGCGAACCGCCGTAGATCTCACCCGCTTGGAACACGAACCCGCGGTGGCGGGCGAGGGCGATGACCTTGTCGAGGCGGGACTGTTCGGCCATGGTGGCTCCAATGGTCGGATGCGAGTGGGAGTCGGCACGCGGAAGCCGCGGCATCCTCCATTCTATCTGCGGCAGGAAACCACCAAGGGGCCTCTTCGATCTCGTGCGCGGAAGCCCGGAGGACTACCGTCGAACCATGAGTACGACGTCGCCGCAGCCCCAGACCCGCGATGAGAACACCCGCTTCTTCGGCCAGCCCTGGTCTCTGGTGCACGTGTTCGGCGTGGAGATGTGGGAGCGGTTCAGCTTCTACGGCATGCAGGGCATCCTGCTCATCTACCTGTACTACTCGGTGACCGAGGGCGGCCTCGGAATCCCGAAGGCGGTGGCCGGAGGCATCGTCGGCGCATACGGCGGCGCCGTCTACCTGTCGACCATCCTCGGCGCGTGGATCGCCGACCGGCTGTTCGGGTCGGAGCGGGTGCTGTTCGTCAGCGCGATGGTGATCGTCGCCGGGCACGTCGCGCTCGCGGCGCTCCCCGGCCTGCTGGGCGTGGGCGTCGGGCTGATCCTCGTGGCGCTCGGGTCGGGCGGGCTCAAGGCGAATGCCACCGCGGTGGTCGGCACGCTCTACGCCCCCGATGACATCCGCCGGGATGCCGGATTCTCACTGTTCTACCTCGGCATCAACCTGGGCGCGTTCCTCGGCCCGATCCTCACCGGCATCCTGCAGACGTCGCTCGGATTCCACTACGGCTTCGGACTCGCCGCGATCGGCATGACCCTCGGTCTCGTGCAGTACTCGTTCGGTCGACGTTCGCTGCCCGATGAGGCGCGGCACGTGCCCAACCCGCTACCGGCCGCGCGCTATCCGATGGTCGGCATCATCGCCGTCGCCGGGATCGCCCTCATCGTCGTACTGGTGCTCGTGGGCGTGATCCGCGCCGACAACCTCGCCCCGATCGTCATCGGCGTGACGGCGGTCGCCGCGATCGCCTACTTCGCGGTCATCCTCTCGAGCCGCCGCATCACGAGCACCGAGCGCTCGCGCGTGTGGGGATTCCTGCCGCTGTTCATCACGAGCGTCGCCTTCTGGTCGCTGTACCAGCAGCAGTTCACGGTGCTCACGGTCTACTCCGACGAGCGGTTGAACCGCGACCTCTTCGGCTGGGAGATGCCCGTCTCGTGGGTGCAGTCGATCAACCCCGTCTTCATCATCATCCTGTCGGGCGTCTTCGCCGTGATCTGGACGCGCCTGGGCAAGCGCCAGCCGTCGACGCCGGTGAAGTTCGGCCTCGCCGCGATCATCATGGGGTCGGCGTTCCTGTTGTTCCTGCCGTTCTCGGGCGGCGGGCCGAACTCCACACCGCTGCTGGCGATCGTCGGCATCCTGTTCGTCTTCACCGTCGCCGAGCTGCTGCTCTCGCCGGTCGGGTTGTCGGTCACCACGAAGCTCGCACCCTCGGTGTTCCACACGCAGATGGTGGCGCTGTTCTTCCTGTCGGTCGCGCTGGGCACGGCGATCTCGGGGTGGCTCGTGCAGTTCTACAACCCCGACGACGAGGTGCCGTACTTCTCGACGCTCGGAGCCATCGCGATCCTCGTCGGCATCGGGCTGCTGCTGTCGGTCAAGCCGGTGCTGAAGCTCATGAAGGACGTGCGCTGAGGGGGCGCCGCACCGGTCGGTTCCGGATGTCGGATGCCGGTGGCAGACTCGCGGCATGGAACAACGCGTCAGCTTCATCACCCTCGCCGTGGCCGATCTCGCCCGCAGCCGCGCCTTCTACGTCGACGGACTCGGGTGGGAACCGATCTTCGCCGGCGACGACGTGCTGATGCTGCCGGTCGGCGAGCGCCTGATCCTCTCGCTCTGGTCGATCGAGGGTTTCACCGCCGAGATCGGTGAGGCACCGGCATCCGGGATCGCGCCCCTCACCCTCGCGCACAACCTCGCCACACCCGCCGAGGTCGACGACGTGCTCGCCGAGGCGGCACACCTGGGCGCCCCCGTGCATCCCGCTACGCAGCGGGAATGGGGCGGTTACTCGGGGTACTTCGCCGACCCCGACGGCTTCCGTTGGGAGATCGCCGTCAACCCCGGCGAGACCGGCGACTTCGTGCTGCCGCCGCGGTGAGGTTCACCGCATCGACCCTCGCCCACTCCAGCGCCGATAGCCTGAGTCGGTGGGAGTGAACGACGACAAGGCCAGAAAACGACTCTCCCGAACCCCGCCGAGGTGGGCGATCGTCGCGGTCCTCGCCTTCGCCGGGCTCTGCTCGTCGTTCATGTTCACGCTCGTGGTGCCGCTGCAGGCCGAGCTTCCCGCACTGCTGAACTCCTCGCGCGAAGACACCACCTGGGTGGTGACGATCACGCTGCTGGTCGCCGCGGTCGCGACGCCGATCTCGGGTCGCCTCGGTGACATGTACGGCAAGCGCCGGGTGTCCATCGTGCTGCTCGCACTGCTCATCGTCGGATCGCTGATCGCCGCACTCTCGGGCTCGATCGTGGGCGTCATCATCGGCCGCGGGCTGCAGGGCGCCGTAACCGGCGTCGTCCCGCTGGGCATCGCCATCATGCGCGACGTGCTGCCACCCGAGCGCCTCGGCACGGCCGTCGCCCTGATGAGCGCGACCATGGGAGTCGGCGGAGCCATCGGCATGCCGCTCGCCGCCTACCTCGCGGTCAACGCCGACTGGCACGCGCTGTTCTGGCTCGCCGCGGGGCTGGGCGTGATCGGACTCGTGCTGATCCTCCTCGTCGTGCCCGAAGACGTGCTGCGCTCCCCCGGACGCCTCGACATTCCCGGCGCCATCGGCCTCGCGATCGGCCTCACCGGCATCCTGCTCTTCGTCTCGCGCGGCGCGGAGTGGGGCTGGACCTCGGTGCCGACTCTCACCTGCGTGATCGGCGGCCTGCTCGTGCTGCTCATCTGGGGCTGGTACCAGCTGCGCACGACCGACCCGCTGCTCGACCTGCGGGTCGCCGCACGGCCCGCCGTGCTCTTCACGAACATCGCGGCGATCGGCATGGGCTTCGCACTGTTCGCGTCGAACGTGACGTTCCCGCAGATGCTCGAGATGCCCGCCGGCACGGGAGCCGGATTCGGACTCGACATGGTCTCGGCGGCCTTCGTCATCATGCCCGCGGGCCTCGTGATGATGGTGATCTCGCCCCTTTCCGGATGGCTCGAGCGCACCGTCGGCCCGCGTCCGCTGTTCACGGTAGGCGCGGCCGCGATCGTTCTCGCTTACGTGTTCGTGCTGCTCCTGTCGAGCGAGGTGTGGCACATCCTCGTCGCGAACATCCTCATCGGCGTCGGCATCGGGTTCACGTTCGCCGCCATGCCGATGATCATCATGCGCTCCGTCCCGGCGAACGAGACGGGGGCGTCGAACGGATTGAACGCGCTGTTCCGCTCGGTCGGCACGTCGAGCGCCTCCGCGGTGATGGGCGGCGTGCTCGCGGCGATGAGCATCCAGGTCGACGGGGTCTCGGTGCCCACGCACGATGCCTTCCAGGTCTGCTTCTGGCTGGCGATCGCCGCCGGCATCATCGCGCTCGTGCTCTCGCTCTTCATCCCGAAGCAGCGCGCGGCCGAACAGCATCCGTCGCTGCCCGCCTGACCCGGAAGCGCGATTCTCGCTGCGGGATCGATATGTCACGGTGTGAGGCCGAATGGCGTGACATATCGATCCCGCAAGCGGTGGGTCGGAGCCTCAGCCGCCGAAGACGTGCGGATCGGGGTCGCCGTCGTGCGGCGCACGCAGCCGCGCGGGGATCGGCCACGGCAGCACGAACTGCGCGGTCGGCGGGCGCGTGACATCGCCGAAGTCGTCGACCTTCACCACGATGCGCCCGGGCCTGCCCTCCCGGTCGGGCGTGACTTCGACGATGCGCACACGCAGCGTGCGGGCATCCTCCCCCTCGAGCATCCAGGCATCGGCGAGCCAGGCGATGCCGTGCGCTTCGAGCGCCGCCTCGGCGTCGAGCCATTCGGTGGGGGCGGATGCCGGCCGCCCGAGCACATCGACGGCGACCCAGTCGTCGCCCGCCGGGTGGATCCAGCCCAGAAGTTCGCCGTCGTCGCGGCGGTGCGGGGTCCAGTCGGTGCGGGGCATCCGACGAGCCTACCTACCTGCCTGCCCACTCAGAAGGTGAGCACAACCCGCGCCCCGGCTGATCGCCCGCCACTCTGCCAAGCCGTCTCGACTTCGGCTGAAGGAACCGCCACCGCAGTGGTGCGGATGCGACCATCGGCGATCACTCTGACGATGTTCGGCAGCTCGGCGATGAACGCTCGGCGATCGACCGATCCTTGACCACTCCCCACGATCGTGAGGCCGGATGAGCGCAGAGCTGCCGAGGGGATCTCGGCGGTCTGACCTGCGGTCGATCCGATGGCGATCCAATCGAGTCGTGCTCCGGGCGCAGTGCGCGATGTCACGATCGCACGCATCACCTCAGCGGCGGGCTGCCCCCAGACGTAGTCGATCACCACGTCGACGTCTGCCGCTGCGCGACCGAGAGCATCGACATCGTCCAGGGGAATGGTCGCGTCTGCTCCGAGGGCGGCGAGTTCTGCGAGCCGTGCGGCGTTGCGCCCACTCGCGATGACGCTCGCGGCACCCAGGTGCTTCGCGACCTGCACGGCGGCGGCACCGGACGCACCGGTGGCACCGAGAACGAGAACGCGGGCCTTCTCAGGCAGGTCGATGCGCTGACGCAGCGCGACCCACGACGACATCACGGGATTGACGGCGGCCGCCACCACCACCGGGTCGGCGCCCTCCGGAAGCACGACGCTGGCGCGGGGGTCGACCGCGACGCGCTCGGCCATCGTCCCCCGAGTGTCGCTGGCGACGGCGAAGTAGCGCACGGTTCCGTCGGGGAAGCGCCCCACCCCGTCGACCCCTGGCACGAGCGGGAGCGACCCCTCGCTCGTGTAGTGCGAACCATCGGCCTGAGAACGCACGCGCGGGTGAACCCCCGCCGCGAGCATTTCGGCGACGACCTCGCCCTCTCTCGGCTCGGGATCGGGAAATGGCTGCCACACCGGCGCGGATCCGAAGGCTGTGACGACGGCTGCGTTCATGATGATCTCCTTGTTTTACTTCGTATTACGAATAAAGATAGTTCGCAATACGAATGTCGTCAACTATGCTCGACGCATGACTCGCGCCACAGACGATGCCCGCCTCATCGATGCCCTCGGACAGACGGCGTTCATGACGATGGGCGCCCTCACCGGACTCGCGGCCGACGCCGGGTTGTCGTTGACTCAGCTGCGCGTGCTCGCGATCCTGCGGGATCGACGACTGCGCATGAGCGACCTCGCCGACTACCTGGGTCTCGAGAAATCCACGATGACGGGTCTGGTCGCCCGGGCCGAACGCAAAGAACTGCTCGCGCGGGAGCCGAATGCGCAAGACGCCCGAGCCGTCGATGTCGTTCTCACCGACCGAGGACGCACGGTCGCCGAAGAACTCGAAGCCGCCATCCGCGACGCCATGCTGCCCTTCACCGCGCGGCTCTCGCCCGCGGATCGCGATGCGCTGGGCGCACTCTTGCGCCGGATGCTGCCCTGAGCCGGCCGGTCGACTCCGCGGCGGCGATCGAGCAGAAGCGCTCCCTGCGTCAGTGCGTGTACTCCATGAGTTCGACGCCGAGCACGCGGAACGCGTCGTGTGCGCGCAGGCGGTGCGTGATCGAGAGGTCGTCGAAGCAGACGATGAGCGAGTAGGCGACGCCGGCGCGGGGGCCCGCGAGCACGCCCGCCTCAGCGCGCACGCCGCGGTCACGCCCGGTCTTGTTCACGAACAGCAGCCCGTGCGCGTCATGGTCGTGGGCGAAGGGATCGAGGCCCGTGGATGCCGCGACCAAGCTGAGATCTTGGTTGAGGCTCAGCCACTCCGATACCCGGGCGCTGACGGCGGCATCGACGACGGCCGAGTTCACGAGCGCCGAGAACAGCCCGGCGAGCTCGCGGGCGGAGCCGACGGCCACCTGGGGTGCGTCATCGGGCCCGCGCTGGTCGCGGAAGCGGTCGAGCAGGGCGGTGCGCCGCAGGCCGAGCGCGTCGATGCGCTCGCGCACCCTGTCGTGCCCGACCTTCTTCAACAGGGCGTTCACGGCGATCGGGTCGCCGGCGGTCGCCGCGAGCACCGCGAGGTCTTCGAGCGGCAGGGCGGGCGCGTGCAGATGACGCCAGAGCCCCGAGGTCGACACCTCGTCGACGCTCGATCGCTCGATGATCTCGAGAGGATCGAGGGCGCCGCTCTCGAACCCCGCGGCCACCTCGATAAGGAGCGGAACGACCCCGAGCCCCGCGACCGGCATGGTGACGTGATCGTCACCGGCGAGGACGTGCACGTGGCTGTCGAGGTCGACGACGTGCACCGAGACTTGTGCCCCGGAATCCACGAGATTCTCGAGGGCACTCAGCGTCGCCGTAAACGAACGGCGGCCGAGCGCGGCACGTCGCGGAGCACGTCGGCTCGGGCGCTGCGAGCGTCGCAGCACGGCGTTCGAGCCGTCGAAAGGCTCGGGAATCGAGGGTTGGGGGGAGCCCACGCGTGATCCTTACCGGGGGATGGATGGCGGGATGCCGTGGGGCTCGTCCCCCGCGGCAGGGCTATCGTAACCCCGCCGCGTGGGGAACCCTCACAGACTCCGGAGATTGGTCACCAGATCGTCACACGCTCGTCTTCTGGCAGCCACAGAGCGTCATCCGCACCCACGTCGAAGGCCGTGTAGAAGGCATCGATGTTGCGCACGATCTGGTTGCAGCGGAACTCGTTCGGCGAGTGCGGGTCGATCGTCAGCAGACGCAGGGTCTCGGCATCGCGGCTCTTCTGCTGCCACACCTGCGCCCACGACAGCAGCAGTCGCTGCACTCCGGTGAGCCCGTCGATGACCGGTGCTTCCCCGCCGTTCAACGACAGCTCGTAGGCCTTGAGAGCGATGCCCAGCCCGCCGAGGTCGCCGATGTTCTCGCCGATCGTGAGGGCACCGTTGACGTGGTGCTCGGCGTCGAGACCCTCGGGAACCAGCGCGTCGTACTGCGCGATCAGAGCCTTGGTGCGCTCTTCGAACGCCGAGCGATCGGCATCGGTCCACCAGTCTTCGAGTCGGCCGTCGCCGTCGTACCGGCTGCCCTGGTCGTCGAAGCCGTGGCCGATCTCGTGACCGATCACCGCGCCGATGCCGCCGTAGTTCGCGGCCGCGTCGCGGGCGGCATCGAAGAATGGGTACTGCAGGATCGCCGCGGGGAACACGATCTCGTTCATCGACGGGTTGTAGTAGGCGTTGACCATCTGCGGCGGCATGTGCCATTCGTCGCGATCGATCGGCTTGCCGACCTTGTCGACGTGCCGGTCGTGCTCGAAGGTCGCCGCGCGACGGATGTTGCCGAACAGGTCGGCGCGATCGATCTCGAGGCTGGAGTAGTCGCGCCACACGTCGGGGTGCCCGATCTTGGGCGTGAACGAATCGAGCTTCGCGAGGGCGCGCTCGCGCGTCTCGGCGGTCATCCACTCGAGGTCGGTGATGCTCTGGCGGTACGCCTCGATGAGGTTCGCGACCAACTCGTCCATGGCGGCCTTGGCCGTCGGCGGGTAGTGCCGCTCGACGTAGACCTTGCCGATCGCCTCGCCGAGAGAGCTTTCGGTGACCGAGACGCCGCGCTTCCACCGCTCGCGGATGCTCGGGACGCCGGTGAGCTCGGTGCCGTAGAACGAGAAATTCTCGTGGACGATGTCGTCGGTGAGGAAGGGAGCTGCGGCGTGCACGATCTGCGCGCGCAGCCAGGCCTTCCAGTCGTCGAGGCGCTCGGCCGTGAGGAGGGTGCCGAGGCCCTCGAGGAAGCTGGGCTGCGAGACGACGACCTCGGCGAAGGCCGCCGGGTTCGACGGGGCGACCGCGTCGCGCCAGGGGGCGAGGTCGACACCGGCGAGCTGCTGGATCTCGTCCCAGGTCTTCAGGTTGTACGTCGCCACCGCATCGCGGCTGCGCACGTTGTCCCAGTGGTGACCGGCGAGTTCGGTCTCGAGCGCGATCGCGCGGTCGGCGTTCACCGACGCATCGGCGATGCCGGCGAGACCGAGCAGTCGCTCGAGGTGCGCGCGGTAGGCGGCCCTGGTCTCGTCGAACGTGTCGAGGCGGAAGTAGCTCTCGTCGGGGAGCGACAGGCCGGACTGCACGAGCACCGGCACGTACCGCTCGGGATCGCCCGGGTCGCCGTCGACGTAGAACCCGATCAGGTGGGCGCGACCGTCGCGGTCGTACGCACCGACCGTGCGCAGGAACGCGGGGATGCCGTCGATCGCGTCGATCTCGGCGAGGGTCTCGGCGAGCGGCACAGTGCCCGCTGCGGCGATGCGCTCGGTGTCCATGAAGCTCGCGAAGAGGTCGCCGATCTTGCGCGCGAGAGTGCCGGGCTCGGCATCCTGCGACTCCTCGATGATGGCCCGCACATCTGCCTCGGCCTGCTCGGCGAGGAGGTGGAACGACCCCCAGCGAGCCTTGTCAGCGGGGATCTCGGTGCGCGCGAGCCACGCGCCATTCACGTGGCGGTACAGGTCGTCCTGGGGGCGGATGTCGGAGCTGAACTCGTCAAGGGCGAGGCCTACGGGGAGCACGTCAGTCATGCGTTCCACCCTATGTCGCGCCCCCGACATCGGGCCAGAACGCGACCCACGATGACCCGACCAGCGTCGCGCCGACGTCAGCGGCCCGGCCTCAGCGGCCGGTCCTCAGCGGCGGCGGCGCAACCGGAACGGCCGACGCACGCGCGACTCCGATTCCGATTCCGCCGCGGGGGCGACCGATCGCTCCGCACGACGACGCTCCCACGCGGCGACCTCGGCCTCGACATCGCGCGGCGTGGTCACGACCGGTGGCCCGCCCTGCAGTTGACGGCGCGCTTCGACCACGCGTCGGTTGAAGTCTTCCAGCACTGCGCGCACATCCGCTTCCCGACCGAGGAGGTCGAGTTCGGCGTCGAGACCGCGGTCCTCGGTGCGCAGGAGAAGGGCGGGCGGCCGGAGACCGGTGAGGTTCTCGGTCTCGATCTTGCGCCGGATCCACCAGTCCGGATCGTGGTGGCTGCCCAGACCCTCCAACGGTTTCCCCGCTCCGGGGAGATCGTCGAACGCGCCCTGGCGGATCGCGACCTGGATCGCCGACTCGATGAAGGCCGAGCGATCGACCGCTGCGGCGATGCCCGGCGGCGAGCCCTCGGCCTCCGGGGCGTCGTCGCCCTCACCGCGGGATCGTGCCTGCTGCTGCGCGCGGTACTGAGCCGCCGCGTCACGAGGATCCGTCATGATGCTCCGTTCTGCCGCATCCGAGTGGCATCCAGCCTACGACGGCCGAGCAGCCCCGGCGCGCGCCGTTCCGTCCCGTCAGGTCCTGTCATTCGGGAGGAGATCGGCATTCGGGAGGGCGGATTCGGCGCGAGCATCCTCCCCCGCGTCGATCTCCTCCCGAATGACGCGGGGCGCCCGCCCCTCCCCCGCGCGACCCCGTGTCGGCCCCAGCCCATAGGCTCAGGGGATGACCGCGCGCGCCTCCCTCAATCGAGAGATCCTGCGCCTCGCCCTCCCGGCCCTCGGGGCCCTCATCGCCGAGCCGGCGTTCCTCATCGTCGACGCCGCGCTCGTCGGCCACCTGGGCACCACCCCGCTCGCCGGACTCGGCATCGCCGGAGCCGTGCTGCAGACCATCGTCGGCCTCATGGTGTTCCTCGCGTACTCGACGACCCCGGCCGTCGCCCGGCGGTTCGGCGCGGGTCGCCCGGGCGAAGCGGTGTCGGTGGGCATCAACGGTATGTGGCTCGCCCTCGGGCTCGGAGCCGTACTGGCTGTCGTCGGAGCGGTCTCTTCTCCCTGGCTGGTGTCGCTGTTCGGCGCGAGCGAGGCGGTCTCCGCCCAGGCCAACGACTACCTCGTGATCTCGATGTGGGGGCTTCCGGCCATGCTCATCGTGTTCGCCGCGACCGGGCTGCTGCGCGGTCTGCAGAACACGATGACACCGCTGTGGATCGCCGGGCTCGGATTCGGCGCGAACGCGCTGCTCAACGTGCTCTTCATCTACGGCCTCGGCTGGGGCATCGCCGGATCCGCGGCGGGAACGGTCGCGGCGCAGTGGGGCATGGTCGCCGCCTACGCGTTGGTCGTTCGTCGACTCGCCACCACCCACAGCGCGTCTCTGCGGGTGCAACGCGACGGCATGGGCAGCACCGCGCGATCGAGCGGCTGGCTGTTCCTGCGTACCGTGAGTCTGCGCGCCGCCCTTCTCGCGACGGTCGCCGTCGCGACGGCGGTCGGCACCGACGAGCTCGCCGGGTGGCAGATCGTCTTCACGATCTTCTCGGCTGCAGCCTTCGCCCTCGATGCGCTCGCGATCGCCGCACAGGCTCTGATCGGCAAAGAGCTCGGCGCCGGAGATAAGAGGCAGGTGCACCGCGTGCTCGGGCGCACGGTCGCGTGGGGTGCGTGGTTCGGCGTGATCGTGGGCGTGGTGATCGGCGCCCTCTCGGGCGTGCTCGGCATCGTCTTCACCGGCGACCCCGAGATCGCAGCCCTCGTGCAGCCCGCCCTCATCATCCTGGCCGTCGCGCAGCCGATCGCCGGCGTGGTGTTCGTGCTCGACGGCGTGCTGATGGGCGCCAACGATGCGCGCTACCTCGCCATCGCGGGCGGGCTCAACCTCGTGCCGTTCCTTCCCGCGCTGTGGATCATCGCCGCTCTCGGACTCACGGGCAGCGCCGGACTCATCTGGCTCGCCGTCGCCTTCTTCGGTGTGTATCTGCTCGCGCGCCTCGCCACGCTCGGCTGGCGGGTGCGCTCCGGGCGCTGGCTGAACGCCACGGCCTAGGGCTGCGCGGACGAAGACTGCACAACAGAGGCGGATGCCGAGTTATCCACACTCCCCGCGAGAGGCGAAAATCTCACCCTCTCCCCCCTGGCATCCTGAACTCCGGCGAACGACAATGGGGGGATGCTGAGCATGAACGAACCGCAGATCTGGGTGTTGATCGGTGTTTTCGCCGCAGCCATCTTCGGCATGATCACGATCGTGTCGACGCTCTTCGTGCAGGTCATCAAGGCCGAGATCCGAAGCGTCCACACTCGCATCGACACACTCGACCGCGATGTCAGCGCGCTGTATCGGCATGTACTCGGCATCGACCGTGAGTGAGGCCCGGCCCGAATCCGACCCTCAGTCCGCGTAGCGGCGGCACCATTCGTACATGATCACGGCGGCGGCGGCGCTGGCGTTGATCGATCGGGTCGACCCGTACTGGGTGATCTCGATGTGTCCGGATGCCGCGGCGAGCGCTTCGGGCGAGAGGCCGGGGCCTTCCTGACCGAACAGCAGCACGCAGCGCTGCGGCAGGTCGGCCTTGTCGACGGGGACGGATCCTGCGACGTTGTCGACCGCGATGATCGGCATACCCTGCTCGGCGGCCCAGGCCGCGAACGTCTCGATGTCTTCGTGGTGCACGACGTGCTGGTAGCGGTCGGTGACCATGGCGCCGCGCTTGTTCCAGCGGCGGCGACCGATGATGTGCACGGTGTCGGCGAGGAACGCGTTGGCGCTGCGCACGATCGAGCCGATGTTCATGTCGTGCTGCCAGTTCTCGATCGCGACATGGAACGGATGCCGGTGCGTGTCGAGTTCCGCGACGATCGCCTCCATGCGCCAGTACCGGTAGCGGTCGATGACGTTGCGGGTGTCGCCGTTCTCGAGCAGCTCGGGGTCGTACTGCTCGCCGTCGGGCCACTCGGTGGGCCCTCCGGGCCAGGGGCCGACGCCGTGGGTGGTGCGTTCGGGCGTCTGCTCATCCATCCCGCCAGGCTATCCGGCGCAGCATCCGTCGCCCGCCGCCCATCCTGATATTTCGGTGTGCCTAAAAATACGCTACGGTTTCGGTGTGCCTAAAAATTCCTCGATGATCGATGCCCCGACGACCCGCACCGGGCCGCCGCGCAGCATGTGGCTGCTCGGCCCCGCCCTCGTCGCGGGTGTCGCCTACCTCGATCCGGGCAACGTCGCCAGCAACATGACCGCGGGCGCCCAGTACGGCTACCTGCTCGTCTGGGTCGTGCTCGCGGGCAACGTGATGGCATGGCTCATCCAATACCTCTCGGCCAAGCTCGGTGTGGTCACGGGGCAGAGCCTTCCCGAGGTGCTCGGCTCGCGCATCCGCAACAAGTGGGCGCGCCGTTCGTACTGGCTCCAGGCCGAGCTGGTCGCCATGGCCACCGATCTCGCCGAGGTCATCGGTGGGGCCGTCGCCCTCAATCTGCTCTTCAATGTGCCGCTGCTGCTGGGCGGCCTCATCACCGGCGCCGTCTCGATGGTGCTGCTCGCCGTGCAATCGCGACGCGGCGCACGCCCGTTCGAGTTCGTGATCATCGGACTCATGGTGATCATCACCGTGGGGTTCGTGGCGGGCGTCTTCATCGCACCGCCCGACCCGGCCGGTGTCGTCGGTGGCCTGGTGCCTCGCTTCGAGGGAACCGGGTCGGTGCTGCTCGCGGCATCCATCCTCGGCGCCACGATCATGCCGCACGCCATCTACGCGCACTCCGCGCTCAGCCGCGATCGGTTCGGCGCGAACCCTCGCCACCAGAAGACGGATGCCGTGGCCGAGGCCGCCCGCACCGAGACCTCGCGCATCCGCCGCATCCTCACCGCCACCCGCTGGGATGTCACGATCGCGATGATCATCGCGGGCTCGGTCAACCTCGGCATCCTGCTGCTGGCCGCCGCGAACCTCGCCGGCGTCGAGGGCACCGACTCGCTCGAGGGCGCGCACGCCGCGCTGGCCGCAGGGCTCGGCCCGGTTGTGGCGACGTTCTTCGCGGTCGGACTGCTCGCCTCGGGCCTCGCGTCGACATCGGTGGGCGCGTACGCCGGCGCCGAGATCATGCACGGCCTGCTGCACGTGCGCATCCCCCTGCTCGCTCGTCGCCTGGTGACGCTCATCCCGGCGCTCGTGATCCTGGGGCTCAACATCGATCCGACGCTCGCGCTGGTGCTCAGCCAGGTCGTCTTGTCGTTCGGCATCCCGTTCGCGCTGATCCCTCTGGTGGTGCTCACCGCGCAGCGCCGCACCCTCGGCGCATGGACCAACCGCGTCTGGACGACGGCCGCCGGTGTCATCGCCTCGGTACTGCTGATCGCACTGAACGGCGCACTGCTCTGGCTGGTGCTCACGGGGGCCTGAACCCGAGCATTCCGAGGCGCGGATAGGCTCGATGTCATGTCTTCCGACACCGCCCGCCGCAACGTCCGTCTCCTCAGCTGGATCGGACTCGCGACCGGGCTGCTCGGCGGTCTGCTCGTGGCGTTCCCCCAGGTACTGCCGTTCGGTGGTCCGTGGGTGCAGCTGGCGCTCGGCATCGTGACGCTCGTTCTGACGTTCCGCGCCCGCCGGATCGGCATCGCCGACCTGCCCGACTACGACGGCCGGTTGTCGCTGGCCGCCGCGATCCTCGGCTTCCTCGTCGTCTTCTTCGCGGGCCAGGCGGCCTGGGGCGTGCTGGTCGCGGTCGCGAACTGATCGCCACCGCCGCCTAAGATGGTGCGGTGGCATCCCCGGCAGCAGACGACTACCTGAAGACGGTGTACGCGCATACCGAATGGCAGGATGCGCCGATCACCCCGTCCGTGCTCGCGGCGAAGCTCGGCATCGCGCCGTCGTCGGTGACCGAGATGGTCAAGAAGCTCGCGGCTGCCGGTCTCGTCTCGCATGTGCCGTACGGCGCGGTGCGACTGACGGATGCCGGAACCCAGCGCGCGCTCGCCATGGTACGCCGCCACCGGCTGATCGAGACGTGGCTGGTGCAGGAGTTCGGCTACGGCTGGCACGAGGTGCACGACGAGGCCGAGGTGCTCGAGCACACCATCAGCGACCGCCTGCTCGAGGGCATCGACGAGCGTCTCGGACGCCCCCGGTTCGACCCGCACGGTGACGCGATCCCCGATGCCGATGGGCGAATCGAACGCGAGCCCTTCGTGCTGCTGGCGGATGCTCCGGCCGGGCACACCGGCCACGTGCTGCGCGTCGACGACCGCGACCCCGAGCTGCTGCGCAGCCTCGAAACGCTCGGCCTCGATGTCTCGTCGACGGTGCGCGTGACAGCATCCGGTGTCGAGCTCGACGGCGCGGAAGTCGCGCTGCCGGACGGTGCGGCCGAGGTCGTCTGGATCAGCGCGTAAGCCTGCTGCGCTCCGGCCTACAGTACGGACGTGCTAATCTGCCGCAGATACATCGGTCGGGGGGCCAAGCTATGTCCGAACAATTTGGCGTCGTCTATACGGCGCTATGGAACCAACGCACAGCCTTGGAAGCAGCGTCGTTCGACCTTGGAGGCGCGATGGAATCTGCCCACGGCTCTGAGACCGGGGTGCAGGCACCGGTAGGGCGAACAGGTCTACGGGAGTCGCTCGAGGGAACGATTGGTTCAATACGAGCCCAGCTCCGGCTCCACGAAGACGACGTAACGAACGTGGCGACCCGCTTACAGACGATCGAGAGTCAGGTTCAGGATCTCGACGTCAGTCTCGGCTCCGGCTGGGAGGAAGTGGGTCGATGACCACCTCACCACAGGGCTATCCGTTCGAGACGATCGTCTACGACGTCGGACAGATCAACACGCTGAACGACAGGCTCGGCACCGCCAAGGGCCACGTGAAGCAGATGCAGACCGTCTTGCGCAACGTGAGTGACAACCTCGAGGGCACAGGCCAGGCGCTCGACAAAGCCCGCAGCTCGGCTGGCGAGGTGAATGTCTTCGCTCGAGCACCCGGTGGAGATGCTCAGGCGGCTCTCGCGCATCGTCGTACAGTACGGCAACGACGTCGAAACGTATGGCGGTCGCGCGAATCTGCTCATGGCGGATGTGACCGAAGCGATCACTGCACGGGATACTGCGCATCACACAACGGTGATGGCCGAGACCGAGCTGAGCACATGGATGCGCAGCGATGAGTATTCTCAATGGATCGCCGGGGCAAACACCGATGCGACGAGCGCAACTCTTCTTGCACGTAACGAGCGCTACCGGGACTCCGCCACCACGGCCCAGGACTCTCTCGCTCAGGCCGAGGAGACGCTCACTGAGGCGTGGATGGCGTGGGAGACGCAGTTCTCCTTTTGGGACGACGCGTATGCGCGCGCCGTCGCCTCGCTCGCCGGGGTCGATGCGCGTTTCGACGGATCATCGGACTCGGGCACTGTGTCGAACCCTGCTGATCCGAACCTGACCAGGCTCGCCGACGCCGATACCCCGGAGGAGGTCGCGGCAGCGTGGGACTCGTTGAGCGACGCCGAGCGCGAACGCCTCGCGGCGACCTATCCGGAGTTCGTCGGCAACCTCGAAGGCATCCCGTATGAGTACCGCATCGCCGCGAACGTCGCCGTGCTCGAAGAGGCCAGTGAGACGAGTTGGGGAGACCCGACAGATACCGAGATCGAGAAGCTTCTCATCGAACTGAACCGGAAGGGTGGTCTTCCGGTCTCCCTCAACCTCTTCGACAAGAACCAGGGCACTGCAGCATTGCTCTACGTTGACGGAGTCACTTTTGACCCGGACAAACTCAGCGATCCGCTTGCAGGCGTCACGAACGTGAGCGTGCTCGTCGCCGGGATGATGTCCCAGCTCAACGGCATCGGGGATTGGGGCGGATCGGCCGCCGACATGAACGACTACATCGCCGAGGCTGGTGGGACAGGCGCGACGATCGTGTGGTTCGGGTATGACTCGCCGAATTTCGCCACGGAGCCCTCAACCGCGCAGGCGGTCGTGGGGGCAGAGACATTGACCGGTTTCCTGCGCGGACTCGACCAGGCGGCACCGCCCAACGCGGTCACGACGGTGATCGGGCATTCCTATGGCAGTACGACCGCGTTCCTCGCTGTCGGCAGCGCCGCAGACAATCTGGGGGTGGACAACCTGATAGCGGTCGGGTCCGCAGGCCTCACCGATCACGCGCTCGGCACCGACCCCGATGCCCGGGTCGACTACTCAGGCACGAACGTCTTCGCCACCACCTCCCCCGACGACGCCCTGGCTCGGATAGGCCGGCTGAGCCCTCACCCCATCGATCCCGGCAGCATCGACGGGGCAGTGTCCTTCGACTCCGACGGCGGCTACACGCCCAACCTTGACGGGTCCGAACCTACCTGGGAGCAGCACGACGGTACGCCCCTTCTCAACACCCCCGGTCACGGCACCCACAGCGAAGGCACCATCCCCCTCCCATGGGATCAGCCCGGCGGGTACCTCCAAGACGGTTCGGAATCGTTCGCGAACATCATCGGAGTCATCACCGACGGCGAACCGGTCACAACCCCAGGCGGCTTTGGCAGCCAGAATGCGTTGCAAGGATGACTTCGACCCCGAAAGACCGACAGCGACGACACGTCGCCGGCATCGTGCTGGCGCTGACAGGAGCTCTTCTCATGACCGGATGCACCCCCGCCCCCACCGGCGACGCGCTCTACGCTGACGCGGAACAGACCTACTTCTCCTATCGGGAAGTCGTCAACGAGCTTCAACTTGAGTACCACGACGGCCCGTGGGAGATTGGCTCGCTGGGTTCCTACGGCATGCAGCCCAATCAGTGCGACAACGACGCGGGCTACAACTTCACTCTGCACCGCAGCATTCGACTGGACGCCTCCCAGCGTGAGGAGTACGCAGACATCGCCGAACGCTTCCTGAAAGACGAGGGGCTCTCGCCGTCACGACAAGTCATCGGTGCCGACGACAACGATGGTCAAGTGCTCCAGGTCATCGTTCGCGACCAAGGCGACTACGAACTGTTCCTGGTTCGGTTCCTCAAGAACGGTAGCGTCGGTATCAGCGTTGACACTGCCTGCCGTCCCGGTGACGCCTTCGAACTCGGAGACCAGCTCTTCGGGGATACGAATCTTGGCCTGGGGTATCTTCCTATCGATGTTGAGGCGCCCACCGATCCGCTGTTCTTCGGCATCACCCCCGGCGACCCGCAGTTCGTGCGCGACGATCCCACCCCCACGCCGACACCGACCCCCTGATGGACAGACGGCAGCGGTGACACGCAAGCGCCCGACCGCGCAACGGTTCAGCACCTGCATCGTGCTGGCGCTGACAGGAGCCCTTCTCATGACCGGATGCGACCTCAGCCCCGCGCCCACCGGCGACGCGCTCTACGCCGACGCGGAACAGACATACCTCGAGTACAGGGAAGTCGTGAGCGAGCTTCAGCTCGAGTACCACGACGGCCCCTGGAAGGTTGGATCGATGGGCTCCTACGGCATGCAGCCAAACCAGTGCGACAACGACAAGGGCTATAACTTCTCTCTGCACCGCAGCATCCGACTGGACGGGTCCCAACGCGAGGAGTACGCGGACATCGCCGAGCGCTTCTTGAAAGACAAGGGTCTCTCTCCGTCACGTCAAGTCATCGGTGCCGACGACAACGATGGTCAAGTGCTCCAGGTCATCGTCCGCAACCAAGCCGACTACGAGCTGTTCCTGGTCCGGTTCCTCAAGAACGGCAGCATCGGAATCAGCGTTGACACCGCCTGCCGTCCCGGAGATGCCTTCGAGCTCTCCGACATGCTCTTCGGAGATGTCAACTTCCTCGGCGGCTACCTCCCTTCCGATGTTGAGGCTCCGACGGATCCTCTGTTCTTCGGCATCACGCCCGGTGACCCACAGTTCGTTCGCGAGGATCCCACCCCCACGCCGACACCAATCCCTTGATGGACAGACGGCAGCGGTGATACGCAAGCGTCCGACCACACAGCGGTTCAGCCCGGGCATCGTGCTGGCGCTGACAGGAGCCCTCCTCATGACCGGATGCACCCCCGCCCCCACCGGCGACGCGCTCTACGCCGACGCGGAACAGACCTACTTCTCCTACCGAGAACTCGTGAACGAGCTTCAACTCGAGTACCACGACGGCCCCTGGGAGGTGGGATCGCTGGGTTCCTACGGCATGCAGCCCAGCCCCGACGAAACACCCCAGGCGACTGTCACATGCTCCCTCTAGGCTGTGGTCATGGGACATCGCGATGACATCGAGTGCTGGCTGACCGACATGGACGGCGTTCTCGTGCATGAGAACACCGCTATTCCCGGAGCATCCGAGATGCTCGCCGGGTGGGAGCAGAACGAGATCCCGTACCTCGTGCTCACCAACAACTCCATCTTCACGGCGCGCGACCTCTCGGCGCGTCTGCGCCAGAGCGGGCTGGTCGTTCCCGAGGAGCGCATCTGGACCTCGGCTCTCGCCACCGCCGACTTCCTCGCGCAGCAGCTGCCCGGCGGTTCGGCGTTCGTGATCGGCGAAGCCGGCATCCTCACCGCGCTGCACGAAGCCGGGTTCATCATGACCGAGACCGACCCCGACTTCGTGGTCGTCGGCGAGACGCGCAACTACTCGTTCGAGGCGATCACCAAGGCGATCCGCCACATCAACAAGGGCTCGCGCTTCATCGTCACCAACCCCGACGCCACCGGCCCGAGCGCCGAGGGCCCGATGCCCGCGACCGGCGCGATCGCCGCCCTCATCACGAAGGCCACCGGCAAAGAGCCCTACGTCGTCGGCAAGCCGAACCCGATGATGTTCCGCTCGGCTCTCAACAAGATCGGCGCGCACTCGAAGAAGACCGGCATGATCGGTGACCGAATGGACACCGACATCGTCGCCGGCATCGAAGCGGGCCTGCACACCGTGCTCGTTCTCACCGGCATCAGCGACCAGGCCGAGATCGAGAAGTACCCGTTCCGTCCCGACGAGATCGTCGACTCCGTCGCCGACCTGCTGCCCACCGTCACCGAATCGATCCCGACGCTCGACGAGGACTGACATGGGAGTGCTCGACGAGGGCGAACGACTGACGGCGGCGGATGCTGCAGCCTGGCGTTCCTGGCTCGAAGAGAACCACGAGCACACCCCCGGCGTGTGGCTGTTGAGCGTGCGCGGAACCACCGCCGACGGCCTCGGCTACGACGACGCCGTGCGGCACGCCCTCTGCTTCGGCTGGATCGACGGCCCGGTGCGCGTCTTCGACGGGGTCAACGCGCAGTGGTTCTCACCACGGCGCCGCGGCAGCGGCTGGGCGGCGACGAACAAGGCCCGCCTCATCGAACTCGAGGCAGCCGGGCTGCTCGCACCGGCCGGCATCCGCGTGCTCGACGCCGCCAAGGCCGACGGTTCGTGGACCCTACTCGACGGTCCGGAGGCCGGAATCGAGCCGCCCGCACTGACCGCCGCCCTCGATGCCGTTCCGGCGGCGCGCGAGCACTGGGATGCGTTCCCGAAATCGGTGAAGAAGTTCGGACTCACGCACATCGCGATGGCGAAGCGCACCGAGACCCGCGATGCCCGCATCGCGAAGATCGTGGCGGATGCCGCGGAAGGAAAGCGACCATGAACCAGAGCGACCTGCTGTTCCTCGTGCTCATCCTGATCGGTCTGAGCTCGCTGACCGTCATCATCGTGCAGTTCGTGCGCTCGCGTCGCCGGGGCCCGGGCTCCGAGGGCGACGGACGCGCGGGCTGGTGGGAAGGTCCCTGGGACGACGACGACCGGCGCTAGGTGTACTGACCTCGACCGTTGTTGATTCGGTCGATGGGGGTCTTGCCTCTGATGCCGAGGTGGGCTCGTTCTAGGTTGTAGTAGTCGAGCCAGGTG